>ONMJ01000065.1 GCA_900318955.1 uncultured Bacteroidales bacterium
AAGGAGAATATGGCCAGACCATTGGAAGGACGATGGCTGGACACCCTTCAAGTCGTGCTCTCACCTCTGGCCGTGGCTCGTGTCGAAAGAATCCTCATTGAGGCTGTTTTCTCCGGGGCCCTGTCCTTGTCTTCCCGCTCTTGGGATATTGTCATCGTCGAGCGTGATGTCCCCTGCGGGGCGATAGCCGTAGAGGATTTTAAAACCAGGTTGTCGACGTTAAGTCAATTGGAAGGTGCAGGAGATAATCTTCCTGATATAAAACTCACAATTGTTTCAACAAAGGAATTCGCTTCGTCCCGGCTCCATTGTGGAAATCCAGTCTTACTGGATATCCCCGATAAGCCCTTTGACCTTTGCATTGACATCTCGATGCTGCTCCGCGACAATATCGATGCTCTCCCGCTGAGGGTTGAATCCGGGGCCACCTTCATAGCCCGGTCATCTCACTACAAAAAAAGGGAGCGCACTATCTGCTCTGCAACTCATATCCAGTACCCTGCCTTTGTCACAAAGGATGATTCAGGCAGCTACCGGGATATCCCTGAGCGGAGATTCCTGTTGGAATATTTCCTTCAAGACATTTTCAGGAAACGCGCACTCCGACCTGGACAACTTCCCATTCTAAGCCGGGCGTTGTCTGACAAGACGACTATCGGTCTACTCCCCACGGGAGGCGGCAAATCACTCACTTACCAGCTCTCGTGCATGCTGCAACCGGGTGTCGCCATTGTGGTCGATCCGCTGGTTTCCCTCATGGTCGATCAAATCCGGGGGCTGCGGAACCTCAGGATTGACGCAAGCGAATGCGTTCACAGCGGGATGGATATCCACGAAAAGGCAAAGAAACTCAACCGCTTGCAAGATGGCAACGTCTTATTCATGATGCTCTCCCCTGAGAGGTTCATGATGAAGAATTTCCGGCTTAGCCTGTCCACAATGACAGATAAGAATCATGTATATTTCTCATATGGCGTCATCGATGAAGTCCATTGTGTTTCCGAGTGGGGGCATGATTTCCGCACCTCATACCTGCATCTTGGCAGGAACATGATCAATTACATGCAGACCGGGAGCGGTCGGTCCCTCCCGGTAATCGGGCTCACCGCGACTGCGTCTTTTGATGTGCTGGCTGATGTCGAACGAGAGCTTACGCTGGGAGGGGCGCTGGCCATCGACAGCGAAACCATTGTCAGGCCGGAGGATGACACAAGACCTGAACTGCAATACAAAGTCCTTGAGGTAACACCCCATTTCGAAGAAGACCAGAAGACACCGTTCGTTTTGGCATCCAGTTCCGAACGGGACATAAAGAATACCGTTTCTGAGGCTAAAAGAAGGACCCTGTCAGGGTTATTGAGGAAAATACCGAATGACATTGAACGAATCAACAATAACGATAGAGGTTCATGTCACTTGCCGGAATTCGACGCGAAGTCGATTTACCTTCCTGAAAAGGATGGGCTTTACAGACACGCAGGCCTGGTTTTCTGCCCACACAGAAGAGGAGCCTTCGGCGTTGAAGACAATGAACAGTACGACAAGATCATTCCTGGTGTCGCCTCTTTCCTCCGAAGTCAATACAAGGGGCTCTCGGTCGGGACCTTTGTAGGCGGCGACAACCCAGAAGGGGACATGAAGCTGTTCAATGACAACAAGCTGAATATGATGGTGGCTACGAAAGCATTCGGCATGGGCATCGACAAGCCGAATATCCGCTTTGGCATCCACATCAACCACCCCTCATCTATTGAAAGCTACGTGCAGGAGGCAGGTCGTGCCGGTCGCGATCAAGGACATGCAGTCTCATATATCCTGTATGATTCATCAGAGTATATCATTTTGACTCCGGACAAAGTGAACGACATTCGCTTTGAAATGGGGGCCAATGATCCTGTATGGCTTGAGAATTACTTGAATAAGATTGTTCTGCTGGAGGATTTACCGGATCTTTGCAGATCAAACGGAACTCCCGAAGACCAGACCCAGGCCATCTTGCAGATAATCCGCGGAAGGGAATTCTCTGAGAGTGTGGACAAGGATATCGTCATGTTCTTCCATAACAATTCATTCCGTGGTCAATTCAAGGAAGAGATGATGCTGAAAGAACTGACATGGCGGATACTCAATGCCAGTCCTACAATGCTCCTTGAGGTTCAAAACCGTCTCAGGGACG
Organism: uncultured Bacteroidales bacterium; assembly: GCA_900318955.1. GTDB lineage: Bacteria > Bacteroidota > Bacteroidia > Bacteroidales > UBA932 > Cryptobacteroides. The sequence goes on from ONMJ01000065.1 coordinate 2,177, forward strand.
AATCAGGATTTGAGGATGTGGCTATTAAACTCGACAAGGACCGCGGAATCCGTATTCAATCGAAGGAATCTCCCGACAGGCAATACGGGTACTTGTTCCTTGACAACCTTAACGCCAATTATAATTACAGATGTCAGGAATTTCGTCTTGAAGATTGTATTAGAATTACTGAGCAGCTCATCAGCATACTTAGTTCCTATAAAGACCATTCTGCAACAGCACTTCGCAAGCCCGCCAGAGGTGTGAATAACGAATCTGAAGGTATATTTGGCGCATTGGAAGAAGCGGATGAGAACGGCTATATTTATGTTACCGTAACATGGAAAAATCAGCTTGCGACAGATCTGGACGATTATGAATCTCGTGTTCTTGCAGAAATTGGATCCATTGCGTCAACGATGGGATGGAACAGTGTTGAAAGCATCTCCCTCCGTGGTATCGACAGCTTTGAGGACCTGCTTTCCAGAATTGCCCGGGCTTCCAAAGATACCAACTGGCTGCGCTATCACGGACGTAATGACATTTTCGAGAACCTGAAAAAAGAATTCTGCCGCAAAAGGGACAAGGACGATACGGACAAAGCCATCTACAGAATGTGCTGTATGGGACTCGTGGAGGACGTGACCATTGATTATCTGTCTGAAAGCTATGAACTGAAAATCAAGAAACGTTCCGACGAGGAATTCCAGAAGTCCATGATGGATTTCTTCTTGAAATACTACTCTCCTGAGCAGGCGACCCTCAAGGTTCAGGAGATTGATGGCGTGGAAGGAAAGAACTACATGGAAAAATGCCTTGCTTATTTGACCAGATTCATTTATTCCAGCCTCAAAACAAAACGATACCGCGCAATAGAAGACATGCGTTTCGCCTGCGAACAGAGTCTTGAGGAGTCTTCCAAACGAGGCAACGAGCTTTGGCTGAAGGAGTTTATTCATCTGTACTTCAACTCAAAGTATGCTCGAACCGGGTATCAAGTCAACGGACAGCCATATTCCCTTACCGAGGACACCGATGCCGAGGGACGGAATGATTTCAACATAGTAAGCAAATACATCGGCATCATGATGAACGACCCCTCCGGAAGTGAGATAGAGAATGTCAAACACCTCTATGGTGCCACGTTGCTGTGCCTCAGAGCCCACCCGGATAATTCCGCCCTGAATCTGCTGAGAGCCTACTGCATTGTAGTTTTGGGTGCTGGGAGCAATGATACCCTCAGAAAAGCAGCCTATGACAGCTATTTGGATGGTTTCTTATCCCTGTACGAGAAATCCGGGGCCGACGTATGGGACTACATCGACACCTACAACGGATTCCTCAAAGGACG
>ONMJ01000064.1 GCA_900318955.1 uncultured Bacteroidales bacterium
AATTGTAGAAAAGAAACCGTTATAAAAAGAACATCCGGACACCAGAAAAATCCCTTGATGCCTGAGCCGAAGAGGACAGGACAACATCAGGAGCCGGGAAAGGAGAGGCAGGACACTCAAGTTGTATCATTGCCGAACCCGCACCTCTGATGTAGCCGGATATATGATAAAAACAAAGAACCGCTAATACCCATTATGAAGGAAGATTTGGGTAGCGGTTCTTTTTTTCTCGCTCCTTTATAAAAACAATTCTCAAATTATCATTCTATTTCTTTTTCAAGGTATCCCAATGCTGTTTAATACCCTCCATCTCAGACTTAAAGTACTCCTCACCGTAAACATATTCGAACATCTGCCGATATATCAAAATGAACTCGCGAAGGCGCTTAAACTCCACGCCACATAATACGCCGGTAATTCCAATAATAAATGGAGAAGCAATCCAGTAGTCTCGCAAGAGAATCAATAAAGCCAGGGAAACGATACCATACATGATAATTTTGAAGGCAGAAATCACAATCTCTTTAAGATAATCTCCAACCAGCAATACTTGATGAAAAGAAGTCTGCCTCATCGCATGAACAGTCCTTGCTCCGCTCCCGAAATATTTCCCAACTCTAACAAGATACTTTATTGTCTTCTTGTTTTTATACCTTTTCTGTAGCGAACTATAAAGTAAAGCCCCGAAAATGGAGCCAACAATGCCGCAGAGAACACTTAAAATAATAATGCCCCAAATATTCTGGGTAAAAAAATCAACTAGCATAACAAACATCAAATAAAATAAACCATAAAACAATAATTTCTCTAACCAAGAAAACAGGCTTAGGAAGACAATCCTTATAGCAAAGATAATCACATCCGGCCAGTTTTCCAATTCCCAATAACCGAATACTGCTCAACGACTTTCCCTTCCCGATAGATCGCGAACCCCTTCTTTCCAGACTTCACTGTAATACCACCATAGAAGCAACCAGGTCTTTTCCCGGCTACTTTGGCTCTTTTCAAGGCTTCTTCAAGGGTATGGCAGTAGTAGGTGGTCATATCGGCGGTAAAGGTAGACCGTCGATGTGCTAAGGTGGGGTACAAATGAGAGGCGCCGTTATAGATTCCGCCCGTGAATGGATTGGGGGGATGCTATTCGCTCCCACTGAAATCCGCCGGGATATCCACAGACCAACTTTGATCCCCCTCGAAGTAAGTGACGGTAAAAACGTGTTGCTTTATTTCTGGAATCTCCGTGCGGTGAGGGGGCGAAGATTATCGCCCCTGTGCCGTAACGGTCGATGGGTAGAGCACAACCCTCACCGCACCGACGCCATTGATTCCGACCCGGTTCTCATCACCGTTGAGTCTCCGTCCAGGAACCCATTGACCATCCACAAAGGTTCCTTCCTCGATCGCGTCGGTAAGAATCCTTCCCTGGAAGCCGGCGTCCTTCGAAGCGAATGAGAACGATACGTTGATTCCGACGATATAGAACTCGTCCGGTGAAGTCTGGAGGATGAGGGCTCCGGACTGGGCCTGCTGCTGGGCGGCAGCCGCCAGTTGCGCGTTCTCCCGGGCCATCTGGGCGGCACCCTGACCATAGTTGAAGGCGCGTCGGTTCCTGACGGAAGAGCGTGCGGTGAGGATGTAGTCTCCCATCTCGACGGAAGGGCTTGCATTCTCCTCCGTCACTCTCAGGCCGCGGAGCCGGTCGGAGCCATAGTTATTGATGATTAACTGGTCCATTCCGGACAGGATTGCATAGCATTTGCCTAGGTTTTCAAAGTCGGCAGAATACTCTCCGGTTGCATTCTGGGGGCCGTCGAAGCCAAAGGGAGCAAATCCGAGGGCGTCATATTCACCATAGGCATAGAGGGCCTTGGACGCATCCAGCCTGCATTCCGGGATGAAAATCGGGTTATCACTCAGGGCGAATTGGCTCAGCACCCATTCATATTCGCTGATGTAGATGTCCGGCGCCGTGAAATCCACCGCCGGTGCAGCAGCCCTCCAAATGTCGATGACTTCCGGAAGCGGACTCCCGGAAGGGAACTGTCCGGGGTTGATCATTCCCGGCTGGCGGAGCCAGTTGTTGACATACATCGGGATATCGTGGACTGATTTGCCGGCTGCGGTGATTTCGTTCACATACTTGGCATAGTGATAGGCCTGGAAGATTTCCTCCGTATAGTAGGGATAGTCGGTCAGCAGGTCCTCGGCCTTGGCGTGGCTCTTGCCGAATACCTCTTCCCAGGTCCCGGACATCTTGTGTCCATTTTCGCTCCAGACCTTTTCAAGTTCCGGGAAGAGCCGCCCTTTATGGCTGGAGAGATACTGCATGAGGTCATCAGGGACCTGTCCCTCCCATGCCTTCTGGGCCGCTGGAGAAAAGTCCCTCACGGAACCGAGTATCCCCATCTCGTTCTCCACCTGCATCATGATCACGGTGTAGTCCTTGTCAACCTCCTTGATATGCCGCATCAGCGCCGTATAGGCGTCCCTGTCCGCCTGGAGGGACGCCTGGCCGAAGGTGGACAGAACGTCGAGGAACCCGCCGTCCGGTGTCTGCACCAGGGGATAATTGACCGGATCGCGCTTGATATAACTGGGGGCATAGGTGGAGTTTCCGTTCTTCCAACTGGCGAACCAGATCATCACCACCTTGAGTCCGTTCTCGCGCGCGTTCCGGATTACATGATCGACGGAGGTGAAATCGTAATGGCCCTGCTTGTCCTCAATCACATCCCACGAGCATGAAGCGATCACCGTGTTGAAATGGCCATGTTTCATCTGCTCCCACACCCCGATGCTCTCCATATAACTTTCCGAGGTACTCGTGGAGTTGTGGAGTTCTCCTGTCAACATCAGGAAAGGCTTTCCGTCCACCTCAAAATGCGTAGTCCCGTCTTTCTGGACAAGGGCCGGCTTGACAGACGTGTTTTCAACCACCTGGGAACAACCCGGCGTCATTAAAATGCAGGTCGCCACTCCGACGGCCATAAGCGCAGATAAACGAGTCCTCATATTTGTATCATTTGGGTTTTCGGTGTGAAGATAGACATAATTCTGCTTGTCTCCAAAGACTTGGCGTAACAACGGCGCGACAAAAATGCACAAAAAAGGGCTCCCAGATACCTGAGAGCCACTTTCGTGCGGAGAGGACGAGAGTCTCACGGCGGCGAAAAGAAAAAGGGCATAGGCCCTTTCTCCAATAGCGTTATTTCACAATCTCATATTCATCGACGCCGGGGAGGAGTGCGATACCGGTTTCTTGAAGGTGAATCTGTCCGGCGGAGTCTATGAAGCGCACGGTGAAGACTTTTCCTTCAAGTCTTTTTGCCTGCCAGTCCATTCCGCCGGCAGGGGCCATCATGGCTGTTTGGGGCAGGGTCTGCGATGCTTTTGGGCAAGGTGGTCCGCACTTTTGGGCAAGGTTTGATTTCGAGGCGCAGACCTTGCCCGCCAGAATGGGCTCTCAGTAGTGCGGAAGCCATATTGAATGGGCAAGGTCTGTACGATAAAAACAGACCTTGCCCAAAGCGGTTACAGACCTTGCCCGATATGCCCGAGGAGATGGCCCATTTTCACGGCCCCACCGTCACCTGCCCACAAACAAAAACGCCACGCATTTCTGCGAGGCGTTTGGAGCGGAAAACGAGACTCGAACATGTTTTCGTATATATTTGAAAATCAGCGGATTACGAGTGAAGAAGATGTAATCGGGTGTAAAATAGGAGTAAAAATAACTATCCTTCAA
>ONMJ01000063.1 GCA_900318955.1 uncultured Bacteroidales bacterium
GCCATCTCGCATCTGTGGTTCGTCTGCATCCACCCCTTTGACGATGGGAACGGCCGCATCGGCAGGGCCATCGCCGATATGTCGCTTTCGCAGGCCGACGACAGCCAGATGCGATATTTCAGCATGTCCCGGCAGATCAATGCCGACAAGAAATCCTATTACGACATCCTGGAGCGTACCCAGAAACAGGACGGAGACATAACCGCATGGTTGATATGGTATCTGGACTGTATGTCCAGGGCTATCCACGCCTCCGACGAACTCCTTTCCCGTGTTCTTTGCAAGGCGGTTTTCTGGCAGACACATGCGGGCATTCCGTTCTCGGATCGGGAGCAGCAGGTCCTGAATGTCTTTCTGGATGGTTATGAGGGCAAGCTGACCGCCAAGAACTGGGCGAAACTCTCAAAGGTATCTCTGGACACCGCAGCAAGAGACATCAAGCGCCTGGTTGAGGCCGGTATTCTCATTCCCCAGCCGGGAAGGGTGCGCGACGTCTCTTATGGCATCCGTTGCTCTGCGGATTCTGTTTTGGTTCCCGGGCCGGAGCGGTCTTGATTATTCTTTTACTAGCGAAGCCACGTATGAGCAGGCACAAGCAGTCCAGAAGAATTGATGAAGGAGGAAGAAATTAGAAATGAGCAGACATCCAGATTCCGTAGATGGGACATGAACGCGTCTGAGACGGATTTGTATTGCTCTTTGTTTATCTGCAGAGCAGTAGTATCCACGAACGAGCTGATGGTTTGAGGGTTTTCTTCGCCGAGGGAAGCAATGCCGATCAGCAGGTTATTATTCTCAATGAATCCGAGGAAATGTACCTCTGGATTGGCGAATTCATCTTCGTATAAAGCAATAGGCCCGGAAAGCACATAGAGGGAGTCTATTTCTCCGCGAAAGTCAAACCAGACGCTGGCGCAGACGACGGAGTCCGGATAGAGGTATCGACCTTGTTCTTTCTCTTCGTCAATGTGCATGGAGACTGCCAAATCAAGTTTTCCTTTTAGAATAGCTGAAAGGGATTGTTCAACCATTGCCACATGAGGCAGATCAGGATACTCCAAGACGCGGACTCCCCGTCCGCTAGAATCCGTTTCCAGGTAGATGGTAAAGGGTCCACGATCTCCGCCTGAGTTCCTGATTCGATAGATCTTGTGAGGGCGAAGATTCCGGATCAGAAGCGGTTTTCTACCAGCGTCATCGCCAGGGTCGAAGTGATAGTCGAACTCCAGCCCCTTGTCCGAACTGAAAAACTCAACATGTTTCAAAGCCCCCGGAGAATAAAGGCTTTGACTCTCCACGTCAAAGTCAATATCATTGTAAGACGAGCACCCGACAATGATCGATGTGCCCAAAAGAAAAAACAGAAGCAGAGTTTTTCGCATAAATAATTTGCTGCAAGAATGCTGCCACACAGGGTTGGCACCGCGCCGGCCAGAAAGTGCACAAACAAAAACGCCCCGCATTGCTGCGAGGCGTTTGGAGCGGAAAACGAGAAACAGACCCGTCCGCACAAACTTCTTCTGCATCAGTTTATTAGTCAGGAAAAAGTTCCTTACTCAAATAACGCTGACGCAAATTAAGCAAAAACGGATCGGATTGTCAATGCCCGGAAGCATATTCTGTTCCCGATCACCCAGTCAAGGCTTCCCAAAGATTATCCTGATGGATAGATATGGGAGTTCGATCTGGACTCTATCGTCACAACGGTGTATTAGAGAGCGAAGGCCTTCTTTACCCTCTGGACTGTGCTCTGGGATACGCCGGTTATCTTTGCTGTGTTGCGGACCGATTGTCCAAGTTTGAGATTGCGGATGACCGCCTTGTACTCTATCTCCAGGCGATCCTTGGTCTTTACTCCACTACCCTTTGGTTTCCCGGGTCTTCCTCCATCACGGAGCCATTTGTCCCGACCCGATCTTAACCTTGACTGTATGGCCTCCAACTCTGCGCTGGCAGCAAATGATAGACAGGAGATGAAGATGTTCAGGAAGGGGTTGGGCTTACCGTCCTCCATAAAGATGTTCAGGTTCTCCTTCTGGAAGTAGATGTTGATACCGGCCTCCTTGCACTCCCTGACGATGAAGAGTACGTCATCCGATCGCCCGATCCTGGAGAGTTCTGTGGTGAGAATGGTGTGGATATGGTTCTCCTTGGCGTAGGAGATGGCGGATGATAGGATGGCTCTGTGCTCGAACTTGGTCTTGCCGGAGATGTGCTCTTCGAAGACCTTCTCTACTTGATAGTGGTTCCTGGTGGCGAAGTCCTGGAGGTCTTCTACCTGGCGGGTTGTCGATTGTCTGGTTTCAAGTGCTCCAGATGAAGAGGTACGAGCCCAAATGATGGCGGTCTTGATAGAGGTGGTCGCTGGTGTATTCATAAAAAAGGTGTATTCAAAAAAAGGATCGTGGGGTGGATACAGGTTGATAGAATGATGGTGATGGGGTGCGAAAAGTCAGTCGATATCATCTTTGATATAAATGGATACGCTGGCTACTTGAGAATGCGATTCAGAAGGTCTTCGGCCACACCCTTCGCTACTATGGCGTGGGAAGTGGAGGAGGGAGCAGAGGTCTTGTAGTTGGCGGATATGATGGAAAAGGAGCTCAACCACAAAGAGAATGCGGTTGAAGCTCCAAGGGGTCTCCTGATAAGAGTTTCAGGGACATAAAGCAAGTCACAGCGAATGTAGCCGTTAAAAACGAGACCGTCAAATAAATCTATCATCTTTCTTGACTGGGACGACGCATATGACCACTGCGGGATAGACAAGCCTATCCTTTAGGAGCGGGGATAAGGATTTATTGATTTTTCCACAAGAATTATTGTTTTTCAATAACTTTCATTATCTTTGTATGCACCACGGAACCATTATCACATCAAATAGGACTGAAAGCAGCATATGAAAAAGTTAGTTCTCGCCGTTATTTGCCTCGTGAGTTTATTGGGTTGTGTGACTGATGACTCTACCATCGATGAGAGTTCCATCGCCATTACCCGCGGGAATATCAGGGATGTCTATGTTGAAGCATATGTCGATGCAAATGCGAAAGGGCTCGGAGGAATAGACCTCATACTTCCCGACAGATCAACGGGATACTATAAAACCCACGATAGGGGCTATACAATGATTTATGAGGTCTACGACCCACAAGGGAAACTGGTTGAAAAAAGAACCCAAGATTTTGGCAAATATGGCGACTTTTCTTCTTTTTCAAGACAAGAATTGACCATCCCACAACCACAATGGTGGAGCGAAGACAATCCCGTCTATTACAAACTTATCCTCCGCCTGAAAATAATCAATCATACCTTATCGACCGCCTCGAGAAAGTTTAGATTAGTAAAGGATAGCACTGACACGACACCAAAGACACTTTAATACGATACATTCGGCAACGGTGTATCACCTTTCTATTGAAAAATCTTTTATTGTGATTATGAAGCCGAAGACTGTAAAAATCATGATAGCCATTTGAATTGGACAGTCACCTTTGATAGATTTCCGAGAAGGTCGGCAATAGAAACTGATAGAGAAGGTATCAGTATAGTGCTCTCTCATAGCATAACGGATTAAAGATTAAACATTTATCCGTTATTTGTGTCAAGAATTTTCTCCTGATTCCTTTGACACAGATTTTGCACCTTTTTGTGTCAAGCTTTTTGTGCTAACTTTTTTGACACAAATTAAGCACTATCAAAAAAGCCTCCCAGGTGATCTGGAAGGCGTTTTTGAGTTTCTTGAGCGGAAAACGAGACTCGAACTCGCGACCCCGACCTTGGCAAGGTCGTGCTCTACCAACTGAGCTATTTCCGCAGGATGTCAAAGACCGTCTTTCGTTGAACGGGACTGCAAAGATACGGCAAAAATCTGAATCTCCAAATTATTTTTAATTTTTTT
>ONMJ01000061.1 GCA_900318955.1 uncultured Bacteroidales bacterium
TGTAAAAAAATTTGTACATTGAAGAAAAATGCCTATCTTTGTACCTATCTTATGGCAAAGGAAACAGTACAATGAACTTTGGACAAGCACTCACAGAGATTCGGCTTAGGAAAAAACTCTCTAAAGTCGAGTTCGCAGAACAACTCAACATTTCCAGGGTTACCTTGAACAAGATTGAGAGCGGGGAGCATCTCCCACCTCAAAAAGTGATCGACACCCTGAAGAAAAAATTTGAAATCTCTCCGTATACCCTTGTTCTCTTGTCATTGACTGATGATGAGATTGAGGATATCAAATTGGAGATCTTCAAAGACACCAGAAGTCGACTGCTGAATAAGATTTATTAGTTAGTCGATACACCAGCTCAGGACCCGTTGACAGTTGTCAGCGGGTCTTTTGTAATGTGAGTCTAATCGTCAGAGAATAAAAAGAAATCGGCGCATCTCGCGACGCACCGATTTCAAAACCTTTTGAGATATGTTGAAAAACATCTATTGAAAATTGAAACAACAAATACCTTTGAGATTGGCTATATCAACAGATGTTTCTCATTGTTTCTGGTGCAAAGGAAGTGGGCAATTGTGCCATACCGCTGTACAATATACTTTTTTTATATTTTTTTTGTTCGATTAATAGATAAACAGCAGAAACGAACACTTAAAGTGTCCTCTTTTAGATATTTGCAATATCCTTAAGTGCCTTTCTCAAAGCCGGATCACATGCATAGATGTACAATCCTTTTATACCGCGAGTTAATAGCACTTTCACCTCGTTCCGTATAAAGATCTCACCGAATTGGGCTTTGGTGCCATCAGCTAGGGTCCGGTTTCTCGTTGCTTTAAAGTTCTTGCTGTTTTCAGGGCAAAAGATGATGTGCCCATCCCTGTACTGAACAGAAGGACCTAGGATTACTCCAACATAGGATAAGTCAAATCCTTGAATGGTAAAAGTTGAGCCGACTTCATTGATCGTTTGCTCTTGTTCCGCCCAAGCAAGCGATTTGATTCTTCTCTTTTCTTTAGGAGTCATTTTCTGCTCAAGCTCATAATTCCATGGCAGACTCCATCGACCTATTTTTACTTCCCAGAATTCGCTTCCTTCGGGTGTCCTTGCGTTATTGTAATCCCAATCGTAAGTGGCTACTAATCTAGTGAGTTTACTCTCTTCTTTAGATGCCAGTTTGGAGATGGCTTTGTGAAGTTGTTTTGGCGTATCGAAGGATCTGACGTCGTATTTGCTGTCGGGGATGAACTGGCCGAGTTTTTTGTTAAGGACAAAGTCATTGATCCATGCCATCGTAGATGGAGAACACTCCATGCGTAACTGATGGCTCAGGCTGATATAGTTGTTCTGTCTTTTTGATAATTGCTTAAAATGCTCAAGTACGGAAGGCTCCCAATACTCCTCTGTCGTTAGGACCTGATACTCATCAAACATGATGACAGTTACACGAGCCCTATCAATAATGTCTTGTAATTGATTCCCGGAGTCGCTATAATAACCCAGATGGTTTTGAGTCCAGAGGAGGTGCCCCTCATCAATGAAAGCCACATCCACTTTTTTCCTCTTACTGTATCTATTGATGAAAGTCGTAGGACGGCTAACCGTATCCTCACCGAGGTTAAGTCTCTTGGCCATCTGCTCGTAAACATGAGCTTGTTGGTCATGATTGACCATCAAATGACAGTTCATCCTGGGGAACTGACGTTCGCCGGGCAAGGGAGTCTCTTCACCTCTTTTAATCAATTCGTAAAAAGTTGACGTAGTCAAGACTGTCTTTCCTGTACCGGCTTCTCCTTGAACAAGAATTAATTGCCCGTCTAGCCCGCTTTCGTAGGCATCGCAGACTTTCCGGATGATTAATTCCTTTGCACTAATTTGCTCGGGTGTTAATTTTTTCAATGGAGAGGCCTTGAAGATGGCGGAGTCCTTAATCCTGGTTTCAGATAAGAAGAGATCAGGCTTGATTCTTCTTAGGCCGGCCCAAATCTTACTGAAGACTTTATCAAACTCTTCAGAAGGATAATACTTGCCTTGGGGATTCCCTCTGCCGTTCAGGGAGCAGCGAACGCTGTCCTGCATGGCGATAACATATTCTATTAACCGATTCTCGACATCAAGAGTAAACGACTTATTGAAATGCTTGTGTCCAATTACGATGATGTATGGAATCTCATTATTGTTCTTTATGTTGACAAGGCTGTATTGCCATGCTTCTTGTTCCGAATCGGCCTTTTTCCCTGTGTCGTAATGCTGATTAGTTCTTTCAATAAGATCGTTACTTTCCCCAACATATACATCGTATTTGGTGAAAGACTTTTCTTTCCCTGTCTTTTTTTCGATATATGAAACTGTTTGAGAGGGCCAGTAATGGATATAGACAATGGGATAGTTCAGAAAGGTATCAGGCTTCTGAACGCGATCTTTAATCCTTTCCTGGAACTCCTGAAGAAACCTTGTGTCTTCGGGAGTTATAAAGAATTCTGGAGAAGGAATCATGGCTTTAAAACTCGTTATACTTCTTTGCGGATCCTTTCGCTCTATCAACCGGATACTTTTCGGCATTCTTCCGAATCTTCTCTAGCATGATTTCCTTGATGTTCAAGTTATAACGGTCGGCCATCTGAAAAGCGAAATTAAGAACATCGGCCAGTTCCTCACGAACCTTCTCGACCTTGGCATCCTCGGGAGCTTTCCATAGGAAGGCTTCCAATAATTCGCCGGCTTCAATGGAGATGGCAACTGCCAGGTCTTTACCGTTATGGAACTGATCCCAGTCCCGTTCTTGGTTGAACTTACGGAGTTCGGCCAAGATGGCTTCAATGTCGTTCATCTTTATCGATTGATTTTTACAAAGATAGACAAAAATGTTGAGTCAGAGATAGTATCTCTAGGTCGGTTAATTGGAGGCACTTAAATCTTTTAAAACCGCCCATTCTTCCAACTTCTTCTGATAAGTAATCATCGATACTGTAGAAGGTAAAGCAATGACCTTGACATTGCTCCGAATAGGACAGTATTTGTTGAAATATTTGACCGTAGTGCTCATCCCATTCAGTATGATTGTATGGATGCTGGGATGCTCATCAAGAAATCCTTGGATATCGTTGCCGCGAAGGGTTTTCTCTGAGAAGGAGGCATCGGAACTGTCACGACGGACTCCGCTAGCGATGCAGTCCCATAGGGCGATGCCCAATCCTGTAATGAACTCCTTCCGAGAACGGATTTCTTCTGTCGGTTGGAAGATTTCATCCATCAGCTTCCAGAAGGGGTTGAGAGGGGAGTTGTAATATGATTGAGTTTTGATGGAGGTATTGCCAGGCATTGTGCCGAGGATGAGGATCTTCGGGTTCTCTCCAACCCATGGCTGTAGGCCGGTTTTGTGATAGATATCGTTTTCTTCCGGTTGATCAATCTCCTCAAATCTTTGCATTACTTTTCCGTCCCGCTCGACCTTGCCAAAGAACATCTTCTCCGGGCGGACCCACATCTGATGGTCACCGTACATGGCCTGATAGACAACCATGTTTTCGAGGGTCTCGCTGTCTTTGGCGATGCCGATATACTTGTAGATGTTTCCTTTGAAATGCTTGTAGTACTTGTCCATGATGTTCAAAGATAAGCATTCTTGCGGGTTTAGTCAATAATTCGTAACTTGGCATAGTAATCCATAAATGATTGCTCCCTCGGATCGCTTTAACACAACTAAACGGCTTCATTATCATGCCCCAATACCCCTGCGAAAACTGCAAGCTTCGCGCGCATTACGACAAGAACGCCAAATCCTTCATGGGGCGGTTATGGCGTTGGCACATCAATTTCTGCCCTGGCTTCAAGGCATATTTCACCCATCAGGACGAGGAGACCAAGACCTCTATTCGGGAGAAATATGATTTCAAGAAGTACTGATATTAACGAAATAATCAATTAAAAATCATGTCACTACTCACTTACTACAAATACAAGATCGTCGAATTTGCCCCCGAACAGAACATGGAGAAAACCTTCAAAGAACTCGGCGAAGATGGTTGGGAACTCGTCAGTGTCGTGCCCATCGGCCTTAAGATCGAGGGGCGTTCCGACTCGACTTTCGGCTACGGCGATGGCGAGACCAGCGGGAAGTTCGAGAAGATTGCGGCGTACTTCAAGAAGACGATGTAACTTGGCACTCCATTCCCGGACTAACTAGATGGGTTAACCCAGTTTGTATTTATTCGGGAATACTCCCAAACTGAAAGCCCAGGGTTTGCGGTCAAGTTCTTTAGTCTTTTCTTGCTTGGAGTCGTACTTGTGGACATTGACCCTATAACCCTTAATTGGCTCAACGTTAATTCCTGTGTCCAGAGATACCCATTCGATTGTTATCGGCATGGGGATATTGGTGAGTAGATAGTCGTACAGATAGGTTGACCGACGATCGACATCGCTGTATTTGGTATTGATGTCGTCTCCTTCTTTCACTCTGAATGCCCGAATAAGCGCTGACGCCCTATATTTGGCATCATCATCGTTATTCTCGAAGGTGATGTCTATTCCGGACTGATGGGCATTGATCGTCCCGGGCTTGAAGTAGTCTGGTTTATTCTTGTGATAGACAATGGGATCCTTAACTATTCCTTCCTCTTCGTGGTAATAGAATTCCACAGTATAAGGGAAGATGCGGCGAATGAGCTTGTTTCCGGAATAGACCTCGAAACAGCCGCAACAAAGTAGGTGTTTGGCAATGGGTTCGAATAACTCAGAGAGTTTTTTGATTCGTCCATCTTCATCATCGGCCTTTAACTTTTTTTGTTCTTTCTTGAAATGTTCAAGAACCTGCTCCAATTCAATACTCATAGTGCTTTGTGTTTATTTGTTTATTATTCTTAATCGTCCAACTCACACAATTCAACGCCCCACCATCCCTCACCAAATCCTGACAACCAGGGACCGGGATGACCTTACACTCCGGGAAGAAGTCGCGTAACTGCTTAAGGGCCAGGACGTCTTCGGGGAGGGCGAGGGCTGGAACAAAGATACGGTTTTTTACTTGAAGGTAGTTGAGGTAGGCCCAGGATTGTTTGGAGGGGCGGGGGAGGTCGTGGGCCTGCAGGAGCTTTTCCCGGAGGAACTTATCGACATTGACATAATTGTTCAGCAGGACGGTGTCGGGGGTGATGGGGCGGACCATTCCGTCGGCATGGCCGAAGATGTCGTAGGGGTCGCGGGGGATGAGGCAGACGTCGCATTCGAGCTCCTTTTCCAGCCGATAGGTCAGATACCGTTCCGTGAAGGGGTTTTCTTTCACGACTTTGTCGGTCATGATGACGCGGTCGGGGAGTTTGACGATGTTGCCGCCGTCGATGATGAGGTCGGTCTTTTTACATTTGAGGCGGAGGCCGCGGGAGATGGTCTCGTACTGGGGAATGTAGTCCGGGTCTTTTTTCAGGTAGTTGGGGGAGTAGCGGTACTGGAGGTATCGGTCCGGGGCAATCTGGATGGGCATGAAGTCCCTGACCCACACGTGCTTGCGGGATTCAGTGTGCCGGAGGAAGCAGGTGTCGATGCCTTCGCGGTACAGGGCTTCCAGCAGATTGATCGCCATGGGCATATAATGCCGGATCCCGTCGGCGAGATAGACGGTATTGGTTTCACTGTCGATAATCATTTCTTTTTGATAAATTCTTATTTAATCAATTGATAATCAACGAAATGCATTTCGACGACAAAGGTATGCGCTTTCGGCGCTTCCTCCAAAGATTTTCTGTTAAAGGTCGGTTAAAAAGTTATAAAGTCGCGGCGACCATCGACTCACTCCCACACTTCGATCTGTCCCGTAGGTCCAATTCCTGGACCGTTGGGCAAGAAAACTGCGGTAAAACTGTCCCGTAGGTCCATCGATGGGACCTACGGGCAAACCCGATTGCACTTATGGGTGTCAAAACGGGGACGTTGGGAGCATTTTGACGGGGATATTGATCCTATGGGGTGCGAAATGGGACGTTAGGCGCGGTAAGTATCAACAACATTCTACCGAAGCCTTAATCATTGGATATCGCCCCCATATTATGTAACTTTGAATACTAAGAATCAACGAAAATGGACATTCAAGAATACAAAGGCACACTGACCGGCAAGGTGGTCCTGATCACCGGAGCTGGTGGTGGTATCGGCCTGGAGACCTCCAAATGCTTCGCCGTGATGGGCGCTAAGGTCGTTCTCCTGGACATTGACCGGGAGAAGGGCGGAGGAGGGGAGTTTTGGCGCGATGAGGGACTTTGTCATGGACAGATACGGGTGTCCGGACATTGTGTTCAACAATGCGGCGGTGCTGCATTTGGGGGCTGTTGGCGAGGTTGGTAGCGGGGATTGGGACCATGGGTATCGGGTCAATTTCAAGGCGCCGGTGCTGCTGGTGGGGTGTTTTCTGGAGGAGATGAAGCGGCGTGGTTCGGGCACGTTCGTGTTCGTGTCGAGTTCAGGGGCGGCGGCCTATATGGGGGCGTATGAGATTTTCAAGACGGCACAGGGGGAGCTGGCAGGAACTTTGGCGCAGGAACTGGAGGGGACGGGAATCCGATCATATACAATCGGTCCAGGACTGGTCAAGACGGAGACGGCGCGGAGGTCGATTGCGGTTGTGGCCGCGAAAATGGGC
>ONMJ01000060.1:0-5702 GCA_900318955.1 uncultured Bacteroidales bacterium
CAAAGCCAATCCCCTTTACTGTTTCATTGTTAACGATAAAGGATGACAATAAAATGCAGGCAGCTAGATGAATAATGGCGTCAGAGTGTTTACTCAGAAGTCCCATATTCTTTAAAATAGAAGCGTGAATACGCCGTTGTATATAGCAAAACCCCGGTTAATGATGATACGTGGTTCGTGTGGGACAGCGCTGCAAAAACTCAACCTCCAAACCCCATCCCCTCCCGTGAAGGGGATGAACCCGTTTTCCGCTGACAAGTAGTCATAAGTATAGAAATATTGCTCTCCAGTGGAGAGATTCTCGAGAACAACATGAGCTGGATCTCTTCCCCCAAAAATGATTAGAGCGGACATGTATGGATTGTACATGAAACTATAATCCAGTATGTATTTGGGGTGGGGAACGTCGGGGATAATATCCATATTAATCCATTCCTGGTTTGTATTTGTTTCCCCCTCCGAATAAAAGATGGTTGACGCATGACCGGAGATGAATCCCATGCATCCAATCAAAAATGAAAGAAGTACTTTTCGCATAGAAATACGTTATTTGAGTTCGATTTGTTAAAAAACGACCGGTTCCTCATTGGTTCCGGTCGTTTTTCCTTATACTATCCTAATAGTTGTTTCGGAATCGTAGAACCAACTGACTATCAATTGTTTTGGTTCTCAGGAATATTCCACAACATTTTGCTTTCAAAGGCAACAGACGCACCACAAAGAATGGCGCTCTTCGACTTTGCCGTGACCTTGGAACACTCAACCATCTTCATCGCCCGGGTAATATATTTCAATGCGGCTTTATCCGACGTAGAAGCGTCTAACGCCTCTAGAATAGGCACCACAGTGAGGATTTCCTGAGCAGCTTCCGGGTATTTTTCACAAATCCCAAAAATAAACTCGTTGGTTGTTTCGCCTGATTCAGGGGAATAAACAAAGTCTTGTACATCATAAGACACCACGCTTGTTTCAGGAAGATCATCTCGGTATTCATCCGGCAATGCCTCCATAAATACAGGCTCCATCTCTTCAGGAGTCATTTCAAAAAGAGAATCACCCACTTCGTCATACGCTTTGCGGATTACATAATTATGGAGAATCCCGACCTGAGCCGCCTGCTGATCATTTAAAGTAGCAATCATAGAATCGAACTCCGATTCTATCGGTCGGAAGGCATTAATAGACTCCGAATATTGTTCTTCAGGGAATAATTTCTCATATGCCCAAGTCGATGCTTCGGTGCCCGCCTGAATGCCTCCACTAACACTTCCGGTCCCAACATGGCCAATTAAACCACCCAAACCATCAGCGAGACCAAAAAGAATCCAACGGGGAAAACGTGGCCAACCTCGTGTCTCCGAGAACGAGGGCACCATCTCCTGATTCAATTCATAAAGACTGTTCTGAAGTTCGGCAAACTCTGGTGAGAGCGTAATTGGAGTTTCATTATTCTCCAATGTAACATTTTCCGTCGTCTTATTGCAGGAAGACGCGAAGAGAACCGTGGCCATAGCCAGCATAGAAAAATACTTTTTCATGATTAAAAAGGATTAAAAATGTAAATAATGAAGGAAATGAGTTAATAATTTTGAATGGTTATTTGATTTATTCCTAGTTATCGCCCGATGATATCACGGAAGCCGGGTTCGACATTTATGATTTCACCATTATCTATGGTAAAATATCGCTCATAAAGAATCTCCGGATTGTGACTGCGAGGATCCGTTGCCACACTAATCCTCCAAAGCCCCATTTCTTCTGCAATGTGAAAGGTCGTTACGAAAGAGGATCCGACAAAAGAATAATGAGATTCTCCTGTGGTGAAATTCTCGAGAAAAACGACGAGAAAAGGATCGACGTAGAAGGACAACGTTAACAAATCTGGGTTATATATTGTATAGCCCATAGGAGGACGAGGGACGATGCAATCAACCTCTTGATTCGCTGTCGCTTTTTCATCCATAATAATAGTGCTTGACGCATGAGCGGAGATGAATCCCAGGCATCCGATCAGAAATGATAATAGTACTTTTCGCATAGCATTTTGTTTTTTGCAAAGTAACGACGAAATGAAACGGATTGTTGATAACCGAGCATAACTCTTTCTAGTGTAACTTATTGATTATATGATGTTTATAACATTGTAATCCTAACAAGGCATAACTATGGTCTTTTCCCTCGAGATTCCTGACAAACTCGCCCTGGTAATAGCCAAAAACGCAGAAAACATCCCTTGTAATGGGCCTTCCGGACTCATCAGAGAATCATGCAAGTGAGTATTGTCTTTTCGATTTGTGCCATTCATATCTCCTCTATCATCATATACCGGAGGTTCAGATTCCTTTCCTATCGATGCACTGGATTGCCAAGAAGTCCGTGTTGTGTCCATGACAAAGAAACAGGCTGAAGAGAAAAAATCTCTTCAGCCTGTTTGCGCCTAATAGTTCTTGATTATCTAATTACAGTTCCATGATCATACCATTCTCAATGGTAAAGAGACTCCTATAGAGAATCGTCGGGTTATGAAGGACAGGATCAGTGCTCAGACACAACCTCCAAATACCGGATTCACCAGCGAATGGAATGACCGCTTCCCCAATAAAATCGTCGAAATAATAAATATATATTTCTCCCGTGAATATATTCGCGACAGAGACGAAAAGTGAACCAAAACTGCCAGGCTCATAAGGGCAGGAGCCGATACAGCGAATGGACAAAGTCGACGAGAAGGAATTGTACTCGAAAGTGTAGAAACTCTGATAAAGAGTGCGGACAAGGGGGCGGCCACCGGTCAAATCTCCGAGATCACCCCTTACTACAGGAGGCATATCCGGGGGGGGCGGCGTTTTTCCATCCAGATTAATAATAGTTGACGCATTGCCGGGGATGAGTCCCATGCAGCCGATCAGAAATGATAAGAGTACTTTTCGCATAGCATTTGATTTTTTGCAAAGTAACAAGATTTTAACACAAATACATGATAACCGAACATAACATTTTTAAGCGCAAGAGGCTATAAGTTAACCACTTGCGCTTTCGAAAACCTAACAATGGCTAACTTTAGTCCTTTCTTTCGAGAATCTTTACAAATTCGTCTCCCCGATGGTCAGGCATTGCGGCAAAAAAAAGCTTGAGGCGGGTTTTCCGCATCCGCACGGAAGCCTCGGTCATGTTCTTCAAGAAACAAATGCTCTTGGCGGGGAAACCAGCAAAAAAGAGATTGACTAAATCATAATCGACCTTCTTTTCTTGTTTCAACGCTTCCCGAGCCCGTACCATGATATTGTCATAGGACACGTTCAATACATTTTCCAAAGCCGAATACAACTCCGGATTCTTTCGGAACGTCTCCAATTGCCTTTGGAAAGTCTCGACCAGTTCCTCTTTCGTATGACTTCCAACAGTCCTTTCTTTCTGTCGCACATAATCACTATCCCAGGAGAAGTAAGTATCCGCCAAAGAATTCAGAGACCGAATCTTGTCCTTGACATAATGGTCCAAAAGCGAACGGGATGCCGAATTCCTCGATTGTAATTTTTCCAGATCACCGCTAAAGTCGTGAATCTGGGCCATCTTCTCCAAGATTTCCCGTTTCGCACGATGCAATCGTCCCGTCAACCAAGCAACGATTCCGACCAGCAAGGCTCCTATCAGAAGGGCAATGAATAAACGAGATCGTCCTATTTCTTTTTCCCGTTCCGATTGACTATGGTAATACTCCTCCATTCCATGAGAAATGGACTGTTCTAATAGCGCGTTGACAATTCTGTCTTGAATTGACATCGCCTCTACATGTGAATGATAAGCCCCCTTATAATCCTCCCTTAGCTTGAAGAGGTTGGTTTGTATCATATATAGCGTGAGACTATCAATCTGAGATGTCATCGTTTGCTCACATAATGAACAATATTGATTCGCCTCTTCTCGCTCCCCCTTGTTTTCTGCTATTAATGCAAGATAGCCATAATCCACGCTGGAAAGGGAGATTGCATTCTTTTCCAAAAGCACAGTATATAAACTGTCCGCTTTTTCATATGCCGTTGTTTCTCCGGACAGATACTGTTTTGCCAAGAAGCGAGCGGCATATGAATAAAGATACTCGTTATGGTCGCGCTCTGTCAATAACTGGCTGAATAATTCTTCTGCCTTATCATCTTGTCCTTGCGCATAATACTGAGAAGCAACATCGAGTCGGCAATAATCGGCCATCAAGGGTTCCCCAGCCTTTTCCGCCGCCTCTAAAGACTTCTTCGCATAAGTCATCGCCGATACCCGATCATAGTTTTTCGAATAAATCGCACACAAGTGCTGGTCGCATAGACTCTGCCAACGGTATTCTCCCAACGCCTCCGCAATGGGCTCCGCCTCGTGAAAGACAATCGCCGCTCCAACATCATTGCCGGTATTCTGCTGGATGACTCCCAGAAGAAAGGAGGATTTAAGCCGGTCCAGCGAGGATCCGTGTTTCTGATAATAATTATATGCTATACGGATGGTTGAATCCTCCATTACACGAAGGCCGCTTTTATATTGCGCCATACTCAACAAAAGCGCATGACGAGCCTGACTGGAGCGAGTCCTCAAATCGTCGCAACCGATGGCATTCACAATAGCCAGTGCGCTGTCGGGGGTCTCGGTGACCATCGATTCTGCCCGATTCAACGCGTCCCTCGTCCTGTTGGACACACAGGAAGTCAAAAAAAGCAAGATAATAGGAAAGAACCGTAGTTTTAGCTTCATCGCAATAGTTTATTCTACACAAATATAACTAAGATTTGCGTATCTTTGTATTACTATGAACAGAATCTTTCCCGTTATTTTTTCCACGGTTTTATCATGCTTAACCGCGATTTCCGCCCAAGCACAGCGACCTGCTGATTATGTGAATCCACTCATTGGGACCGATGGCATGGGCCATACTTTTCCGGGGGCGTGCGCGCCTTTTGGTATCGTGCAGTTGAGTCCGGATACGGATACGATTCCCCATAATGTGAATGGGCAGTATCAGGAGCAGGTGTATGAGTATTGCGCCGGGTATCGGTACGGGGATCCGACGATTGTGGGGTTCAGTCATACGCATTTCAGCGGAACGGGACATTCGGACCTGGGAGACATCCTGGTGATGCCGGGGACCGGAGACATTCAACTTAACCCCGGCACGGCGGACCGTCCGGAGGGCGGCTATCGCTCCCGTTTCAGCCACAATGGCGAGGAGGCCAAGCCCGGCTATTATGCCGTCACGCTGACGGATTACGGCGTCCGTGCCGAGCTTACGGCCACCCCGCACGTGGGCGTGCACCGCTACACATTCCCGGAAGGGGCCGATGGGCACGTGGTCATCGACCTTCAACATGGAATCTATAACTACGATGGAAAGACGCTCTGGGCCGAGATGGTGGTGGACGACCGCCATCTGGTGGGATACCGGATCACGAACGGATGGGCCCGGACAAACTATACTTATTTCGCGGTAGAGCTGTCGCAGCCGATTACGGAATACGGGTACAAAGACCTTGAAAAGCCTTTGTACACCGGTTTCTGGCGCCGGTTCGACCTGGAGCACGGATTCCCGGAGATGGCCGGGCGCAAGCTCGTTGCCTGGCTCAAGTTTGACACGTCGGAACACCCGATCCTGGAGATGAAGGTCGCCCTGTCGGCCGTGAGCATGGAGGGCGCCGTGAAGAACCTGCGGGCGGAGACGG
>ONMJ01000060.1:5717-7277 GCA_900318955.1 uncultured Bacteroidales bacterium
GGAGGGCGCCGTGAAGAACCTGCGGGCGGAGACGGAAGGGAAGGATTTCGACACCCTCTGCGCCGAGGCTGAAGAGGCTTGGAACCGCGAGCTGGGAAGCATCCAGGTCGATGGTACCGAGGACCAGAAAGCGATGTTCTACACGTCCTACTACCACACGATGATCAATCCGTCGGTGTACATGGACGTGGACGGCCGCTATCGGGGTCTGGACCGGGAAATCCACGAGGCCGACGGCTTCACCAACTACACCGTCTTCTCGCTATGGGATACCTACCGCGCCGAGCACCCGCTGCTCGCACTGATGAAGCCTCAGCAGGCCCGGGATATGGCCATGTCGATGATCCGTCACCAGCAGCAGAGCGCCCACGGCATGCTCCCGATCTGGAGCCACATGGGCAACGAAAACTGGTGCATGAGCGGCTACCACGCCGTCTCGGTCCTGTCCGACGCGCTCGCCAAGGGCCTGGACATCCCTGTCGATGAGGCCCTGGAGGCCATGGTCAAGACTTCCAACGTCCGCTATTACGCCGGCCTGGGAGAGTATATCGACCTGGGCTATGTGCCGCTGGAGGCCTCCGGGACCGCCGCCAGCAACACACTGGAATACAGCTACGACGACTGGACCATCTGGCGCGCCGCCACGCTCGCCGGGCGGGAGGACCTCGCGGCCCAGTACCGTCCCCGCGCACTCAACTATCGACACCTCTTCGACCCCTCCCTCGGCTTCGCCCGTCCCAAGTACAGTGACGGTCGATGGAAACCCGACTTCGACGTCCGCATGACTTATGACGAGGGTTTCATCGAGGGCAACTCCTGGAACTTCTCCTTCCATGTCCCGCAGGACGTGTACGGCGACATCGACCTGATGGGCGGCGACAAGGCCTTCATCCGCAAGCTGGACGTCCTCTTCGGGGAAGACCTCCCGGAAATCTACTACGCTGACAACGAAGACATTACCGCAGACTGCCTCATCGGCGGCTATGTCCATGGCAACGAGCCTTCGCACCACATCCCGTACCTCTACGCCTGGACCTCCGAGCCCTGGAAAACCCAGTACTGGCTGCGGGAAGTCATGGACAGTAAATACCGGAACGACATCCGCGGCCTTGGCGGCAACGACGACTGCGGCCAGATGAGCGCCTGGTACATTTTCTCCGCCCTGGGCTTCTACCCCGTCTGCCCGGGCACGGACGAATACGTCATCGGCGCCCCCTATCTCCCGCACCTGAAGCTCTCCCTCCCGAACGGGAAAACCTTCGAAGTAAAGGCCCCGCTCGTCAGCGACCGCAACCGGTATGTCAAGGAAGTCCGGCTCAACGGCAAGCCCTACACCAAGCTCTACCTCACCCACGCCGATATCCTCGCCGGCGGCACGCTGGAATTCGTCATGGCCCCGAAGCCTAACAAGAAGCGTGGCCTCAAGCCCGCGGACAAGCCCTACTCGATGACGGAGGGGCAATAAAAAAACACTCCCCCGAAATGGGAGAGTGCCTTTCATATGCTCAATCGCTGGATTAGCGACGCTCGCGGTCATCACGACGGTCGCGACGGTCACGG
>ONMJ01000062.1 GCA_900318955.1 uncultured Bacteroidales bacterium
AGGGTTCCGAACTATGATTTTTCATCAGCCACGAGCATCAGCTATACCTTCGATTACTGCACGTCGCTCCAAGAAATCCCGTGCTTCAACCTCGGGACAAAGCCGAAAACAATGAATTACACTTTCCATTGCTGCGAGAGCGTCAAAGAATTGCCTCCCCTGGACTTTTCATCCGCCACCAGCATCGACCGCATTTTCAGAAAATGTACTTCAATCAAAGAAATCCCCGCCTACGATTTCTCATCAGTAAAGTCCATGAGGTATGCGTTCAGTAATTGCTCTTTGGTAGAGTCCCTGCCAAATTTCAATATGGGAACCACCTTAAAGACAATGGAATACGCTTTTGAATACTGCCGTGCCCTCAAGGATGTCTCGCGACTGGACATCTCCCATGTCACCAATATGGAAGGGACTTTCCAATACTGCTCGAGCCTCACCGAGGTCCCGCTGCTGGATTATTCTTCTGTCAAGACTCTGCGAAGCTGCTTCCAGGGATGCAGGGGCATTGTTTCAATTCCCGCAATCAACACTCCCAATGTCACAAATTGGATGAATACATTCTACTACTGCACATCTCTGAAGGATGTCACCCCTTTTGACACCTCGGCGTCAACAAACTGCGAAGGAATGTTCTGGAAATGTCCTGCGCTTGAGTCTCTGCCGTGGTTCGATCTCTCTAAATGCAGGAACTGCCTGTTTATGCTTCATGAGACTCCCCTGTCCTCTTCCCAAGGTTTCGGGGCGATAGCTGTCGACCTGGACCTTACTGATACTTATCTGGACAGGGACTCAATGGTCCGTATCTTCCAGCAGGCCGCGACCGTATCCGGAAAGAAGTTCACCCTTAAAGACCCTTACATCAATCACTCTCTTTACGAGAAGCTCACTGAAGAGGACATAGCAATAGCAACAGACAAAGGCTGGAGCATTGTTCATTAAGGGATTAAGAAAAAAAATGATGCAGGTTATAATAGCATATTGCTGCATTTTTTTCGGGAAATCGGAAAAAATTCGTATTTTTGTCAGTTAAGTGTATTGCCGCGGTCCGCTTTTTGTCGCACCAGCGTCGCAAAACCTTATAAACTGGAAATAATAAAAACGTAACAATATGCTATTCAACCTTTTACAGGCAGAGCCCATCGAAGGGGCAATTGCCGACACTCTCGCTGAAGCAATGCCTCAGGCAGCTGCAGCCCAACCGGTCGAGATGCACGAGAGTCTTTTCTCTCTTTTCAAGATGGGTGGCCCCCTCATGTGGGTCCTTCTGGCCCTTTCCGTCGTTGCCGTATATATAATCGGCAAAAAATGGTGGCAGATCCGGAAAGCATCCCAGATCAACAGCAACTTCATGAATGATATTCGCGACTATGTGACCCAGGGTAAGTATAAATCGGCCGTCACCCTCTGCCGCAAATACGACAATCCTGTAGCCCGCATGATCGAGACCGGAATCAACCGCATCGGCCGTCCGATGTCTGACATCCAGTCCGCTGTCGAGAACACCGGTAACGTCGAAGTCGCCCGCCTCGAGAAAAGCCTTCCTATACTTGCATCAATCGCCGGAGGCGCTCCTATGATCGGATTCCTCGGAACGGTTATCGGTATGGTCCAGGCTTTCTTCAATATGTCCAAGGCCGGCAATAATATCGACATCACCCTTCTCTCCGGAGGTATCTATACGGCTATGCTGACAACCGTCGGCGGTCTTATCGTCGGTATTATCGCATACTTCGGCTACAACTGGCTCACATCCCAGATCTCCAACCTTGTCTACAAGATGGAGAGTTCGACGATTGAATTCATCGACATCGTCCTCAACGAACCCGAAGAAGAGGAGAAATAAAGCATGGCACTCAAGAGAAACACAAGGGTCGACGCCAGTTTCTCGGTATCCTCTATGACGGATATCGTGTTCCTCCTGCTGATTTTCTTCCTGGTGACTTCGACTCTGATCAATCCCAACGCCCTCAAGCTCCTCCTTCCTAAGAGCACGGGGCAGATCGGGGCGAAGGCGACGGTCAGCGTCAGCATCAAGGACTGGCATAACGACACCTACACCTACCACATCAATGGCAACGAGACTCCTCTCCCCTACACCGAGGTCGAGGAGGAACTTGTCAACCTCCTCCAAAGCGAGGAGGATCCGACCTTTGCCATCTACTCGGATGAGACCGTCCCTGTAGGAGAGGTCGTATCAATCATGAATATCGCCAAGAGGAACCACTACAAGGTAATCCTCGCGACACAGCCGGAATAAAAGGATGAAACCGTACGAGAGACAGAGACAGCAGGAAAACAAGCGCTCGGGGATAATAGGTATCGCCGCGGCTCTCCTTGGCCATGCCGGTGTCCTCGTCATCAGCGCCTTCACCGGTCTCAGCTATCTCGATCCACCGCCGCCGGAGACCAGCTTCGTAATCGATTTCGAAGAAGAGATCGAGACTCCGAAACCTGTCGAGACCTTGGTCGGGAGGCAGCCGCAAGCCGAAGAAATCGACCGCACGAAAGAGGTGGACCTGGTGCAGAAGTCGGAAGCTCCGACAGTCATCAAAAAGCCCAATACAACTCCTGCAACAAAGCCCGATCCGCATGGAGACGTCGATGTCCCCACCCCTAAGTACAAGGAAGAGCCGAAGCTCGATCCGAGAGCCTCTTTCCCCGGGATGTCTGAGAAAGAAAGCACCTCTACGACTCCCCACAGCGCATCAGAGGCGTCCGAGGGATTCAAGGCTGGGCAGCCTGACGGCAACACCCCTACAGGGAAGACGGAGGGCACGGCAAACGCCCACCTTAAAGGCAGAAATGTAAAAGGAAGCCTTCCAAAACCCACATATAGCGCGCAGAAAGAAGGAACCGTAGTGGTAAGAATCAAGGTCGACCAGTACGGAAATGTAGTAGAGGCCGTCCCCGGAGTTGAAGGGACTACAGTTACGGATAAAGACCTATGGAATGCGGCAAGACAGGCCGCGATGAAAGCCCATTTCAACCAGTCGGCGGATGCGCCCGTAGTGCAGATGGGTACAATCACATACAAATTTAAACTACAGTAGATGGCGTGAGCCATTATCATTAATTTTAACATGCCGAAAGGCACATTGTACAATGGATAATAACAGGAAAGGCAGCGACAAAGGCTACCAGGGTCGTAGGGATTACGACCGCAGACCGTCCGGATCAAGGTCCGGGAGACAGCACTTCACAAGAACTGGAAAAACTTCATCCGACAAAGCCGAAAGAGTATTTTCGACAGATGCATCCGATCAGAGAAGCTATTCTGAAAAAAGGCCGTACTCTCCGCGCACGGAAAGGCCTCTAAGGAGCGATCGTCCATACAGGACAGACCGTCCTTTCGATAGCGAGAGACCCGCAAAACGCGAGCGCACCTTCAGCAGCGACCGCTCCTACGGCAGCGACCGTTCTTACGGCAGCGACAGGGCGGAACGCTCTTATGGATCAGACCGTAAATATGGTATTTCAGAGAAAAAGAGTTATGGGAAACCTTCTCATGGCCAGGACAAACCATATAAGAAAAGCGGCTTCTCACGCCCTGCTCCCAAAACTCGCCGCGCAGATAACGAGAGCGGTATCGAGGCCATGATCTCAAAGAGGCCTCAGGTAAGCAATGCCTATTCAGACAACGACACAGTAAAGACTCCTATCCAGGAGGTTGTCCGTCTCAACAAATTCATCGCCAATTCAGGAGTATGCTCACGCCGTGAGGCCGACACCCTGATCCAGAGCGGTGTAGTGACCGTCAATGGAGAAGTCGTCACCGAACTCGGAGTCAAGGTCAATGTCCTTACCGACGACATCCGTTTCAACGGTGAGAGGCTTAAGGGAGAGGACAAGGTCTACCTCGTGATGAACAAACCGAAGGGATTCGTAACCACCGCTTCCGACCCTCACGCCGGAGAAGACGGTCATGGATCTGATCAAGGACTGCCCGAAAAGGGTCTTCCCCGTCGGAAGGCTGGATAAGAGCACTACCGGAGTGTTGATGTTCACAAATGACGGTGAGATGGCTGAGAAACTGACCCACCCTTCATACAACAAGAAGAAAATCTATCAGGTCACCCTCGACCAGCCTCTGAAGGAAGAGGACAAGGAAAAGATCATCGAAGGAGTAGAGCTCAGCGACGGTGTCATCAAGGCCGACGAACTTGAATATATCGACCCCAAGGATCACCGCAAACTCGGCATAGAGATTCATTCCGGCAAGAATCGTATCGTCAGAAGGATCTTCGAATCACTTGGTTACGATGTCCGTTCGCTAGACAGGGTCTACTTCGCAGGTCTTACGAAGAAGGGACTCAAGAAAGGCGATTGGAGATACCTTACAGAGGGCGAAGTCAATATCCTCAAGATGGGGGCATACGTATAATGGCAGAGAAAAAGCATAGAGCCGGATTCGTCAACATCATCGGCAACCCCAACGTCGGGAAGTCGACCCT
>ONMJ01000057.1 GCA_900318955.1 uncultured Bacteroidales bacterium
TAAGTTGCATATATATTAAACATTTTATATCTTTGCCAAAAAGAAGTATGCAAAGGTATATTGACATAAAAGAGATTCGGAAATGCCGGAAGATGACTCAGGAACAGGTCGGGATTTTGGCTGGGATGAGCAAGTCTCAGGTCTCTAGAATGGAGAATGGCGAGCTTGGAAGCCCTGAAACTTATGAGCGGGTCCTCTCTGCGCTTGGATACCGAATTGTTGTTCAACTAGAAGATGTCAGGAAGGACAGCGAGTTGAATCGAGACCGGATTCTGTCGCTTTTAAAAGTTTACTATTTATACAACAAAGATAAATATGGTATTGAAAGAATAGGTCTTTTTGGCAGTTTTGCAAGGGATGAAGCTAAAGCGGATAGTGATGTAGACATCATTATTTCTCTCGCCAAGCCAAATTTGTTGGCCTACTCCATTATTTCCCGGCAGCTGGAGACCATCTTTGGCCGTTCGGTGGATCTGATCTCATCCAAAGCTCTTCTCAAGGATAGTTTCCGTGCCAATCTTGAAAAGGAGGTCATATATGTATCCTAAAAAGGATAGAGTCATTTCTCTACTTGAGAATGCGATTGATGAGATGGACCTTCTCGGGAAAATGTCGGCAGAAATCCTTTCTCCAGATGATTTCGTAACGACCCTTTCGGGAATCACGGCTTTTCGTGCTTGTGGGATGAGCCTTCAATATATCACTGAGATATTCGTGAAAATTCGCAATCTATGTGGCCGACAATTTTTTAAACCATATTCTGCTATACCATGGGACGCCGTTTTTGGCATGCGGAATTTTCTGTCGCACGAATACGGGGAAGTGGATGCCGAAGGCGTTTTCAATACAGTGAAAGTCAATATTCCAGAGCTCCTTCCTGTAACTAGACAGATTCTTTCAGACGTTCAATCAGGTCGACTGGCGATAGGTGATTGATTGGTCTAAAGTTGGCTTGATTAATTGTCTTGGTCAAGCTGTAAACTCACGATTCCTATCTTTCCCTTGTTGTTCAACTTGGGGGTGCAGAGGCGTGTTTTCGCCCCCGTTTGCTTCCCGGTGCACCAATCAGACGTGTAAAATAACTAAAACCCTGTGAAATAAGGTGTTTTTCTCCCAGTGCCCCACCAAATACACAAAAAAGGCTGGCCCCAATGTGAGCCAGCCCTTTATCATAATACCGTGTAAAAACTACCCGTTCTGCTTGATTTCGGCCTGGGCCGCTGCGAGGCGGGCGATAGGCACGCGGAAAGGCGAGCAGGAGACGTAGTTGATGCCGATCGTGTTGAAGAACTCGATGGACTTGGGATCGCCACCATGCTCTCCGCAGATACCGCACATGAGTTCGGGCCTACGGCTGCGTCCACCGTCTACACCGATCTTTACGAGCTTGCCGACTGCCTTCTCGTCGATGGTCTGGAACGGGTCCGCATCGAGGATCTTGTTGCCGAGGTAGTCGCCCATGAAGGTGCCGACATCGTCACGTGAGAATCCGAATGTCATCTGGGTAAGGTCGTTGGTTCCGAATGAGAAGAATTCGGCGGCACGGGCCATCCTGTCAGCGGTAAGGGCTGCACGAGGGATCTCGATCATGGTACCGAATTTATACTCGAGGAACTGCTGGGTTGCGGCCTCTACTTCTGCTTTGATCTTGTCGCAGATAGCTCTCTGGAAGCTGAGCTCGCGGGCGGAGATCGTGACCGGGATCATGATTTCCGGCATCGGGTGGAGACCCTCTTTCTGGAGCTCTGCGGTAGCGGTGAAGATGGCCCTGTACTGGGTCTCGGCGATGAGCGGGTAGGAGACGTGGAGACGGACTCCGCGGTGGCCCATCATCGGGTTGACCTCATGGAGGGATTCACCTCTCTGCTCGATTTCCTTGACGGAAACGCCGAGATCGTGTGCGAGCTCTTTCTTCTTGTCCTCGGTCTTGGGGACGAACTCATGGAGAGGCGGGTCGAGGAGTCGGAAGACAACCGGCTTGCCGTCCATGATACGGAGGGTTTCCTTTACGGAAGCCTTCATATAAGGTTCGAGCTCTGCGAGGGCGGACTTTCTTTCAGCCTCAGTGTTGCAGAGGATCATCTTGCGGAGTTTGGAGAGGGGAGTCTCGGAGTTCTTGCCGTAGAACATGTGCTCGATACGGAAGAGGCCGATTCCTTCGGCTCCGAACTTGAGGGCGCGGAGAGCGTCTTCAGGAGTATCGGAGTTGGTGCGGACACCAAGTTTGCGGAATTTGTCGCAGAGGCCCATGAACTTCGCAAACAGAGGATTCTCGGAAGCATCCATGGTCTCGATGGCACCGGCATAGACAAGGCCCTTGGCGCCGTTGAGGCTGAGGACATCTCCTTCCTTGCAGGTAACTTTGCCTCCGAAGGAAACAGTCTTAGCTTTGAAATTGATCTTGAGAGAGTCGCAACCAACGATGCAGCACTTGCCCCATCCGCGGGCCACAAGGGCGGCGTGTGAGGTCATACCGCCTCGCTCGGTTAGGATACCGACAGAAGCGTGCATACCGTCGATGTCCTCAGGAGAAGTCTCCTCGCGAACGAGAATGCACTTGACACCCTTCTTAGCGCAAGCGATAGCGTCCTCAGATGTGAAGACAATCTGACCGACAGCTCCGCCCGGAGAAGCGGGAAGACCCTGGGCGAGAATCTCTGCCTTCTTTTCGGATGCGGGATCGAGGATAGGGTGGAGAACTTCGTCAAGCTGGGCGGGAGAAACTCTCATCACCGCTGTCTTCTCATCGATAAGTCCTTCTTCAACCATGTCTACAGCCATCTGGAGAGCGGCGAGACCGGTCCTCTTGCCGATACGGCACTGGAGCATCCAGAGCTTGCCTTCCTGGATGGTGAATTCGATGTCCTGCATATCCTGGAAGTGATCCTCAAGACGTTTGCGGATATCGTCAAGTTCTTTGTAGACCTCGGGCATTGCAGTCTCGAGGGATGCGAGATTCTTGTTCTTCTCGCTCTTTGTAGCCTCATTGAGGGGGTTCGGGGTACGAATACCGGCTACGACATCCTCGCCCTGGGCGTTGATGAGCCACTCGCCGTAGAATTTGTTGTCTCCATTGGCAGGGTTACGGGAGAAAGCAACTCCGGTAGCTGAGGTTTCGCCCATGTTGCCGAAGACCATAGACTGGACGTTTACGGCTGTTCCCCAATCATCGGGAATATGTTCGATCTGACGGTAGCGGATTGCCCTCTTTCCGTTCCAGGACTTGAAGACGCCACCGATGGAACCCCAAAGCTGGGCCTCTGCATCATCCGGGAACTCGACTCCGAGGACTTCCTTGATACGTACCTTGAATGCCTCTGCGAGGTCTTTGAGCTCCTCTGCAGAAATCTCAGTGTCGCTCTTGTAGCCTTTCTTATCCTTGAGATCCTGCATCATTCGGTCGAGCTGCTGGCGTATTCCTTGGCCATCTTCGGGCTCTATACCTTCAGCCTTCTCCATGACGACGTCGGAGTACATCATGATGAGACGGCGGTATGCGTCATAAACGAAGCGGGGGTTGCCGGTCTTCTTGATCATACCGGGGATAGTCTTTGAGCAAAGACCGATGTTGAGGATGGTATCCATCATTCCCGGCATCGAGCTGCGGGCGCCAGAACGGCAGCTGACAAGGAGAGGATCGCTTTCGTCGCCGAACTTCTTGCCCATTATCTTTTCAGTAGCCTTGAGGGCCTCTGCTACATCTTTCTTGAGCTGAGGGGTGTAGCCGCCACCAAGTCTGTAATATTCTGTGCAGCATTCAGTTGTAATTGTGAATCCGGCAGGGACCGGCATTCCGAGAAGGCTCATTTCGGCAAGGTTTGCACCCTTTCCGCCGAGGAGTTCCCTCATTTTTCCATCGCCTTCGGCACTCTTTCCACCGAAGCGGTAAACTCTTTTCTTATTATCCATATATTAATTATTAATTTTCGGGTGCGAATTTACAAAGAATTATTGGTAGAAACGGAAAAATAAAAGAAAATCCGACAAATTTGTCGGATTGATGCTTTATAACAATTTTGCGGCGATGTCGGAAAGCTCGGAGCGTTCGCCTTTCCGGAGGAAAACGTGTTGGAAGAGGCGCTGGCCGAGCATCTTTTCGCCAAGATGGCTGAGCCCGTTGGACCATTGATCGAGGTAAGGCTGGTCAATCTGGAAGATATCTCCGGTAAAGACCATTTTGGTGCCTTCTCCCGCTCTGGTGATAATCGTCTTTACCTCATGCGGAGTGAGGTTCTGGGCTTCGTCCACGATCATGTAGACCTTGCCGAGTGATCGTCCCCTGATATAGGCCAGAGGGGATACAAGCAGTTTCTCCTCTTTTATCATGGAGTCGATCTTAAGTGCCTGCTTGCTGCCCGGCTTGAAGCAGCGGCGGATGACGTCAAGATTGTCCATCAGAGGCTGGATATAAGGGGACATCTTTGACTTTTGGTCGCCGGGAAGGAAGCCGATATCCTGGCCTCCGAGGACGACTGTCGGACGGGTAAGGATGATTTGGTCGAAGTCTTTTTCCTGCTCCAGGGCTGCTGCAAGGGCGATAAGAGTCTTTCCGGTACCGGCTCCGCCAGTGAGTGAAACGAGCTGGATCTTGCGATTGAGGCAGGCATCAAGGGCGAATTTTTGTTCATCGTTTCTCGGGCGGATTCCATAGGCTTCGCGGGAGCGGACGAGGGCAATGACATTGCGGTCCGTATCGTAGCGGGCACAGACCGTCTCTCCTTCCCAGTTGAACTTGTAAAGCTGGTTGGCCCAAGGCTCCTTCTCGGATACCTCATGGTAGTCGATGCAGTTGTCCTGCCCGTAAAGAAGCGCCTGGACTCTTTCGGGATCCGCGTTGTCTATTGTAACGACTTCCTTGAGGCTATTTTCAAGAGTGTCGTCCTCAACCTTGTCGCTGAGGTAGTCCTGAGCCGGCATTCCCGCGGACTTTGCCTTGAGTCTCAGGTTGATATCCATCGAGACGATGGCCGTGAAGCGGTCCGGGTGCTGATCCCTTACCCACATCGCAGTAGCAAGTATCCTGTGGTCGGGAATATCGTCCACGAAAAGGTCCTTGAACTCCTCCGGGAATTGGTGGTTGGGGACAATGGAAATCGATCCGAGCCCGTTGCCGAGGGGAATCCCCTCAGGACCGAATTCCCTTCGGTCAGTAAGTTTATTGATGTCCCTCATGAAGCCGCGTGCATTGTAGCTCAGAGAGTCGTTGCCTTTCTTGAATTTATCGAGTTCTTCTATGACGGCAAGGGGAATGACCAGGTCATTGTCTGCGAAATGCCAGATGGCCTTGTGGTCATGGAGAATGATGTTTGTGTCGAGAACGAAAATCTTGGGTTTGCCCCCTTTGCCTTTCTTGTACGTATAGTTCTGTTTCATGTTATTAATCCTCGCCTTCGGAGGTCTGTGATTTTAGAAGTGATTCGAGAATGGAAGAAATTGCCGGTTTCTCGCCCGTTGAGACTGAAAGCTCTCTCGCTTTTGTATTGGGATGGCCTAGAGGGAAATAGGCGATATCCTGGAGCAGGAGCTCTGCGTCGACATAGTCGTAATCGATGTCGGCGATCTCGATAATGACCCCCGGTACCTCTGCAAACAGGATCCTTACCGGCTTTTCATCTGAGTATGCCCTACGGATATCATCTATGCTTACCGATGCTCCGACCTCTTCTGTAATCATCCTGTCAAGGGCTGTCATAAGACCTCCTTCAAAAACAGTGGTTCCGGCCTTGACGACTCCGTCTTCGACGAGTTCCCTTACTACCTCATAGCAGTCGATGAAGTAGTCCGCGTCGGAAATCTCCGGGGCAAGGGCGGATCTGGAGCCGGTTGCCTCGGAGAGAAGGGATCCTCCGAGCCTGTAGTCGCACTGGTCAAAAGGAATATAGATGAGCCAGTCGGTGTTGTCCGGACGAAAAGTGGAGGGACATTTGCGGCGGCGGCCTATCCTTGGGTTGGCGGTCTTGAAAGGAAGCTCTCTAATGATGATTTCTTCCTCATCTTCAGTTACTTCCTCTTCGGAAGTAGTGGCCGCTTTGAAGGAGATGGAGCATTGACCGCTGAGGACGGAGTAGCTTCTCAGCCTTACTCCGAGCTCGTCGATGTAACCCGTCGCTGCTTCTACGCTCCTGTAGAACGCCGCCATATTGCCGATAGGCTCTCTGTCCCAGTGCCAATCGCCCCTCAGGGTCAAATCTCCCATTCGGAAATGACCGGTCATCCAGATTGCGTCAAGAAGCGATTCGGCGACCTTCCCGGCAGCGTATGAATCGGCGAAATGGATAGGGACATGTCTCTTCTTCTCAAGCTGTTTCTTGACCAGGTCGAGATATGTCATTATAAGGGCGCTGTCGAATTTATAGGTACTGGGAGCCAGATCAACCGTCTCGTCGACAATCTTTCCGGAGGTCTCGTGAGGGACAGCAGGAATATCGATGAGACATTCGTCTAACATCCTTCCCGGAGAGACCCCTTGGGAGACTCCGTCGATAACATATTCGCAGTAAAGAACTGAAGATTTTTCTGCCATGTAATCGTTTTATTTCCCGTAAAAATAAGTAAATTTGTGAATAATTCAAAAAGAGAATGGAGATGGATTTTTCCGAAAGGGAATATAATTCGCTGATAGAGGAAATATTCAAGAGGTTCCCCTCGGTCCAGAAGGCGCGGATGGCGGATGCATATAAACCGGGACTCGACGGGATGGCGGCCTTTGATGAGGAGTTAGGCTTTCCTGACAGGAAATTTCGCTCGATCCATGTGGCAGGTACCAATGGAAAGGGATCGGTAGCGAATATGCTAGCCTCAGCTCTCTCGGCGGTAGGGATGAAAGTAGGTCTCTACACTTCTCCGCATATTCGGGATTTCCGCGAAAGGATGAGAATCGGCAAGGATCTCGTTCCGAAAGAGTATGTTTTTGAATTCCTCAATAAGTGGAAGCCTTATTTCATTGAGAAGGGCCTTTCTTTTTTCGAGATTACTACCGGTCTGGCTTTCAAATGGTTCTCTGACGAAGGAGTAGATGTCGCCGTTATCGAGACTGGCCTTGGAGGGCGTCTTGACAGTACGAATATCATTACTCCGGAGCTCTCTATAATCACATCGATAGGCCTCGATCACTGCGAGTACCTCGGCAATACCCTTGCGGAAATTGCTTCCGAGAAGGCAGGAATCATGAAATCCGGAGTTCCTGCACTGATAGGCGAAAGCTCTGAAGAGACCGATCCGGTATTCATAGATGCAGCATGGATGAACTGCTCCCTGACCTTCGCCGACAAGGTCCGTCCTTCGCTTTGGTATGCCAGGAAGGACATTCTCCGGAAGATGGACCTTCAGGGCTCCTACCAAGAGAAGAATTTAAGGACCGTCCTTGCGGCTGTGGATATCCTCAAGGAGATGTCCGGATTTAAGGCTCTCTCTGATTCTGAGGCGGTTATTGATGCCATC
>ONMJ01000056.1 GCA_900318955.1 uncultured Bacteroidales bacterium
GGCGGTTTTTCAACGGTTCTCAACGGTAAGTCACAGTCGCAAATGGCCGCATAGGTGAGCCTCCAAAATGAAGCAGGTTATTTTTTAACAATTACTAAAAGAAAACTGGGATCCGTCGACATCCACATCCTTGAGGTCAAACTGGGTAAAACTGCCTTTCTTGGCAAGTGCGATACGCGGCTCGCTCAGGGAAAGATAGAAATGGACACCAGAGTAGTCAACCTGGTTCTTGGATTCCAATGCCCATACCCCGTAGATAGCTCCCGAGAAATCACCGGTATGATTAACACTCGACACCCCGCACGATGTAAACAGGGTCAGGCAGGCAAAAAGAGCCGCAAATAACGCTTTCTTCATGGTAGTTCTTAGTTTATTAATATTCTATGAGAATACAAATCTACGATTTTTATAGCTATATTTGCAAACTTTTTTTAACCCGCACAACATGAAGAAAATAACAGCAGCACTGCTACTCACAGCCTTATTCACTGCTTCTTGTTCGCAGAATAATAAGGTCAATGTGGGAAGACTTGTGGACAATTATGCAGAAGTAACCATTCCTGCCCCTGATCTGACAGGCATTACCGACAATGGAAAAGAGGTCTTGAAACTTTACCGCAAGGCCGCCGACGAAGTTGACAAAATTTACTGGCAGCAGTATTTCGGTGACGGAAAGACCTTCCTGGAGTCTCTCTCCGACCCATCTGAAAGGCTCTATGCCGAGATCAACTACGGTCCCTGGGACCGCATCGACGGGAAACCGTTCATTCAGGGATTTGGGAGCAAGCCTTCGGGCGCCCGCTTCTATCCTGAAGACATGACCGGCGACGAATTCCGCTCATGGGACAATCCTCTCAAAAACAGTCCATACACACTCATCAAGCGAGCCGGGGACGGCAGCCTTCAGACAGAGTGGTATCATGATGCTTAT
Organism: uncultured Bacteroidales bacterium; assembly: GCA_900318955.1. GTDB lineage: Bacteria > Bacteroidota > Bacteroidia > Bacteroidales > UBA932 > Cryptobacteroides. The sequence continues at coordinate 932 of ONMJ01000056.1, forward strand.
TCTGAGCAAATCGGAAAGATCGAAGAGTATCTCAAACAGGCTGCTGACGTTACAATAAAGGAAAGTGTCCGCCACTATCTGCTTGAGATGATTGAGGGACTTAAGACAGACGATTATTATAACGGTTACAAGGCTTGGCTTGAGATGAACGACAGTAAGATGGACCTCGTAATCGGCCCTATCGAGGCAGTCGACGACGCTCTCTACGGAGCTAAAGCTTCCTACGGAGCTTATGTACTCCTTAAGAATCTGCAGCGCACCGAAGACCTCAACGCTATTTCCGCCCGTATGGGAGAACTGCAGAAGATGCTTCCAGGCGATCCGGCCAACCACAATTTCGTTCCCGGAGCCGAGTCCGACATTTTCTCTTGCAATGTACTTTATTGCAGCGGCTATACAAATGCAGGATTCAAGGTAATCGGTATCAATTTCCCCTACGACACAAAAGTGCAGGAAGAGCTTGGTACACGCACCATCATATTCGACAATGTCATCCGCGAAAAATTCAACCGTACAGTCCATCCCGTCGGCAACGCCCTTTTGGAAAAAGTCCATCAGCCTCACGTCGATGCAAGCGCCTTCTACTGGATTATCGTTTTCCGTGAAATAGCTAAAGGACTTGGGGTGAAAGAGACAGTGAACGGAAAAGGCACCGTTGCGGAAGCTCTTGCTGATGAGGCACTTATCCTTGAAAAAGCAAAATCCAACGTTCTTGGTGCATGGCTCTGCGCCCAGGAAGCTGAAGCATACAATATCTCCGCTCTTTTCCAAAAGGAAGATGTACTCACTACTTTTGTTACCAATACAATCCGTTCCACCCGCTTTGGTGCGGCAGACCCAACTGGTATCGCCAATATTGTAGTCTACAACTACCTGCTGGAGAGCAAAGCCATTATCTGGAATCCTTCAGGCCGTTACAGCATCGACTACGACAAGACTTGGAAGGCTCTGGAGACTCTGGGAGCAGAGATTCTCAGAATGCAAGCTCAGGGCGACGTTGAGTCGGCCCGCGCATGGATCGCCAAATACGGAGTCGCAGGTCCCGAGAGCCTTTCCGACAAGCGGCTGCTGGAAAATGCAGGAATTCCCGTGGACATTCGCTTCAAATATGAATAATCTATTAACGCAATTACTATAATCCTATGTTCAAGAAATTTACAGGTTTCAATCTCGTTGAGCAGATGCATAAATTGCGTCAGAATAATAGATTAAACCCTTCAATCCTGAAAAAGAAAAGCTTAGGCCTCATCTTTGTCGCCATAGTTGTCCTCATTCTGTGGTTCATTCCGACAGAATCCTATGGGATTGACGGACTTACTCAAGTCCAGCAAAGAATTATCGCCATCTTCGTATATGCCACATTGATGTGGGTGCTGGAATTGGTTCCGGCCTGGGCGACCTCGGTATCGATTATGGTCTTACTCCTGCTATGCACATCGGACTCGGGAATCAAATGGATTTGCAATCCCGACACTGCCGGACAGCTTCTCAGCTACAAGCAGGTAATGGCCAGCTTCGCCGACCCCGTTGTAATGCTCTTTATCGGCGGATTCGTCTTGGCTATCGCGACCACCAAAACCGGTCTTGACGTCCATCTCGCGAGGGTGCTGCTCACCCCGTTCGGAAAGAAAAGCGAGAACATTCTTCTCGGATTCATGCTTGTAACCGCCCTTTTCTCGATGTTCATCAGCAACACTGCGACAACCGCCATGATGCTCACCTTCCTGACTCCGGTATTCAAACAGCTTTCCGAAGCCGGAAAGGGCAGGACCGCAATGGCACTCAGTATCCCTATCGCAGCCAACCTTGGAGGCATGGGAACCCCTATCGGCACCCCTCCTAACACCATCGCGCTGAAGTACCTGAATGATCCCGAAGGCCTCAACCTTGGCATAGGTTTCGGACAGTGGATGCTATTCATGGTACCCCTCGTTATCATCATGATTGTAATCGCATGGTTCCTTCTCAAGAAGATGTTCCCCTTCTCCCAGAAGACCATCGAGCTGAAAATAGACGGCGAGATGAAAAAGGGCAAGGACACCGTCCTGGTCATCATCACCATGGTCATTACAATCCTGCTCTGGATGATGGACACATTCACCGGTATCAATACTTACACGGTTGCCCTCATACCGTTCGCAGTATTTGCAATGGCCGGAATCATCTCCAAATACGACCTGGAAGAAATCAACTGGTCGGTCATCTGGATGGTTGCAGGAGGTTTTGCAATGGGTTACGCAATGAACGGGTCCGGACTTGCCGCCCTCGTTGTCCGTGCGATTCCTTTCGGAAACTTCTCTCCCCTTCTTATCGTCATCCTCTCCGGACTGCTTTGCTACGGCCTTTCCAACCTCATTTCCCACTCTGCAACTGCGGCTCTTCTCATGCCTATCCTTGTTGTGGTCTGTACGGCAATGGGTGACAAGCTCTCTGCAGTCGGAGGGACATCCACCGTCCTTATCGGGGTCGCAATCGCTTCCTCCAGCGCAATGATTCTCCCGATCTCAACTCCCCCGAATGCCCTCGCTTATGCCACCAACCTTATCCAGCAGAAAGATATGGCCAAAATGGGTATTATTATCGGCGCCATCAGCGTGATTCTAGGTTATCTCGTGCTCTTCGCGGCAGGATCTCTACATATTGTTTAAAACAAGCATCCATCATGAAAAAAACTATATTTCTGATTATCCCGTCTCTGTTTTTATTGGTTTCTTGTAAAGAGGCAAAATCACCTTTCGTTCGCGAAGTAGAAAACTATGCCGTCGTGGACATAAAGGCACCGGATCTCAGTGGAATCACAGACAACGGAAAAGAAGTTCTCAACCTCTACCGTTTCGCCGCTGACGAGGTTGACGCAATCTACTGGGAGCAGTATTTTGGCGATAAACAAGCCCTCCTCGGGAGTATCGCCGATCCTTTCCAGAAGACCTTTGCCGAGATTAATTATGGCCCTTGGGACCGTATGACAGGAAAATCCTTCGTAGAAGGCTACCACGACCGTCCTCTCGGTGCTGGTTTCTACCCTTCTGATATGACCAAGGAGGAATTTGAAGCGTGGGACAATCCCGATAAGAACAGTCCCTACACCCTTATTCGCCGCGGCGAAGACGGATCTTTGCAGACACTCTGGTATCATGATGCTTACAATGACCATATCGAAAAGATCGACAACTATCTGAAAGCAGCTGCCGACATTACCATCAAACCCAGCGTTGCTGCCTATTTGCGCAGCAAAGCGAATGCCCTCAAGACTGATAATTACTACGAGAGTTCACTCGCCTGGCTGGATATGGAAGATAGCAAGATGGACCTTGTAATCGGCCCCAACGAGGTAACGGATGATCAGCTGATGGGTATCAAGCGTTCCTATGAGGCCTACGTTCTTTTGAAAAACGAAGAGCATACCAATGAGCTGATGAAATATGTTTCCCGCATCAGCGAGTTCCAGGAGGATCTTCCCGGGGATCCGGCATATAAGACCTTCCAGCCTGGTGCCGGCTCCAATATTTTCTCATGCGATGCCTTGTATTATGCAGGAAAAGCGAATGCGGGTATCAAGGTAATTGCACTCAACCTTCCCTTCGATACAGACGTCCAGCGTGACCGCGGTACCCGTACCATTCTGCTTGAGAATATAATCAAAATCAAGTACAATCACATCGTAAGTCCCGGAGGCAGAATTCTCCTCGAGCCCGATTTTGCGGAGCATCTTTCTCCAGAGGCATTCTACTGGAACATTGCTTTCCGTGAGGTTGCTCACGGTCTCGGAGTCAAAGAGACCGTCAACTGGAAAGGAAGCGTTGAAGAGGCTCTTGGTTCATTAGCACAATGCCTCGAAGAAGTAAAAGCCAATGCTGCCGGAGTTCTTCTTGTATGCAAGCTTCAAGACCACTTTGACATCCACCATCTCTTCACAAAAGAAGATGCACTGGCAACCTTCTTTGCTTCTCTTGTACGCTCTGAGCGCTTTGGCGAGGGGGCAGCACTTGGCCGTGCCAATATTATTATTTATAATTACCTCGCGGAGGCAGGAGCCTTCCAGCGCAAGGCGACAGGCCAGTATTCCCTGGATTACAAGAAGATGGAAGCTGCCCTTTCTGATCTCACCGCATTGGTTCTTAAAACACAAGCGACAGGAGACAAAGCCTTTGCTGAGGAGTTTGAAGCCAAATACTCCAAGCTCAATTCCAACTACGACGCTGACCGCCTGAATCTCGGTCTCGAAAAAATACCGGCCGATATCAGGTTTAACTTTGTGAGATAAGAGAGACTCTTAGGAAATCCGCAATATAATGTCCTTTAGAACTTTGTTGAAATCGACCACCCTGTCAGGCTTCGGAGAATATCCGAGGATGACTACGACGAGTTCTTTCGAAGGGATTATATAGATTTCCTGTCCGTCATGTCCCTGGCAGGAGAACATATCCTCGGGGGCATCCGGGCAGCTGAGACTGCGATTGAGCCAGAAGAAGGCTCCATACTTACCCTCGCTCGCTGCAGCGGGGGTAACTGTATAATCAACCCAGCCTTCTGGGAGAATACGGGCCTCTCCAATGCAGCCGTCAGATAGGAAGAGCTGTCCGAAACGAGCATAGTCTCTTGCAGTGACATAGAGATATGAAGAGCCCACCGGAGTTCCACTCATATCCGGCTCGAAATGGGGATTGGAGATAGAGAGAGGGGCAAAAAGACGCTCCCTCATGTACATGAGAAAAGCTTCATCCGAAGGGAACTTTCCGCGGAGATAGCGCATCACAATATTGGTGCTGCCGCTGGAATAATACCATTTCGCCCCGGGAGCGCTCTCGAGTTTTTTGGAAATGGCAAACTTTCCCATGTCGGTCTCCCTGTGAAGCATCAGATTGACATCGGAGCGGTTACCATAATCCTCATTCCACTCAAGTCCGCTCTGCATCTGCATGAGATCGCTTAAAGTTATATTTTTGCGATCATCTCCCTGCCACTCGGGAATGTCCATGGGTGCATGAATATCGACAAGTCCGTCTCCTGCCATAATACCAACAAGGGCATTGGTGAAACTCTTTCCCATGCTCCAGCTAAGAAGCTGAGTCTCGGCGGTAATACCTTTATCATAGCGCTCTGCTACTACCTTTCCTCCATGAAGCACAACGAAAGCGAACGGATGTCCGTTGTATGCGCGGTCATCCACAAGCGCCTTTGCAATCGGCTCGAGGCGGGCTATGGTCTCATTATCACCTACTTCCAGATAATCCACATAGGCGGTATCTTTTGGAAGAGGATACTTTTTATCTAGGAATGCTTTTTTGTCTTTTCCCCGAAGCAGGGTAACGCCATAGCCTTCCCTATAAGCTGCTGTGGATTTTGCCCAAAGGAAACGGCTAGTTACCGTCTTATGCTCATAATCCACCTTGTTCTTATTCATCTTAATGAACGAAAAATTAAGGTCCAAGGCCTCAACATCCCCCTGGTTTCTTCCAGAGATAAAAACAGCGGAAGCGAGATTCTTTGCCGCATATCCCGTAATGATCGGCATTAGAGAATTGAGGTAAAGGCATCCCCCGATTACGGCTGCTCCAAGGGCGCAGCCTACAATAGCCAGTAATTTTTTAGCTTTCATAAATCGTTGCTTCTGTTAGTAACTATCGCAAAAATAGTGATTTTTATGGTCGTGTAACTAGCGATGCACTCAACTTTCTCAAATTATTTTTCACACTGTCAAAAGTTGACAAAAGACCACTTTATTTTGCATTCGTAACCAAGTAAATATATAGACCTATGGATGCTTCTGGCATACAGGAAGGTTTGCGCAATATCAACCATTTCGTTATTTTTGCAACTATGATGAAAACTGTTTATACAATCCTGTTTTCTTTCTGCCTGCTGCTTCTAAGCATCGGGGCATACGCTCAGCGTATAAGCGATTCTGGATATAGGACAATTGGCTATATCCAGTCTGACGGAACCATCCAGGACGCGTCTTACAGGATAACCGGGCATTTCAAAAGGGATGGGACTATCCAAGACTCGTCGTACAGAATC
>ONMJ01000055.1 GCA_900318955.1 uncultured Bacteroidales bacterium
GTTTGGTTTTTTAAATTTCTAAGTTGTATTTTTGCTATTGCCTAGGAAGATATGCAAAAGAAATCAAATAGTAACGTTCTTCCGGAAGAAAAGTTGCTGACTCTGCTTCGAAATGGTGAAGAGTCGGCTTATCGGGATATTTACAAACGTCACTATGCTATTCTCTGCCACTATGCACAGACCTTCCTTCGGGACGGATTTCTTTCAGAAGCAGTTGTTAACGATACTATTTACCATCTTTGGGAAATCAGGGAGAATGTCCTCATTACCAGTTCTTTGCGCCAATACCTTATGAGTGCGGTGAGGAACCGTTGTCTGAATTACCTGAAAGCCAATCGGAGGGAAAATGCTTCACTCGAGGATGCGGTAAGGGTGTACCTTGGCGAAGAGGTTGTCCTTGGGAAAATGCTGGCTCAAGAGCAGGAGAAGGCTTTAATGGATGCCATTGAAGATCTTCCGGAAGAATGCCGAACGGTTTTTAAGATGAGCAGGTTCGAATCTTTATCTTATATAGAGATCGCCAACCTTCTCGGCATATCTGTAAATACAGTCAAATACCATATAGTCAGGGCGCTCAAGACTCTTCGCGAAAAAATTTCGCGATAAGACTACCTTTCCCCCTTTTTCAGTTGTCTACTATTTTGTAATTATGGACACTAAAAACGACATAGATATCCGTATTGTGGACTTTTTGACAGGCAGCACGGACGCGGAGACCATCCGTGCCCTTGAAGAATGGGTCCGCAGTTCTCGTGAAAACAGGGATTACTTTATTTCCCAGTGTGAATGCTGGATTGCAGCCATTGATGCAGATTCGGCTGCTCGCTATGACGCTGAAAAAGCTTTTGAGCAGTTCAAACTCCGGACTGGTATCCATGGCCGGTCGCGCCGACTAAGTCCGTGGGTGCCATGGGTTGCAGCAGCTGCGATTACGGTGATTGCGTCTGTTTTTGCTTTCCACACCGGCAAGAAAGCCGTCCAGGAACGTTTTGCTGACATAGTGGTGGAAGTGCCTCTTGGAGGGAAAACCCACATGACCCTTCCGGACGGCACTGTAGCCTGGCTCAATGCCGGATCGCGTTTGACTTATTCTCAGGGGTTCGGAGTTTCGAATCGCTCTCTCAGTCTCAGTGGAGAAGGGTATTTCGAAGTGACTAAGAATAAAGACCTCCCTTTTTATATTGCCTCCGAGGACCTTGCAATCCGTGTAACTGGGACACAGTTCAATTTCCGTGACTACCCCGAAGATCCTGAAGCTGTAGTCTCCCTGGTTGAAGGAAGAGTTATACTACATAATCGGATTGCTGACGCGGGGGAAGTGGCTCTAAGGCCCGGAGACAAGGCCTATTTGGACAAGTCCCTGCATCAACTGCGGCTAGAGCGTGCTCGAACGCGAGATTCCGCGGCCTGGACTCGTGACATCCTCCTTTTCGACGAAGAGACTCTTGCCAACATCGTCGCCATCCTCGAGCGGACCTACGATGTTAATATTGAAATTATGGACGAGCGTTTGGCTTCTTATCGCTTCTACGGTAGTTTCTATGCCAGGGAGATGTCTGTCGGAGATATCCTCTCGGCCCTTCAATCTACCTGTAAGATTCGCTTCAGGACTGAGGGGCAAACTATTATATTGTATTAAACAACAGTTCATCTAATTCATAACCACATGTATTACCAAAACAAATCTAGATTCATTCTAGCAGCTTTGTTGCTGTTAACGGGTCTAACCGTCTTTGCACAGAGTGTCAACCTCAACTTGAGGAATGTCACAGTCAAGACAGCTATGGATCGTCTGCGCAGTGCCAGCGGCTACTCATTCGTGTATGAAGTTGGAGACATCCAGACAGACCGGACGGTCACAGTGGATGCCAAGAACTTGGATGAGGCCGTTCGGCAGATCCTTTCCGGTCAGAATGTCACTTATCAGATTAAGGACAACAACATCATCATCAGAAAGGCATCACCCCGCTCATCAGCTCAGCAGGCTCCAGCCAAGGAAATTGCCAGGGGCCACATAGTATCTGGTGGCCAGCCTGTCCCAGGAGCGTCAGTTTTTGTAAAGGGTACGATGAATGGTACCGTAACTGATCTGGAGGGTAAATTCTCTCTTTCAGGCATCTCTCGCGGCGATATCCTTACCGTTTCATGTATCGGCTACGAAAGTACTGATATTGTCTGGAACGGTCAAGACATTGCCCTCAATCTTCGTGAAGACAATGAGATTCTTGACGAAACCGTTGTTGTCGGTTATGCAACAATGAAACGCCGCGACCTTGTCGGAGCAGTCGATCAGGTCGGCAGTGAAGTGATTGGCAATCGTTCCAACTCTAATCTTGCTCGTTCCCTGCAGGGTGAGGTCGCTGGTTTGAACATTACCATCAAGGATGGCAAGCCTTCCCACAACGGTTCATTCAATGTCCGTGGAACCGGTTCTATCGGTGCTGGCGGATCTTCACTCGTCCTTATCGATGGTGTTGAAGGAGATCTCAGCATGATTAATCCCCAGGATGTTGAGAGTGTTTCAGTTCTTAAGGATGCTTCTTCCGCTGCGGTCTATGGTGCCCGCGGAGCATTCGGTGTCATCCTCGTGACAACCAAGAGCGCCAAGAAGGGTACTCCAGTGATCAATTATAGCGGTTCGGTTAGTGCCAATCGCAGGACAGTTGTTCCGGATGCAATCACTGATTCTATCGAGTGGCTCGATTGGTGGAAGACGGCATACAACAACTACTACAATTATTCGCGTGCCCTTTTGAGCCATATCGACAACAAGTCTCCTTATTCTCAGGCCATTTATGATGAGATTATCAGGAGAAATGGGGATCCGACTCTCGCAAAAATTGAAGAGAGTTATGATGTGAGCGGCTTCGGCTATGCTTATTATGACAACCACGATTGGTTCAAGGAATTCTATCGTGACTACCATTGGTCCAATGAGCATAACCTTTCCGTATCGGGCGGAAATGAGAATGCCGACTACTATGTCTCGGGACGTTATTATGGTTCTCAGGGTGTTTTCAAGGTCGGTGACGAGGATTATAAGAAGTACAACCTTAGGGCAAAGGGCTCTTTGAAAGTCCGTCCATGGCTCACGCTTACCAACAACATGAGCATGACGATTGACAATAATTATATCCCTACTGCTTACAATACAAATAGTGTTTCCCGTTACATGCAGCACTGTCTGCAGCCGATGGCACCTCTTAGGAACCTCGACGGCTCATGGACTCCTGCTTCCGGTATTTCGGGATACGCCAGCATGTATGAAAAGAGCAGCTATATCACTGACGATTATATCTATCTTCGCGATAAAATCGAAGTTAGCATCGACATTATCAAGGATGTTCTGAATATTAAGGCCGATTATTCATATAACTATACCGGTCGCAACCGTCGCGAAATCAAGACTCCAGTGATTTATTCAAAGAGCCCGGGAATTTATCTTGAGACAATCACTCCTGCCCAGGCTTTCCTTAAGGAGACCGACTATGATACCCGTTATCAGGCTGTCAACGCCTATGCTAACTTCAGCCCGAAACTCGGTCCCAACCATACGCTGAACATGCTGCTTGGTTACAACGTTGAATGGAGTAAATATAAATATTCCACAATGCAGAGGTATAGCTTCACTTCTGATAAGCCGTCCTTCTCCCTCATGGACGGAGAGTCCTCGATTATCGCAGGAGGAAACGAGTGGTCTTATCTCGGCGTATTCTACCGTCTCAACTATGCATATAAGGGCAAATATCTGCTCGAAGTGAGCGGACGTTACGATGGCTCGTCCAAGTTCCCGACCAACAGCCGTTGGGGATTCTTCCCTTCAGCTTCACTCGGATGGAGAATCTCCGAAGAGCCGTGGATGGACTGGAGCCGTAGTTTCCTGAACAACCTTAAGTTCCGCGTTTCTGCCGGTTCGATGGGTAATGGAAATGTATCGCCTTATTCATATACATCTGAGATGTCTGTTGCGAAAGCAACCGATATAGCAATCGCCGGAACACTTCCGTCTTATACCTCGGTTGCAAGCACTGTCCCTTATTCCCTGACATGGGAAACCTCGACGACCTATGACGCTGGCCTTGACTTCGACTTCTTTAACAGCCGTCTCTCCGGATCGTTCGACTACTATGTCAGAATGACAACAGACATGTACACGACCGGAGCTACTCTTCCTGCAGTTTTCGGAGCAAGCGCGCCTAAGGGTAATAACGCTGAGCTCAGAACAAATGGTTGGGAGTTATCACTTCAGTGGAGAGATCAGTTCGACCTCGGAGGCAAGCCTTTTGTTTACAGTGTCAAGGGAACCCTCTGGGATTCACAGAGTGTTGTTACCAAATTTGCCGGTAATGACAACAACTCCTTCGGTACCATCAGCAACTTGATTCTCAATATGGGACAGCCTGACTACTATGTCGGCATGAAAGTCGGTGAAATGTGGGGCTACACTGTCCTCGGCCTCTTCAAGGACCAGGCTGATATCGACAACTCCGCTTCCCAGAGTTTCAAACAAGCAGTTGACCTTGTTACCCGCCCGGGTCAGGTTAAGTTTGATGATATTGATGAAAATGGAGAGATTGATTACAAGAATCTGACGCTGGACGATCACGGTGACCTCAAGATCATCGGTAATAGCTCACCTCGATACAATTTCGGTATCAACCTTTCAGGACAGTGGAACGGCATTGGCCTCTCCGTGTTCCTCCAGGGCGTTGGAAAGCGTGACTGGTATCCTGGATATGATGCCGGATACTTCTGGGGCAAGTATTCCCGTCCTTTCTTCTATTTCATTCCTACAATCCATAGACAGAGTCTGGATACGGTTGCTCATATGAACGAAGACAATACCGAGTGTCTTAACTATGACACCGCTTATTGGCCTCGTCTCACGACCTATGTCACTAACGGAGACCGTAACCGCAATACTGTACTGAATATGCCGAATACGCGTTATATGCAGAATGCTGCTTATCTGCGTGTCAAGAATATCCAGCTGGATTACTCATTTAACCAGAAAGTCTGCTCTGCTATGGGCCTTGCTGGACTGAAATTCTTCGTCAATGCCGAGAACCTCTTTACGATTACCCCGATGCATAAATGGGCTCCTAACCTTGATCCGGAAGGATGCTGGGGAGGCGATACAGACTTCGAGTCCGATGCCATCAACGGTAACTCATACCCGATGTTCAAGACGTATACACTTGGTGTCAATATTACATTCTAAAAGGAGGAAGAACGATGAAAAAGTATTTGTTACCTTTGCTGGCCGTCTGCTTCTGTCTGACCGCTTGCGATGACTTCCTTTCAAAGGAAAATCCTAACAAGATCGAAAGCGAATTCTTCTTCAAGAATGAAAGTTCGCTGGAACTCTATACAAATGGTCTGATTCGTTCCTATGCGACCGCTATCCTGACCTTTATCAATGGAGACCGCTATTCTGATTCGATGTCATGGGACGGTGAATACCTGTTCTATACAGATCGTTATGATGTCTCGGACAATACCAGCTGGAGCTGGACAAATCTCCGTTCAATAAACTACTATCTTGCGAATATGCGTAACGCAGAGGCGGATGAGGCGACTCTTGACCACTATGAGGGTGTCGGCCGTTTCTTCCGTGCCCTGTTCTACATAGACAAGGTCCAGACATACGGTTCAGTTCCATGGTATGACCATGTTGTCGAGTCAACCAGCGAGGAAGACCTGTACAAGGCCCGCGACAGCCGTGCATTCCTCTGCCAGAAGATCCTCGAGGACCTCAACTATGCATGTGAGCACTGCTCCGGTGATTCCAAGTATAGGACCCGTTCTACTCTGATCAACAAGTATGTCGCCCTTGCTATCAAGGCTCGCTTCTGCCTCTATGAGGGAACCTACCGCAAGTACCACACAAGCGATCTTTCCGATCCGCAGGGACGTGCCTGGACCAGCGAGGAAAAAGCTGAAAGTACAACCTACCTCAATGAATGCATCAAAGCTTGTGAAGAGATCATGAATTCAGGTGTGTACTCTCTTGTCGACGATCCTTCAAAGCGTGCGACACAGTACCGCCAGATGTTCATCGATGGCGACGGATGCGCCAATTTCACCAATGAGTGGATTTGGGCACGCGACTATGACGAAAGTTTGAATGTGAAGAACCAGTCGTACTCCATCAATGACTACATGACAAACGCCCAGCATGCCCAGTATCAGTTCAACAGAGACTTCCTCTTCACTTATTTGATGCAGGACGGAACTCCTTTCACTGATAAGTATCCTGATTATTACAAGACCACTTTTGCTGAGGAGACTACTGGCCGTGACCTTCGTCTTACCCAGACAATACGTTATCCTGGATTCAAGCGTGCTGACGGCAAGAACTACCCGCCCAGCTTCGTGTATACGAAAACCGGATACCAGCCTATCAAGTGGCTCCAGGATGTCATCAATGACGAGATCAATGCTTCGACCTTCACTGATGTTCCACTGATCCGCTACGCTGAAATTCTTCTCTCCTACGCTGAAGCTAAGGCAGAATTGAATGCATGTACTCCGGAAATCTGGGACAAGACTATCAAGCCGCTTCGCGAGAGATCTGGCGTTACCAGCATCTATCCGACCAAGGCTGATGATTATCTTGTCAAATACTTCCTCAATACGGTCACTGATCCAGTCCTACTGGAAGTTCGTCGTGAGCGCGGTGTTGAGCTTACCATGGAGAACCTTCGTCAGCACGATATCCGCCGCTGGCACATGGGTGAACTGCTCGTAAAAGTCAAGACCGGCATGTACATCCCGAGCATCGAGACCGACCTTGATCTCGACCTCGACGGTACTCCCGATAATATTGTATCCGCTAATTTGACAGAGAAGGCTGGTTTGAGCGTTCTGACCATCAATTACAATGGATCGAACAAATCCGGAACCGGTCATATCCTCTCCGAGGGAGATCATGGTTATATAATGGTCCACACCAAGCTTCAGTCAGGTTATCACTGGTCTGAGAAGAAGTATCTTTCTCCTATCCCTTCAGCGGATGTTACTCTCAATCCCGACCTCACCCAGAATTATGGCTGGTAAAAACAATGAGCGATGAAAGCAAGTAAATTCTTTATCATAACTATTGCTTTGGCGGCAGCGGCCATTTCGGTTTCCTGCAACAAGGCTGAAGATGTGTTCCAGCGGGATGTTGACAAAGTCGAGGCATCCTGTATGAAACAGACCCTGTCACATTACATTCTCTGCACCGGAGACTGGACAATTGAGAATAATGTTCCATGGATTACCATTTCTCCTGATAGAAATATCTCTTGATTATAATAGCGCATATTCTCCTCGTACTGAGACTTTCTTCATTGTACATAATGGTACCAAGAGCGCTGTCACGGTGACTCAGGGACCATGCGATTTCGCCTGGGGACAGCCTGTCTTGAACGGCAGCCTGACCAAGGGAGAAGCAAGTTCTGCATCCATCTATGTACCGTATATCGATGCATCAGGTGATGAGAATGTTTCCTTCAGCGTTACACTTGGAGGCGCTTCTGCCGGCCTTTCAGTAGAAAATTTGACTGCTCTTCTTGCCGCTGGAAACGGAACAGCAGTTCTTCCGATCACCGGAACTCCGGCGAAGGCTGGAGAAGTTACATTCGCTGTCTCAGTCGATGGAAAGTCAATCGGTACCGCGACTGCAACGATCGCCGGGACAAATGATCCTTCCGGCATCCCTTGCGGCTGGAATTTCTATGACATCGGATATACTGGAGACAATGCGTCTGAAGTTGCCTCAACCTCTTTCGGACAGGATTGGGTTCCTTCTCCTCACAGAGTATATCCTACCCATGGGGATAATGCCGATGCTTATTTCACGGCGGTATCTGCGGTCGGTTGTACCAACTGGACATTCAATCCTAGCATTCAGGCTCAGGCTCTGAAACTCGATGACTACTGGCTTGCATATATCCCTGTGAAGAACTTCCCTGAGGGAGGAAAAATTACAGTTGATATGGGCTGCGGCGGCGCAGGCGGATCTGTCGGTTTCTATTACTTTGAGTACTCTGTCGATGGAACAACCTGGAAGGGTGTCCCTGGAGCAAAGGAATGCACCAGAGGTACAGATACTTTCCTGGCCCATCTATGGAATACCGGCAGCTCTATTTCTGCTTCCGGCTATACCAATACCCGAAAGACTTACGACAAGGCAACCGACGACACCTACCAGAAGTACACCTTCGCTGTTGACGGTCTGACAAATGGAGTGCTGTATCTCCGTCTGCGCGTCCTTAAATATCGTGCAACTCCTGGCTCTACCGCTGATAACAACGGTACTGGATGGACTGATATCAAGGGATTTGAGGTTAATTGGGCTGAATAATAATGCGAAAAAAACAATTATTATTCTCAACGCTTTTGCTGTTGTTCTCCTGCGGCGGGTCAAAGGATGAGCCTAAACCCGCTGCGGAGGACCGCATCAATATAGTAGAAGGCAATTCTGGAACGACATTTTCCGGCGCAGGAGAACAGTATAAAGTCAAATTCTTTTCCTCTGGTGACTGGACAGCTTCTTCCGATGCCTCCTGGCTTGGAATCAGCCAGAATACCGGGGTTAAAGGAACGACAACGATTACCGTGACGGCACTTTCCGACAATGATACGTACGAGCCTCTTTCGACAACTCTCCAGATTCGCAGCGGAAATGCCTCTGCCTCTGTCAGTTTCAAATTGAAAGGGAAAGATGTTCCTCCTGAGACAAAACCGTTCTCCGGACTGCCAGCAAGGTGGAATTTCTATGCGCTCGGCTATGTCAATTTTACAAAAGAATTGGCTCTCGGAACTTCCTATGCGAAAAATTGGACATTCGAATCCGCTGATAAGTATATTACTGCAACAGAGGGAAACTCGGGCGCCAGGGTCATGCCTGTTGCCAAGAAGGGCAAAGTCAATAATGTCACTCTCAATCCGAGTATTCAGGTCCAAGGCCTTCTGGAAGGGGACTGGATTCAGTTCGTAATTCCGGTAACCGGATTCAAGTCCGGAACGGAGATTCGCGTGAGCGGTGCCACCGGTAGTGCCGGCAGTTCTGTCGGTTACTGGCTGATGGAGTATTCTTCTGATGGAAATACCTGGTTCGAGGCCCCCGGCGCAACAGAGCAGCCGGGAAATGGACATTCTGTCAAAGCCCATTTCTGGAACACGACAACGTCCATTACCTCCTACACCCGTACTTGTTACTATGGAGAGAAGGGTGACACTTACCACTGCTACACCTTCTCCTGCGACAAGATATCCGATATCGAGGACGGGAATCTGTATATCCGACTTCGTGCGCTCAAATACAATTGCATGAATGGTAATGAGGTCAGTGCCGGATGGACAGACATAAAGCATTTCCTCGTGGAGAGGGCCTCGGATACTCCTGTAAAGGACCCGGAACCTCATCTGTATAAGATTATTGCGCATCGTGGAGGATATAGGGAGAATGGACTTACCCAATGCTCGGTCCAGTCTCTCAAAGAGACCATCCGCGAGCGTTGCTACGGTTCCGAATGTGATATCATGTGGACTGCAGACGGCGATGTCCTTGTCTGCCATCCGGACGAGAACGGGAAGGTCAATGGATTGATCCCTTCGGTCAGTACGATGGCTCAGATTCGAAGCGCCGGGAAACTCGATAACGGTGAGCAGATGCCTTCTTTGGAGGACTTCCTCAAGGTGGTTTCAGACCCTGAAATCAACCCGCTCGGGACAAAGCTTTGGCTCGATGTCAAATGGGTCAATGCCGACTTGACGGAGAAGGTCATGTATGCTGCGGCAGAAATAGCCAAAAAGATGAATGCCTGCCAGTATATTGAGTTCCTTACCCCTGGAGCATATAAGAAATATGTCGATATGTCGGTATACATGATGGATAACTACGGCATTCCGAGTGCCTGGAATGGAAAGGTCACCACGCCTTCCAGCTATGGCAAGTATGGATGGGGCCAGATGCCATGGACAACCTTGTTGTCTTCTTCATATTGGCCGCCGGATCAGTATTTCAATGCCGGCGTTCAGGTCAGTATCTACAGCACGCCTACAAACTATACAGGAGGCGGTGCGTATGAGGATTCAGGTTTCCTGAGAGACGCTTTGCCGCTCTATGACAAGTGCAAAGCCCTCTTTGTAAATCATCCACAGTATATTATTTCCCACCTTATCCTGAGTGGAAAGGAAAAACTGTAGAAATTGCGAAAGGCCTCTATTTTATTGATCCTGACGCTCTGTGTACTCCTCCCGGGGTGTAAGAGTCAGCATCTGTACAAGATTGTCGCACACCGCGGCGGATATGTGGAGAACGGACTTGCGGAGTGCTCAATTGAGTCTCTTAGAGAAACGATCCGGCTGCGTTGTTACGCCTCGGAATGCGATGTCATGGCTACTGCGGACGGGAAGGTCTTGGTATGTCATCCCGATGATAGTGGCAAAGTCAACGGTTTGATTCCCAGCGAGCATACTCTTGCAGAGATTCGGGCTCATGGAAAGCTTCCAAACGGTGAGGAAATGCCGTCTCTCGAAGATTTTCTCAAGGTCGTGAAGAATAAGCGGGTCAACCCACTTGGGACCAAGTTATGGCTTGATATCAAGACGGGGAAGAATGATTCCCAGGGGGATATAGTCATGGCTCTCTCTGCCGAGATTGCAAAAAAGATGAATGCCTGCGATCTCGTTGAGTATCTGGTCCCTTCCTTCCATCCTGATTATCCTGGCGTAGCCGCCCGTATGAGGGATCAGTACGGAATAAACTGCGCATGGAACTGGATAATCAGAGATGCTCAGGAGTACGGGCCCCAGGGATGGGCACAGGTCCAGTATGAAATGTACAGGGGCTCCGATTATTGGCCGCCGACACGGTTCTTTGATAAGGGTGTGACTCTCAGTATCTTCCATACTCCACCGGAACTGACAGGGAAGCGGGGGTACGTTGAAACGGGGTTCGATCCGGATGTCTTCCAGTATTATGACAGGCTTAAGGCACTCTTTGTGAATCATCCAAAATACGTCATATCCCGTCTCATCGAGGAAGGATACGAGACGCCTTAGTTTTCGATACTTTTAACTAATTGATTATAAGCGTTCTGCTATTTTGCAGGACGCTTTTTTTTGTGGTTTCCTGTACTCCGTTTTGCTCTTAAGTTCGAGATATAGGCACAATGCAAAAACCCGGTTGTTTTGCATTTCCTTAATTGCCATTTCGGGGATAATTCCCATTTCAGGTATGACTGCCAAAATTACTTATTCGAACAGTCGGGAGTCCTGTCCCTCAAAGGGCTAATACTCAATTGCTTCCAGCTTTTTCCCTACCCGACACGCCTTAGGGAAAAAGTCATATATCACTTATATACAATAAGATACTGGGCAGGCGCAGGAGGCATGTTTTTCGGAGCTCTGTGCCAAGCGAAAGCTTGATCTCTGACAGACCTGATCACCTGATGGCGCAGGTGCGGATTTTTCGTGGTGTCCTGCGCCACCGGAAAAAGATAAGTTCCTGATATTCAGAATATTAATAATTTATAGCGGCGCAGGTCCCCAGCATTTTTTCGCACCTGCGCCATGTTGAACGCCAAGAAGTGCGTTTCGTTGCACGGCTGGTTGATAACATGCCCGTTATAACCGGCAGATTATGATTTCGGGGCAGAAACACGCCTCTTCGCCCCCAAGTGTCTCACAATTGAAGTGCGCCCCTTTTGTTGGACGGGTTAATAACTAAGATTTATTGTTTTGAGTTCGGAATTGCACCGGACTCATTCCGTTTAGTTTTGCTTTGATTC
>ONMJ01000054.1 GCA_900318955.1 uncultured Bacteroidales bacterium
TCCGGAGCTATCGGGCCCTGAACAGGGGACCTGCTTGTCGTTTACAAATATGGCAAAAATAACTTTCTGAAAAAAATTTTACTTTTTTCTTGTTTTTTTTAGCAGTATCTTTGTCATAACGACACTATATAGAACCAATATTCATTTATTATGAAAAAAATATTTTTAGTTGCAGCAACTGTCATTGCGACTCTCTCTACTCTTTGCGCATCAGCGCAGAACGCAGGTACAGCAATTTGCGCCCACCGTGGATTCTGGAAATGCGCTGCCGCCGGATATTCCGAAAACTCAATCGCCTCACTTAGAGAAGCACAAAACATCGATTGCTGGGGAAGCGAATTCGATATCCACATCACCGCCGATGACGTAGTAATCGTCAACCATAACAGGGACATCGCAGGAACGACAATTTGGGACCATAATTTTGCAGATTTCAAGGATTTCAGACTTCCTAACGGAGAAGGAGTCTCAACTCTCGATGAGTATCTGACTCAGGGCAAAAAAGGCCCCCAGACAATGCTGGTATGCGAGCTCAAGATCCAGAAAGATGAAGAACGCGAGGATCTCATGCTTGCAAAGACCATCGAGTGCCTCAAGGCTCACGGCCTCTACTCCCCCGACAAGGTAATGTTCATCTCATTCTCGCTCCACCTTTGCAAGGAAATAGCTCGCATTGCTCCTGAGTTCACCAACCAGTACCTCAATGGTAAAATCTCTCCGGCAGAACTGAAAGCTATGGGTATCAACGGACTTGATTATCAAATCAAGCAGTTCCAGGCTCACCCCGAGTGGGTAAAGGAGGCGCATGATCTCGGAATGAGTGTCAATGTATGGACTGTAAATGATGAGGAGACTATCAAGGAGATGATCGATCTCGGCGTCGACTGCATCACTACTAATGAACCGTATCTCGTACGTCAGTTGCTCGGTAATAAGGAGATCAAAAGGGTCGCCGCCAAGGGTAATTGCTGCTGCAAGTGCTGCAAATAGGAAGCACCTAATAATCAGTCAATTTCAGTCTGTATTTCAGACTTCCCATATTCCGGTAGTACAACACAGTATCTGCCGGAATTTTTTCTACCATTCCCTGCGCTCTCGTAGACGAGATTGGGGTGCGAAGCCAGGTGTGAGGGTCGATTGTGAAATCGACGGGATCGCGAAGTGATTCCGCCTCGAAGCCAAGAGTCCTGTAGACGGAGCCATCGGACCATTCGAGATCGGCATAGCTCATAATGTCGTCGGGATGAATTTCGTCTATGAAAGCTGCCATTACCTTCCCCATTCCGCCTTCGACCCTAACCCCGGACATTGATGCGTAACGAACCCATTCATAGGACCTTACGTTCTTCCCATCCTTATTCCATTTCCTAGGAGAGGAGAATTCGGCGACAGCAACAAGAGTCTCGGGCTTCAGGCGGTTCGAAGATTCAGCGGCACCGGTAGAACGACGTAAGGTCATCCCATAGAAGTATTTTGCAGAAGCGAAGCCGTAGCTGTGATGATCAGAAAGGAATGATGCTGCGGTCAATTTGTCTATTCGCACCACATCGCAGTTACGGGCAAAAACATGACGGAACTGCCCTGTATGAGCCATAAGTCTTGCCCTATAAGCTTTGCCGCTATTTCTCCAACGGTCTTCCGGGATAATGACAGCCCCAGGATAAGACTCCGATAATCTTTTGACTGCCAATTGCTTCCTCGCGGCATCCTCAAGGGTCCTCTCAGATATCGGGACTGCAATGACGCTGAAATCTCTACCCTTTTCAGAAAGAACAGTAATGTCTCCAAAGCGATCCTCGCCAAAGGTGAGGCCGCTCTTGGAGAGAGTCTCTCTGATTTCTTCACTAAAATGAGGCAGCATCACCTTACCTTCTTAATCACATATGTAACCACTCCCCATACCGAGAAATCATCGGACTCAGTAATATGAATGGGGCTATATTTAGGGTTGGCCGGCATGAGCCAAAGGCCATCTCCACGGGATTTCTTGCCGGAAGGGTCCTTCAACGAAATCCTCTTCAAAGCAAATTCCCCGTCAAGGAAGCATACGGCCATATCCCCGTCGGAAGGCTCCAACGATTTATCGATGACAAGGATGTCGCCTTCATCAACTCCGGCATCAATCATGGAATCCCCCACTACCCTTCCATAGAAAGTAGCTTGGGGGTGGCGGACAAGCTCGACATTGAGATCGATGCAGGGATTCATATAGTCCTGAGCCGGAGAGGGAAAACCGGCGTGGATGGCCTCCAGAGCCATTTCCACCTTTACCTCGGGATTGCTGTTTTCCATTTGATCCATAGGGTGCAAAGTTAAGCAAAGTTTGCTATTTTTGCATTATGTATTTCGCCCTCGTCGATTGCAACAATTTCTTCGTTTCATGCGAACGCGCCTTCCAGCCCGACTTGGAGGGAAAGGCTGTGGTTGTCCTGTCGAACAACGATGGCTGCATAGTGGCAAGAAGCAATGAAAGCAAGGCGATGGGAATAAAGATGGGGACTCCCATATTCAAGGTCAAAAACCTCGTCGACAGCGGCAAACTTATCGTTCGTTCATCCAATTATACCCTCTACGGCGATCTTTCCGCGAGGGTGATGTCCATCCTTAGAGAATACGCCCCTGAGCTGCAAGTCTATTCTATTGACGAAGCCTTCATGGTTTTTGACGGCGTTTCCCTCGACAAAGTTATCGATATATCTAAAGAAGTGGTATTGAAAATCCGCAAATGGGTCGGCCTCCCTGTCAGCGTTGGAATCGCTCCGACAAAAACCCTCGCGAAGATAGCCAACCATTTTGCAAAAAAATACCCCGGATATAAAGGCGTATGCTGCATTGAAAATGAGGAAAAACGCAAGAAGGCACTCTCGCTTACCCCTATTGACGATGTTTGGGGAATCGGGTGGAGAGGGGCTCCGAAACTGATGGCCATAGGAGTCAAAACCGCCCTGGACTTTGCAGAAAAGAGGGAAGAGTGGGTCCGAAAGAGAATGGGAGTTACCGGAGTCAGGACGTGGTTGGAGCTACGGGGAACAGCGGCTGTTGGGGACGAAGCCAAAGAGAGAAGACAGACAATATGCACATCCCGCTCCTTTGCCGACATGATTGAGGACCCCGACGAACTGACCCTCAGAATTTCCGATTTTGCCGGAATCTGCGCAAAGAAGCTTCGGCAGGAAGGTTCTCTCGCCTCGACAGTCGGGCTCTTCATGCAGACCAATCGGTTCCGCGAAGATCTAGACCAGTATTATCCCCAAGCCTCACTCTCCCTCGACACTCCGTCCAGCAGCACGACAGAGATTGTAGGAGCAGCATTAAAAATCATGAAAGGAATATTCCGAAAGGGGTATAAATACAAGAGGGCCGGAGTAATCGTGATGGACATAATTGCCGCTGACGAGCTCCAAGGGTCGCTTTTCGATGAGAATTCCGCATTGAGAGAAAAAGAAGACAAGATTTCCGAGATTATGGATTCGGTCAACGGGAATGGCCGGAATCTCCTTAGACTTGCCGTGCAGAGGCCGGGGCATTATGCGGACGGAATCCGTTCCGAGCACCTGTCGAAACGGTATTCTACCTCATGGGACGAGATGATAGAAGTTCACTGACCCTTAAGTACTTCCTCTACTACCGGGGCAATCTCATCATAACCATACCCCCTGGAAAGGAGGGCCTTCAGAAGCTTTAGACGGCACTCGGGATCCTCTTTCAGTACGCGGTATTTTTCCTGAGCCATCTTTCTAAGTTTCATGGACGCTTTCTCCGGCTCAACCGATGAAAGAGCTTCCTTTATAACGGCATCCGATATACCCTTTCCACGCAGCATGAAAGAAATTTTGACACTTCCCCAGCCGGTCAGGGAAGACTTCTCCCTTGCGAAAGCGGAGGCATAGCGAAGATCATCGACGAATTTATCCTCAACAAGCGAAGAGACTACCCTCTCGGCGGCCTCACGGTCGCCATTCAGCGCCTTTAGGGCCTTTAAATAGATGTCATGACTGCAATACTCTGCTTTGGCGCAGAGCCCTTGGAGGCGCGTCAGAACCCTTGTTTCATCATTAGAAGTCATATCCGAAAGAGACATAGAAACCTACATCCTTAGTGATAGAAGACCAATGGATATCGGCCCTCAGAGGCCCTGCGATAGTATTGTAGGCATATTCGAGACCGACTCCGTAGAAAGCGGAATCTTTGGAAATATTCAGAAAATCGGCAAAAGAGTTATTGGAATTGCCCACATTCAGAGTCGCAGTCAGAAAATTGTTCTTTAGAAGTTCATACCTGGCATCAATCCCGGCTACTGCAAGGATCGGAGACATGACGACGGCATTGGTCACCCCCATAAACGGAATCTGCTGGTCAAGATATCTCCCGGCCATTCTTCCTCCTATAATGTTCATGTACGGGAAAGGCTTGTCTTTACCGAGAAGCGCCCGTGCAGAGAGAGTCGGAATCAGCGAAAAGCCTGATCCGATTGGGATGACCGCATTGTAATTTGCAGAAGCAATATATGTCATCCCGGTATTGTCTCCGCCCATGACCACAGCTCCGTCAATATTGAGCCTATGTCCCTTGGAAGGGAAATATCCGGCATCATAGGTATCTGAAACGGCATTCACGTAACCAAGAAAATATGTAGCCGGGAAGCCGGAGAGAGAATAGTCCGGATAGTTCCTATCCGAGAAGAGGTCAGATACTCTGAAACTCTCGCTTCGGATACCGAGATTAATCTCAAAATCTTTCCAGCCCACATTGCTTAGATATGCCTCATTCCTCCACGAAGAAAACTGCATCTTGAGCCGGTTGTCAAGGAAATTGAACTGATTTCTGTCTACATATTTATACTTTGTCCGGACATTGAATACGGGTCCGGAGGACGGCTTGTAGAAATATCTCAGGTCGACAAACGGATTGGTTCCGAGTTTCCCTGTAAACTCTCCTGCGTGACCGCTGATGGCATGGACATTAAATCCTACATTGAAGAGTGCAGACACAACTTCTTCAGTGTCGAAGCGGACTCCCACACCGAGCTGATGAATTGGACCTTTACGGCAATTGATACAGAGTCTGAACGGCTCGGTTTTGCCGAGAAGTTCATAGCCTACAAAATCGAAATAGCCGGTCCCATACAGCTTGGCGACCTCCTCTTCAAGTATCTTCCTGTCAACGTAGGTGCTGTCAAGGTGGAAGAGCTTGTTGATGACGTATTTTGCATCTTCACCCCTCACTCCCCTTACCTCGAGGCCGGAGATGAGAACAGGAGTGACGCCAATATCAATCGCCCTGGGATGATATCTTACCGTAGTATCGCTTCCGACCCATTCTTTAAGAATTCCCAGTTCCTCATCCTTGAGAAGAGCCGCCCTGTAGCCTCTTCCCAAGATTGTATCTACCGCTTCACTTGAGAAACTCAGCATATTGAATTCATGGAGATCAGGCTTTATGCGGATGTCCGTAATCTTGATATTTCGCCGAAACGAGTCATTCCCGAGCATATCCACTCCCTGCCATAGAATGTCCGCAAGGTTATGGATACTGTTATAATCTTTTTCCTTGTCCGACAATTCGATTCCAAGAATCAGGTCCGCCCCAAGGCTTTGGGCCAGGTCGGCCGGGAAATTATTTCTCATTCCTCCGTCCACAAGGACCATTCCATCCGTCCTGACGGGAGTGAAAAGTCCCGGAATCGACATAGTCGATCTCATCGCGGTATTTATATCTCCGCTATGCCAGACCTTAGCTCTTCCTGATACGAGATCAGTGGCCACGCAAAGAAACGGGATTGGCAGATCCATAAAGCTAAGAGAGTCCGAATAGCCGACGGAAATGCTTGTAAATATGCTGTTTACATTCAGTCCCTGGACGAATCCGGAAGGGAGGCTCCCCATAAGGTTCTTCCTCGTAAGAGAAGAAGATTTATCATCACCGGCTCCGATTCTTAGAGAGCCGTCGGTCGATCCGGAGAGCATTGCCTCAAAGTCATCGGCACTATAGAAGAATGGAACCGCAAGAGCGTAAGTATCCTTGTAACGGTTAATCTCGTTGGGGATATGCTTTCTTTCGACGAAATCACTAAGAGCAATGTCCCAGTCGATACTTCTAACAAGGGAATCAAGATACTCGGAATCATATCCGAGGGCGTACATTCCTCCGACAAGGCCGCCGATACTGGTACCGAGGACCATGTCTACGGGAATCCCCACAGACTCGAGATGGCGGATAGCGCCGATATGAGCCGCACCTTTCGCTCCTCCACCGCTAAGGACAAGGGCTATGGTCGGACGATGCTTCCGGATAGAATCCATTCTTGCATTAATAGCCTTTATCGCATCCTGATCGGAAGGGTCTAGGCCAAATCCAGCCGCCCATTTATCTTGAGCGGAAACAACTGACAATGAAAGGATTATCAGCGTAAATGAAACTATCAGCTGTTTTAGGAATCTACTCATCTGCTCTGTTTTTATTGTGTTTCCCGGCAAGCATGCCGCAAGCTGCTAAAATATCCTCTCCACGAGAGGCTCGTATAGTAGAGGTTACTCCCCTCTTTGACAGTCTGTCTCTGAAGGCTTCCATAGTCTCCCTGGAAGACGTCCCATAAGGGAAATCCGGAATCTTATGGAACCTTATCAGATTCACCCGGCTCTCTATCCCGGACAGGAGCCTTACAAGTTCGTCGGCATGTCGGAGCGAATCGTTGAATCCATCGAACATGGTATATTCGAAACTGACCCTCCTCTGCCCGGTAAAGTCATATTCTTTCAAAAGCGCTATTATATCCCTCAGATGCCAAGCTTTCTCCATTGGCATCAGGCTGGCCCTTTCCTCCGGGAAGGGGTCATGGAGACTTATCGCAAGATGGCACTTGCTCTCGTCGAGGTACTTTTTAAGGTTGGGAATAACCCCGATGGAGCTGAGGGTGATTCTCTTTGGACTCCATGCAAACCCCCAGTCCGCGGTCAAGACCTCAAGGACGCGGCGGACGTTTTCCCAATTGTCAAGAGGCTCCCCCATCCCCATGAAAACCGCATTGCTAAGGTCTTCAGCCTCGTCGATAGAAAGGAACTGGGAAAGGATGTCGGCCGGGGTGAGGTTGCCATGGAACCCCTGGCGGCCGGTCATGCAGAATTTACATCCCATACGGCACCCCGCCTGCGAAGAAACGCAGAGAGTCTTCCTGTCCCCGTCGGGAATCATGACCGCTTCGACAGCCTCTCCTTCCCTAACCGCTGGGAAAAGGTATTTCTTGGTCCCGTCAGTAGACTCCTGAACACCTATAGGGAATGTCCTTCCAACCTCATACTTTTCGGCTAGAGATTCTCTCCCTGCCTTGGAAATATTGGTCATCTCTGAGATATCTTTCACCTTCGAGACATAGAGCCATCGCGCAATCTGACCGCCCGCAAAAGAAGGCAGTCCGACAGATATGGCAATCTCTTTGAGTTCGGCGGGAGTCTTTCCCAATAATCGCTCTTTCATCAGCACTTTTTTTATTCCGGAGCGGAAGGGTCCGGAGCCTTTATCATACCTGCAAAAATAATACAAAAAAACGATGTATTATCGGAGTATTTTAATATCTTTGCCATGTCGGGACAATAAAAGTCCCTTATTTTAACATTAAGTAATTGTTAAAAAATAACCTGCTTCATTTTGGAGGCTCACCTATGCGGCCATTTGCGACTGTGACTTACCGTTGAGAACCGTTGAAAAACCGCCTTG
>ONMJ01000051.1 GCA_900318955.1 uncultured Bacteroidales bacterium
CAGAAACCAGCCTAAAACTCCGAATAGTCGGTTGTGAAGGTATTCCTCGTAAAGACGTGCTTAATCCCGCTGGAAGGAATCGTATGTGTCACACGGACTTCCCAGCCGGTCTCCGCAGCAGGAATACCCGAAGCGGGACGGAAGAACCAGTAATGGCTGAAAGCCCTGTCTGTCCATGAAACAGAGTTCTTTCCGAGTTCGTTGAAAGCATAGGATGCCAGAGCCACATTGGACATCACTCCGTCGGGGACTCTCTCAAAATCTCCTATTTTCTTCCCGTTCTGATACATCTCCACAGTCCACCAATCGCTGTCGTCATCCCAAACTTCGGCGACAAAGCATCCTTCGAGAGGACTATGGCCGTAAACAGGAATATTCGAGGTGCCTCCAACTCCACCAGATGCCCATGTAAACTGATATTTTCTGGTGCCCGAATAGGTCTGATTGCCGTCATAAACTCGGACCTGATAGTCCTTAGAACGGCCTGTACCCTTATTGATCCAGTCGACAATATCAGGACCGTTGACCTTATAGATAGTATAGCCGTTAGGGCCTCCGGTCACGCTGCTGTGGCAGTTCCACCAACCTCCGCAGGCGGCCTGATGGAGATGCTCCATGATCGGGCGGCCGCTTCCGGTGACCCAATCGCGATGGATATAGACTCCGGGATAATGGACATGCCCTATCATCAATTCTGCGCTATGGAAGGCCTTCATCTGATCCAGAAAATCATGGTGATGAGCAAAGAGAATGACCATTGAGCCGGTAATGTAATTGGCCCCCTCGCGGAAAGGAATATGGGCGCAGAAGATCAGCATCTTCTTGTCCTTGTCCTTGACATAGCTGAGGTCTTTCTTGAACCACTCCAGCTGCTCGTCGGTAAAGCCTCCGTTATATACCATTGTCGCCCCGTCCGGATAAGATGAATACGGGGTCGAATAGGCGGCATAGACATTGTCCATGACAACAATGTGGGCATCTCCCCTGTCGAAAGAATACTCCGTAGGGCCGAAGTGCTTGACAAAAAGCTCGGAGGACAAATAATCAATCATTGAAGGGTCGCTGCTTGTTACTGTAGCAGTGTGGTCATGGTTGCCGATGCACTGGAAGAACGGCAGCCAGCCCGAATCTATCCTCACATTGGACATAGCTTTCTGCATTGACTGCCACATATTTGAAGAGTCGAACACAATATCGCCGAGAGTCATTGCATAGACATTCTTGTATTCTCCTGAAGAAAGGCCCTCATTGACTGTCGCTTGGATATCCGGGATAGTACCGGGATAATTGTCGTGTTTCGTAGTGAAATATCCCACTCCCTTCGATGTCTGGCACTGAGGGTCACCTATCATCACGAGGGTGAATTCCTTTTCCGGAGCATCGAGAGGCTCGAGAACGAAATCATTACGGTTCTGCCTGCTCAGGTCAAACTTACCGACAGAATAGAAGCGCGGAGCATGATTATACTCGTCAAGAGGTATCTTATATGCGGCAGGAACACTCATGTACACATTTCTGGTCCTGCTGTCAAGTTTCATCTGATAAACCCCATTCGCGTCCGTTGCCGTGTAATTGTATCCGTCAGTGACCGGAACGCCTTCAATCCCCTTGCCGGTCTTGGCATCGGTGATAAGCCCAATCCCATTGTTCCCCTCAAGAATGGCAGTCCCGTTGATCGAATCATAATGGGTATGAGAAGTATCCTCATATTTCACAAGTTCGACCTTGATATTGTCTATATAGCAGCGGTGTTCGCTCTTCCCTTGATCATTATCTCTAAGGGGACCAATACCTATGGAACCACCTGAAGGAACGTTCTTTACCGTCACAGAATAAGTCTTGAATCCCGGCTCGGAGGATATCTCCACTACGTCTGATGACAGAGGCTCGTTGCTATTGATTCCAAAGGATGCCATGACCCTGTTCACTATCGTTAGATCCCCAGGGAAAACCTCAACAACACACTTGTTTCCGTCCGGGATTGAAGTAGAGCCCCACTCAATATAAGGGGCTGCATCGAATGTTATCTTTAGGGTAGCCGTCTCTTTCAGGCACTTGAGAGCCGGAGTCAGAATATCGCCGGTATATTTATCGCCTCCGATTTTGACAACTCCGCTTTGGACAGAGACCGACATGATACTGTTATGCTGCACAAAGCTCCCCCAGTTCTTTATCCTGGACGACCCGAACGCCTTGTAAAGAGTGGAGAAGAGTGTATAGCCCTCTTCTGGAGAACAAAGCGCAAGTTTTCCACCGGTCGACGCCGCAGGATCATCTCCTGAGGGAACTACTGCCGCTCCTTCAAGAGCTGCCGCTGAGGATTTGTATCCCGGAAGGCCGCAAGGACTGCCTCCATAGAGGAATTCGCTGAAATCCTCGGAGAGGATGACATCACCTTCCGAGACGTTTCCGGCCGTCTTGTCCACATTCAAAGAAGCCGTTGTAGTATAAGCATTTACCGTAGCCGTCCCTGTCTTTGAATCGGAGAGTTTCACAAAGTATTGTGTTTCCGGTTTGAGCCCGTTAAAGACTATGCCCGGCTGGAACTTATGCCCTCCGTCACTCCCGTCCCAAGAATAAACGCTCTGGGTGCTGCCGGATGCTCCTCCCTCAGGGATATGCCATGCCCAAAGGAGATCCTTGCACTGAGGGTCCGAATAGATTGCAGCGATATACGGATCAGAAATATCCTCTTGGATGTTGCCAAAGCCGTTATTGGACCAGATTAGACCTATCTGGGATTCGCTAACAAAGAGAAGCTTTTGCTCCGGGAGAGTCCTTGGATCAACAGATCCTTCAGTTCGAATAGTCTTCGTGAAAACCTGTCCGGCTTCAAGAGATATTCCTTTCTCAGCATAATCGCCCAACTTCTCCCCTGAAAGGTCATATAGAGTAAAAACGAGGTTTTCATATGCCCCGGCAGGGATCGGTATCATATATAAGAAATCCGTCCCCTGGGCAAAAGTTCCGTTCATAGTCACCGTCCCTCCCGAAGAAGAGGCCGAAGTCATCACCTTCGGATCCCCTAGAGTGAAGGTGAAAGAACCTGATATCTTCTTACCAGGGGCTTCGACGACAAGCTTAGAAACTCCTGAATATGAGATATTTCCGCCAACCTTCACAATTGCCGTCACCGGTTTCATATTGAACCGGTCACCTGATTTTCTTCCGAATAAGGGAAAGACAGCCTTGCCCTGATAGCTATCCGGAAGATTGATTGTGAATCCTCCCCCGCTATAAGTAAGCTTACTGTCATAAGGATATACGGCTATAGTCGCCTCCGAAGAAGACGAAGAGGTAAAAGTTCCTGTTGCTGATCCTTCCCCTCCGGAAAGGGAGAACTTGACAGGATCCTTTTTTTCATATAGACCGATAGCATCCCCGGAAGACCAGCTCAGGCCTTCTGAAGATATTGTAGCTTTGATTTCCTTGGAGCCCTGCTCTTTAGGCTCCTCCTGACATGCCGACAAAGCGACAGCAACTAATGCAGCAAAAGCAAAAAACTTGTTTTTCATAATCTTTATATTATTGCCCCAATTAAACGTAAACGACTCTGTAATAAGGATATATCGACTCTACGGACATCTTTTCCCACCGCGTGAGCCGCGGCAACGCCTGCTGCCTGGCCCGTGCCCATACATGATGCCTGTACCCTCAGAGATGCAAAGGCCTCCCTATCGGCGGAAATACATCTTCCACCGACTATAATATTCGGGAAATCTTTTGCTATAAGAGCCCTGTAAGGGACATAGGCTGCTTGCTTTAGGAACGTCAGTCCCTGCGAAGGACCTGTAGAAGCATGGATGTCAATAGGATGGGCCCCTCGGGAAATACTGTCTTCATAGCGATAGCCGCTGACATATTCCCCGGCAGTAATAGTATGAACTCCCTTTATTCTTCTTGTCTCCCTTACTCCTGCCTGAGGCGCTACGGAGGAGACATAAGAGTCTTTGAATTCAGGGAAATACTTCTTAAGTATGGCAGCCATTCTGAACACCTGCTCCCGGAGCTCGCATTCTGCCGCGGAAAAGGCCTTGTTGTCACAGGCATCCACCTCGGTTCTCGTCATATTGACTGTAATGACTCCGTCATGAAGAACTGTGCAGAACCATGGTCCTCCAAAAGAAGGAATACCCTCTTTCTCAGCTATTTCCAAAAGCTTTTTGCGCACCGGCTCGCACTGGCAGTTGACTCCCTGTCGATTATGGTGCATGGCTGTCCTGACAAGATCGGAATCGGTGTCTACCCCGGACAGGACGAAATAAGTCGAAGCGGGCTGCAGTTTCTCTCCGTCCTGCTCCTGCATCGGGACGCCTGCGAGATATGCAAGGTCGGCATCTCCTGTAGCATCTATAAATACCTTTCCCTCAAGAGCTTCCGTGCCGCTTTTATTCTCAATGACGACACTCTGGATATAGCCGTCAGACGCCTCGACCCCCGAAAGATATGAGTGGAGATAGAGTTCCACCCCTGCTTCGAGAACCATCCTTTGGACGCAGAGCTTATATAGTTCCGGATCAAAGGCCACATTACCGAGAGGCTTTTCAATAAGCCCCCCATGCATCTTCTCAAGACGCTCTATAAACTCCCATGGAATCCCGCCTATGACCTTCTCGCCATTATATGTAAAGACACTCAGAGGCGCGACGAATCCAGCCGTCGCCATGCCCCCGAGAAAGCCATATCGCTCGATGAGCGCAACTGACGCCCCTTCTCTTGCCGCCGCTATTGCGGCTATGAATCCCGCAGGTCCTCCTCCAACTACAACAACATCATAACTCCCTGCTACCGGGATTTCCTTTGTAAGTACGATTCTTCTCTCTGCCATTTGTTCTGTGCGCTTACTTGGATTTATAAGCACGTGAAATTGACCTTACTTTCATAGAGTGGTCGGAGTCGCTGAGAACATAGATTCTATACGAATCCCCTCCCTTGTCGACTCGGACTACCACATGACCATTGCTTCCTTTTACATTCACAAAATTATTGTAGGCGTTCATAGCCGCACATGTATTTGTAATATACACATCCAAGGAAGGCAATAGTTTTGTAACACCCTCATAGACGGCCTGCCTCGGATGGCCGTCTGTCCACCCGCAGACAACCCAGCATGTCGGGGAAAGATACTTCATAGCCTCAGCAACCTTTCCTGTCACCGAAGAGCGGAAACCGCTACCGTTGGTATTGGTCACCCCATGATGGTCTGCCTTCATAACATCTACAACGCCCGCAACTTTAGCGATAGGGGTCTCCATATCTTTCCACTCATGGCTAGACATTCCGTCGTACTGGGCGTCGCCGCCTGCAAAGAAATCGAACTTTCCGTAAGATACTTTCAGAACGCATGAGCAGTGGTTTTCCTCAGGGCAATTCGAACTGTTGGCATATTCCGATTGCTTCTTAATGTCAATTTCTCCTTTTGCGGGGAAGGTCTTCACAGTCCCGGAAGCCCCGTCCCAAATCTCTCCGTTGACAGCTATATTCTGGACCTTGAAAGAAGGATAGGAAGAAGCCTTGCGGTTAAGATGGATTTGGGTGGAAGAGCCGGCAGTAAACATCTCAGCATTGAGACCTTTATTCGCAACATGCCACTTTACCGCAGTAATGTAATTCTTGACATTTGAGGCATTTGATGCTCCGGTGGAGAGATTATAGGGATAGTCATAATCGGGATACCCTCTGTCAAGAAGTTTTCCAACAGGGTAAGTATCAAGTATTTCCGGAAGACTCTGTTTCTTGTATGTCGATGAGAGGTCAGAAACCGGCTGCTTAGAAGCTCCGCCGAAATGATCATTATGGAAATGGGACAAGACGACGTAATCGATTGTCTTGTTTCCTGTCCATTCCATGCATTTTCCGATATAGTCTGCGATATATTTCCCTGCCCTGAAATCGGGATCAAGGGTTGGATCCCAGCGGGCGCGGATGCCGGTATTGGTGGTTGAATTCACCGCCCCCGTTGCAACCTCGGAGCCTGCGGCATCTATCATCATCTGAGTCCCGTCCGGGAGGATGAGGAACATACACTCACCCGTAGTGGTATTGATAAAATGGATATCCATTTTCCCTTCCTCCCATGCTGGAAGAGAAGATCCTACCTTCACATCCGAAGTTTCCTGTTCCTTGTTATCTTCCTTTCCGGGGATAACGACGGTGCCGTTCCCCTCTTCTTGGGAACAACCTGATAATGAAAGCATTACGAGAGCGGCTACTATTGACATAATCTTTCTCATTTGCAAGAGTACGGGCCGAAAATGCCCTTTACTTTATATTCCTGATCGTTATCATCCAGCGTATAAATGCTGTATACCCTGCCGCCAGGCTGGACACGTACAACGATATGGCCGGAAGTCTCTCTGAACCTGTTCATATAGTCGGCGAGAGTGACCTTGTTGTCGTCAGTCATATTGGTCGTAAATATCTGGCAATCAGAAGATGCCTTATAGACTCTTCCCATTGTATCGTAATTGGGCTGGACATTTCTCCAAACGCCAACAATCATAGCATCGGGAGTCAAAGCGTTAAGGAGAGTCTGGCTGTTGGTATTGGCCGTCCCGTGATGGCAGGCTTTCATTACCTCCACATGGCCCATTACCTTTGCAATCGGAGCCTCGATATCCTTATAAGGGTAGGTGTTTCTTCCGTTGTACTGGATATCTCCGCCGCAGAACCAGTCGAACATTCCGTAGCGAAGGTGAAGAGCACAACTAAGGATATTCTCATAAGGTAACCTGGCATCGTCTGAGGAGCTCTTTTTCCATGCCTGCAAATCGGAAAGATCCGGCATATCTGTTCTACTAAGAGTACCTGAACCGGTCCATACATATCCGTTTGCGGCCAGATTCCGGACCTCGAAACTGGTGTATTTTGAAGCGTCATGCTTGAGGACAATCTGGTCGTTCCTTCCGGCAATAAACCTTTCGTCGGTCGCGCCATATGCGGTTTTAGCCCAATTGATGAAATTGTAATAATTATTCATCGCGGACGTACTGGTCATATCTGAAGATGGAAGATTGTCTGCCTTCCCACGGTCAAAAATCACATCAAACGGGATGTTACCGCCAACCTCGGTAATTCCGGTTTTACGGAACTTTCCTGAAGAATGGTACGGGAGTGTCGACGAATATGATCCCATATGATCAGAATGGAAATGACTGACCATAAGATAATTAATCTTCCCTCCTGATACTTCGGGAAGGTAGTGCTTGATATAGTCAGTAATCACCTGACCGGAGGTTATGTCCCCATTTGGCTTCGGCGGGGTTGGCGGCTTGGGGTCGTCTTTAAGAAGCGATCCGGCGGCGTCAATGAGCATTGTCGTCCCATCGGGGAAAATATAGAAAAAACTCTCCCCTCGCCCGGAATTGATCGAATGGATATCAAGATATCCTTCCTGCCATGGCGGCAAGACCTTGCCTTTGACGACCGTATAAGTATCGTCAGTCGCCGGTTTCTGCTCCGGTTGCTCAGTTTCAGGGTGGGTGGAAGGAATAACTACGGGTCCGTTACCGTCATCTTTTTTACAAGAAACGGAAATAATCGCTATTGAGAGGAGCGCTATTAATATTCTTTTTGTCATTGTGCAGTATAAGGGCCGAGAATGGCCTTCACTTTATAATCCTGGTTCGTATCGTCCAGGACATATATCCGATATTTTCTGCCACCCGGAGCTACTCTGACTACGATGTGCCCACCGGTAGCGGAGAAAACTGAAAGATCCACACCATCATCAGTGAGAGTCTTGCGGTTTTCATCAGTAAGATTCGTGAGGAAAAACCTCGTTTTTGAATTGGCTTTGAGGAAACGCTTGATGGTGTCAGGATTGGGTTGCACCGAGTTCCAGACCCCAATCACTACATGCTCCGGCTTAGCCGCGTTGAGAAGTTCCTGGCTGTTAGTATTGGCCGTACCATGATGAGATGCCTTCATCACTTCTAACTTGCCCAATACCTTGGATATCGGAAGCTCGATATCCAGCCAAGAGTGGGTAGAGCGGCCGCCGTACTGGATATCTCCTCCGGAGAAAAAGTCGAAGAATCCGTATTTCAGATGGAAGCAGCAGCTGTTGACATTTTCGCTTGCCCTATAAAGATTATTTATAGTCTCTTCTGAAGAAGGAAGATAGGTCGTATTGACATTTGTGCCGATTCCTGTCCAAATGTCGCCGCTGGCGGCAATCGTCCGCACATAGAAGTTCTTCTTGTAAGAATCAGTATCATGAAGAAGCACGACCTGATCGGTACGTCCCGGGACAAGGGTCTCCCTTACTGTTCCATATTCCTTTGCAGACCAAGAGAGGAAGTTTGTATAAAGAAGATAACGCTTTAATCCTCCATCATCGGTTTTTTCCACCATCGAATCCAGATAGTCGGCAGACGGATGATAGGACCAATCTCCTCGGTCAAGTACCTTTGTAATAGGTATTTCCGTACCAACTGCGCCAAGACCGTTAATCAAGAATCCTCCATTTTCCGGAGTTGTTCCGTGCACCATGGACCAGTTGTAGGAAGCATATGCAGCCCTCCATGCTCCGATATGGTCACCATGATAGTGGGATGCCATGAAATAATCAAGCTTTCCTCCTGCAACCGAAGGCGCGAAATGTTTGATATAGTTGATGATGACCTGTCCACTGGTGACTGAAACATTCGGTTTCGAAGGAACTCCCTCCCTGTTTGCAAGTTCCATAGGAGGTGCGCCGGCGCAGTCCACGAGCATCGTGGTCCCATCGGGAAGGATGTAATAGAAACACTCTCCACGGCCGGAATTGATACTGTGGATATCCAGACAACCTTCCTCCCAAGCGGGAAGGACCGCCCCAACCTTGGCGGCTGGAACATCCTT
>ONMJ01000049.1 GCA_900318955.1 uncultured Bacteroidales bacterium
GTTATTCCAGAAGGCTGGCTTTGTAAGATCCTGAGGATAAGGATGATAAGCTACTCCCCAGTAGAAATCTCCCTCGGCGGCCGAGAAATTGTTGAGGTCCTCGAGGAGACTCTTCGGGGCATATTGCCCGTCAGCTCTTGACCAGCAATGGGTTAGGGAAATAAGAGGAGATCCGTTCGGATCATACTTTCTTGCGATCAGGCCGCAGACCCTCATTACCTTGATGTAAGTATCTATGAATCTGAGCTCTGGCTGGTCGCCCATATTTGTCCATTCCGTGCCGAAATCGACCTCGTTGTGGATAATCCAGTGGTGGATGCGGCCTTTGCTGCCTCCGTTGTAACGGCTTGCAAGATAGTCGATAGCACCTGCGAATATGTTTACCCCTTCCGGGGTGGTGAGATTCTGCATGCTATAATTTCCCCCTTGATTCTCCGGGTGCTTCATTATGGCAGTGGCGGCAGTGTTGTCTCCGGGACGGGTAAGGAGAATGACGGAAACGATTATGCCTCGTTTGGCGCATTCGGCCATTATCTTGTCCTGGGCACTCTGCTCGGAAGCGTTTATGTAATAAGTCTTTCCGCCGTATTTATACGGAATCGAATATGCCCCCGTGACTGTTGTGTTTATGAGAGTGTTCAGGACGATATTAACTGTGACGGATGTGATTCCGAGAGCGTCAAGATCGGAAATCTGAAGCGTCGGACCATAGAATCCTCCGAGTCCTTTCTTTGTCTTCGGGGCGGCTTTCTCAGGATATGAAGAAATCTCGATTTCGTCTGCATAACGTGCATGGGAATCAATCTCGTCGCCTTTGACTATTGCCCACTTGGAGAGTATCTTGTCGTATGTGAATCCTCCTCGGCTCGCAGTTCTCGGCACTGTAATCGAGAAAGTAGGCGAGGGGATGGGAGTCTTGCTTGAGAAAGTCTTGGTTTCGGTAATATCCTCATAAGGGGCAATCTCTGCGAGATAATATCCGCTGCTACCGGCGGCTTTTCCGGAAATAACTATCTCTGAGGCTTTTACGGAAACGGATGTGACCTCGGAAGAGTAGTTTTTCTTCAGGTAATCTCCCAGCCTCTCTGCCATAGCAGCATTCCCTGTAGCAGCCGATGTCTGCTTGTCATATTCAGCTTTTTCCGCATCGTTCATGGGCCTTAATTTAAGTCCCCTGATCTGGATATTATTGTTTGCTACATGTCCGAAATCCAACCTCATATAGTCACCGGTTCGGCCCCATGAGTGCTTGGCCATGTCAGTCTTGAGGTTGCAGTTGAATTCCTTCCACGAGGATGATTTCGGCATTGTACCGAAATGGCCTGACCTTCCTTCTGCGAGAGGCTCGCAGTAGTAAATCTGGAAGTCATCAACAGCCTTTGTCGCCGTGTATTCAAATGTCAGTACGGGTGTCTCGTCGATCTTTGACCTGAACTGGGAGGTGAATACATAGGCATCGTCTCCACTTGTGGAGATAGAGTATGTATCCGTCCCTGCGTCATAGGTGTAGGTCATCTGGTGGATGTTACCCTGAATCAGTTGGACCTTGACTGGCTCTGCCGGCGTTACAACTGCCGGGGTATCCGGTTCCTCCGGCTTCGGGGTAGGTGTTGGAGTAGGTTCCGGCTCCGGCTGCTTGCCACACGAAAGTGAAATAGCCATAGTGGCAAGGGCATAAGCAATCAGTTTCGGTGTTCTCATTATATCTTTTCTATTATTTTTTTCATTGATTCAGCGTCCGGGTCCTCTCCTGTAAATGTCTTATAACCGGCAATAGCCTGGTAAAGAAGCCATTCCATTCCGCTCAGCATTATGCTCTCCTTGAATGCGGGGCCAGTAAGGGAAGGATTTCTGTAATTGGCCTCGAAGATGATTTTACCATTAAATACCTCTGCCCCAAGACTTTCCATTCCTTCGAAAGGGGCTGTCGCAGTATAGGCGATAAGATCGGCCTCTCGGATAGCCTCTTTGAGAGAAGAAGCGTCTTTGACTTTGAAGCGGCACTCTGAAGCGGCTTCTGCAAAAGCTTCCGCTCTCGAGAGAGTGCGGTTAAGTAGTGTGACATCCCAGCCTTCGTCGAAAAGGGCGACGGCTGCTGCTTTTCCGGCCCCGCCGCAACCTATGACAAGGGCCTTGCCGCATCGAAAATTATGATACCGGAGCGTAAGGACTACTCCGTGATAGTCGGAATTGTCTGCAAAAATGCCCTCCGAAGTCTTTACAATGAGGTTTGAGGCTCCGATTCGACGGACTGCGGGGGAGAGTATGTCCGCCTTTGCGGCCGCCTTCTCCTTGAAGGGAGCAGTGACATTGATCCCGTCATAATCTTTCAAGAACCTCTCCCATGAGGCTTCGAAATCGCTCCCTTCTATAAGATCGTAGGGATATCTTCCTCCGTAAGCAGCGCGGAAGAGACGGGGGCTCATAGAGTGAGCGACGGGATCGCCTATGATGCCGAATCGTTTCATCTCATTCTTTGTCTGACCGCTTCGAAAAGGAGGATTGCTGCAGATACGGATACGTTGAGGGAATCCAGTTTTCCGAGCATGGGAATCCGGATATGGGCGTCGGCGGCCTTTCTCCAGACATCTGTAAGGCCGGTGGATTCAGTGCCCATGACGATCGCAGTAGGGCCTGTCATCGGAGTCTCATAGTATAGAGATGAATCCTGGAGCTGAGCCGTCAGAATCTTCACCCCGTTTTCCTTAAGCCACGCAATTGTCTCTTCAGAAGATGCGGCGACTGTCGGGACGGAGAAAATGGCACCAATGCTGGCACGGATAAGGTTTGGATTGTAGAGGTCTGTCAGAGGGTCGCAGACGATGACGGCATCAGCCCCTGCTGCGTCAGCGCTGCGAAGGACGGCTCCGAGATTGCCTGGCTTCTCAACCGACTCCAAAACTATGATAAGTGGGTTGTCTTTAAACCTCAAGTCCTTTAGTTTCAGTTGCTTCCATCGCACTTCGGCGACGACCCCTTCAGTACTTCCGCGATAGGAAATCTTTTCATAGACTTCCTTCGATACCGAGAATACCTTTACCCCGCCCGATGTCTCAAAGCGGCGTATAAGATCCTCCGGGTCAGAGGCTATTTCCTCGCATATGAAGATGGAGTCAATCTCGTATCCTGCTTCTATGCAGTGCCCCAACTCTCTTCTGCCTTCGACCACAAAAAGGCCCTCTTCGCGCCTCAAACGGGATTTCTCCTGCAGCGCGAGAAGCTTCTTGACCTTCGGATTCTGGGCGGAAGTAATTGTTTCCATACTCTTCTGTAATA
Source organism: uncultured Bacteroidales bacterium (assembly GCA_900318955.1). Classification (GTDB taxonomy): domain Bacteria; phylum Bacteroidota; class Bacteroidia; order Bacteroidales; family UBA932; genus Cryptobacteroides. The sequence continues at coordinate 3,277 of ONMJ01000049.1, forward strand.
TTTGATCCTGCTGTAGGAGGAAGATATACTATCTAAAACCGTCGCTTTCGCGACCCCTCCCACCGCAAGCGGCGGGCCCCTCCCTCTTATGCGGCCGAGGGTGGCCACAGGTTTTATGATAGTATATCTTCCCCCTGCAGCATTGATCTAGAATACTTCCGGCCTCATCATGGGGAAGAAAAGGACATCCTGGATGGCCTCTGCTCCCGTCATGAACATTGTAAGACGGTCGATACCCATACCGAGCCCCGAGGTCGGCGGCATGCCGTATTCAAGGGCGCGGACGAAGTCGTAATCTATGAACATAGCCTCATCGTCTCCCTTCGATTTGAGAGCGGCCTGCTCCTGGAACCTTTCGAGCTGGTCGATAGGATCATTGAGCTCGGAATATGCATTGGCAAGCTCCTTGCCGCAGACGAAGAGCTCAAACCTCTCCGTAAGGGTCGGGTCGATGCGGTGACGCTTGGTAAGAGGAGACATCTCGACCGGGTAATCGATGATATAGGTTGGCTGAATGAGGTTTTTCTCGCAGAACTCACCGAAAATAGCGTCAATGAGTTTTCCGGATCCCATAGAAGGGTCAACCTCGACTCCGAGCTTTTTACAGGTAGCGCGGAGTTCATCCTCGCTCATTCCCTTTACATCGACTCCGGCGTACTCCTTTATGGCGTCGAGGATAGGAAGGCGGCGGTAAGGACCGGCAAAGTCGACCTCGTTCCCCATGATGGTAACCTTAGTCGTGCCGTTGACAGCGATGGAAACCTTCTCCAGCATCTTCTCGACGAATTCCATCATCCAGTTGTAGTCCTTGTAGGCGACATATATCTCCATGCAGGTGAACTCCGGATTGTGGGTCTTGTCCATTCCTTCGTTGCGGAAGTCCTTGGCGAACTCATAGACCCCGTTGAATCCTCCGACAATGAGGCGCTTGAGATAGAGCTCATTCGCAACTCTCATGTACATGTCGATATCAAGGGCATTGTGGTGGGTGATGAAAGGACGGGCTGTCGCTCCTCCCGGAATGCTCTGAAGGATAGGTGTTTCCACCTCAAGGCAGCCGGCTGCATTGAAGTACTCTCTCATAGTCGCGACAATCTTGGAGCGTTTGATGAACACGTCCTTGACTTCCGGATTGACTACGAGATCCACATATCTCTGACGATAGCGGAGCTCCGGGTCGGAGAAGCCGTCATGGACAGTACCGTCAGCATCGGTCTTTACAATCGGAAGTACCCTGAGTGACTTCGAAAGCACCGTGAGTTCTTTCGCATGGACGGAAAGCTGGCCGGTCTGGGTAATGAAAGCGAATCCTTTGATCCCGATAATATCTCCGATGTCGAGGAGTTTCTTGAAGACGGTATTGTACATTGTCTTGTCCTCGTCAGGGCAGATTTCGTCCCTTTTGACATAGACCTGGATCCTTCCGGTGGCATCCTGGAGCTCCATGAAAGAAGCTGCGCCCATGATGCGGCGGGACATGATCCTACCCGCGATGCAGACATCCTGGAAATTGTTTTTTTCTGGAGAATAACCCTTCAAAATCTCCTCAGCGGAGGTGTTGACTGGGTAGAGCGGAGCCGGATAAGGGTTGATGCCGAGTTCCCTGAGCTTTGCGAGGGATTCCCTGCGACCTCTCTCCTGCTCGTTGAGTTCATTTACATTTGCCATTTATCTAATATCTTTTATATATAATTATCCTAATATACCATTTGCAAATTTAATCATTTCATATCAAAAAGATGGGAATAATCGTGAATATTTGTTAACTTTGTGCAGCTATGGGTTCAGAGAAGAAATGGATACTCAAAGATCCGGCCGATCCTGAAAAAGTCGGCCGTCTTGCTACGGAGCTTGGCATTGACAGGGTCCTTGCAGAGCTTCTTGTGGCAAGGGGTGTCAATACCTTCGAGGAAGCCCGTTCCTTCTTCCGCCCGAGTCTTGCCGATCTCCATGATCCTTTCCTCATGAAGGACATGGATAAGGCTGTAGAGAGGCTTCATACGGCTATTGCCGGAGGAGAAAAGATCCTCGTCTATGGCGACTACGACGTTGACGGTACGACGGCCGTCTCGCTCGTTTATTCCTATGTCAAGCGCTTTACTTCAAGAGTTGATTTCTATATTCCTGACCGTTATGACGAAGGATATGGAGTCTCTTACAAGGGCATTGACTGGGCCTCTGACAGCGGTTTCACCCTTCTCATAACCCTCGACTGCGGTATTAAGGCGATTGATAAAGTTGCCTATGCAAAGGGCAAGGGTATCGATGTGATTATTTGCGACCACCACCTTCCGGAAGAGTCGCTCCCGGAGGCGGTGGCGGTCCTGGACCCGAAGAGGGAAGATTGCCATTACCCGTTTGACGATCTATGCGGCTGCGGTGTCGGATTCAAGCTTGTACAGGGCTATTCGATGACCTACAATGTCCCTTTCGAGTCGCTGGAGCCCCTTTTGGATCTTCTGGTTGTCAGCATCGCCTCTGACCTTGTGACTATGGTTGGAGAGAACAGGGTTCTTGCTTATTATGGATTGAAGAGGCTCAACGAGAACCCCCGTAAAGGCCTTCTCGCCCTGATTGCGCTTGCAAAGCTCGAGGCAGGACATGTGTCCATAGACGACATCGTCTTCAAGATTGGCCCGCGTATCAATGCCGCCGGACGTATGGAGAGCGGCCGTCTTGCTGTAGAGCTCCTGACCGCCGAAGATGATACGACAGCTTTCGAAATCGGAGACGAAATCAATGACAGCAATAACGAGCGCAAGAATATCGACCGCGAGATCACTCAGGAGGCCCTTGAGATGGTTCAGAACGGGACGGCCCTTGCTTCCGAGAATGTCACTATAGTCTATAGCCCGACCTGGAACAAGGGTGTTGTCGGTATTGTGGCGTCAAGGCTCGTAGAGGCTTATTACCGGCCTACCGTGGTTCTTACCAAGTCCAACGGGTTCATTACCGGCTCTGCAAGGAGTGTCCAGGGATTCGATCTCTATGCCGCCATAGAGAGCTGCGCCGACCTTCTGGAGAACTTTGGAGGCCATGTCTATGCCGCCGGCCTGACTCTCAAGGAAGAGAACCTTAAAGAATTTTGCCGGAGGATGAACGGCTTTGTCACCAGCAATCTTAAGCCGGAGGTCGTGGTCCCCGTCATTGAACTTGATTCGAAGCTTGATTTCTCTCAGATTACCCCTAAGTTTTTCAGAATCCTCAAGCAGTTCCAGCCTTTTGGCCCCGGCAACTCCAACCCTGTTTTCCTGACTGAGGACGTCTACGATGGCGGAAACGGACGTAAGGTGGGCGCCGGAGGCGTACACCTCAAGCTCGACTTGATGCAGGAGTCCCAGCCTTATCGCCAAATTCCTGCCATCGGCTTCAATATGGCTGAATTCTATGACCATATAAAAGCCGGCAACCCTGTGGATGTCTGCTACTCAGTTGTCGAAAACTTCTATCGTGGGTCTTCTACAATCCAGCTGCGCATCAAGGATATGCGTGAGAGAGAAGAATTCCTGTAGGCCTTTTTTATAAACACCCGATTATTATTTCTTCGGCTATCTCCTCGGGAGAAAGTCCGTCGATGTCGATAGTGGCATGAGCGCACTCTTCGTAGGTTTCAGCTCTTTCAGAAAGCAAAGAGGCGATTTTTTCGCGTAATGGAGCGCCTTCAAGAAGAGGGCGGCTTCCCTTGGAGCCGGAAAGATTGGCTTCGAGAGTATCGAGAGAGGCCCTTAGGTAGATGCATATAGTCTTTTCTCGTATGAGACTTGCTGCCGCCGAAATGGTAGGAGTGCCTCCGCCAAGGGATAGGACAGCCTCGCCTCCGCCCTTTAGTAGTCTTCGTAAATACTTGAGTTCAAGGATCCTGAATCCCTTTTCTCCTTCGGAAGAGAATATTTCCGGTATGGGGCGCTTTTCTCCTTCGACAATGGTTTCATCAAGGTCGATAAAGCGGATTCCGAGCATATCGGCAAGAACCCGTCCGACGGAGCTCTTGCCGCTGCCCATAAATCCTTCAAGCGCTATTATCATCTTAGAACAGAGTGAGATCTATAGCTTCGCCCTCGTTGTCATCATCGCCCTCGAGAAGCTTCGATGCCTGACCGGTCTGCTCAATCGGTGCGGCGGACGACGTCGTCGGAGCGGCAGCCGAGGAAGATTCCTCTTCTGAGCTGATCCCCTCGTCGGTGATGTCTATGTCGATATCGACCACCTCGTCCGGGGCTTCGTGAGACTGAGCTTCAATATCGTCCTCCGGCTTATGGAGAGGCTCCCCGAATTCAACGGCCTTCAGGTCGTAGGCATGGCATTTCTTGCCCTTTGCGGTGATGCCCTTTTTGGCGATATATTCTTCTGCGTCAATTACTTCCGGCTCTCTATGAGCGTACTTCCCGCCGAAGGTAACGAGGATTTGCGGATGGAGGTCGGAGGAAATGTCCACAAGCTTCGACCCCTTGGAGTCGGAGATAAACAGCATCGGGGAATTGTCGCTCTCTACGAAACTGAACCTCTTGACATAGAAGGCTTTGGCGGCGCCGTCCCAATAAAGTACGGTCCATGTCTTCCCCTGATCCAGTTTCTCAATCCTAATGAGATCGCCCTGGTATTTGTTGACCGTCTCGTAATTAGTCGTATAGAATGTACCGTCGCTGAAAATTGCGAGTACCTTGTCTTCTCCTGAGAACTCGCCGAGGTGGTCTCCGCGGCCGTCTTCATTAAGCCTCTGGACATCCGGATCGTACCAGATATCCTTTCCTCCGATTGTGGATACACCCTTTGACTTCATTACAATCTTCTGTATCGCGTTTTTCGATACCAGATTGCCTCTGGAGGTCTTTCCCTTGATTGAGAGGGTAGAGAAGTCATATTCGAGCTGGGTCTTCTTGAGCTTCGGCTTCGGGCGCAGGTAAATCCTGACGCTTTCGGCTTCACCGTTGTGGTTGACTGTGAACCAAAGGATTGAGGATCCCGGTGTCCCGGAAGTGATATCGTACTCCTTATCTCTTGTTACAGAGGTTATTGCAAATCTCTTCGCATAGTAAGTTGGAGACTTTCCGTCGCGGTAGATCACATTGTAGATGGTCCTTACGTCGTTGCGGTTGAAAACCCCTACATAGAGGAGATTCTTGCCAAAGAAGGCTTTGTCTGCGACCTTGGTGACACGGTACTTTCCGTCTTTTCCGATGACTACGATTTCAGAAAGGTCGGAGCAGTCGCTTATGAATTCTCCTCCGTCGTCCTTCTTGAGTCCGATTCCGACGAATCCTTCTTCGAGATTGGCGTAGAGCTTGGCGTTGTTGTTGACAACCTTTGTCGCTGCAATGGTCTCGAAAGAAGTGATTTCCGTTAGACGAGGGAAGCTCTTTCCGTATTTCTTCTTAATATCCTTGAACCAGTCGATTGTATATTCTGTGAGGTGTTCGAGATTGTACTTGACCTCTTTCATCTGGTCCTCAATACCGTAAATCTTCTCGTCAAGGGCCTTGGTGTCGAACTTTGAAATCTTTCTGACCGGCTTCTCTACAAGCTTCAGGATATCGTCCATGATGATCTCCCTGTGGAGAAGATCTTGATATTCCTTCATCTTAGCGAAAACGTCATCCAGCTGCTCTTCCCAACTCATCTGATTCTGCTCGAGGACTTTATAGATTCTGTTCTCGAAGAATATCCTCTCCAGGGAACTGTAGTGCCAATCGTCCTCCAGCTCTCCGAGCTTTATCTGAAGTTGACGTCCGAGAATATCGCGGGTATGGAAGGTGTCGTACTCGAGTATGTCATTGACCGACAGGAACTGAGGCTTGTCCTCCTTGATTACGCAGGCATTGGGATTAATCGTTGTTTCGCAGTCGGTGAATGCGTAGAGAGCGTCTATTGTCTTGTCCGGGGAAACGTCGTTCGGAAGGTGGACTATGATTTCAACCTTTTCGGTTGTCATGTCCTCAATCTTCTTGATCTTGATCTTCCCTTTGTCCTTGGCTTTCAGGATTGAATCAATCAGGATATGGGAAGTCTTTCCGAATGGTATTTCCGTGATTGTAATAGTGTTCTTGTCGATTTTCTCGATGCGTGCGCGCACCTTGACCTGCCCTCCGCGCTTGCCGGCGTTGTATTTTGAGCAGTCGGCAAGACCTCCGGTAGGGAAGTCGGGATAGATCTCGTAAGGCTGGCCTTTCAGAATCGCGATAGAGGCGTCAATGAGTTCATTGAAGTTGTGGGGGAGGATTTTGGAGGCCATACCGACCGCAATACCCTCTGTGCCCTGGGCAAGGAGGATAGGGAAGCGGACGGGGAGCTCTGTCGGCTCCTGGTTTCGGCCGTCATAGGAGGTCATCCAGTTGGTCACTTTCGGGTCGAAAACAACCTCCTTGGCAAACTTGGAAAGTCTGGCCTCTATGTACCTCGGAGCCGCATTTGAGTCGCCGGTAAGGATGTTTCCCCAGTTTCCCTGGCAGTCGACAAGGAATCCTTTCTGGCCAATCTGGACAAGTGCGCCGAGGATGGATGCATCTCCATGGGGATGGTACTGCATTGCCTGTCCGACAATGTTGGCGACCTTGGTGTATCGGCCGTCGTCCATCCTGTACATTGCATGGAGAACCCTTCTCTGAACAGGCTTCAACCCGTCAACGATATGCGGGACCGCCCTTTGGAGGATGACGTAAGAAGAGTAGTCAAGGAACCAGTCCTTGAACATTCCGGAGAGCTTATATTTCCGGCTGTCGCTGCCGAGAAGCCGCGCAAACCGCCCCTCTTCCTCTTCAGTCAGTTCTTTTTCCTCTTCGAGTTCTTCGTTTTCCTGCGGGATGTCGTCCCATTCTTCGCTCATATGTACCTCTCTCTATCTTTTGTTTTTAGAATTCATATCCGAAACGGCGGAGTTCCTTCCGGTTCTCCCTCCAGTCGGGATCCACCTTGACGTAGGTGGAGAGGAAGACCTTCTTCTGGAAGAAATCTTCCATGTCGAGTCTCGCCTCGGTTCCAACTTTCTTGAGGGCAGCGCCCTTCTTGCCGATGATTATGCCTTTCTGGCTGTCCCTCATCACATAGATGACGGCGCTGATCTCATATCTCTCTTCGCCTTCCTTGAAACTCTCGATCTCCACCTGGCAGCTGTAGGGAATTTCCTCGCTATAGTTGAGGAAAATCTTCTC
>ONMJ01000038.1 GCA_900318955.1 uncultured Bacteroidales bacterium
TACGGTGCCCATGCTTGTGGTGGTGAGTTGGATCGGGCTGGACTCGCCAAGGCTGTTCAACAGTTCCATATACGATTGGACCCGGGTATCAGAATAGAACCCATCCTTGGTATCCAGAAGAAGGGTATATGTAGAATCCGTCTGGTCGCTGACCTTTATTATCAGATCTTCGGAGCTGGACTTTATCAGGGAAACCTTTCCGGTATCATCTACACGCTCCTGACGGTCTATGCATTTGTAACTGAATTCGTCCCCCTTGTCCCAATAAGCGACAACCTGGACCGACCCGTCCGGCATCAGTTGGGCGAATGACAAGGTGGGTACTATAAGTGAAAAGAAGAGAAGGAGTTGTTTTTTCATATTGTGAATTCTAATTAGAAGTGCAGTTTCGCACAGTGCGTTCAGAAAGGTTATGCAATTCTGCATATTGACTGACGGTAATGAATTCCATAATCTATCGGCAATTAATGCTTCTATGCCGAGCACCTGCAATGCAAGTGCTTTCTAGGTAGGGACGATCGGACTCGAACCGATGACCTCTTCAATGTGACTGAAGCGTTCTAAACCGACTGAACTACGCCCCTAAGTTATTTGCGGACTGCAAAAGTAATGTTAATTATCCGAAAATCCTAATAGTAATCGACGTTATAGCGCGTCAGGATATCCATATGCATGAAATTATCCTTGTGCTGGGGCTCTTTTTTTAGTACGATTTTGTCTGAGAGGGTGCTGATCGCATTATAGACCTGTTCGTCCGGATGCTGGGTGATCAGCATATCGACTGTTCCTCTTCTAAGGGCGGACAGATTCCTCTCGAGATTGTCGAATCCAATCACCCTGCAACTTTCCATGCCGTGTTTTTCAAGATAGGCGGCGACCAGATGGATTCGTGAATTGAACATGACGATATGGCGGACGTCAGGATGCTCTTTGAAAAAGACATCGAGGGTGCTGTCTATGCTTTCAGGATCGTGCGGGTCGATGAAAACATTGCTGACTTCGCTGTCCGGATAATGCTCGGCGAAATAATCCATGAATCCGGCTCTTCGGTTGATTGTCGGATCGGACTGGCTGTTCTTGTCCCTTCGGATACGGATAATGGCGACATCCCCGATCTCCCTGCCGCCGGAGAGAAGATAAGCGCATAGATACCCGCTCTGGTACATAGGCATTCCATAGTAGGCCAGATATCCGTCGTCTTCTATCTTTGAATCAATGAAAACATAGGGGATGTCCTTTTCGCGCAGGGCCCCGGCAAAGGAGAGGGTGTCGTTTTTGAACATGGGGGCTATGACGACGCCCGAAGGATTCATTCCGAGAGCTTCCTCACAAGCTTCGCGGAAGGATTCGAGATCATACTGATTATATCCTATCCTCACAACCTTTACTCCGAAAGTCTTCTCGGCTTCGGCTGCGCGGCGAAGACCTTCTTCGAGAAGCTCCCAAAACTCTCCTTTTTCATAGAAGGGGAGAATAGCCGCAACTATGTGCTCTTTGCGCGAAGCGAGCATTGAAGCGAAGATATTCGGTTCGTATCCGAGCTCTTCTATCACTTTCATTACCTTGTCATAACTCTTCTTGGACACTTCGCCTCTATTATGTATGACGCGGTCTACTGTTCCTTTTGACAGGCCGGAAAGTCTCGCTACATCCTTTATCGTTATTTTTCCATCCGGATTCATCGGTTTTTCCATCAGCTGTTGTATTTGATATGCAAATTTAATAATAATTTCCGTGTACGTGCACGAAATCTGAAATAAAATGTTAATTTTGCAGAAATTTAGTTTGAATCATTATGCCGAAAATCATTACTTTTGGAGAGATAATGCTCCGTCTTGCGACCCCGGATTATCTCCGATTTGCCCAAGCAGGGACCTTCAATGCCACTTTTGGTGGGGGAGAAGCCAATGTCGCAGTATCGCTTGCCAACTATGGGATGGACGCGGAATTCGTCAGCCGTTTTCCGGACAACGACATAGCCCGCGCATGCATCGCTGATTTACATAAGCACGGAGTAGGCACGAAATATTCCATTACAGGCGGAGAGCGCCTCGGAATTTATTTCCTGGAGACAGGAGCAGTTGCCCGTCCGAGCAAGGTCGTCTACGACAGGGCGCATTCCGCAATCTCCGAGATTCAGAAGGGAATGATTGATTGGGACGAGGTTTTCAAGGGTGCGGATTGGTTCCATTGGACCGGAATCACTCCTGCTCTCAGCCAGGGCGCGGCAGATGTATGCCTTGAAGCGGCAAAGGCTGCCAATAGGCTTGGTGTGACCGTCTCTTGCGATCTGAATTACCGCAAGAATCTATGGAAATACGGGAAGAAGGCTTCCGAGATTATGCCTGATTTAGTTGCATGCAGTGACATAATCCTTGGAAACGAGGAAGATGCGGAGAAGGTTTTCGGAATCAAACCGGAAGGCTTTGACGTCACCGCGACTGGTGGAGAAATCGACCAGGCTCGTTTCCGCAGCGTCGGCGAGCAGCTGATGGAGAAGTTCCCGAGGGCTAAAAAGGTTATCATTACCCTTCGTGGCTCTATCAATGCCAATCACAACACCTGGGGAGGAGTCCTTTTCGACGGAGAGAAGCTTTATCAGTCCAAGCGCTATGATATCACCCATATCGTAGATCGCGTCGGAGGAGGGGATTCATTCATGGGCGGACTCATCTATGGCCTACTCACATATAAGGGAGATGACCAGAAGGCACTCGATTTCGCAGTTGCGGCATCTTGCCTCAAGCATACGATTTATGGAGATTACAACATGGTGACTGTCGCCGAGGTTGAGAACCTCATGAAGGGCGATGGAAGCGGAAGGGTTTCAAGATAGAAAGAAATATGGCAAGATTTTCAAAGATCAAGGTCCTCGAGGCCATGAATTCAACCGGTATGGTGCCGGTTTTCTATAGCGGCGACGCAGAAGTTTCAATGAGGGTCCTTAAGGCCTGCTATGACGGAGGAGTAAGGGCTTTCGAGTTCACCAACAGGGGAGATTTCGCCATCGACGTTTTCAAGCGGCTGGAACTTTTCGCCCGCGTAGAGTGCCCGGAGATGATTCTTGGCGCAGGTTCAATTGTCGATGCTCCCACGGCAGCCCTTTATATACAATATGGAGCAAATTTCATCGTCGGTCCTTATTTCAATCCGGAGATTGCTCCGCTTTGCAACCGCCACCTTATTGCCTATACTCCGGGATGCGGCTCGGTTACCGAAATCGGCAATGCCCATGAAGCAGGTTGCGACCTTGTGAAAGTCTTCCCTGCCGGAAATGTCGGCGGACCGTCTTTCGTCAAGAATGTAAAGGCTCCGCTCCCTTGGGCTCAGATCATGGTTACCGGAGCCGTTGAGCCGACCGAGGAGAATCTCTCAGCATGGTTCAAGGCCGGCGTTTTCTGCGTAGGTATGGGCTCCAAGCTTTTCCCGAAAGAGGTTATTGCGGCCGAAGACTGGGGCCGGATTTCTTCTCTTTGCCGAAATGCGCTCGATATAATAAAAGCAAACAGATAACCACATGAGTACACAGAAAAAACTAATGACCTCCTGGCGCTGGTGGCTTTGCTCGCTGCTTTTTGTCGCCACGACGGTTAATTATCTCGACCGTCAGGTGCTCTCGCTCACTTATGACGAGTTCATTAAGCCCGAGTTCCATTGGTCCGATGCCGACTATGGCACAATTACCAGCTTCTTCTCCATTTTTTATGCGATAGCCTGCCTTTTCGCCGGCAAGTTTGTCGACTGGATGGGAACGAAGAAGGGATATCTCATTTCTATAGGCGTATGGTCTTTCGGAGCCGTCCTTCATGCCGCCTGCGGCTGGGGAACCGCCCTTTTTGTCGACGGTGTCGACAGCGCAGCCGCTCTTAAGGCCGTCGAGGCCGGAAGTAATGTAGCTCTGGCCATATCCACCACTTCTGTCTACCTGTTCCTTCTATGCCGAGGCATCCTCGCTCTTGGAGAATCGGGGAACTTCCCTGCGGCTATCAAGACGACCGCCGAGTATTTCCCGAAGAAGGACCGTGCGTTCGCTACATCTATCTTTAATGCCGGTGCGTCTGTGGGAGCTCTCGCCGCGCCGCTCTGTATTCCTCCGCTTGCAAAGCATTTCGGATGGGAGATGGCTTTTATCATCATCGGCGGTCTCGGCTTTATATGGATGTTCTTCTGGGCATTTATGTATGACAAGCCCGAAAAGAGCAAGCATGTCAATGAGGCTGAGCTGGAGTATATCCATCAGGATGACGAGGAAGAGGCAAAGGCGGCAGCCGCTCTTGCAGAAGAAAAGTCGATACCTCTTCTTCAGTGCTTCAAGTACAAGCAGACATGGAGCTTCATCACTGGTAAATTCTTTACTGACGGAGTATGGTGGTTTTTCCTCTTCTGGGCTCCCTCATATTTTGCCAACCAGTTCGGAGCAAAGGCTTCCAGTCCGCTTGGCCAGGGCCTTATATTTACCCTTTATGCCATAGTGACGGTGATTTCCATTTTCGGAGGATACCTGCCTAAGCTCTTTGTGGAAAAGAAGGCGATGCACCCGTATTCAGGACGTATGCTCGCTATGCTCATTTTCGCATTCTTCCCGATTGCCGCGCTTTTTGCCCAGCCTCTCGGAATGCGTTTCAATAGCCCTTGGTGGCCCGCTATCCTCATCGGTCTTGCCGGTGCAGGTCATCAGGCTTGGTCAGCAAACCTTTTCTCCACTATCGGCGATATGTTCCCCAAGAGTACGATCGCTTCAATCACGGGAATCGGTGCTATGGCAGGAGGTGTCGGCTCGATGATTATCCAGAAGGTGGCCGGTAACCTCTTCACTTATGCCGAGAATGCCGGAGCGTCTTTCACTTTCCTTGGATTCGAAGGAAAACCCGCCGGTTATTTCATTATGTTCTGCTTCTGCGGGGTCGCTTATCTTATCGCCTGGTCGATAATGAAGAGCCTTGTTCCCAGGTACAAGAAGGTTGAAATTTAGCGCGGTCGAAAATTGCAAGAAAAATTTTTGACGTTTTAGCGTAAGTTGCAAATTTTCCGAGAGTTAAGTATCAAAAACCTCGGTCGAAAATGTTGAAAAAAATCTCGAAAAGCGTTTGTTTTTCGGGATTTTTTTGTATCTTTGCAATCCCAAAATTGGAGCGAGAAGCACCCAACCAGCTGAGTTTCAATGAGTTAGGGATTTGTAAGGAAATTTTTAAAGTAATACAGCAATGTTACAACCGAAAAGAACAAAATTCAGAAGGGAACAGAAGAACCGCATGAAGGGCAACTCCGGAAGGGGCAACCAGCTTGCGTTCGGCTCATTCGGCCTTAAGACCCTTGAAAATTGTTGGCTTACTGCACAGCAGATAGAGGCTGCCCGTCAGGCCCTCACACGTCACATGAACCGTGAAGGTCAGGTTTGGATCAGGATCTTCCCTGTCAAGCCTTTCACGAAGAAACCTCTCTCCACCCGTATGGGTAAGGGTAAAGGTGATCCTCAGGGTTTCGTCGCTCCTGTCACCCCCGGTCGTATCCTTTTCGAGGCCGAAGGTGTTTCACTCGCAACTGCGAAAGAAGCTATGCGCCTTGCAGCGCAGAAGCTCCCGGTCGCGACCAAGTTTGTTGTCCGCAGGGACTATGTTGAAGAATAATTTGATGGAGGATTAGAAGTATGAAGATAACAGAAGTACGCGAAATGTCGATTGCCGACCTCCGCGACCGCATTGCAATCGAGAAGAACAATCTCGATACAATGAAGCTCAATCACGCTGTCTCTCCGTTGGAGGACACTTCCAAATTCAAGAAGACCCGTCAGGATATTGCTCGTATGATCACTATCCTTGCCGAGAAGGAAAAAGAGCAGAATCAGTAAAGAGTAAAGTCCTATGGAAAGAAATCTTCGTAAGGAAAGAGTAGGAGTTGTGGTCAGCAGCAAGAATGACAAGACTATCATCGTCTCTGTCGAGACTCACGAGAAGCATCCTATTTACGGTAAGTTCGTAAAGAAGACCACAAAGTTCGTCGCTCAGGACGACAAGAATGAGTGCGGAGAGGGTGACCTTGTACGCATCATGGAGACCCGCCCCCTCAGCAAGACCAAGAGGTGGAGATTAGTAGAAATCGTTGAAAAAGCCAAGTAGTCATGATACAGCAGGAAACACGTTTACAGGTGGCCGACAACAGCGGAGCTAAGGAAGTCCTTTGCATCCGTGTCCTTGGCGGTACAAATCACCGTTATGCTACGGTAGGTGACACTATCGTCGTTACAGTAAAGAGCGCAATCCCCGGCGGCGACGCCAAGAAAGGGACTGTCACCAAGGCTGTCGTAGTCCGTACAAAGAAGGAAATCCGCCGTCCGGACGGTTCTTATATCCGTTTCGATGACAACGCATGCGTCCTTCTCAATAACGCGGGCGAACTTCGCGGCACACGTATCTTCGGCCCCGTCGCCAGAGAGCTCCGCGAGAATTATATGAAAATAGTTTCACTGGCACCGGAGGTCCTTTAAAAGAGTAAGAATCATGAAAAAGTTCCATATCAAGAAAGGCGATACCGTTTATGTAAACGCCGGAAACGACAAGGGAAAGACCGGTAAGGTCCTCGAGGTTCTTCGCGACAAGGACCGCGTAATAGTAGAAGGTGTCAACATGGTATCAAAGCATACCAAGCCCAACACCCAGAATCCTCAGGGTGGTATTGTTAAACAGGAGGCAGGAATCCACATTTCCAACGTCCAGCTTATGGACTCTACGGGCAAGCCCGTAAAGGTCGGTTACAAGATCGAGGACGGAAAGAAGATCCGCTATGCCAGGAAATCAGGAGAGGAGATTAAGTAATTATGGCAAAGAAGAATAACAAACCCGCAGAAGTTCAGGCACTTCCTAAGGGATATGTACCTTCCCTCAAGAAGGTTTACAAAGAAGAGATCGTTCCTTCACTCGAGAAGCAGTTCTCTTACACAACTGTCATGCAGGTCCCTAGACTCGTCAAGATTACCCTCAATGAAGGTGTAGGCGATGCAACACAGGACAAGAAACTCGTTGAGGAAGCTGCTGAAGAGCTCTCCATCATCGCAGGACAGAAGGCCGTTATCACTTCCTCCAGGAAAGACATCTCTAACTTCAAGCTCCGTAAGGGCATGCCCATCGGTGCAAAGGTTACCCTCCGTGGTGTCAAGATGTACGAGTTCCTCGAGAGGCTCATCAGGGTCGCTCTCCCTCGTATCCGTGACTTCAACGGTATTTCTGAGAAACTTGACGGCCAGGGCAACTATACCCTTGGTATCAAGGAGCAGATCATCTTCCCTGAGATCGAGATCGACAAGAACCCTCGCATCCACGGAATCGAGATCACTTTCGTAACTACCGCCAATACTGACGAAGAGGCTCACGCCCTCCTCAAGGCATTCGGTCTTCCGTTTAAGAAACACAACAACTAAAATACAGACAGATGGCAAAGGAAAGTATGAAAGCCCGCGAGGTTAAGCGCGCAAAACTCGTTGCCAAGTATGCAGCAAAGAGGCAGGCTCTTAAAGAGGCCGGCGACTATGCAGCTCTTGACAAACTCCCTAAGAACGCCAGTCCGGTACGTCTTCACAACCGCTGCTCTCTCACCGGTCGTCCGAAAGGATACATGAGAGAATTCGGTATCAGCCGTATCCAGTTCCGTGAGATGGCTTCTCAAGGCCTTATCCCCGGCGTCAAGAAGGCATCCTGGTAGTAGAATACTTATTATAAATATTATCAATCGGATATCGGGCGCGATCCAAGCGCCGGTCCACAAAACGACAAAAAAATGACTGATCCAATTGCAGATTATCTGACTCGAGTCCGTAACGCTTACCTCGCAGGTAAGAAGGTCGTCGAAGTCCCTTCATCCAACATGAAGGTCGCAATCACTAAGATCCTTTGTGAGAAGGGTTACATCCTCAGCTACAAGGTAGTCGAGGGAACCCCTTGCAACACCATCAAAATCGCTCTTAAGTATCATCCCCAGACCAAGACCGCTGCAATCAAGAAGATTGTCCGCGTCTCTTCTCCCGGTCTGAGAAAGTATGCTGACGTGAAGAGCATGCCGCGCGTTCTCAACGGTCTCGGTATCGCTATTCTCTCTACGTCCAAGGGTGTCATCACTGACAAAGAGGCTAAAGATCTCAACGTCGGCGGTGAGGTTATCTGTTATGTTTATTAATATAAAGTAGATATTATGTCAAGAATAGGAAAATTGCCTGTAAACCTTCCGGCCGGAGTTACCGTAGAGGTACTCGACGGCAACGTTGTGAAGGTTAAAGGACCTCTCGGAGAGATGTCTCAGAAAGTTGATCCGGACATCAAGGTTTCCGTTGAGGGTTCCGAGATCAAAGTATCCCGTCCTAACGATCTCCCTAGATTCCGCTCCATGCACGGCCTCTACAGGGCCCTCATCCACAACATGGTAGTCGGTGTATCAGAGGGATTCACTATCAAGCAGGAGTTTGTCGGTGTTGGTTACCGTGTCCAGGCTCAGGGCCAGCTCATAACCATGTCTCTCGGCTACTCCCATGACATCCAGCTCATGCTTCCCGCTGAAGTTACAGCAGAGACCCCCCAGGTCAAGAAGGGAGAGAACCCCGTCCTCGTCCTCAAGAGCAGAGACAAACAGCTCGTCGGACAGGTTGCGGCTAAGATCCGTTCGTTCCGTCGTCCTGAGCCTTATAAGGGCAAGGGTATCAAGTTTGTCGGTGAGCAGCTCCGCCGCAAGGCTGGTAAGACCGCTTCCGCTAAATAATTAAGGAGGATAAAGTTATGGCATTGAATAGAATAGAAAGAAGAAGAAGGATTCACTACAGAATCCGCAAGCATGTCAATGGCACAGCCGAGCGTCCTCGCATGGTCGTGTTCAGAAGCAACAAGCAGATCTACGTTCAGGTCATCAATGACCTCGAGGGTAAGACTCTCGTAGCAGCTGCGTCC
Organism: uncultured Bacteroidales bacterium; assembly: GCA_900318955.1. Classification (GTDB taxonomy): domain Bacteria; phylum Bacteroidota; class Bacteroidia; order Bacteroidales; family UBA932; genus Cryptobacteroides. The sequence continues at coordinate 8,928 of ONMJ01000038.1, forward strand.
AACGACAAGGCTCTCGCAGCAGAGTGCAAGGGCAAGAACGGAATTGACGCTGCAGCTGTCGTAGGTAAGGCTATCGCAGAGCGCGCCAAGGCCCAGGGAATCACCAAGGTCGCTTTCGACCGCGGAGGATATCTCTTCCATGGCAGAGTTAAAAGTTTGGCAGATGCTGCCCGTGAAGGCGGCCTCGAATTCTAATTTATAGGACTATGGCAAATACAAACGTAAAAAGAGTAAAGACGTCTGACCTCGAACTCAAGGACAGACTTGTAGCTATCAACCGTGTGACCAAGGTCACTAAGGGAGGTCGCCACTTCCGCTTTGCTGCCATCGTTGTCGTCGGTGATGAAAACGGTGTCGTCGGCTATGGTCTTGGAAAGGCGAATGAGGTTACTGCAGCTATTGCCAAGGGCGTAGAGGATGCAAAGAAGAACCTCGTAAAGGTTCCTATCATCAATACTACCATCCCTCACGAGCAGGTCGCACGTTTCGGCGGCGCTGAGGTTTTCATGAAACCTGCAGCTCCCGGTACCGGTGTCAAGGCCGGCGGTGCTATGCGTGCTGTTTTCGAGTCAGCAGGAATCCAGAATGTCCTTGCTAAGTCAAAGGGATCTTCAAATCCTCACAACCTCGTAAAGGCTACCATCGCAGCTCTCACCGAAATGAGGGATGCTTATACAGTGGCTGGTCTCAGGGGTGTTCCCATGAGTAAAGTGTTTAACGGATAAAGGAAAGAGATCATGGCAAAACTTAAAATTACCCAGGTTATCAGCAAGAATGGCGAGACCAAGAGGCAGAAAGCTAATCTCCTTTCCCTTGGTATCCGCAAGATGAACCAGACTGTAATCGTTGAAGACAATGCGGTAAATCGCGGTCAGCTCGAGAAAGTTCAGCATCTTGTCAAGTTTGAAGTTATAGATTAAGGAGGAGAAAGAGATGAAACTTGAAAATCTGAAACCCGCAAAGGGTGCAACCCACAATAGCAAGAGAGTTGGTCGCGGACAGGGTTCCGGTAAAGGCGGCACTGCTACCCGTGGTACAAAGGGTGCACAGTCCCGTACCGGTTATTCCCATAAGATCGGATTCGAAGGCGGTCAGATGCCTCTCCAGAGACGTCTCCCCAAGTTCGGATTCAAGAATCCCACCAGAGTTGAGTACCAGGCTGTCAATGTAGCCGCTCTTCAGGCTCTTGCAGAAGCCGGTATCAATAAGATTGACATCGAGACCCTCATCGCAGCCGGCCTTGCTCACAAGGGCGACCTCGTAAAGGTTCTCGGAAACGGTGAAATCTCCGCTGCTGTGGAGGTTTCCGCAAACGGCTTCTCAAAGTCTGCCGTAGAGAAAATCGAGGCAGCAGGCGGAAAAACAACCGTAATTGAATAAGCGATGAAGAAATTTATCGAAACAATCAAGAACATCTACAAGATTGAAGAGCTCCGTACGAGGATCGGTTATACGATGCTCCTTATCGTGGTCTACCGTCTGGGATGCTTTATCGTGCTTCCCGGTCTGAATCCCGATATGCTCTCCGCTCTCCAGGGAAGTACTCAGGAAGGTCTTGTCGGCCTCCTGAACATGTTCTCCGGTGGTGCTTTCGGTAACGCTTCAATCTTTGCGCTCGGTGTGATGCCTTATATCTCGGCATCCATCGTGGTCCAGCTCCTCGGCATGTTCGTTCCTTCTTTCCGCAAGATGCAGATGGAAGGCGAGAGCGGCCGTAGGAAGATGAATCAGATTACCAGGTATCTGACCATCCTGATTCTCGCAATCCAGGGCCCTGCTTATGTAACAGGTATGATTCCTCGTTCTGCAGTTGCAGTGGGCTGGAGCGGCTTCATGTTCAACCTCGTATCCACAATCATCCTCATGGGTGGATCGATGTTCGTCATGTGGCTCGGCGAAAGGATTACCGACCGTGGTATCGGTAATGGTATTTCCCTTATAATCATGATCGGTATCGTGGCTCGTCTCCCGTTCGCTCTCGTAGCGGAAGTAGGTCAGAAGCTCAGCACCAACAGCGGTGGCGGACTTCTCCTTCTCGTAGTCGAGTTCGTTATCTGGTTCTTCGTCATCATCGCTACCATCGCCCTTGTTCAGGCAGTCAGGAAAGTCCCTGTACAGTATGCCAAGAGGGTTATCGGCAACAAGCAGTATGGCGGAGTCCGTCAGTACCTCCCGCTCAAGATCAATGCGGCCGGCGTTATGCCTATCATCTTCGCCCAGGCCCTCATGCTCTTCCCTATGCTCTTCTCGCTCAGCGACAAGACCAGGGGTATTGCAGCAACGATCGGAAACTATACGGGATTCTGGTATAATTTCATATTCGCAATCCTCGTCATCGTCTTCACGTATTTCTATACAGCTGTCACTGTCAATCCTCAGATGATGGCGGAAAACATGAAGCAGAACGGCGGTTTCATCCCCGGAGTAAAGCCGGGCAAGCAGACGATGAAGTATCTCGACGATATCCTCGACAGAGTTACCCTCCCGGGTTCCATCTGCCTTGCTGTCATCGCGATTCTTCCCGCCCTCGCAATCAAGATGGGTGTCCAGAACCAGTTCGCAAGCTTCTTCGGAGGTACTTCCCTCCTGATTCTTGTAGGTGTTGTTCTCGATACGCTCCAGCAGATTGAGGGTTACCTGCTTATGCGCCATTATGACGGACTTATGAAGACAGGTCGTCTGACAGGACGTTCCGGTATGTAGTTTTTCAAAAGTATCAGAGTAGAAGATGATCAGGCCGAAAACAGAAGAAGAGATCGAGCTGTTGAGAATCAACGGTGACCTTGTATCAAGGACACTGGCGGAGGTCGGAAAAGTAGTCGCCCCGGGTGTGACAACTGCGAAGTTGAATGAGGTGGCTGAGACCTTTATCCGCGACAACGGCGCTATTCCAAGCTTCAAGGGTTTCGAAGGCTTCCCGTCAGCTCTATGCATCTCCGTCAACGACGTCGTCGTCCACGGTTTCCCGTCGGACTACGTTCTGAAAGAAGGCGACATCGTTTCCGTAGATTGCGGTACTTTGTACAAAGGATACAACGGTGATTCGGCTTACACCTTCCCGGTAGGGGAGGTGGACGCCGAGACCCGTAAACTCCTCGACGTCACTAAGGCGTCCCTGTACAAGGGAATTGAAGCTGCTGTAGCTGGAGCCAGGACCGGCGACATCGGATACGCGGTGCAAACGTACGCAGAGTCATTCGGATTTTCCGTGGTCCGCGAATTGGAAGGCCATGGGGTAGGTAAGGAAATGCACGAGGAACCCGGTATTCCCAACTATGGGAGAAGGGGTCACGGCGCCCGCCTTGTCGATGGAATGACGATTTGTATTGAGCCTATGATCTGTGCTGGCGGAAGAGGTGTGTATCTTGCAAGAAATGGTTGGGCAGTGCACACATCAGACCACAAGAACGCGGCTCACTACGAGCTTACGGTTGTTGTTCGTAAAGGCCGGGCTGAACAGCTCTCTACCTTCGATTATATAGAGAAAGACGGAAATATTAAATTTTAAAGTGATATTCCAATGTCAAAACAAGTAGCTATCGAGCAGGATGGAACAGTGATTGAGACCCTTCCAAACGCAATGTTCCGCGTTGAATTAGAGAACGGTCATGTCCTCCTCTGCAACATTTCAGGTAAGATGAGGATGAACTTTATCCATATCCTTCTTGGTGACAAAGTTAAAGTTGAAATCTCACCTTACGATTTAACCAAAGGAAGAATTTCTTTCAGATACAAATAAAAAAGCATAAAGCAATGAAAGTCAAGACATCCATAAAGAAGCGCAGCGAAGACTGCAAGATCGTCAGGCGCAAAGGCCGCCTCTACGTTATCTGCAAGAAGAATCCTAAGTTCAAGATGCGCCAGGGATAAAATTCAGTTGTATAACATTAAGTTTTAGAATAGAATATGGCAAGAATAGCCGGTGTTGATTTACCGAACAACAAAATTGGCGAGGTCGGCCTCACCTACATCTACGGCATCGGACGCAGCTCAGCCCAGAAGATTCTGGACACCTGCGGTATCGATCGCGGCATCAAGGTCGGAGACTGGAACGACGAGCAGGTAGCGGCAATCCGTAATCTCATCAACAGTGAGTACAAGATTGAAGGCGAGCTCCGTTCTTCCGTCCAGATGGACATCAAGAGACTCATGGATATCGGTTGCTATCGCGGCATCCGTCACCGTATCGGACTCCCCGTACGCGGACAGAGCACCAAGAACAACGCCCGTACCCGCAAGGGAAGAAAGAAGACCGTTGCCAACAAGAAGAAAGCAACCAAATAATTGATGAATTATGGCAAAGAAAACTACAACATCAAAGAAAAGAGTTGTCAAGGTTGAAGCTTATGGCGAAGCCCATATTTCATCGACCTTCAACAATGTTATCGTAGCCCTTACGAACGCCCAGGGCCAGGTTATCAGCTGGTCTTCTGCAGGAAAGTGCGGATTCAGGGGTTCCAAGAAGAACACTCCTTATGCAGCCCAGATGGCAGCTGAGGACGCTTCCAAGACCGCTTTTGACGCAGGCCTCCGCAAGGTGAAGGTATATGTAAAAGGTCCCGGCGCAGGACGTGAGTCCGCAATCAGGACTATCAACAATGCAGGTATTATCGTGACCGAAATCATCGACGTCACCCCTATGCCCCACAACGGTTGCAGACCTAAAGGCCGTCGTAAAGTTTAATTTAGAATTTTAAAGTAGAATTACTATGGCAAGATATACTGGTCCTACCACCAAGATCGCCCGTAAGTTCGGCGAGCCTATATACGGCCCTGATAAGGTCTTCGAAAAGAGAAATACTCCTCCGGGACAGCACGGTCTCGCTGCAAAGCGCAAAAAGCAGAAAGAGTACGGCACCCAGCTCAAGGAGAAACAGAAAGTCAAATACATGTACGGTGTTCTCGAGCGTCAGTTCCGCAACACTTATGACAAGGCTGCCCGCATGAAGGGTCAGACCGGTGTCAACCTTATCCTCCTTCTCGAGTCAAGGCTTGACAACGTTGTCTATCGTCTCGGAATCGCTCCTACCAGAGCAGCTGCCCGTCAGCTCGTTCTCCATCGTCATATTTCCCTCAACGGAAGTATTTGCAACATTCCTTCGGCATTCGTGAAGCCCGGTGACGTTGTCGCCGTTCGCGAAAGGTCAAAGAGCCTCGAAGTCATCCAGAACAGCGTAGCATCAGCTACGAAGTACTCATGGCTCGAGTTCGACGCCAAGGAGCTCAAAGGTAAATTCCTCAATGTCCCCGTTCGCGAGGATATTCCTGAGACTATCAACGAGCAGCTCATCGTCGACCTCTACTCCAAGTAATAGTTTTTAACACCCCAAAAGGAATAATTATGGCAATCTTATCATTTCAGAAACCGGACAAGGTGATCATGCTCGAAGGCACCGACACCGTCGGCCGTTTCGAATTCAGGCCTCTTGAGCCGGGATACGGACAGACCATCGGCAACGCCCTCCGTCGCATATTGCTCGCGTCTCTGGAAGGTTTCGCAATCTCGCAGATCAAGGTTGACGGAGTGGACCAGGAGTTCGCTACCATCACCGGCGTGATCGAAGGCATGCAGGACATTATTCTCAACCTCAAGCAGGTTCGTTTCAAGAGAATGGTCGAATCAGTCGACTCCGAGGTTGTGAACGTCACTGTCGGCGGCAAACAGGAGTTTACCGCAGAGGATATCTCTAAAGGATTGTCTTCTTTCAAGGTGTTGAATCCGGAGCTGCATATTTGCTCTCTCGAGCCCTCTGTCAAGCTCAACATGACCATAACCATCACCAAGGGCCGCGGATTTGTTCCCGCCGAGGAGATGAGGGATGAGAATACCCCTATCGGTACCATTCCTGTGGACGCCATCTATACTCCTATCAAGAAGGTCAACTGGACCGTGGAGAACTGGCGTGTCGAGCAGAAGACAGACTATGAGAAGCTCAACCTCGAGATCGTGACCGACGGCTCAATCACCCCGGCCATGGCTCTCCAGGATGCAGCCAACATCCTTATCTACCATTTCAAGCTCTTCACCGACGACAAGACTATCTCTATCGAGAATCCCAACGAGCCGGAGGCTGCAGGACTTGATCAGGAGACACTCCGCATGAAGCACCTGCTTCTTTCCAAGCTTTCAGACCAGGGCCTTTCAGTAAGGGCTTACAACTGCCTGAAGGCTGCCGATATCGACACATTCGCAGACCTCGTATCTTATTCGAGACCCGAGCTCATGAAGTTCCGCAACTTCGGCCGCAAGTCTCTCAACGAGATCGACCTGCTGCTCGAGAAAATGAAGCTTTCATTCGGAATGGATGTTACAAAGTATAATATTGAACCAAAGAAAAAGACCGTTTAGAAATGAGACACAATAAAGCAGTCAATCATCTTGGACGTAAGAGCGCTCACCGCAAAGCTACCCTCGCATCTCTCGCAACAGCTCTTATCCTCCACAAGAGGATCGAGACAACTGTGGCCAAGGCTAAGGCGCTGAAGCCTTATGTTGAGCCGCTTATCACCAAGTCTAAGGAAGACACCACACACAACCGTCGCGTCGTGTTCAGCTATCTCAAGAACAAATACGCCGTGACCGAGCTCTTCCGTGAGATCGCTCCGAAGATCGCTGACCGTCCGGGCGGATACCTCCGTATCCTCCACACCGGATTCCGTCAGGGTGACGCTTCCGAGATGGCTCTCATCGAGTTTGTAGACTTCAATGAGGCAGCTCTTGCATCCGCTCCCAAGGCAGAGAAGAAGGCCACCCGTCGTAGCCGCGCCAAGAAGGCAGAGGCTCCGAAGGCTGAAGAAGCTCCCGCAGCGGAATAAGATCCAGCATCATTCGAGTAAAAGGGGTCGACCAAAAATGGTCGGCCTCTTTTTTTGTGCGCCAGGCTCCGCAGCGGCGGCAGCTTGCCTCTGAGAGGACTCCGCTCACTGCGTTCGCTCCGGCCCCTCCCCTCGTCATCTGCGTCATCGCTGTGCGATAACTTGCTGCCGACGGGTCCCTCCCCCTGCCCGTGTCCGGGGGTGGACACGCCTCTCAGAGGCAACTGCCGCCCGCTACGCTGCGCCCTGGCGCACCAAGGGCGATGTATTTCCTGAAATTGTAGCTGCTGGTGCCGCCGCCATTGTAACCGGCCTCTATCTCGGATATGTCAGGCCTGTCGATGATGGCGCATGCTTTCGGCAAGGCGTAGATGGCGCTCAGGCAGCAACCGCTGGCGGACGTGTCCACCCCCGGACACGGGCAGGGGGTATTCTAAGACTTTTGCAAGTCTTTTTTGGAAAAAGTGAAGAAGATGCCTTCGATTCAGCGGTGTAGTTTGTGGATATTTATTGCGCTCATAGGGGCATCCTGCCCCTGGCCGCGCGGCCATCCCTGGGGTAACATATACAATATCTGGCGGAGAGTTTTCCACTCCTCGCCGGTGTGTGCCTGGATATTTATTTAGCCGTTAGAAGGGCAGTTCACCACTGAGCCAACTGCTGATTGACGCAAGTATTCTTACCCTTACTTTGTCTTCTATCGCCTCTTCAAGGTTGTTATAGGCGCAGGATTCCCAGATTTCATAATCTTCGTTGTCAGGATCTTGCGCTCTTGCTAATAAAGCTTCTCGATAGTTTTTTATGCACTGTTCAATGTTTCTATGATAGTAATAAGTCATAATTTCCAGTTTTTTATTCACATGATTAGCGATTTGGCAGAAGTGGAGCGATACTACTACTTTGATTAGACCTGTGTCTATTACTCTAACTTGTTGCATCTCCTGCAATCTGGCACTAAAGCATATGATAGTTCAAACCGCGTTTAGCACGACACCATGCATCTCACGGCCTCCTCCTTTTTCTTTCATCTTCCGCTGGTAGTACTTCCTCAAGCCAGGATCATGTATGATTGCACTTCGTGCTGCCATTGACAGCTCTGATTTCTGTTGCGTTCGGCAAATCTTTGAGACTTGAGTTTTTCCCCTTACACTTGTTCCGGATGTATGATCAAATGGAGCTACCCCTATGTAACAGGCATACTTTCTTGGCGAGTCAAAGGAATGGAAGTTGTTTGTGTATACTATTGTATTCAAGGCATTTATGAGTCCTATTCCCATAACACTGCTCACTAGTTCATAGCTGCGCTTAAGTTCAGGGTCCTCATAGACAATAGATAACATTTGTTCTTCCGTTTTCTTTATAAGTTTGCTTAGGCTATTGATCGCGGTCTCATTACGGGACCGAGCCGCTGATGTCTCATACTCGACCAGAGCGCTCTTAAAGTTGAGCAAAGCCGTCCTCTGTCTCATGTACTGCCGCCTTTCTGTCAGGAGATATTGCAGCGTCATTATAGACTCACCAGGCTTTTCATAAAGCTGCAGCTTCTCCCTTTTTGTGTATGCATATTCTGCAATGCGCGCAGCATCTACAACATCATTCTTTCCCCGGACGATACCCATTGAACGCTTGATGTCCAGAGGGGAGTTCAAACTTAGTGCAATACCTTTCTTGTGTGTAAAGTCTATAAGCTGATTTGTATATGCACCGGTATGCTCGGCACATATAACCAGTTCCTTCGACTTGATACCACGATGCTTTAACCACGACATCATTTCACGTAACCCTTTTGGGCTGTTCTCAATGTGAATGAAGTCACTTTTTTTGTCCATCGCCGGATAAATCGCCGCATCCAACGAGGCCTTGGAGATATCCACTCCAATGTAATGAGAAAAATACATAAATTTGTTGTGCTTTATTCCGGTTAACCGTCATGTTGACTTGCCCAATACTTTTATTAGACTGCCAGGTCTACGATTCTAAATGGTCATTTCAATATGGAGAAAGAGGGGGGCTAATACCCGGAGGAGATAGTTAATCTAGCGCCCAGGACAGTTCACACCCCTCTTTCTGGTTAACCTTTCTTGTTAAACATATGAGTCGAGAGTGAGTCTGATACCCACCTGTGGATAGTTGGTCTAGAGGGGCCCATAGTTCACCACTCTCAACTCAATGTCAAATATACAACAAAGAACACCGCAACCCCATATTGGAATCACGGTGCAAATCTAAAAGAGGGGCCCGCAAGATACGAGTTCCGCTCACGCGGGACGAAGGAGATTGTGGGAGGGGCCGGAGTGAGAGAAGCGAACGGAGTTCCGCCGGCGGTTGGCTGCCTGGCGGCTCGGAGCCTTGGCCACAAGACAAAAAGAGAGGCTGGCTATCAGTCTCTCGAGTTTTTAGTCTTTAAGTGTATCAGGGCTACTCTTTAGGAGCGACCGAGTCGATATCAAGTTCGAACTTAGGGTTCCCGGATGGAACGGGAGAGTGGGATGCTTTGACATATTCCCACATCTTGGCAACAACCTCAGGATGCTCTGCGGCGATATCTTTTGACTCTCTCGGATCAGTGGAAAGATCATAGAGGGAGAAGTCACCAACGCCTTCTTTCACTCCCTTTATAAAGCCTTTCCAAGAGCCGTAACGAACTCCTACCCAGCCTTTTCCGCCGGGGAACTCCCAGTAGAGATACTCGTGCTCTTTCTGCTTGCTTTCCTTACCTTGAAGGACAGGGAGGAAAGAGATACCGTCTGTTTCAGGACACTTCGCTCCGGCAAGCTCGCAGAGGGTAGGCATAACGTCTGTAAACTGCGCCATATGAGAAGTAATGCGACCACCTTCTGGAAGGGCGAACGGGGTCTTTTGCACTCCTTCCCCTTTCAACTTGTCGCCATAGGTGACGATGAAAGGCATCCTTATTCCACCCTCATGAAGAGAAGATTTCCCCCAACCTTTGCGGCATTTAAAAGGGCCGCCGCTCTCGAAATATTCCATCGGAGAGTTGGTATTGTTGGCCGGGCCATTGTCGGAAGTGAAGATAATAACCGTATTGTCATAGATGCCGAGCTCCTTGAGATGGGCGACAAGATCACCGATCTGACGATCTATATGGGTAATCATCGCTGCATATGTAGCATGAGGATAACGGCTTGAATAATAATTCTTTCCATCAACAGGCTCCTCATCTCCGAGCTTATTGACATAGTACTGTACCTCATCAGCGGGGGCCTGAACCGAGCTATGGGGAACAGTCGTTGTCCACATAAGGAAGAAAGGAGTCTTCGTCGTAGCGACAGAATCGACGTAGTGCTCTATCCTTTCATACATAAGGTCAGGGCTGTAATGAGCCTGAGTGTACTTGTCGTAACTATGGATATCATAGGGATCAGCTCCTTCATCCAGAGGAGTGTCCGGAGGAAGCAGTTCATTTCCTTCGATATAGACACGATGCCTGTTCTCCCACATGAAGGGAGGATAGTAGACATGGGCCAGTCTCTGGCAATTGTATCCATAGAAATAGTCAAAGCCCATATTGTTCGGAGCGCCCTCGGAAAGCGGAGCACCAACGCCCCATTTACCTACCATGGCAGTAGAGTAACCTGCTGATTTCAAGACGCTTCCAAGAGTCGGAGTACCTGCAGCGAGAGGGAATTGGCCTTCGAGATAAGGGTCGGCAAGCATTGCCGCATGGTCCCAGACGTCTCCCCTGTCCTCCATCTCATCATTGGCCCTGATCTGGGCATGGCCGGCATGCTGACCGGTCAGGAGGCCGCAGCGGGACGGAGAGGAAAGAGGCGCCATAGTATACATGTCAGAAAAGCGCACTCCCCTGTCTGCCATGGCATCGATATTCGGAGTCTCGATCTTCTGCTGCCCATAGCAGCCGAAATCGCCGTATCCGGCATCGTCCATCATAATGAAGATGATATTCGGACGGGAATTCTTCTTAAGCGTCGCTCCCTTTGAGCAGGATGTGGCCCCCGCAAAAGCCAGTGCCGGCAGAGCCGCAAAAGGCAGTGCCAGCACAGGTTTTAGATAACTTCTCATAAATTATTCTGTTTCAGCTGCTTCTATTTCTTTCATTACCTCTTCAGCCTTGGCATAACCATTGGCTGGAGCACCCCACATAGAAAGGAGCACGAAGATAGCTATGATAGCAGTAACTACAACGGTGATGTATGCTCCGTTCCATCCGTAGTGCTGAGCAACAAAGCCGAAACCGACACCCGAGACAATCGTACTCATGTAACCGAAGATACCGAGAATACCATTTGCAGTTGCGGACGCACGGTTGGTAGCATGCTGGGCGGCGCAGATTCCGAGAAGGGCCTGAGGACCATAGATGAAGAATCCGAGGAAGAAGAACGGAATCATGAATACCCACCATGAAGCTGTTGAAGGAATCTTCCAGAAGAGAAGGGCGCAGATAGCAACTCCAATCATGCAGACTGTGCTGGTATGGTGGGCCTTGCTCTTGAAAATATGGTCAGTTGCCCATCCCCAGAACAGCATACCGAGGTTTCCGCCGACGAGCTCAAAGATAAGACAAGTTGTCGTGGCATGCGCCATTGTCATTCCCTTGGACTCGGTAAGGATGGTAGGACCCCAATCGAGGAAGGCGAAACGGACGATATAGACAAAGAAATTGGTCACAGCGAGGGTCCAGATAATCCTGTTCCCATAGACCTGCTTCTTTACGAATGCAGTGTGCTGAGCGGCCTCTTTGTGGCTCTGGACAATAGCTTTCTTCTTGCCGACAACCTCAGGAAGCCCAACATCTGAAGGGGAATCCTTAAGGTTGAAGAAGAGCCAGATGGCGCCGACTAGGGCAACTCCTGCAGGAATCAGGAAGCACCATCTCCATGCTCCGAAATGGGCAGCGAAAGTAGCAACCTTGGGATCGGAGATATCGACACCGAGATTATTGGCGATATTTGTCATTGTCACCATATCGGCTGTCATATCAGTCCCGAGATGAGGCATTACAAGGTAGCCGCAAAGGGCCATCGCAATACCGGCTCCGATGGAATGGGACATATTCCATATGGACATCTTAGTCGCCAGCTCATTAGGACGGATCCACTGGGTAAGGGTCTTGGTGCAAGGAGGCACACCCATTCCCTGAAGGAAGCCGTTGATGAGCCACAGAACGCCCATCACATAAGCGAGGACAGATGCAATTGCAGCTGTATCACCCGCACTGCCGGCAATCTGGAGGACCCAGCCCGTCAACAGATCGGATGTACCGAAGAGTATATTGACTATTGCGCAGAGCATCAACCCGAGGCTCATCACCTTTCGAGCACTGTTACGGTCTGTGATAATTCCGACAACATAACGGGAAAGACCGTAGATGACTCCATGCAGAGTAAGGAAAAGTCCCAGCTGGGTCTTAGAGATACCGAAGTCTGCCTGAAGCCCCGGCATTGAGAATGAAAAATTCTTCCTGACAAGATAGAAGATCGCATAGCCGATCATAGTCACTATGATCATACGCCATGACCAGTAGCGATATTTTTTTTCTTGTGCCTCGTCCATTTGATAAAATCTATAATTATTAGTTTCAATATTTTGACAAAGTTAATAAATTTGCAAGTAATTTTGAATAAACGATATCGTAAAAATTATGACAGAGAACCACAATAAGATTCTTACCCCCGAACTAAAAGCCAAACTATCCAAAATCAAGCATCTAGCTCTTGACATGGACGGGACCATCTATCTCGGATCGCAGCTTTTCCCTTTCACCATTGATTTTCTAGATTCAATGGACAAGGCAGGGGTCGGTCATTCCTTCCTTACTAACAACCCTACAAAATCGGTCGCCGATTATCTTCATAAACTCGAGGGAATGGGCATCAAAGCCACCGAGGACAACATGTACACCACCTCTCTCGCAGCCATCGATTATATAAAAAAGACCCACCCAGAGGCCAAAAGACTCTTTATGCTCGGCACTCCGAGCATGGTCTCCCAGTTCGAAAAAGCCGGTTTCGAGGCTTGTGCAGACGATCCCGACGATGTTCCCGATGTTCTTGTCGTTGCTTTCGACACGACTCTTGTCTATCCCCGTCTCTGCCGCGCGGCTTGGTGGGCTTCCCAGGGCATTCCCTATGTCGCTACCAACCCTGACCGCGTCTGTCCTACCGACCAAAGGGTCGTTCTCGTAGATTGCGGCTCTCTCCAAAAGTGCATCGAGCATGCTACCGGCCGCCGTCCGGACATTGTCCTCGGCAAACCCGATCCCACGATGCTCCAGGGCATAATGGACCGCCATGGTCTGAAACCGGAAGAAATAGCTATGATAGGTGACCGTATCTATACAGATACCGCCATGGCTCACAACGCTGGTGCAGTCGGAGTTCTTGTACTCTCCGGCGAGACTACTCTCGAAACCGCAGAGAAGGTTCGCCAGGACGCCGCCACCAATCCCAATCCGGAGTTCTACCCGCCGGATGTCATAGTCCGCGACATCAAAGAGCTCGGCGAATTGATTATCGAATCGAAAAAAGCTTAAAACAACAGTTTATCAAATTATAATTTACTGTTTTTCACCTATTTCCGGCCAAAGACTCCGTATCTTTGGCCGGATTATTTTATTTGTTCTCCACTTAACTAAAAACTATGATATTCAAGGAACTGAGTCCCGAGGAAAGACCAAGGGAGAAAATGAAGGAAAAAGGTGTCGGGGCACTGTCGAATGCGGAGCTTCTGGCCGTAGTATTACGATCGGGAACAGGCGGAGTAAGCGCACTGGAACTAGCCCAGAAACTGCTTTCTGATGCTGAAGGAAAGCTTTCCGCTCTCCATGGGATGTCCCTGGAAAGGATGTGCACCCACAAGGGAATAGGAGAGCTGAAGGCTCTCTCAGTAGTAGCAGCTCTTGAGCTTGGAAGAAGAATCGGAATGGAACCGACCACTCCTCAAAACAAACCGATAACGAAGGCGGAACAGGTGTATAGAGTCATGATACCTATAATGAGAAACCTTGACCATGAAGAGTGCTGGGTTCTCTACCTCAACCGCCGGAACATCCTCTCCGCCAAGGAGATGATAAGTTCAGGAGACCTCGAATCCACTATCATCAACGATAAGTTCATCATTCGGAAAATGATAGAGCGGAAGGCTGAATCCATCATTCTTGTCCACAATCACCCCTCCGGCGACCCCACCCCCAGCGCAGCCGATATCCACCAGACCGAAAGGCTGAGACGGTCGCTTTCGGTTGTCGGTTTTGCCCTTTTAGACCATATAATCATCTCTTCAAACCGCTTTTTCAGTTTCTCTGAAGAAAGGACTGTCATCGTTTAAGTTTATTTGCTTTTTCGGGCGGAATTATTGATATTTGTTCTTGGATCAAAGAGTCGAGAACAATGAAAGTCATCAACATCGGAGAAGAGAATACCATTCTCAACACGTTCGTTGCAGAAATGCGAGACTATATTATCCAGAAAGACAGCCTTCGTTTCCGCACAAATCTTGAGCGCGTGGGCGAAATATTCGCCTATGAAATCAGCAAAAAACTGGAGTACTCCGTAAAAGAGGTCCATACGCCTCTTGGTATCGCATCCATTTCGACTATCGATTCGAAGCTTGTAATCGCGTCGATTATCCGGGCCGGGCTTCCCCTCCAGAAGGGACTATGCAACTTCTTCGATCACGCCGAGACCGCCTTTGTCGCAGCTTACAGAAAATACGGGAAGGGGGACTATTTCGAGATTCGCTCCGACTACTGCACCACGACAGAGATTACAGGCAAAACTTTGGTCCTGGCTGACACCATGCTGGCTACAGGTTCGTCCGTGGAGGTTTCCCTTAAATCGCTCATATCCTGCGGCGGAGAGCCGGTCCATACCCACCTGGTCTGCCCTATCGCAAGTTCCTACGCTGTAGACCATCTGATGCAGATATACGGTGACGAAGTCACTCTATGGACGGCGGCAATCGACGAAGAGCTTACAAGCCACAGCTACATCGTCCCGGGTCTTGGCGATGCCGGCGATCTTGCTTTCGGAGGAAAACTCTAGCTTAGAGCTCTCGTCTCAGGCGAGCCTTGGGAATATCCAATTGTGAACGATACTTGGCGATAGTTCGCCTTGCGACCTTGTACCCCTTGGCGGATAGAGCGTCAACAAGTTCATCGTCGGTCAGAGGATTATGCTTGTCTTCGTTGTCGACACAATCTTTGAGAACCTTCTTGATTTCCCTGGTCGAGACCTCTTCTCCCTCCTTATTCTCAAGGCCTTCAGAGAAGAAGTATTTGAGCGGGAATACTCCGAAATGGGTCTCAATCCACTTACTGTTGACAACCCTGGAAATCGTCGATATGTCAAATCCTGTCATCTCGGCGATATCTTTCAAGACCATAGGGCGAAGGTTGCTCTCGTCGCCATCCACAAAGAAATCGTGCTGATATTCGATAATCGCCTTCATTGTACTCTCTAGAGTATTCTGCCGCTGGCGGAGAGCTTCAATGAACCATTTTGCCGAATCGATTTTTTGCTTGACAAAGGTTGCAGCCTCTTTCTCGCTCTTCTGCTGGGAAGTCTTGCTGCTTTCGAGAATATCGGCATACTTGCGATTGATCCGAAGCTCGGGAACCGAGAATCTAGGCATCGACAGGATGAACTCGCCAGCCTTGTAATCGAGGAGGAAATCGGGAATCACCTGCTGGGTCTGGTCCTCATAGGAATCGTCAATCTGTCCCCCTGGAGAAGGATTGAGCTTCCGAATCTCCCTGAGAACATCCTGCATGTCATCCTTTGTAAGATGGAGCTTAGCCATCACTTTCTGGAAATGCTTTCCTGTGAACTCGTCAAAGCATTCTTTCAGAACGAGGATAGCATTCTTGACCGAGGGGGTCTGCTTTTTGTCCTCTAGCTGAATCAAGAGACACTCTCTAAGGTCTCTTGCACCGACTCCGGAAGGATCGAACTGCTGAATGATCTTTAGCATCTTCTCAATCTCTTGAGTGTCAGTCTCTATCCCTGCCCTGAAGGCCATGTCATCGACAAGGGATTCAAGGTCGCGGCGAAGGTATCCGCCGTCATCAAGGCTCCCTATGATAAATCTTGCGACAGCCCTTTCATGGTCAGTGATATTGACAAACCCGAGCTGTTCGAGTAGGCTCTGGGTAAAACTCTGCTTAACTGAGAAAGTATTGTATTCGGGACGCTCGTCTTTGCCCCAATTATTGACTTTGAGATTGTAGGAAGGAATATCGTCATCGGAATAATTCGAATACGCCTCCTCCATGCTGCCTCCTCCCTGTTCCTGCTCCTCCATCTCTGAGATAGATACATCCTTCGGCTCATCAGAATCGCGGCTTTCCGGAGTATCATCGACGACCGGATTGTTATTCAACTCATCGCGAACATACTGCTCCAGTACCTGAACAGGCATCTCGATGAGTTTTATGGTCTGAATCTGAAGAGGAGATAGTTTCTGGACCTGTTTCTGGGTTACCTCCAGTCCCTGTTTAGCCATTGTCTAATCAAAGATTGCATCCGCATCGACAAGCGGGTAATTAATATTCTCCTTAATTATGAACGCGGAAGGATAGAGTATCTTGAGCTCATTGAATAACCTCAAAGCTTCATCCTTTGTCCTGAAATCGCCTACCGTCACTTTGAAATTAGGGCTCTCAAACGTGCGATACACGCGAAGTCCCGGATAATGACCCGCAATATAATGGGCAATTCCTTCGGATTTTGAACGCGCTGTACGGTCATTGTCATAGAAGACCCTGATCCTGTATCCCGACATAGTCTTCGAGGAATTACGCTCTACATGCTTCTGGAAGGCCGACTTGATTGCTGAAGACTGATTGATAGAGCTCTTGCCCACACCCTTGGAAGACTGAATGATCATCATTATATCCTTCCCCTGAAGGGTAGAGTCTATTGCTGCGGGAATATAGATAGTATCCGCGACCTCCTGGGCAGCGCATGGAAGAGCGACAGCCAGAAGAAGTATAAGGATTATTGCGAGTTTATTTTTCATTTCGCAAGATTTTTGAGGTCCAAATCATTGAACGAAAGAGTCTTTCCCATGCCATTCTGGAGTGTGACGCGGAGGTTGATATCTGCCGCAAGTCCTTCCAGATCCTTTGTGGAAGCCAGAGTAAGGATCTCCACAATCGAAACTCCTTCCGCAAGAGTGGCTGTGCAGGGTAGTTCATATGTTTCCGAAGAGCGGGCCTTCAGGTTCAACTCTCCGGCTGTCAGATATCCCAAAGGACGCTCTCCCCTACGGACAACTCCCTCCACATCGGAAATAGTGAAATCCATTGCAGGATTGTCAATCCCCAAGGTCAGAATGCCCTCGCCCGATTTCATACTCGTCGGGACAAAATACTTTACTCCGACTGAGGTAATCTTGACATCCTTCATTTTCCTGATGCCCGAGCACCCGGAAAGCAACGACAGCATCAGCGTCAGCGCCAAAAGGACCGATATTTTCCTGCTTGTTTTCATATATAGTATTCACAAAGATAAGAAAAAAATAGAGAATCCCTTTAAAAATCCTATATTTGCATTTACATGGACAGAAAATTATATATAGAGACTTACGGGTGTCAGATGAATGTAAGCGACACCGAAGTCATATTCTCAATACTCGGGAAGAAGGGATACACCAGGACAGAAAGCATGGAAGAGGCGGATGTCATTCTCGCCAACACCTGTTCTGTCAGGGACAATGCCGAGCAGCGTATATGGGGAAGAATCGAACAGTTCCGGAAGGTAAAGAAATCGACTGGAGCTATTATTGGCATAGTCGGCTGCATGGCGGAGAGGCTCAAGGACGAGCTTCTTGATACCAGGAAGGTAGATCTCGTAGTTGGACCGGATGCTTACAGAAACCTCCCTGAGCTCTTGGAGGCCGTCTCTCCGGATTCTCCTCAGATCAATGTAACCCTCTCGAGGACAGAAACTTACGACGATATCTCGCCAGTCCGTACGGACAAGAGCGGCGTCTCTGCCTTCATCTCGATCATGAGGGGCTGCAACAATGTATGCTCATACTGCGTCGTCCCTTATACCCGTGGGGCCGAAAGGTCGAGAGACCCGAGGACGATTGTCCGCGAGGCTTGCGAAGTATTCGACTCCGGCTATCGTGAAGTCACCCTTCTCGGTCAGAACGTGGATTCATACCTATGGAAAGATGAGGAGAGGACTGTCGATTTCGCCGACCTTCTCGAGATGGTCGCAGCAGTCAGTCCGGACCTAAGAGTTCGCTTCTCCACATCCCACCCTAAGGACATCAGCGACAAAGTCATCTATACGATGGCCGCTCATGAGAACATCTGCCGCCATATCCACCTTCCCGTCCAGTCCGGAAGCACCCGGATGCTTGAGAAGATGCGTCGGAAATATTCCCGCGAGTGGTACCTCGACAGAGTCCGGAAGATTCGCGAGGTCATGCCGGATTGCGGCCTCAC
>ONMJ01000066.1 GCA_900318955.1 uncultured Bacteroidales bacterium
ATACCACGGCCCCGATGCCCCGGGAGATGTTCGATGAGCGCATCCGCCTCAGCGACCCGGAGAAATTCAGCTGGGAGAAAACCATGCTCCCCGGCGCAAACGACAAAGACATCAGTAACAAACGCCTGGTCGATGTCATCAACGCCGGTATCAACAAAGGCAGAATTCCTGCCTCTGCAGCCTCCCTGCGCAGCATAGACCAGCGCCTGGATCACTTCAACCTCCGGACCGCCGAAGGATACCTAACCAACGCCGCCATTGCGCTATTCGGCAAGAATCCAACCCGGAAGATTTCTCAGTGTGAACTCAAGCTTGCACGCTTCGAGGGAACCAATATGCGCGTCTTCCGCGACCAGACCGTCTGTGAAGGCAATCTCTTTGATCAATACGACGCCATCCTGGACTTCTGCCGCAAGCACATGTTCCTCTCCGGCACCATGGACCAGAAGGAACGAATCGACACCCTCACCGTTCCCTATAAAGTCATCCGGGAAGCCGCCCTTAACATCCTCATTCACAGGACGTGGTGGTCCTATGGCGCGGTCCTCTCCGTGGCAACCCCGGCGCTTTTCCTCCAGGCACCTCCCCGGAAACCTTCTACAAAAGGCCCCAGTCCAAGCCCATCAACAAACTCATCAGCGAAGTCTTCTTCAAGAGTGGCTTGATGGAAGCCTGGGGCCGAGGTATCCCGAACATCTTCGATCTCTGCAAGGAAAGCGGCCTCCCCAAGCCGGAATTCGAGCTGGCAAATGGGTATGTCTATCTGACGATTCGATTCGCCAAACCGCTCACGCCGAGGCTCAGTGGTGATAGAGAAAATGATAGAGAAGATGATAGAGAAAAACCCATTGTGCTAACCTCCAGGCAACAATTGCTTCTCTCTCTCATGAAAGAGAATGATAGAGTAACGACAGAGGAAATGAAAGAGAAACTTAGTGTCTCCATCTCCACAGTCAACCGTGAGATTGCTGCCCTGAAAAAGAAAAAGGCACTTGACCGAAAAGGCGGGGACAAAGATGGCAGTTGGGTTGTGCTCATTTAGCGGATAGCCCAACAGTTCTAGTTACCAAAATTCCAACACCTTCGGCCTTCCAATACCCTGGGAGGCCGATTTTGGATGCAGATTCACCTTGACATCGAGCCCGTACAGCTCGGCTATCCTGTAGATATAGGAGATAGAGATGTCGTCCACCTTGAACCAGCGGTTCACGCCCGTGTAGTTCAGGCCAAGCTTCTCCGCGATGTCTTTCCTCTGAATTCCGTACTGGCCCATTGCCACGCGCAGGAAAGCCAGGCGGGACAGCCCGTTCGCATTCACCAGGCTCTCGATATCCATGAGGGTGGCCGATGAGGACGGTGCGCCCTCCTTCTCCAAAGTGAACCCAAGCTTGAATCCGAGCCGGGAGGCCATCTCCTGGGCGACGGAGAGTTTCATGTCGTCGCGCTTGAAATAGACGAAGATATTCTGGGCCGAGACGCCCATTATCTCCGCCAGACGGGACTTGCTAGTTCCGGTAGCAAGTAAAAGTGATTCGAGAAATTGTAATCTTTTATTCAAATTCACCCAAATAAATTTGGCAATACTAAAAATTATACTTTACTTTGCTACACTTTTATTTGATAGTATAACCCGGTTTATTTTATGCTATCGCAAAAGTAGAATAAAAAAACATGAAAATCAAACAAAATCCATTAAAAACGCACAAAAACGCACAACCATGGACAAACAAGACCAGGAACTGATTGCCAGCGTAGTCGCTGCCACAGTGAAGCAGCTCGTCAAGGAGCAAGTGATCCCCGCCCCGAAAGAGGACAAGAAAAGGGAGAAAGACAAAGCGGATTCCGCCAGGAAATCCGGCCGGCATGTTTACGGACTCAAGGGCATCGAGGAACTCTTCCACGTAAGTCACAAGACCGCACAGAAGTATAAGGACGGCATCCTCAGGCCGGCAGTCCGGCAGAATGGGCGCAAGATTATCACCGATGCCGATTACGCGATGGAACTTTTCTCCAAGGCGGGCGATAAAAACGAGCGATAATGCCACAGACAGGAGTCTTCATACATGAATTTATGCTTGCCTCCGGCCTGAAGCTGAAAGGCTGCACCCTCCTGCTGTACGCGGAGATCTATTACTACACAATCAATGGCCAGGAAATGTTCAAAAGTGTAGATTCCCTGGCAAAACGATTCGACTACACCCGGAAGCATGCAGGAAAGTGCCTGCGGGTTCTTCTTCGGGACGGCTTGATTATCCGGAGCGAACAACGCCACCAACCCGGTAATACCTACTCATATGTGGCGAATCTAAGCGACCCAAGATGTGAAATTAGTTCACATCCCAATGAGAACAAAGTTCGCGTCTCTATGAGAACAAAGTTCACATCTCCACGTGAAATAAGTTCCCACGATAATAAGAGAGATAGAATAGAGGATAATAACATTAATATTCATGGAAAGCAATATAGTTTATTCACTGGAGCCAAAATTCCAGCGCCTAAAAAATGAGTCTCTGGAAAACGTCAGGTCTTTCCTAAAGGCACGTTATGAGGATCGCGTCAAGAAGGGTGGTATGTCCATGACCTGGGATAAACACAGCGCCGATATCATTGATGAGGTTGCTGCATGGCTCGGAACTCCATATAAAACAGGACTTCTCCTGTTCGGGGGCTATGGCACCGGCAAGACCACCGTGCTTTCATGCATTGAGGATATCTTCAGAAAGGATTACTTCGATCCTGGACATGTCCGGCGGTATTACCCCTTTGAAATCATTGACATTCTCAAGAGCAATCAACTTCCTGCCCCGATGGCCGAATTTGTGAAGGCCCCCGTCATGCTCATTGATGAAGTCGGGATGGAACCGCTGTCCAGCACCATCTGGGGCGAGCGCTGCTCGCCCGTCCGCGATATCATCATCGCAAGATACGACCATTCAAAGACAACGATTATTGCTACCAACCTGGATTCCGTCGAGTTCCGTAGCCATTACGGTGACAGGGTGATGGATAGGCTCACACAGGCCTATACCTGCATCTATCTGGGCACCGACAGCTACCGCCATGACCCGGAAGGTAAATAGGGAATTTTTATAGAAATATATAAATATAGAAAAATCGAACCATGGAAGACACAAAGAAGAAGGGCGCAGCGCCCACGAACCAGACCATCTCATTCTCCTTCAGGAATCCTCATGACATAGAGCTTCTGGAGGCATACTACTTCTATCGCACAACCCACGACCGGCGCCACTATTCCAGGAGCGAAATCATCGTCGAACTCCTTACTTCCGCCATCCGGAAAAACAAGGATTTTCAAGAATATCAGAAGTCATGGAACTCGTAATTCAGCACCTTAACAACTCATTGAGATTTCAATAGCTAACCGCCAAGTCAACAAGTAAATAAGTTATTGAAAATTTAACAGGAATTCACTGATTTGTCAGTTTTTCAAGTTGTTGGATTTGTATCAAAAAAACATTGAAATAACAGTTTATTAACTTCTTAAAATCAAAGGCTTCGCATGAACAGAACAAGTAAAGGAATTAGTAAAGGTGCAAGATGTGCAGATGTGGCCCGCCACACCTGCGGAGCCAGGGAGCCGAGGCGGCTCTTCGTCAAGTGCAGGGTCACGGAAAAAGAGCGTGAAGACCTGCACACACTGATGGCAAAAACCGGTCACAAATCCGAGGCCGACTTCATCCGTGACGCCGTCTTCAAGGTCAGGCCGATAGTCATACGGACCGCGTCTCCCACGGACCTGGAAATATGGCAGCAGATGGTGGCTCTGGTGAATGAATTCAACCGGATCGGGCACAACTACAACCAGGTTGTAGTCAAGGTGAACACGGCGTCCATCCCGATGGCGCAGGCGCTTCAGGAGAGTGACAAGACCTTTCGTGAAGTGCAGCAGTC
>ONMJ01000021.1 GCA_900318955.1 uncultured Bacteroidales bacterium
CGACAAACCAATCATCGGGCGGTATGCCCGAATCATCATGGACGACTGGTTCAAGAGGACATTCGGGACGGAGCCGAACAAGGGCCTTCTGATTATGCTTCTTAAGGAGCTGATTCCGGAGCATGACATCAAGGACCTTACCTATGTGCAGCAGGAGCACATCAACCCCTTTCCGGGTAAGAAGGACGCACTGATAGACGTAGAATGCGTCGACACAGACGGGACGAGATTCATCGTGGAGATGCAGGTTGCAAGGCAGAGGTTCTTCTACGAGCGGTCGCTTTTCTATTCCACTTTCGGGATTCAGCAGCAAGTGGAGAAGAGCAGCTCGATGGACTATGAGTTCCCGCCGGTATATTTCGTCGGTTTCATGGACTTTTCCCTTCATGAAGGATCGGACAGAGTCCTTTACCGGTACTCGCTGCGGGAAAATGAAACAGGAGAAGAGATGACGGGGAGTCTCCAGTTCGTCTTCCTTGAACTGACTAATTGCCGGAAAGCCCTGACTCCGGAAGCGACGCTCCTAGACAACTTCTGCTATGCCCTTCACAACATGGAGCACCTGACGGACCGCCCCGAGGAGCTGAAGGAGGAGATCTTCAAACGCTTGTTCAAGACAGCGGAAATTGCTACCTTTACACCCGAAGAACGGATCAAATACGAAAATGACATGACAACGGAGCGAGACATACAGAACTATATTTCCTACGCGCGGGAGAAGGGGCTTGAGGAAGGAAGAGCGGAAGGTATTATGGAAGGAATGGAGAAAGGACGAAAAGAAGGACGCGTTGAGGCCGCTAGAAACATGTTGGCGGATGAAATCAGTATAGATCTTGTTGCGAAATACACAGGTCTTTCAATAGAGCAAGTCAAAGAACTTAAACTATAGAATAATTTCTGCAAGAAGCATGGCGCAGGTGCTTTTTTCTCAAGCCGACCTGCGCCATACTTTTATTATAAATACCGCATAATAAGATATTTGCATTTCTATCGCGGCGCAGGTCCTGAGCATTTTTTCGCACCTGCGCCATTCGACCTGCGCCATTTACAGAGAAAGCATAGGCAAGTAGGCAAGAGGGTAGTTTTTCCGGGAGCACAGGAACAGCCCCCGCCGCCCTAGGGAAAAAGTCACTTGTCGCTGATTGGCAGCGAGATACATGGCAGGAGACGCACACGTGCAGAATCGCAGTGAAACGCTGTTTGTCATTTTCAAGTCGAAAAATGTAAGGTTCACGGGCTAAAATGTAAGGTTCACCGGATTTCATTTTTATTTTTCATTATTTAAGGCCACCTTTGCGGCCCTTTTAAAGGAAGAGAATCCTTTTTCTCTTTTTTCTTTAGTGAGCAAAAAAAGCATGAAAACAATAGTTAAAAATGCGCTGATTGCGTTACTTTTGTTCGGAGTCTCAGGAGAACTATGTGCTCAGGCGATACGCGTGAGTGGATATGTGGCGGATTCCCGTACAGGAGAAACGTTGATTGGTGCTGGTGTACAGAGTGAAAAGGCAGGGACGATAACGAACAATCATGGATTTTTCTCAATCCCTTTAACAGCAGGAAAAGACGGAGCAATTTCTTTCTCTTATGTGGGTTATGAAACCCAGAGAATGGTGATAAAGGCAAAAAGGGACACTCTTTTTACAGTCTTTCTCAATCCGGATGCATCAATCAAGGAATCCGTGGTGACAGCAGAGAGAAATCCATCCACGGGGGCCGCCCTCATGGAGGTTATGGATATTCCTGTTGAAATTCTCAAAACAACGCCCTTTGTCCTTGGGGAACCGGACGTCCTGAAGACCGTTCAGATGATGCCGGGTGTTCAATTCGGAAATGAGGGTTTCACGGGCTTGTTCATACGCGGAGGCGGTTCGGATGAATGCCTCTATCTCATGGATGGAGTACCCATGTATAATGTATCCCACGCGTTGGGCCTGTTCTCTGCATTTACTCCCGAGGCAGTCAAGAAGGTCACTCTCTATAAAGGAGGTTTCCCTGCCAGGTTTGGAGGTCGCACGTCAGGAGTTCTTGATGTGAGGATGAACGATGGAAATGTTCACGAGCACCACGGTTCTTTCAGTGTGGGAATGCTCACTGAGAGAGTTCATCTCGAGGGGCCAATCATAGAAAATAAGCTTTCTTATTCGTTGTCTTTGAGGGGTTTACATACAATTATCCTTACTCCTGTCATTAAACTGGCCGGAGGAAACATGAATTATTACTATTACGATGTTAATGGTAAATTGACATGGACGCCGACGGAAAGGGATAAGATTTTTCTGTCACTTTATACGGGAAAGGATTATCTTGATTACCGAGGGATTATGGAAATGACTAAAGAAAAGACGGAGGAGAAGGTTAATCTTGGTTGGGGAAATACTGTCGGTGCGCTTCGCTGGTCAAGAGCGATCTCCAGTAAGGTTTTTTCCGAAATTCAAGCCTCGTACAACCGCTATGACATGAATTCAGCATATAAACACTGGTCTTTGACAAACAATCAGTCTTACGAGGCAGAGACAGGGTCGCTTATTGGAGATTTCAACGTCTCCGGAGATTTTGATTTTCATGCCTCTGACCGTCATCTCCTAAAGGCGGGAGCCATGATGACTCAACACCAGTTTGCTCCGAGAACCTCCTTTTACGTTAAAGAAGAAGCAGAGGGAGGAGAAGAAAAACATGCAGATGTTTTTAACAAGATTCCAGGGAAAGAGGCCTCCTTGTACTTTGAGGACGAATTCAGTGTCTCTGATAGACTGAAACTGGATTACGGCATACGGGGAACTTGGATGAACTCAGAAGAAAACTATTATTCAATTGAGCCGCGAGTCTCTGTAAGGGCAGATATTCTTGAATCTCTTTCAGCAAAACTCTCATATACGAGAATGAGTCAGTATGTCCACCTTTTGACATCTTCTCTTCTTGCAATGCCTACAGATCTTTGGGTCCCGATAACGAAAGATATACCACCGATTATTTCCGACCAAATCGGCGCGGGTGTGCTCTATAACGGGATTAAGGGGTGGGAATTCTCTGTTGAATCCTTCTATAAAAAGTCTTCCAATGTAATCGATTATAAAGATGGTGCGAGCTATTTTGCAACTACACGTGGATGGGAAGATATTGTTTCGGTAGGTAACGCCAGATCCAAGGGAGTAGAATTCTATGCCCATAAAAAAGAAGGCAAGCTGACAGGCTGGCTCAGTTATACTCTATCTCGTTCAGACAGGCAATATCCGGACGGAAGCATCAATAATGGTAATTGGTTCCCTTACAAGTATGACAGGCGCCATAATTTCGTGATTGCTACAACTTATAAAGTTAGTCCTAAATGTGACTTGTCTGCGACGTGGTCCTATACAAGCGGAGTTGTTACAACGGCTCCGGAAGGCGTTTATGAAGTGATGATTGGAGACGAGGGAAATATTTGGAATTCTATTATCCCTTATACATCTTCAAGGAATAATTATCGCCTCCCCGGAAGCCACAGGCTGAATATAAGTGCTAATTTCTCGAGACAATTCAAAAAAGGATCAAGGGTCTTGACTGTCGGAGTCTATAACCTTTACAATGCTATGAATCCTAATATTGTATTTGTTTTTGACAACCGGGAAATTGATGCTCCACAATCTGAAAGGGGCAAGGTCGACTTTTTATTAAAAAAACTGACATTCCTTCCTATTTTACCCTCAATTAGCTATACTTATTCTTTCTGATATGAAGCGTTTTATATTATTATTGATAGCCTCGTTCTGGATAGTGGCATGTCAGAATGATATTCCTTTTGAGATGCCTGATAAAGATAATCTTATTGTGAACGCATGCTTTTATACGAACGATGATATACATTCTGTGAGGGTGAGCGTTGCAGATGACAAGAGAGTGGCTCCATTATCCCAAGAAGCATCTGTCAAGATGTTTATCGGAGATGATCTGGTTGCACAATCAGACTCGGTAGTCAAAGATGTGACATCAGAAACGTATTATCTTCGTGCTCAAATAAAGCCCGAGGATAGAGTAAAAATTACAGTTGATTCTGGAGATTTCCATGCGGAGGCAACCGCAGAGGCTCCCAAAGCACCGAAGTTCTCAATAGATACCGTCCATGTATCTAAATATAAACACATATATCTTATTGAACCGACAATCGTTGTGGAAAGCCAGGAAAAGAAGAGTTTTTATATTGCGACCAAAGGAGGTTTAAGATTGGTTTTTCGTAATAACGAAACAGGAGAGGAATACGAAAAGAGCGATAGAGAATCAGTGTGGATAAACACAAAAGATCCGATTTTCAAAAATCAGACTATGGCTTTTTCAAGTACCTTATCTTCAGATTTAGGATTAGCCCTTACCGGTTTGAATTATTGGCTTGTTTTTTCTGATGAACTGTTCGATAATAATCAATATAGATTCAGGTGTAAAAATATAAACGGTCGCGATTTTGAGAAAGAAGAATGGGCCGCCACAATGAAAAAAGGATTTGAGGTTGATAGAGGGTATGTCGTGATGACTCTTGGGTCTTTGACGGAATCCTTTTTCAGATATTGCCGGTCAGTCGATGACTATTTCGCTGTTTCCGGAGACCCTTTCAGGGAACCGCTGATTGTGCCAAGTAATGTTAAAGGGGGGCTGGGATATTTTGGAATCGTCTCCGTTTCCGAAGAATCTTTTGAATTTCCTGATGTTGCCGAGGCTACAAGTTGGACATATAAAAATAGATACTAGTAAAAATGAAAAAAAATCAATTAATTGCCTTAGGTATAATGCTTCTAGGAGCGTTTTGTTGTACAAAACCGATAGAAGAAGAGGATAAGTCAGAAGAGACTATCTCTGCTCTCAAAGGAGAGTATCAACTTATAGGGATGATATGGGAAAAAGAGCCGGAAAGAGAATTTGATTTTGATAAAGATGGAAAAACTTCGACTCTTTACGAAGAACTAAGTGCTCTTTACGGATTTGGCTTTGAAAAATTAGTCGTTTGGACAGGTCCACAAGGGACCATAAAAAATTATAAGATATACGCAACGATCGACTACCCGATACAGGATGTATCAATCAGCGAAGAAACGGCAGGGACTCCGGTAACCCATGTTGGAGGAGTTACCCAATGGCCAATAAACATAGTAGGCGAGGTCAAGAAAACAGGTGAAATCGACTGGGCAGAAACCGTTATAAAGTATACTTCCGGAAGGGGGCTCGGCACAATACTATGGGGAGGGAAAGGATTAATAAAGAGCTATTCTCCCGAAATAATTGAAGCGGAAATAGATTATAAGATTTACCTCCCGGAAAGAGATATTTTCATAACCGGCCCTGTCCTTCTGACTTTTAGTAAGAGGTAAAAACAACACCTTTTCAAATAATTAGAAGGTGTTGTTTTTATGTTTTTGATCTTTTCGTGTTGCAAAAAGGGTTTTCTTTGCAGCATATGAGATCAGTGTTTTGCATCCTCATAGTTATGTTTTGCTCCTCACCCCTTGCGGAGGCCTCTGCAGGGGGTGATTCTACCCTTGTGATGTTCTGGAATCTCGAGAACTTCTTTGACTCTAAGGACGACGGCCATGATGGCGTCCATCAGGAGTTTTCCCCGGCAGGGGAGCGCCGGTGGAGCGCGAAGAGGTTCTATTCAAAGTGCCGCGCAATCGGGAAATCGATTCTCTATATCGGCTCGGAAGAGGGTCGGCTGCCGGATGTGGTCGGTGTAGCAGAGGTCGAGAATTCATATGTCCTCCATTCTCTTATACGCACGGCTCCTCTCCGAAAAACCGATTATGCCATAGTTCATTACGATTCTCCGGATCCTCGCGGAATTGATGTCGGACTTTTGTATCGAAAAAGTGTTTTTTCTCTCGAGCGCTCCGCCGCAATCCGCATCCCGGGCTTTCCGACGAGGGATATTTTATTGGTGGATCTTAGACGTTGTGACCGGAGCATGCATTTTCTTGTCTGTCACCTTCCCTCAAAGTATGGAGGCGAGAAAGAATCCTTTCCGAAACGCCAGGCTGCGGTCGCTCGCCTTTGCGAGGTAATAGATTCTTTATCAATTGCTTCCTCGGCGCCAATAGTCGTTATGGGGGATTTCAATGACACCCCGTCCAGCTCGGCGCTCTCTCCGCTGACTGAAAGTCCGGGGAAGGATGATAATCTGCCGCGACTTGTCAATATGGCCTCCGACTTTCGTGGCGAGGGAACCATTCGCTATGAGGGCAAATGGGAGCTCATCGACATGTTCTTCGTCTCTCCTTCGCTAGCTCCTACGGCAGTGATGAAAATCCGCCGCCTTCCTTTTCTTATGACGAGAGACCGCACCCATGGCGGCGAAAAACCTCTACGGACCTATGTCGGCCCTCGCTATGCAGGAGGTGTTTCCGACCACTGCCCGATAACCATTTGGATAACCTTTCCGATGCGATTATAGCTATATCCAGTTATTTTATCCCCCAGACTGAAAGGGTATAGGTATTCTCTGCAATATCCTCGATTTCGTCCGGAAGGGCGACATAGAAGTCAATCCCCGTAATATTCTCGAGGTCGTCGACTGTCATAGCGCAATCGGCGAGGAAATACCGTTTCTCGTCATTACCCATCACAAAAGCGATGGACTCGTACCGGGAGCCCGTATAGACAAGGCAAGCCTTGAAGAAGGCGTCAGGAACGACAACGTTGCGCTCGCCGATGGTCCCATATATATTCTTGCCGATTATAGGGCCCGTGATAACCCATACCTTCCCATACCGCCTTGCCCATGAGCGGACCTGCTTCTCGAGATACTGCCAGTCTTTTTTATTTAGATATTCTTTTTGGGGACATACATTCATGAAATAGAAAGATTCGTCCATGGCCTTCTCGTCCCAAGCCAAATCGGCAGCAGGAGCCATGTGCCCCTTGGTCCATCCGGAGTCATAATAGTCCTCTCTCATCGCCTGTCTTCCCTTGAAATTACGGTCCATGCTGAACATCCTGTCATCTCTAGAGAGGGTCCCTTCAGTCTCTTCGGCGGTCAGCTCGTATGCCACCCAATCGGGAATCAGAGTCTCTGTGTTGTATGAGGAGACATATCCTGTATACTCGACAATCCTGTCGGTCGGGTTGAGTTCCGGAAGCTCCAGGGCTCCTTCAGCCTCGGGCTGGAATACGCACGAGAATAAAGCCGGAAGGAATAATAAAGAAGCAAGAGGCGTTATTTTCATATCTTTATCGATTTCTTCTCCAAAGTTAGTTAATCTTTGCATCAGAAAGAACAATTTACTATTTTTGTAGGACAATAAAACTCATAATTATGGACATGAAAACTCAAATCCAGGAAAAATTCCGGACCTTGTTCTCAGAAGAAGGCGACCTTTATGCTTCTGCGGGCCGAATCAATCTGATAGGCGAACATACAGACTATAACGGAGGATATGTATTCCCCGGAGCAATCGACTGCGGAATCATTGCCGCAATCAAGCCAAACGGCATGCAGAAAGTCCACGCTTTCTCCATCGATTATGATGAATTTGTCGAATTTGGCCTTGAAGAGCAGGATATTCCCGAGCAGCAGTGGGCTCGCTATATCTTTGGCGTTTGCCGCGAAACTATTAAAAGAGGTGGCAAGGTAGAAGGGTTCAACGTAGTCTTCGCAGGAGACGTCCCTCTCGGAGCAGGACTTTCCTCTTCAGCAGCACTAGAGAGCACCTTCGCTTTTGCTATCAACGATCTGTTCCACAATGGGATCGACAAGTTCGATCTAGCAAAGATCGGCCAGGCTACGGAGCACAACTACTGCGGAGTCAAGTGCGGCATCATGGACCAGTTTGCTTCCGTTTTCGGAAAGAAGGGCTCGCTCATTCGCCTCAACTGCAAGACCCTGGAATACAAGTATTTCCCGTTCGATCCTAAGGGATATAAGCTCGTTCTCATCGACTCCTGCGTCAAGCACGAGCTCGCTTCCAGCGCCTACAACAAGCGTCGCGCTTCCTGTGAGAACGCCGCCGCGGCGATAAGGAAGAACCATCCTGAGGTAGAATTCCTCAGCGATGCCAAGAGAGTTTGGCTGGACGAGGTCCGCGCAGAGATTCCCGAAGAAGACTTCCTCAGGGCTGAGTATGTTATCGGAGAGGTTCAGAGGGTCCTCGACGTCTGCGACGCCCTTGAAAGAGGCGACTACGAGACCGTCGGAGAGATGATGTATCAGACCCATTTCGGCCTTTCTAGGCTCTACGAAGTCAGCTGCGAAGAGCTTGACTTCCTCAATAAGCTTGCCCGCAAGATGGATGTAACCGGCTCAAGGGTTATGGGCGGCGGATTCGGAGGCTGCACCATCAACCTCGTCAAGGACGAACTGTACGACGGCTTCATTGCTGCAGCTAAGGAACAATTCGAAGCGAAGTTCGGTCACGCCCCGAAGGTCTATGACGTCCGTATCAGCGACGGCGCCAGGAAGCTTCAGGACTAATATTCTATGACAACAACAATGACTATGACGTGCTCCCACTGCGGTGCGGAGCACGTTGTCGAAATAATCGCCGGAGTCAACGCATCCACAGAACCGGAGCTCAAGGCCCGGATAAAGGACGGCTCCGCTTTTGTCGCCGAGTGCCCATACTGCGGCTACCGCTCGCTCGTCGGTGGGCAGATGCTGTACCATGACCCATCCGAGAGGGTGATGGTCTGGCTGCTTCCGGACGGGATGCCGCTTTCCGAGCAGCAGCGGGGAATCATATCCTCAGGCATTCCGGGATTAGAAGGCTATACCCTTCGCAGAGTTCTCTCCGCCGGAGACATGATAGAAAAGGTCAATATCTTCGATGCCGGCCTAGATGACAGGGTAATGGAGCTTTGTAAACATGTCACAAGAATGGAACTCGCCGAGAATGGGCAGGGCGGCCCTGTCAATGCCGAAATCGGGGCTGATATGAAGTTTTTCCGGATGGACGGAGCTGACAATACTATTACATTCTCTTTCCCCCAAGACGGGAAAATGCAACTTGCTGAGGTCGGCTTCAATGTCTATGAAGACTGTCGCGGTATCCTTGGCCGCAATCCTTCGGTCAAAGAAGACCCAGGCTTCGCTATTGTAGATGCTTCTTGGGTTTCCCGTTTCTTCCGGTAGCTAGATATCCATACTGAAGATTAAGCCAAATGAGAGTCGGTCATTCGTCTCTTTAATCTCCTTGAAATAGGATCCGCCGTTGAGGTCCACCGAGAACCCGACTGATCCGTCGAAGGGGAACCAGAGGAGATTGGAGAGTTCGAAGGAGAAATCGCATCCGAGGGTAAAGAGGAATCCGCGCCCGAAGCCCGTCAGGTCGAAATGGGGGATCATCAGGAAATGATTTATATACGCAATCGGTGAGAGGGCGGAGATGTCGCCGAAGTATAGCGGGAGGGCGTAGTCGGCCGTGACCCTGAAGAAATTATTTCCAGGAATATTGGCGATGATTCCTCGGGGGCAGATGTCAATCCTGTTTTCCTTAAACGCCGCCTCTGAGTAAGTATAATGCCTTGTCCTCGCGGTCAGTTTCCAACCCTGCGCTTCTGCAAAGCCCGGGAGGTAACCGTAGACGTAGGTATAAATTTCCGGGGAGAAAAGATTTCCTAGAGTAAGCCTTCCTACGTACCCGGCTTCCGCTCCTATTCCATACCGCGGATAAGTCTCGCTATCGGCACGAGCGAGCATGGAATAACCTCTGAGAGAAAGGGTTACGGAGCCAAGTCCGGTAAGTTCTCCGGGGGTGTAGCCGCTAAAGAAAGAGACCTTGGAAGGGGAGATAATGGAAACAGGTCTGTCGCGGCGGATTACACCGGTGTCATACTTGTCGTTGCTTAAGCCGAGAGAGACCTTTGGAACGAGCCCTCTGAGTATTCCGCCCTTAGAAAAGTTCAAGGGGACATAAGCGCTCAGCGACCCGGAAAGAGAATTTCCTCCGAGTGGGATAGCCGAATTGAATTGATCTTTATCTTTCCCCGTCAGGGTCTCGTTGTAATGGTATCTGAGGACAGATCTGGAGTTGACGTCCACAGACGCCTCGATAACAGGGTAAAGACCTGTATATGTGATTTTTCCATGAAGTGAATTCTTCCACTTCTTATTGTTGTAAGGATCTTTGTGGAGGGAATAACCAACTGAACCGGAGGATGTCCCTAAATCGTTCTGGAAAAATGCCGTAGCGCCGATTGAGGCTTCTTCGTAGCTTATATCCATAGTAAGCGAAGATATGGCCTCATAATCGGCATAAAGGGGAAGCCATGAATGAAAACGGGCGATATGGCTGAGTTTGCTGTACGGCTTAGGAGAAGCAGAAGGAATATCTACTTCCAAAGGAGTCGGAAGAATTGCGCCGAGGGCCCTTTCCTGAGCGGAAAGTTTCTCTGCAACGGGGTAATAATGAACTGCTTCCGGATTGACTCCGACAGGGGAAAGCTCCTTTAGCGGAGTCCTGAAAATACCCATTCCGCTCTCTGTCATCGACGAATAATAAAGGACATCGTCGTCGGAGACGGCAAAGTCTGTCCCTCCGTAATGAAGGTTAGTCATCCTCCGGGTCTCTCCGCTTTCCGGATAGAAGAAGTAAAGCTCGTTATATCCGTTCAGGTCTGCGACATATTCGATATAATCATCCCCTGATCCGAGATTGCACATCGCCTTTGAGGAAGAAGGAGAGGCGACTGACCATGAATCTCCGTCATATTTCCATAGGCCGAAACCTCCATTATCGAGACCGATGAAATAGATATCTTCTCCATACCAAGCCGACTCAGTAAGCTGCACCCCTTCCGGAGCGGGGACAGAGAGGACCCTGTGTCCGCTCTTGGCGTCGATAATTACAAGGGAAGACCCTCCTTCTACAGGGTATTCTATTACAGAGAGGGCGTTCCCGTCCGGCGACGGCTGGGGATTGTATAGAAGGCCGTTATTTGTAAGATCATGCGGGATAAAGTCATCGACGGAAAGGTATCTTATAATAGACTTTCCTCCGAGATTCCAGCGAAGGTCCCCGACTGTTTCCGACCAATACATCCTCTTGGTCTCAGGGTCGTAGAAAAGGGAACTCGTATGGTCTGCAAAAGGTCCCAGATCTGTTTCCCTACCGTTTTCATCCATAAGTATAAGTCTCTTGGACCTCGTCTTTCCCTCCTTGAAAAGGATATGTTTTCCTTCTGCAAAGATGCTGCAGGTATAGTCTGTTGCGAAGTCCGTCGGAGAGGTGACCCTTTCAGATGGCATAAAAGGGAATCTCGCCTCGTCTTCGGCCTTCCAAATCTCGTGGAAGCTGTTTTCAATCTCGCGGAATGTTGCCTTAAATGTCTTTCCGGAGGCATTCCCGGCTTCCCTTTGGAGGTTGAATAAGCCGAAAGGCTTCCTTGCGGTACCCTGAAGGTAATTAGCCATGAAAAGAGGCTGGTCATAAAAAGCCCTGAGTCCACCTACGGTCAAATATCCGACCGCGTAGTAATCGGGAGCGTATTTCTTAAAGGAGCCGTATTGCCATTTGTAATAATCCCTGAAATCCCCCCGGTCGAAAGCGAGGTGGAAGTAATTGAGAAAGTCGCTGTTACGCCCTCTTCCTGTCTCTGTAAGCGCCGTCTCGGCGACAACTGCATCCCCTTCGAGTAGCACCCTGTTGGGGTAGAGGGCGGAGACAACGCCGACCCAGCTTTCTCCGAAAAGATAATTGCCGAATTTGAGAATGCCGTCATAGGCCTGCTGCATCTGGGCGACATGGCGGGATTCATGGATTGCAAGCTGCTGCGACCAGGGCTGGGGTATCGATCCGTACGGATCAGGATGGGTATAAATATCCATCCTTTTCGGAGCCCATGCGACCATTCCGTTGGAATATGGATAGGCCTGATGGAGAATTACAGGAAGTTTTCCCCAATGGAAGACTCCGGGGGTATATCCGGCGGATTTTCCGACATAAGGACGGACAGCCTCCAGCTCTCTGGCGTATTCAAGATAAAGGTTTGATTGAATGGTCCTTCCGGGGTAGATAATCCGGTAGTTTTCGGTTTCAAATTCGTTCCAACGATATCTTCCGGGGTCTCCGCCGCCGACTTCGAACTGGGCTAGAGCGTTGACCCCTGCAAAGATGGATAAGAAGAGCAGGATGAGTCGTTTCAGGTGATTCATGCCTACAAAATTAATATAAAATGATTAATTTTGTCCGATAGAGGGAATAAAACGCTGAAAATGAAAAAGAACATAATAATTCATCTGCTCCTTGCGATAGTATTGATGCTAAGCCTTTTCTCTTGCGGGAGAAAGGCGTCAGCCCCTCCCCGCTCTTCGCTGAGGGCGTTTCCTAGGGTAGAGGTCCCCTCAATGTATGAAAGCGAGAGCGATAGGATGAATTATTTTGTACAGAGGTATTGGGACCGCTTCACCGATACTTCCGAGGTTTTCTTCTGCGACTCTACGACAGTCAACGGAGTGTCTCTTGACGGCCTAGAAGAGGCGATGGGTATGTATGTGACCCTCCTGGAGAAGACATCCGGGGATGTTGCAGAGCAATCTCTGTCACGACTCTGCGACCGCCTTCTTGCCTTTGAAAAGAAGGATTCGTCCTCCAATGTGTTGGAAGAGATCCTCAGCCTTACCGAAAAGTACCTCTATGATCCCCAAAGCCCCGTTCGGGATGAGGATAAGTTCGAGGTCGTGGCCTCACGCTTTTCGGAGGGAAATCCCAGATACTCATTCATCGCAAGGATGAGCTCCCTCAACCGAGTAGGGACGCCGGCTACGGATTTTGAATTCACTGATACAAAGGGGCGTCTAAGGACCCTCTATAGCATAAAAGCGGATTATACGCTCCTGATTTTCGGTAATCCGGACTGCACTGCCTGCAAGAATCTGACGGTCGCGATGTCCGGAGACCCTCGAATCAACTCTCTTATCTCGTCCGGACGTCTGAAAGTGGTGGACATCTATATTGACCGCGAAGTCGATCTCTGGAAGTCTAAGGTGGACGAGTATCCTTCAGAATGGATCAACGGATATGACCATAAATTCAAGATCCGAGAGGATTTGATATATCATGTGCGAGCTATCCCATCGATGTATCTTCTTGACAAAAGCAAGATCGTCTTGATGAAGGATGCGCCCGAAAATAAACTCCTTCAGTATCTTTCTTCATTATGAAAAAGTTCATTCTCCCTCTGATTCTTTGCCTTCTCGCCTCTGCTTCATGCAAAAAGGAGGACACCTATATCGATCCGATTCTGAAAGAAGTCGAATATACCGAATACATTCCCCAAGCCGGCCTGACATTCATGATTCCTTTCGGCTATAAGAGCGTCACAAAGGCCGGGACTTTTTTCAAGGGCTACCGCTATAGGGTGATAACCGGAGCTTCAATCGGTCCCACAACTCTCGGAACGCCGATTTATTCAATCTCCGGGAAGAAGTATTTCCAGGAAATAACTGTCCCTGAGAACAATACGCCGGCGGTAAGGACTGTAACTGTCGATTTCGCCCTTGAAAACGGATATACGGAAGAAGGCGGGACCTACGGGGCCGAAGGTTGGGGCCCATGGGTCACCGTCTTCTCTACTATTCAAGAAGGGAAAGCCGAATAATTATCTCAAAACCTTTAGTACTGCCTCTTCCATTATCTTATATCCCTCGAGAGTAGGGTGGACAGTGTCTTTGGAAAGAGCTTCGGGAAGGGATCCGTTCCCGTCATCCATCAGAGGGTAATAGTCAAGGTAGACAATCTTGTTCTTTTTTGCGTAGTCTTTAAGCAAAGCATTGAGGGTCCTTACGCGGTCGGGAGCATCTGTGATTTCTTTTCTCCAGCGGAATTGTCCGGCGGGGAGGGCAGAGCAAAGAATAGGTTTTATTTTATGGAGCTTTGCAAGTTCGCACATAGAGATAATGTTGCCTAGAGTATTCTCTGGGGTGATTTTCCCGTTGTTCTCTGCCGCATCATTTGTCCCCGCAAGGATAACTACGTATTTTGGATGGAAGTCAAGAACATCTCTGCGGAAGCGGACGAGCATCTCTGAAGAGGTCTGACCTGAAATTCCACGTCCTAGAAAATTATTCGAGGTAAAGAAATCAGGGTCCAGGCGGAACCATCCCTCTGTAATCGAGTCGCCCATGAATACGGCCTTGGGCTTAGCCGTAACGGTTGTGTTGGCCTGTTCATACTTATAGAACTGTGCCCAGTCGGTCTTCTTGTCCTGGGCGGAGCAGATGCTAAATGTGACAGCTAAAGCTGCAAAGGCGATAAAGATATTCTTTTTCATAATCTGGTGATATTACTGGCGTTTTTTCATTTTTGGCACCGCCATGCCGCAGAGGGCAAGCAGGGTGAGTATGATCAGGGCGATAGAAGAGGCCTTCGAAACGTTTGCCCCTACGCGGTATGAGTCCGGAAGGAATCTCATAACTATTTCATGTTCCCCTGCAGGAAGGACAGCTCCTCTAAGGGTCCAATCTGTACGAATCACAGGAATCTCTTCCTTTGGAGAGGCTCCGTCAAAGGAGATAATCTTCCATCCTGGGTAATATATTTCGCTGAATACTGCAAGTCGGTCCTTAGAAGAAGAGTAGCGGTAGCGAAGCTCGTTAGGGGCATAGGAGACTAGCTCTATCGAGGAAGAATCCTCTGACTCGGCCGTGCTCAGATTGATTGGCTGGAAATCTTTTCCTATAACCGCAGTAGAAGTAAGGTCTGCCGAGCCGATAAGGGCTATTTCTTCGTCCGGAGTCGCTGCGGGGGCAACAGAGGATACGAACCAGGCCGGTCCGAGGGCGTTCTTGTTGACTAGAGGAGGGTTCTCGCCGCCGACAATGATGTATTTATTGTTGAGGGCGTTGAGGATAGGAGTATCAGGCAGGGCCGCTTCGGCCTCCTCAATGGTTCCAGCACCCTGGAGAGCCTTGTAGACGCTATTGATTTCTCCGCTGAGGTATTTTTCAATGAGGTCCTGGTAGCGCTGGAGCTTTGCCGGAGAATAACCGCCGATGCTCTTGTGGTGGTAGCTCGGGACGGATGAATTGAAGACGTTGACAGTAAGGTCCAAGACCCTGTACGACTGTGACGGATCTTCTTTAATCATCTTATCCACCGGCCTTTCGGCGAACTGGCGTGTGAAATTCTTCGGGGTGGTGAAGTGGTCGGAGTTGAGGTATCGCTTGCCGACTGCGAACATGTTGATAAGTACAAGAACGCAGATGGTGACCCCTGCGATAACCCTTCTTCCTGCGCCTGCAAAGGCTTTAGCATGCTCTGTCTGTCCCTTCGGGGAGAAGGCCCAGAGAAGGAGAAGGAAGGAAAGCGCAATGAAAACAAGGGAGGTGATGGCATCCTGGCGAAGCAGCATTTTCCTATCGGCGACGAAGGCATCAACGAGGACATCCGGCTGCCCCGCATCGACCGCTCCGGTAAAGCTTCCCGCGAGGGAAGGGATGAGAGCCAGGGCAAGGCAGAAGCCTCCCGTGAGGCAGAAGGCGATGAGCCCGCCCTTCATGAATTCTTTCTTGGAATAATCTCCCTTGACAATCCTGTCGAGTACCAGGAACCCCAGAACCGGCAGGGTAACCTGCAGGATAATAAGGGCCATCGATACCGTCCTGAACTTATTGTAGAGAGGGAGAATATTGAAGCAGAGCTTGGTGAAAGCCATAAAATGGCTGCCGACAGCAAGAAGGATGGCAAGGATGGTAGCGATAAGAAGCCACCATTTTTCTTTTCCCTTGTACAGGCAGAGACCGAGAATGAAAAGGAAGATGGTAATAGCTCCCATATACATAGGCCCTGCCGTGAAGGGCTGGGGGCCCCAGTACATCGGAAGATGTTTCGCGGTCTCCCGAAGATTCCCCTGGCCTGCTTTCTTTAGAAGGGCGATTGTCTCGGATTTGTCAGGGTTGACAGCGCCTGAGGAAGCGCCACCGTTGAAGTTTGGAATCATCATGTTGGGAAGTTCTTCCCATCCGTATGACCAAGCGGTTGCATATTCGAGGTCGAGGCCTTTCCCTTGTCCGGATGATTGGCCCCCGGAAAGTTCGGACCCTCCTCTCATTGTGTGTGGAGTGTATTTATAGAGAGGGAGAAGCTTGTTGACATTAGTCGCTATTCCAACCCCTCCGATAAAAAGCAGAAGCAGCGAAGCTACGACAAAGCGGGAAAATTTCTCCTTATGTTTCCATAGAATATCGACAAGAAGGACAAGTGCGTATATCAAGATTATGAGGGCAAGATAATAAGTCACCTGCTGGTGATTGGCCTTTATCTGCATGCTGACGGCAAGGGCGAATAGAACCGATCCCAGCACTGTCTTTGAGAGATAACCCTTGCTGTCTTTATCGGAAGAAAGCTTGCCTAGGGCTGATCTATACGTGAAGACCATTGCCGCCAAGGCCCATGGCATGAAGGCAATAGCCTGCATCTTGGTATTGTGGCCGACCTGGATAATCTGGAAGTTGTATGAACAAAAAGCTATTGCTACGGCACCTCCAATGGCTATTTTCCAGTCGATCCCGAGGGAGAGCATCAGGAGAAAGGCTCCGAGAAGGGCGATGAACAGATATGTTGCCGGCCGCTTTCCGGTAAGGAGCAGATCATAGAGGCCTTGGGTAAGGTCGCCGGTATTGCGGGTGGAAATTGCCGTTGTCGGCATACCCCCGAACATCGAATCTGTCCAGTAGGTAGGGTCGTCAGGGTGGGCATTGTTCCACTCGGTCATCTCTCTTGACATCCCGATATAACCGGAGATGTCGCTCTGGTCGACTATCTGCCCCTGCAGAACCTTCGGGACGAACCCGTATGAAAGCGCGAGGAAAAACGCTACTGCGCCAAGGGCGATTCCTATTTTCTTCAAAATTGTTTTGTCCATGCACAAAAGTACCTCTTTTTAATGAAATAGCAAAGGACGAATAGTCAATCCCTGTTTTGAAATAATGCCAAAAAAGGTTACATTTGTCTTTACGGCCAAAATAGACGGTCGCAAAAGAAAGATGGCAAAACCGGCGGAAGATACTCCTCTAATCAAACAATTCTTCGAAGTAAAGGCACAGCATCCTGAGGCCCTGCTACTGTACAGGGTCGGGGATTTTTATGAATCCTACTCAGATGACGCAGTGACTGCTTCTAAAGTGTTGGGACTGGTCCTGACGAAAAAGTCAAACGGGGACAAAGGGCCTGTTGCCATGGCCGGATTCCCCCATCATGCCATCGACTCTTACCTTCCAAAGCTTGTCAGAGCCGGCTACAAGGTCGCAGTCTGCGACCAGCTTGAGGATCCCAAATTTGCGAAAAAGCTCGTTAAAAGGGGAGTGACCGAGATTGTCACCCCTGGTATTTCCCTTGGCGAGAATATGCTCGAGCAGAAAGAGAATAACTTCCTTGCCGGCCTTACTTTCGAAAAAAATGACTGCGGAGCGGCCTTTCTGGATGTCTCGACCGGGCAGTTTCTACTGGCCCAAGGGTCCCTTGATTATATCGCAACCCTTCTTTCCTCTCTTAACCCTCGGGAGCTGGTGGTTCAGCGCGGCTACGAGAAAGGGGTCAAAGAGCGTTTCGGGAACTTCTATACGACCTCTATTGACGAGTGGGCTTTCGTCTACGATTCGGCTGTCATAAAGCTCTGCAAGCAGCTGAATGTTCAGAGTCTCAAGGGTTTCGCAATCGACTCCTTCCCTCTTGGAATCTGCTCCGCAGGAGCCCTGATGGTCTATTTGGAGCAGACCCAGCATACGGGTCTTAAGAATATCTGCTCGATCGGTAGGATTGATGAAGGAAAATTCGTCTGGATGGACCGGTTCACAATGAGAAACCTCGAGGTTTTTGCTCCGGCCTCCGGAGCGGAAGGGTCCTCCCTTCTCGGGACCATCGACAAGTGCTCTTCTCCTATGGGGGCGAGACTCCTTCGTCAGTGGCTGGCGATGCCGATAATGGATATTAAGGAACTTGATTCCCGCTACGATATCGTTCAGCATTTTCTTGATAATGAGGAGCTTCTGGAAAAGGTCACGACCTCACTAGGAAACATTGGCGACCTTGAAAGGATTCTCTCGAGGGTGGCTACAGGGAGGGTAGGACCTCGGGAGACCATGCAGCTTGCAAGGGGCCTTGGGGAGATGGCTCCTCTAAAGCAGATGTGCTCGGAAGGAGGGTGCGCTCCTCTTGATGCCTTGATGAGAGGCCTCAAAGACTGCGAAGACTCCCTCAAGAGGATAAGGGAGACTCTTGCAGACGAACCGGCGGCCCAGATTGGTAAAGGGCCGGTGATCCGCCGCGGTTTTGACAGCGAACTCGATGAGTACAGGGATATCTCCTCCGGTGGAAAAGACATCCTTCTTGAAATGCAGCGCCGAGAGGCGGAAAGGACAGGTATCAGCTCGCTCAAGATAGGATTCAATAATGTGTTCGGCTATTATATAGAAGTCCGAAACACGTTCAAAGATAAAGTCCCCTCCGAGTGGGTCAGAAAGCAGACTCTCGTGAATGCAGAACGATATATTACAGAGGAGCTTAAAGAATACGAGGAGAAGATTGTAAGTGCTGAGGATAAGATCTATGAGATTGAAACGAGGATCTACTCTTCGCTTGTCCTCTTCCTTCAGGGAAAGATAGCGGACATACAGAAAAACTGCCGCATCATAGCAAAGCTCGACGTTCTCTCATCTTTTGCCGTCCAGGCGGCGACCATGAATTATTGCCGTCCCGAGATGAATAGCTCATATGAACTCGACATCAAGGCCGGTCGTCATCCTGTCATCGAGACGCTGATGGGCCCTGGAGAGGAGTATATCCCCAATGATGTCCATCTCGATAGGGAGAAGCAGCAGATTATCATTCTGACCGGTCCCAATATGGCCGGAAAATCGGCCCTCCTTCGCCAGACGGCCCTTATCGTTCTGATGGCCCAGATAGGATCGTTCGTCCCTGCTCGGGAAGCCCATATCGGATATTTCGATAAGATCTTCACCCGCGTCGGGGCGACAGACAACATTTCCCGCGGGGAATCGACATTCATGGTCGAGATGCTCGAAACGTCAATGATTCTCCATAACCTCTCCTCCCGCTCGCTGGTGCTTCTCGATGAAATCGGCCGCGGGACCTCGACTTTCGATGGCATGTCGATTGCGCGGTCGATAGTAGAGTATATCCATGAGTACGGAAAGGGAGCGAAAACTCTCTTTGCAACCCACTACCATGAACTCAATGATCTCGAGGGTCTCTATCCGAGAGTCAAGAACTTCCATGTGACGGTCAAAGAGGTTGGAAAAGAGGTGATTTTCCTTCGCAAGATAAAGGAGGGCGGGTCTGCCCACAGTTTCGGAATCCATGTCGCCAGAATGGCCGGAATGCCGAAGGAGGTGCTGGAAATGGCTGAAAAGACCCTTAAGGCGCTGGAAAATAGCGAAGCGTTGGAAAAGGCCGCGATGCTTGCTGAAAAGCCCATAACGCCCCATATGACCAAAGAAGGAAAGGTCGAGAAGGACGGCTCGCTCCAGCTTTCCCTCTTCCAGCTTGACGACCCGATGCTGGAAGCCCTTCGCGACCGTCTTAAGGCGGCGGATCTAAACAATATGACCCCCATGCAGGCATTCGACCTGCTGAGGGCCATGAAAGCTGAACTCGGAATCTAGAACTCCATGTCCACAACGACCGGATAATGGTCGGAAGGATGGCAGAAATTACGGAAAGTCGTGTCTCTGTGGGACTCGGCATACCCGTCGCGGATTATCCGTGCGGCTTTGACGGTCTTGAAAAGGGGCTCGGTCATGTAGACCATGTCAATCCTTCGGCCTGACTGCGTTGAGGGCTGGAAATCTCCGGGATAGAACTTCTCGATAACGTCGATATAAGGGGTGTTGTTCCTTACATAGTTATGGACAAGGAACTGCTTGTCGTCTTCAGCGATACCATAGTGGAAGTTATCGATGCTGGAGATAGCATTGAAATCGCCGAGCATTATCCAGTTGTTCTTTGCTGCATCTTTATCTTGAAGGATGGTCTCCTCGCAGATGTATTTCATCTCTACGCTTCTGAAGACGTCGCCTCCCTGTTCTGCCTTACTCGCTTCCTGATCCTCTGCGAGATAAGCGTATTTCTGGGGCCATGTATGGAGTGTCACCAGATTGAGAGTCTTGTCTCCTATCTCGACTTCGACCTGTCCTGCGCCATGAACGACAATTATGTCATCCCCGTTTCCATTGATGCGCTTGACGGTTTTGAGGGGATATTTTGAGGTTACAACCTGGGGGAAAGTATCTCTCTTTCCGGCGAGAACCATATAATTGTGTCCATATCTTCTAGCCAGGAGATCCCAATTATAAGGAAGGTATGCTTCTTCGCAGCCGGCCATCTTTGTAGCCGTATAACTGCGATATCGTGACTCGGCTTCGCACCAGACGCAGATGTCCGGATCCTGCTCTTTTACGAATTGGACAAAATTGTCGTAATTGTTGTCCTGATCGTGCCACATGCCGTTCTGGATATTCCAACTTCCTGTTTTTCCTTTCCGCAGGCTGTGAGCAGAAGAGCCGCAGAAGCGATGAGGTAGAGAATTTTCTTCATTGTGTTATCGGTTATTACGTGAGACAAAAATAACACTTTTTTGTGTCTTTCTGTGCTTTCTTGTTATATTTGCCGTAAATAACACTGAATCATGGAAATCACAAAAGAACTATTTGGAAAAACGGCAGGCGGTGAGGATATTTTCCGCTATACAATCAAGAATAATAGTGGAGCTTACGTACAGCTCTCTCCCGTAGGCGCCGGAATAGTCGGAATCGGCGTTCCGGACCGCGAGGGAAAGATAGAGAATGTAGTTCTCGGATACGGGAAAGGCGAGGATTATTTTGCCGACGGGCCCTGCGCCGGAAAGATTCCCGGCAGGTATGCCAACCGCATTGCCAAAGGCAAGTTTACTCTTGATGGAAAAGAATATACGCTTCCTGTCAATAATGGTCCGAATCATCTTCATGGCGGGCCGGATGGTTTCCAGAACAAGTTGTGGGAGAGCAGGATAGAAGGAGAAGCCGTTGAATTCATGTACTTCTCTGAGGACGGAGAGGCCGGCTATCCCGGCAATCTTAAGGTAGTGGCTCATTACGAGTGGAGCGAGGAAAACGAGCTTAAACTTACATTGACTGCCGAGACGG
This sequence comes from uncultured Bacteroidales bacterium, assembly GCA_900318955.1. Taxonomy (GTDB): domain Bacteria; phylum Bacteroidota; class Bacteroidia; order Bacteroidales; family UBA932; genus Cryptobacteroides. Next base: position 21,092 of record ONMJ01000021.1, read on the forward strand.
ACGCACCGACCGTCATCAATCTTACCAACCATGTTTATTTCAACCTCAGAGGTTCGGGCTCATGTCTTGATCATATTCTCCGTCTGAATGCATCAGAATTTCTCCCTACGGACGAGACTCTTATTCCTACCGGAGAAGTGGCTCCCGTTGCAGGGACGCCGATGGACTTCGTGATTCCGAAGGAGATCGGGGAGGAGATCAAGGCCGATTTCCCGGCTTTGAATTACGGTAAGGGATATGACAACTGCTACCTCATCGACGGGGCGCAGCCTGGTCAGCTCAGCGAGGCCGCGGAGCTTTATGAGGACGAGTCCGGACGCTGTCTCAATGTATATACCACTCAGCCTGCAGTCCAGATATATACCGGAAACTGGCTTTCCGGCTGCCCCGAAGGCAGGAATGGTGAAAAGTACGAAGACTATGATGCTGTTGCCATAGAGTGCCAGCATTGCCCGGATTCCCCGAACCGTCCGGAATTTCCGACGACGGTTCTAAGACCTGGCGAGGTCTTTGAGGAGGCCATTATTTGGGCCTTCTCGGTAAAATAAAAAAAGAGTATATCTCTAAATGAAAAAAGTATTGGCAATCCTTACCGCATCGATCCTCGCGGCCCATTTTGCCGGAGCGCAGCCTCTAAATAATACCAGAGTCGACGGGTATAGGGGAATCTGGTTAAGCATATTCCCCTCGCCATATATTCTCCGGAGACGGACAAGACATTTTTTGTCTATGGCGGAACGACCGATAAAGGGGACAGGCACCTGCTATGCATGGCTGGCTGCTTCGATCATAAAACCGGCCTTCTGCAGAAGCCCACGGTAGTTTTCGATAAGGAATCTGTCAATGATCCCCATGACAATCCGTCCCTCCAGATAGATAAAGACGGTTATCTTTGGGTTTTCGTCAGCGGCCGTTCCAAAAAGCGCCCCGGCCATATCTACAAGAGCGACAAGCCCTTTGATATCACTTCTTTCCACCATATCAAGTCCTGGGAGATGACATATCCCCAGCCTATTTATGATCCTAAGAGGGGTTTTTTTCTCAATTTTACCCAGTATACCGGCGTCAGAAGGCTTTATTGGTCGACATCAAAGGATGGGACCGAATGGTCGGAAATAAAGAATCTTGCCAATATAATCACCCCGGGGGATACTAAAAGCGGTCATTATGAGATAACCGGTTATGACCCGGTGACGGGGAAGATAGTCGTGACCTTCAATCGCCATAAAAACGGAGACTGCGATACCAGAACTAATATATATTATCTTGAGTCTTCAGACTGGGGGAAAACATGGAAGACTGCCTCCGGAAAGAAGGTTGAGACACCCGTCACGACACTGGATTCGCCAGCTCTTATTCTCGATGCCCAGTCGAAAGGACAGAATGTATATATCAAAGATGTAAATTTTGACAGCAAGGGACGTGCAGTTGTTCTTTTCGTTACTTCTTATGGCCATAAGCCGGGGCCCAAATATGGCCCGAGACAGTGGTCTGTGGCTCGCTGGACCGGGAAGGAATGGGAATTCCATGACATAACGACTTCTACCCACAACTATGACAGCGGAAGCATCTGGGTGGAGGATGGCGAATGGACTGTAATCGCTCCGACAGGGAAAGGGCCTCAGCTCTGGCAGACCGGGGGAGAGGTCGAGATGTGGAAGAGTTATGACAAGGGGGCGACTTGGACAAAGATCAAAGAGTTGACTGAGGATAGCCGGTACAATATGGGCTATTGCCGCCGTCCCCTGCACGCGGCGGATGACTTCTACTGCTTCTGGTCTGACGGCAATCCCGAGCGCCTCACCCAGTCCCATCTCTACTTCTGCGACAGGGAAGGTAATGTCTTCATAATGCCGTATAACTTCTCGGATGAATGGACGCACCCAATCCCTCTTGCGGAAGCCGGAAAAGAATTCGCTGTTTATAATAAGAAATAAGCCAGTCTATACCGCGACCGGGGCCTTTATAGTTGGCCAGGGGTCGTACCCTTCGAGGGTGAAATCCTCATATTTGAAATCAAAGATGCTCTTGACCTCCGGGTTCAGGAGCATTTTTGGAAGAGGTCTAGGCTCACGGCTTAGCTGGAGGGCGACCTGGTCGAAGTGGTTGCGGTAGATGTGGGTATCGCCGGTAGTATGGATAAATTCGCCACATTCGAGACCGCAGACCTGGGCGATCATCATCGTCAGAAGGGCGTAGGAGGCTATATTGAACGGCACTCCGAGGAAGACATCGGCGCTTCTTTGATATAGCTGACAAGAGAGCTTCCCGTTAGCCACATAGAACTGGAAAAGGCAGTGGCAAGGAGGGAGGGCCATCTTATCGACCTCTCCCGGATTCCATGCACATACGAGCATTCTCCGGCTGTCAGGGTTTCGCTTTATTGTATTGATGACTTCCGAAAGCTGATCGATTGACCTTCCGTCCGGAGCCGGCCATGAACGCCACTGATGGCCATATACGGGCCCTAAATCGCCGTTTTCATCGGCCCACTCATCCCATATCGAGACTCCATGCTCCTTGAGATACTTGATATTGGTGTCTCCAGCGATGAACCAGAGAAGTTCGTAAATAATCGATTTGAGATGGACTTTCTTAGTCGTCAAGAGCGGAAATCCTTCCGAAAGGTCAAACCTCATCTGATAGCCGAAGACGCTCTGCGTTCCAACGCCGGTGCGGTCTTCCTTCATCACTCCGTTCTCTCTTATATGCCGTAAAAGGTCTAGGTACTGTTTCATGTTATATGATTATTTCGTCAGGCTTTTGATTTCTGACGCTGAAAGCCCAGTGCTCTGTTCTATGGTTTCTTCTGAAAGACCAAGTTCCATCATCCTGGTTGCTATAATGGCCGCCTGTTCTCTAGCCCCTTCAGCTCTTCCTTCAGCTCTTCCTTCCGCTAGTCCTTTTTCTCTTCCCTCCGCTAGTCCTTTTTCTCTTCCTTCTTTTAATCCTTCGGCAAGTCCTTCTTCCCGAGCGATCCTTTTAGCTCGTCTGTCTGCATTGTAGTTGTCTTGTCTGATTCTCCACCAGCTCATATAATCCTCCTGTTGTTTTCTTGTCATGCCAGCGAAGGCCGCTGCATTGAATAAAGTATCATACATTTTCAGCATCATGGATGTGGGTCTGTGTTCCAAAAATGCTGCATTTTTCATAAAAAAAGCCATCCGGTCTTCTTTCGTTGACAACTCTTCGTCATTCTTGTTGAATTTGCCAAGTTCCACATAAACAAAGCGGATGTTATCCGTCAAAAGTTGCCCACTTTTTTCTTCGCGTAATTCGAATCGGTGTAGCCATTGGTCCGGAGGAGTCCCGGGAAGATCGAATGGCGTCAACGCCAAAAAGTAAACCGGCTTCATCCTGTTATCCCAATCTTTGCCAGGCTTAGTTTGCTGTTGAAGGCAGGAAGAGACATAGTAGATAGAACGGTTGATGAAGTTATCAACTTCTTTATACTGTACTTCGACAATGAATTTCTTTCCGTTCTCATCTTCGCAGTGAAGGTCATAAATTGATCTTCTGCTATTTTTAAACAGTCCGAATTTCTCTTTGTCCAGGTACTTTACTTTTCGGATTTTCCTGTCTTGGAATGCGGCTTCCAGCAGCAAAATCATATTCTCCTCCACGCCAAAAACTCGCTTAAACCCCTCATCCGACATTACGTCGACAAATTTAATGTTTGTCATTTTCCAGGATATTATGTGAGAAACATAGGTACCCTGTATGTGCAAAGATGCTGATTATTCTACAGAATACCAAGAATTCCGACCGGAATTCCCGATGCAATGTTACTTAATTCCATCATTAGGGAGGATAAAAAACGTAAAAAAGAAATGTCTCTTTTTGTTGTTCCATAAAAAGAGGATCTGTTTCCCCAACAGAAAACCGGTTATAACGCATGAGATCCAGTTCCTTATCCACTATGCATGAAGCGGTCAGGGAAATAGCAGTGAGAACAAAAAAAGGCCGACACCATTATTGGGAGTCGGCCCTAGATCATTAGGAGAAATGCCTATTTCTTCCTGATAAGATTCCAGATCCAAAGCAGAACGACAGAGCCGATGAGGGCACTGACAATCTGTCCATACCACTGTGACCAGAAAGAGCCGTCAGCTCCGATAAGACCAAGAAGCCATCCGCCTACAACTCCGCCGAGGAGGCCGATGATGATGTTCCAGAGGAGGCCGCCCTTGTCCTTGAAGACAAAGAACCCTGCCAGCCAACCGGCAACAGCGCCGATGAGAAGGGTAATAAGAATGTTCATAATCTTTTGGTTTTAGTTAACTGATTGTGTAATAATAATATTACGCCTACTAAGCTACAAAATTAGTCTGGAATGACAAAAAATAGCCGTAAAATATTATATTTGTAGTCAATGATGGAAAAGTGTATTATCGTAGCCGTAGCGGACAATTACGCGATCGGAAAAAAGAACCAGCTGCTTTGGAATCTCCCGGGAGACATGCGCTACTTCCGTGAGACAACAACCGGCAGCACGGTTATTATGGGCTGGATGACTTTCCAGTCTATAGGGCGCGCTCTCCCCAAGCGCCATAATATCGTCATCTCCGAGTTCCCTTGGCCCGATGCCCCTTCGACGGTCGATGTGGTAGCCTCTCTCCCCGAGGCGTTCGATCTGGCCGCAAAAGATAAGGGCCGCTGCTTTGTCATTGGCGGGGCCTATACATATAGGCAGGCGATGGAAACGGCTGATACTCTTTTTATTACTCATGTCCACGATACCGTCCTCGACGCAGATGCGTTCTTCCCCGAGATTGATCCGGCACTTTGGTTGGAGGTCTCACGCACCGAGCCTAGAAGGGACGAAGCAAGCGGCATAGAGTACGCATTCTCAATCTACAAACGAACCAGAACAAACGGCGGATGGAAAGAGAAAAATTCGGAGGAAGATTAGGCGCCATCCTCGCCCTTGCCGGCTCGGCGATAGGACTTGGCAATATATGGCGGTTCCCCTACATGGTAGGAGAAAACGGTGGCGCGGTTTTCATTATCATCTACATCGCAGCGACACTCTTACTGTCGCTGCCTATCTTTTTTGCCGAGTTCATAATTGGCCGCCGCACCCAGTCCAACTGCATCGGAGCGATGAAAAAACTTGCTCCCGGGACTGCGTGGAAGTGGTTCGGGGCTCTCAGTATCTTCATCCCTCTTTTCATTCTTTCATATTACAGTGTTGTCGGAGGATGGTCTCTCGAGTACCTCGTCCAGGCCTGCTCGCTGACCTTTACCAATGCTGACGCTGTTGAGGTGAGGGGCCTCTTCGGAGAATTCATAACGGGGACATGGGGACCGCTTGTGTTCTTTACAATATATCTTCTCCTCGTTCTCGGTGTCATTCTCGGCGGAGTCCGAAAAGGAATCGAGAAGTTCAGCAAGCTGACCATTCCTCTCCTTTTTATCCTTGTTGTCATTATCGCCGTCTATTCGGTTTCCCTTCCGGGATCCTCGGCGGGAATAGCATACCTTGTCCGTCCCGATTGGAGCAAAGTAACTCCGGCGACACTAGTCAATGCCCTTGGTCAGTCATTCTATTCAATGTCCCTTGGGATGGGCATCATTATCACCTATTCCTCATATATCAAGAAGCAGGAGAATCCGGTTGTAACAGGCTTTGCTACAGGTGTTTCTGATTTTCTTTTCGCCATTATTGCAAGCTTTGCCATTATTCCAGCCGTATTCTCGGCCGGAATAGAACCAGGTGCGGGTCCGGGACTTATCTTCGAAACGCTCCCGTTTATTTTCACCTCGCTAAGCGAGACAATGCCTGTTTTGAGTTCCATAATCGCCATCCTCTTTTTCCTCACAATACTCATCGCCGCCCTGACATCATCGGTGTCCCTTATGGAAGTCGGCGTTGCCTATTTCGTCGATGAAAAGAAGATGAAACGATCATCCGCCAGCCTTCTAGTCTTTACTATGGTTTGGATTGCAGGAGCTGTCTGTTCGCTATCATTTGGGCCGTTAAAAGGAATTACCCTCTTAGGTAACAATATCTTCGATATCTTCGATAAATTCGCGTCCAACTTCCTCCTTCTTATAGGGGGTATGCTGACGCTAGTATTCGTTGGATGGAAGATGGATAAAGAGGCTGTACGCGACGAGTTTACATCTTCCGGGAAGGCAAGAGGTTCCCGAAGGCTCTTTGAGTCGACATATTTTCTTATTAAATATGTGGCGCCGGTGCTCCTCGGGATAGTATTCATAGCAAATTTCCTCTAGTATGGACCCCTCTAGAGAGCATTTCTCCTCACGCTTTGCTGTGATAATGGCAATGGCGGGCTCGGCAATATATGGAGATTCCCCTATATGGTCGGGCAGTATGGAGGGGCGGCATTCATCATTGTCTATATTCTATGCTGCTTCCTGCTTTCCCTGCCGATATTTCTCTCAGAATCGATAATCGGGCGCCGCGGAGGATCTGATATCTATGGGGCCATGAAAAAGTTGGCCCCGGGCTCCAAATGGAAATGGGCAGGCCTTATAACGATAATCTCTCCGGTTCTGATTCTTTCCTACTACAGCGTCGTCGGAGGTTGGTCGGTAGAGTATCTCTTCAAGTCCCTGGCCTTTGAATTCAACAACACTCCTTCGGATAGGATTCCCTCCCTTTTCTCCATGTTCATATCTTCGACTTGGGAACCGATAATCATGCATACGCTTTTCCTCGGGGCCACGGCCGGGGTCATTATAGGAGGGGTCAAAAAAGGGATCGAGCGATTTACAAAGATCACCATTCCGCTCCTTTTCTTCCTGATCCTCATTATACTTGTATATTCCGTGAGCCTTCCGGGAGCATCGAAGGGGATCGATTATCTCATCAAGCCTGATTTTTCAAAGCTGACAGCGGAAGCGGTTGCTGCAGCGATGGGGCAGTCCTTCTTCTCCATGTCTCTCGGGGTCGGGACCATTCTGATATATTCTTCATATATAAGCAAGAAGGAGAATTTACTTGCTTCAGGGGTGGGAACCGCTGTTTCCGACCTTATCTTCGCCCTCCTTGCCGGCTTCGCGATAATGCCTGCCGTCTTTGCTTCCGGGGTAGAGCCGGATGCTGGCCCGGGACTTGTGTTTCAGACGCTTCCGTTTATTTTCAACAAGATGGGAGCCGGGATTCCATGGGTGAGCGCAGTGATTGCGATAGTCTTTTTCATAACAATTCTCGTCGCGGCACTGACATCGTCAATCTCAATGATGGAGGCGTCAGTGGCCTATCTTGTGGATGAGAAGAAATTCAATCGCAAGAAGGCTACAGCGGTCATTTTCATAGCGACATGGGCGATAGGAGTTCTGTGCTCTCTATCTTTCGGCCCGCTTTCGGGAGTAAAACTCCTTGGGGAGACCATATTCAATTTCCTGGACAAGCTGGTATCCAATTATTTAATGACAATCGGAGGCCTTATCTTTACAATCTTTGTCGGCTGGGCGATGGATAAAGGCGCAGTTCGTGATGAGCTGCTGTCCGGAGGGGCGTCGCCTTCCAACCGCCCCTATATTGGACCGGTCTATTTCCTTATTCGGTATGTAGCACCGATAGCGATTGTGGTCATCTTTGTGACCAACCTCTTGATTTAGTAGAATTTAACTACTTTTTCGACAGCTGGTCTCTCTGCGAAGCGGGGTTCGGATGCCCTTACTCCAACAGCAATTGCCGTCATTATTTCTTCTGTCTCAGGGATTCCGAGTAGGGAGCGAAGCCCCTCGGCGTCGCGGCCGCCCATTATGAGGGTGTCAAATCCGGCAGCTCGGGCGGCAAGGACAAAATATGAGTTCGCGAGACCGCAATCATAAGCTCCCCATCCATTGCCTAGGGCATCGACAGGTTCGCCATTGTCTCTGAACCCGGAAAGACCTTTTACAAAGGTGGTTACAACTATTGCAGCAGCGCCACTGACTCTTTCTGCATTGCCCATAAGAAGAGCTTTTGCCGCAGGCAGTTTTTCCTCAGAAAGAACTGCGTGGTAGCGGGCAGGCTCGAGGTTTCTCCAAGAGGGTGCGTTCTGGGCGACGGCGATGATTTCGCTGATCTGTTCGGCCGATATCTTTGCCGAAGGATCAAAGTCGCGGGTGCTCCTTCTCTGAGACACAACCGTCTCAAAATCAATTTTTTCCTCTGTTACGACCGGCTTCTTTTCGGCGCAGGCGGCAAGGAGGACTCCAGCAGCCAGAATCAGGATATACTTTTTCATAATCTTTTAATTAGTTATTCTTTGATAATACGATTGCCCGCAGCAGCAAGTGCATTTTTCCTCAGGGAAAGGTTTTCCTGTCAGGGCCTCATAGCGGCGGCGTGCAATCTCTCCAAGGTCGGAATCTTTCTTTCCGCTCAGGAGGGCAAATTCCCGCTTCGCTTTGTCCAGATCTTCTAGGAAGATCTCGTTTGTGTGAAGATGGGCAAGGGCTGCGCTTGCAAGAAGTCTTGAGGCGTCAACATCGCTCTGCCAGTGATAGTTCCCGATAACCCTGCTTTCACCCCATTCATAGCCAAATCTGAGGAGGGTGTCCTGGGCTGCCGGGTTGATCTCCGAAAGGATCAGGGCCATGCCCCATCCCCTTAGCGAATGGCCGGAAGGGTAGGATCCGGACTTTCCGAGGTCCTCATCTTCTTCGGGGGTGATTGTTGATTCATTGAAGACAACGAACGGGCGTTTTCTCATGTAATGGGCCTTCGGCTGGGTCGCGGAAAGTCTCATGGTAACAACCCCTCTTTCGAGCACGTGATAGATTGCCGGAGTCTTTTCCGGTGTTATCTCCATTCCGAACGCTCCGCTGAAGAGGGCGGCCATTTTCGCGATATTAGTTGTAGTCTCTCTCAGAGCTCTAGCTTCTCTTTCTGTTCCTCTGAACGTTTTGGCCCATTCATGCCGTTTTAGATCATACTCATAAAGAGGGGAGCCTTCCTGAGGCGGCGGGGGCAGGAAATGAGTCCCGTCCGGAGACTCTGATTCAGGGAAATAGTATATATCATCGTACTTGGATTGCGCCGAAACGGCTAAAGAGACTATAAGTCCCAGAGAGAGAAGGAAGAGTTTTTTTCTCATTGTCAGAATCAGTGTTTGATGCTAAGTTAGCGATTTTTTGTGGATTTCATGACTGCGGGCTTCAAATAAGCCCCTGCTCTTTCGAAGGAATCTCTCTCTGCAACCCATGATTCACTGATAAATACAGTATCCGCCCTGTCGATATAGAGGGTCGCATCGAGATGGTCGCACTCATGCTGGAAGATGATAGCGGTGTATCCGGAGATGGTGTCTCTTGCTGGCTCAAGAGTGGAAGGATCTGTATATGAGATAATTACTGATGAATATCTAGGGACGAGACCTCTTTTGGGAGGTACCGATAAGCAGCCTTCCGGTCCATGCGTAATCTCTCCGAATCGGCTCTCAATGACTAGGTTGGGGAAGAGCTCAAACGGTTTTCCCTCCTTGTCATACCTCATGACCCATGCAAGCCTGCGGTTGATTCCGACCTGGGGCGCCGCAATCCCGACTCCGTCCTGGGAGGGGTCATTCACTGTTATGAGCATCTTTTCGGCAAGAGCCTTGAACTCAGGACTTTCGAGCATCTTTTTCGTTAGCGGAAGAGAAGGAGTCCGGAGTATGACACTGTCCTCGGGGTCATTAATCACGGTAACATACATCGGCCCTTCCTGCCCGTTTATGATTTCTTTTTCCCTCTCAGTGAAGCCCTCTTTGCTTCCGCATGAGACCGCCGCTGCGATAATTGCTGCGAGAATGACTACTTGCTTTTTCATGATATCTCTTTTAAAACAATCAAAGATAATAAAAGCGTGGCGAAAACCCATTGTTTTGCCCCCAAAAGCTTGTTTCTGTTGCGCGGCATGGCGCAGGTGCGGAAAAATACCCGGGACCTGCACCATGGTGAATTATTAACAAATTGAATATCAGAAACTTATCATTGAAAAGCGGCGCAGGTCATCACGAAAAAATCGCACCTGCGCCACAGGGGATGCGCACCTGCGCCACAAGGAGGTACACCTTAAGTAGAAAAACAGACAGATTAGAGAAAAAGGTTTATAATAGCATTGTGCTATGCCAGATGGCGACAAACTCGATGAGGGTAAGGTTGCCGTCATAGGAGAACAGGATGTCGGAATTATAGTTGGATGTGCCGGAGAATACCTTGCCGTCCCTGACGTTGGCAATGATATCTGAGTTGTAGTTGGATGTCCCCTTGAAAATCTTCCCGTCCCGTATTGTCATGAGGATGTCGGAATTGTAATTGCTGTTCCCCTTGAATACCTTGCCGTCCCTGACCGTATATAGAACGTCGCTGGAGTATGATCCAGAGCCTTTGTAGATCTTTTCGCCGCGAACCGTGCAGATGATGTCGCTGGAGTACGTGGAAAAGTTCTTGTAGACTTTCGAGTCCCTCACTGAACAGATAACATCACTGTTGTAGCGGCTCGTACCCTTGAAAATTCTCACCTCACGGCTGGATCCAACGGAGAAAAGAGAGGAAATGATCGCGAAAGATAAAAGGATTGATTTCATCGGTATCTACATGATTTCGAGTCTTGGTTTGACTGGGTCTGTCAGGTGGGTAATCCTGTCTCGCTCTACGGAGACGACGCCCTTGACATTTTTGAAATAGGATATTGCCCTACGGATATCTGTCCCCTCGGGGATGCGGATGGCCATGCCGGGGATAATGCTATAGTCATAGATGATTTCGGCTCCATAAGAGCTGACGGCTTTTGCAAGAGGCGCTTTCCCAATTTCAGCATCATACATGATGATGAGCGTGTTGGGACTGAACATCTCTTCCTCGAAGGATTTAGTGAGGAAAGACGACTCGTCGAAGCGGGTAAAATAGTTTATGACGTAGCTGCTAGACGATACTTTTTCCTCTGAAGAGATAGTGTTTTCATCCACCACATGGAAATAGTAGGTCTTGCCTTGTTCATACTGGCTGTCGTCTTCCCCGAGCCCACGGTTGTTCTCCCATTCCGCGTTGGTGAAGATGGTGACAGCAGCACGGAAGGTCTCGTAGTGCCAGCTGTCAATGATCTCTCCGGCCATGTCCCGTGTATATCCGATGCCTTTTGGAGAGAACTCCATGATGGATTCAGGGGTGCATGGGTGGGATTGAGTGACTCCGGCGGTCTTGTACAGGACCTCCGTAAGGACCCAGCAACCGAGGAGGTTGATCTTCGCCCCCGAGAAATCCCTATAGTCTCCCGGCTCCATCTTTTCGCACGTGGAGGCGGAGAAGACCACAGAGGCGATTGCCAATAGGAAGGAAATATATTTTTTCATGGCGTCAACAGTTTTTCCCGGATGTTTTGCAAAAAAACTGCCAGAAAGTTTACCTGCCGCTTCGCACGGCATGGAGCAGGAGACCACGACAAAACCGCACCTGCGCCACAAGGAGGGATACCTGCGCCATCAGGAAATCCGGTTTGTTTTTGAGCCCTAAATCACGCCCAAAACAGCGTGAGCTATAAGAAGCTGATATACAGGAATTTATGTATATTAAGGTCTTATGTGGCCTGAGTTTAAATTAAATTAACTCTTGTCTATCAGAATGTTACAACTCACGGCATGGATCAGGAACAACTTCCCGTGTACTGAATGCCCTTTCTGGTAGCACGGAGGCAGCGAAAACAGGGTCCCATTCCACGGAAGGCCTTTTCCGTCACGCGACATCGAGGTGAAACATCTTCCTGTCCCACGAAAGGCCTTTTTGGTCGCGCGGCATGGCGCAGGTGCGGAAAAATGCTGGTCTCCTGCGCCATGGTGAATTATTAACAAATTGAATATCAGAAACTTATAATTGACAAGCGGCGCAGGTCGCCACGAAAAAATCGCACCTGCGCCACTCGGGCGGTCCACCTGCGCCACAGGGTTCTCCGGAGGCCATCGGCCGACGGAAGGGTTTTGGGGAGAACTCTTCCCAATGAATAGACAGCCCTGGGGCCACACGCGGAACGCCCCCAGGGAAGGGTGGCGTTCTATTAGCGCTCGGAGGCCATCGGCCGACGGAAGGGGTTTGGGGAGTCCTCTCCCCAATGAATAGACAACCATGGGGCCACACGCGGAACGCCACCCAGGAAAGAGTGGCTGCTTTTTGTAGGTTTGGGAAACAATACAATTATAAGAATGACGACATTCTTTAGGATAGTATCCCCAAAAGTGTGTATTTATGCTTGAGTCTAATAACTTCTATGTTAAACAGAGCAAATGGAGAACAATCTCGGATTCAAGATGCTCCGAGGAAGCTGACTTCTATCTTTCATGTCCCAAGATAAGGAAATCAATAGCTATGAATCTTCCCCTTCCCATGGCAGGACTGGCACCTTCCAGAACCATGACAAATGATACAATCTTGGACAGTATCTTCTATTATTTTCCACCCTCGCCCCCCACAATAAGAGCATTTGCCACTGCCATAACATGCCTTGCATTCTAGGTCGTGTGAAGAATGAGAACTCTTTGTGCTTGATGGATTGTTAATAATCTGATTATTTGAAGGATCTGTTGTAGGAGCAGCCACTTCCTTTGGTGCATATAAGCAGACGATGTTCCCATAAAATGAATTTGATGTACCGGAAGATGGAGTTTCTCTATTATAAATATAAACCTTTCTTTCAGAATTCCAGATGTTTATTAGATCCTTATTCTTTGAAACGACATAATCAGCATTTCCAAAAAAACAGTAGCCGCTATACTTAATCGATTGATTATTCTCCGCCACTCGATGCAACGTTCCCATCCCGTTAGAATATCCATCTTTATCCGAATCGTAACAGACGTTCTTGTTAAAAGTGACAAACAATCCGGATGAAGTCCCCGGATTCCTTTTCGTCCCATCAATAACAACACCGGTTAAACGATAATAATACGTCTCTTGAGCTTGGATAGCCGAGAGATGAAGAATGATGAACAGCAGAATAAACGGAATGCGCTTCATGGGATTCTTGAAATCATCTAATTAGGCCAGGTATCTGGTCTCTGTCTGCTTCGGACTGCCTATGGTATACAATAGTATAATGATTAGTTTTTGTATAATGATTCATGACAGAGTAATCAGGAGATACTATTATCCCAGAACTCCTATCGGGTTTTCCGCTAAATGGGCTCACGTAATAATAATACATATTACCGTCAATCGTCTCAAATAAATAAGCTACTGGAGCTTTCCCTATTAAGGGTGATGTTGCTAAATTTCCGTCTTCATCGGACTGATAAAGAGCATTACCAGAGAAAGTAAAAAACAAGGAATAGTTCAACTTTTCAGCGACGCCATCATCACTTACTTTTTTTACGGCTTGATACCGATATGTCTGTTGAGCGTAGGAGACCTGCGCAATGAAAAAGAGCGATAAAAACAAAAATAGCAATGTTAGAATCCTTGATTTCATCATGTTTGTCAAATCTTTAAGATAGTGATTATAACAAAGGTATCAAACAAATTCTTATAATACAAGAAAAATCAAAATATTGGTCTTCCCTTTACAACTATCCTAAGGATGCTCAACTGTCTTTCTGATTTCTGATTCTTAATCACAATGCTTCGAAGAGAAAAGAACGTCCTTCCACATCCGCAATCCTATTACATCCTCACTTCCTTAAAAAAGCAACAAGGCCCGATCGCTCTCAGGAATCCGTATGCTATACTCGTAACTCATAATCTAATTCAACCATAACTTGGCTGCTCCACCTGCAAATATAAAAAAACCATACAAATCAGGCCATCTTTCTGTTTCATTTAGAGTCTTTGACGAACATTAGGCGAACATTCTCGCCACGGTCGCAATCTCATCCATGAAAACATGGCTTTTTCATGGACGAACCGGCAAAAACACAATTTCATCCATGCAAATCGGCCTTTTCCATGGACGAAACCACCCTCCCGGTCGCACGGCGTGGCGCAGGTGCGGAAAAATGCTGGTCTCCTGCGCCATGGTGAATTATTAACAAATTGAATATCAGAAACTTATAATTGACAAGCGGCGCAGGTCACCACGAAAAAATCGCACCTGCGCCACCCAGGCGGTCCACCTGCGCCATTCAGGCGGTCCACCTGCGCCACTCGCGCTTTCAGGCAATGATTGCAGCCACTAAAAAAAGCCCTGTTCTTCGGAGGCCATCGGCCGACGGGAGGGGTTTGGGGAGTCCTCTCCCCAATGAATAGACAACCCTGGGGCCACACGCGGAACGCCACCCGGGAAAGGGTGGCGTTCTATTAGCGTGTGGTCCCAGTAGGGCATGATCCTACGACCCCCTGATTATGAGTCAGATGCTCTAACCAACTGAGCTATGGGACCGGATTGCGGAGCCGCCGCTTCTGAGTCATAAAACCCGGATAGGCGGTCCTACAAATATAAGAATAATTTCTTAATTATCCTCAGACTTTGATTTCGACTTCAACTCCCGAAGGAAGTTCGAGCTTCATCAGAGCGTCGACGGTCTTTGCGTTGGAGTCGTCGATGTCGAGAAGACGAACATAGGAGTCGAGCTCGAACTGCTCGCGGGCCTTCTTGTTAACGAAGGTGGAGCGGTTTACGGTGAAGATTTTCTTGTGCGTGGGAAGAGGAATAGGACCATTGACCTTTGCACCGGTAGACTTCACTGTATCAACGATCTTAGCTGCTGACTTGTCAACAAGGGTATGATCGAATGACTTGAGTTTGATTCTAATTTTCTGGCTCATATCAATAACTTTTAAAATTTCTTCTTTTTATTCGTCGTCGAAGTGCATCCTGCTGTAGCCGCTCTTTTCGATGATATCCTTGGCAATCGCCGCAGGAACTTCGGCATAGTGGTCGAAGCTCATCGTGCTGGTCGCGCGTCCTGAAGAGAGCGTCCTCAAAACGGTGACGTAACCGAACTGCTCAGCAAGAGGAACGTATGCCTTGACGATTCGTGCGCCATTGGCTGTCGAATCCATCGCAACGATTTGGCCTCTCCTGCGGTTGAGGTCTCCTACGATGTCGCCCATATAGTCTTCGGGAGTCACGACTTCGAGGGTCATGATAGGCTCGAGAAGGATAGGGTGGCACTTCACACAGCCATGGCGGAAAGCCATGCGGGCTGCGATTTCGAAGGAGAGCTGGTCTGAATCCACCGGGTGGAAGCTTCCGTCGAGGAGGGTGACTTTGATGGACGGAACCTCGAATCCTGCAAGGACTCCGTTGGACATTGCCGACTCGAAACCCTTCTGGACGCTAGGTATGTACTCTTTCGGTACATTTCCTCCCTTGACTTCGTTGACGAATTGGAGACCGGTAACGCCTTCGTCGGCCGGAGCGATCTCTACTATGATGTCTGCAAACTTACCCCTACCGCCGGTCTGTTTCTTGAAGACTTCGCGGAGCTGTGTCGTACCCGTAATGGTCTCCTTGTAGTTGACCTGCGGGGCTCCCTGGTTGATATCGACGCCGAACTCCCTGCGGAGACGGTCGACGATGATGTCCAGATGGAGCTCGCCCATACCGCTGATGATGGTCTGTCCTGTCTCATTGTCGGCCTTGACCGTGAAGGTCGGGTCCTCTTCGGCGAGTTTGCCGAGGGCGATGCCGAGCTTGTCAAGATCCTGCTGGGTCTTTGGCTCGACGGCGATACCGATGACGGGATCAGGGAATTCCATCGACTCGAGGGTGATAGGGTGCTCCTCTACACAGACGGTGTCGCCAGTGCGGAGGTCCTTGAAGCCGACTGCTGCGCAGATGTCACCAGCCTCCACAAACTCGATAGGGTTCTGGTGGTTGGAATGCATCTGGTACAATCTGGCTACCCTTTCCTTCTTGCCGGTACGGGTATTATAGACATAGGAGCCGGCATCGAGATGGCCTGAATAGGCCCTCATGAACGCCAGACGCCCGACGTACGGGTCGGTGGCAATCTTGAATACAAGCGCGCAGAACGGCTCTTTATTGTCCGGCTTACGCTCAATCTCTTGTCCGGTTTTGGGGTGAGTCCCTTTGACTGCTCCCTTGTCGAGAGGGGACGGGAGATATCTCATGACGCTGTCGAGGAGGTACTGAACTCCCTTGTTCTTGAATGAAGATCCGCAGCAGGCAGGGACAATCTTCATAGAGATTGTGCCCTTGCGAAGAGCTGCTACTATTTCATCCTCTGTAAGGGAATCGGGATCCTCAAAGAACTTGTCCATGAGGGAGTCGTCGCACTCGGCGGCTGTCTCAAGGAGCTTTTCTCTCCACTGACGGGCTTCTTCTATCATGTTTGCCGGAATGTCCTTGATCTCGTAGTTGACGAGTTCTTCGCCGGAATCATAATAGATAGCCTTCATAGTGATAAGGTCAACGATACCTTCGAATTGGTCCTCTGCTCCGATAGGGAGGCATACGGGAACTGCATTGGCACCGAGTTTAGCCTTGATTTCATCCACGCAGGAGAGGAAATCAGCTCCGACCCGGTCCATTTTGTTTACATAGGCAATCTTTGGAACACCATACTTGTCCGCCTGTCTCCACACGGTCTCGGACTGGGGCTGTACGCGGCCGACTGCGCAGAATGTCGCAATCGTCCCGTCCAGTACTCTCAGCGAGCGTTCGACCTCGACGGTGAAATCAACATGTCCCGGAGTGTCTATCAGGTTGATCTGATAGGTGTCTCCATGGAAATGCCAGAATGCGGTGGTAGCAGCGGAGGTAATAGTGATACCACGCTCCTGCTCCTGCACCATCCAGTCCATTGTGGCGGCTCCTTCATGGACTTCGCCGATCTTGTGGGTCTTACCGGTGTAGAAAAGGATACGTTCGGACGTAGTGGTCTTACCGGCATCAATGTGTGCCATGATACCGATATTCCTGGTGTATTTGAGATCCCTGTTGGCCACTTGACTTGCGGTTTAGAAACGGAAGTGGGCAAATGCCTTGTTGGCCTCTGCCATCCTGTGCATGTCCTCTTTACGCTTGAACGCGCCACCTTCGTTGTTGTAAGCAGCAACGATTTCAGCAGCGAGTTTTTCTGCCATAGAGTGTCCTGAGCGCTTGCGGGCGAAAGAAATCATGTTCTTCATGGAGACTGAGACTTTCCTTTCAGGACGGAGCTCTGTAGGCACCTGGAAGTTGGCACCACCGATACGACGGGACTTAACCTCGATCTGAGGAGTCACGTTCTCGAGCGCCTTTTTCCAAATATCTATAGGAGCCTTGTCAGAATCTTTCATCTTCTCGCCTACCATGTCGATGGCATCGTAAAAAATAGAATACGCGATACTCTTCTTCCCCTGCAACATAAGATTGTTCACGAAACGTGTAACTTCCACGTCGTGGAACTTGGGATCCGGAAGTAGAATCCTCTTTTTAGGCTTCGCTTTTCTCATTTTGAAAAAGAATTAATAGGTGAATAATTACTTCTTAGATTTCTTTGGCCTCTTGGCTCCATAGAGCGAACGGGACTGGGTCCTGCCGTCTACACCAGCTGTATCCAAAGCTCCTCTAAGGATGTGGTAACGTACACCCGGAAGGTCCTTTACACGGCCTCCGCGAACAAGCACGATTGAGTGCTCCTGGAGGTTGTGGCCCTCGCCCGGGATGTAGGCATTGACCTCTTTGGCGTTAGAAAGACGTACACGGGCAACCTTACGCATTGCTGAGTTAGGTTTCTTAGGGGTTGTTGTATAGACCCTAAGGCATACGCCACGCTTCTGAGGGCAAGCATCCAACGCACGAGACTTGCTTTTTACTTCAAGGGTCTCGCGTCCTTTGCGAACAAGTTGTTGAATTGTTGGCATAAATAATTGTAAATCTTTAATTTATGTTATTTGCCCCAAAAATTTGGGACGGCAAAGATAAGAAAATAATTCGTAATTAACAAAGTTTTCAACAGCTTATCTTCTTCTGCAAGGCGATTTTAACTATATTTGTGGGGTATGAAAGCGGTTATTGTAATAGATTCATTCAAGGGTTGCCTTTCATCCAGAGAGGCCGGCGACGCCGTGGAAAAAGGCATTTTAAGAGCGATCCCGGAGGCGGAAACTGTAAAAATACCGGTCGCGGACGGCGGAGAAGGTACCGTTGAGGCTCTTGTAGATGCTCTTGGGGGCGTTTTTGAAGAGGTTGAAGTCCATGGCCCTCTGGGGGAACCTGTTCTGGCGAAATATGGGATTGCGGATGTGGATAATAAGAAGTGCGCTATCATCGAGTCTGCTGCGGCAATCGGACTTCCCCTCGTTCCAGAAAGGCTTCGGAATCCGATGAAGACCAGTTCCTTCGGTCTGGGAGAGCTCCTTCTTGCGGCTATCTCCAAGGGATGCCGGAGGCTGATAATCGGCCTTGGAGGAAGTTCCACCGTTGATGGCGGCATCGGAATGCTCTCGGCCCTCGGTTACCGCTTCTTCGATGGGGAAGGGGCACTCTTGTGTCCATGCTCCGGAGAGACCATTCCCCTTGTAGCATCCATCGATTCTTCTCAAGCAGACCCGAGGCTGAAGGAGGTGGAATTCATGGTAGCCTGCGATGTGAGTACCGTTTTCGCCGATGCTCCCTCTGTCTTCGGGCCGCAAAAGGGAGCGACTCCTGAGATGGTAAAGACCCTTACCGAAGGGATGCTGTCTCTTTCCTCTGTAATTAAAAGGGACATAGGGGTAGATATCTCCAAAAACCCAGGCGGAGGAGCCGCAGGCGGGCTGGGAGCTGCCTTTTCGGCGTTCTTGAAAGGCAAACTTCGCCCCGGGACAGAGCTTGTCCTCGACTCTGTCGGTTTTGATTCTTTTTTGGACGGAGCGGACATCGTCATTACCGGAGAAGGGCGGATAGATACCCAGACGGCCCTCGGCAAGACCCCCTCGGGTATAATAAAAAGAGTGGAAGCCGCATCCGGCGGAGAGAATCCTATCCCGATAATAGCCTTTTGCGGAAGTTGTGCTCTCGGAGAATATCCTTTTTCCGAGGTAATCCCGATTACTCCTCCCGGAATGCCGCTTTCCGTCGCGATGGATCCTCTTGTCGCTTCGCGGAACCTCTCTGAAGCAGCATTTAATTATTTCCGTTTATATCAAAAATAAGTATATTTGCACAGATAACAACTAAGGACCAGATAAACCAAAAGAACATCTTCCTATATGAAAAAAGTATTGATTTTTGCCGCAGCTCTTTCGCTGCTCATTCCGCTGACATCATGCAAGAAACAGGCAGAGGTCTCTCTCGATGTCATGTCCTATAACATCCGCCTTGGTGTCGCCAATGACGGAGACAATTCGTGGGATATCCGTAAGATAGCGACTCCCGCGATGCTCCAGGCCAATGCTCCGGACATCTTCGGAGTGCAGGAGGCGTATGATTTCCAGGTCGCATATATTGCCGAGCAGTGCCCTCAATATGTTCCCCTCGGTGTCGGAAGGGAGGATGGAGTGGCAAAAGGTGAGCATATGTCCATATTCTACAACAAGGAGAAGATTGATGTCGTCGAATGGGGTACATACTGGCTCTCCGAGACCCCGGATGTTCCTTCAAAGGGTTGGGATGCCGCCTGCTACCGTACGGCGACATGGGCCCTTCTCAAGCTTAAAGACAGCGGCAAGCAGTTCTATTATGTCAATACTCACCTTGACCACAAGGGCGTCGAAGCACGTGCAAAGGGTCTTGCCCTGATTGCCGACAAGATTGCCGCCATGAATCCCAAGGGTTATCCTATGGTCCTTACAGGAGATTTCAATGTATATCCTGACAATCCAGGCCTCGAAGGCATCAATGCCCAGATGAAAGACGCCCGCGTAACGGCTGAGAACTCCGATGACCGCGGTTCATTCAACGGCTGGGGACAGTCCGAGGGTAAGGTTATCGACTATATCTACTATGCCGGATTTGCAAAATGCACCGATTTCAAAGTCGTTACCGATACCTACGAGAATATCCCTTATATCTCCGACCATTATCCTGTAAAAGCCCATCTCGTTTTTTAAGATATGAAAAAGATTACTTTAATAGTTTCTGCGCTCACTCTCCTGATTTCGTACAATGCCTTCTCTCAGGAGATCACAACAGATATTTCGAAGACTGTCGAGCAGCAGAAAGAGGCTGTCCGTAACGCCGAGGCTGCGAAAAAAGATATAGAGAGGCAGTCGAGGAAAGAGATTGCCCGTTATAAGGACGGTATCTCAAGGTCCGAAGACCAGCTCAAGGATCTCAAAGCCCGAAAGAAGAAAATAAAGGAAGAGATCAAGCCGGAGAAAGATCTTCTCAAGCTCAAAGAATCCGCCCTGAAGGCCACCAAGAAGGCAGCCAGAGCTGACGGACTCAGCGATGCGGATAAAGCCGTACTGAAGGAAATGAAGGCGGAGAACGAGTCCATAAAGCGCAGCATCAAGCTGAAAGAAGCCAGCATCAAGGATATCGACCGCAGTATCAAGAAGGTCAACAAAGAGATCTCTGCAGGCAAGAAGGCCGTTCGTGCGAGCAAGAAAGAAGTCTCAGCCGCTAGTAAAGAGCTGAGGAGCGCAAAGAAGGACCTCAAGCACAGCCAGAAGATTGAAAAGGATGTCCGAAAGGCGGAAGCTGCCGTTCAGGCCGCAGCAGAAGCTGAGGCTGTAGCCGCAGTCGACACCGTCGTCAACGCAGTGATTCAGTGATTACCATTTAGCCTGGCCTCAAAATATAATGATGGCTAATAAGTAGTCTCACTTATTAGCCATCATGTTATAAATGAGCAGTTTCCTGCTGGATTTGCATTTTATTTCTTCCTGCCGAGGAGACCGCCAAGGATACTTGTAGCTGCGCCAAGGAGGCCGCCGCCGGAAGTCTTGGATGCAGAAGCGTTGCCTTTACCGGTGAGGGCGAGGATAATATCATTGAAATCAACGTCGCCGTCTCCGTCCTGATCCTTGAGGAGGTTGCCAAGCTTTCCTGCAACAACGGGAACGAGGCCTACGAGAGCGCCCTTGAGAACTTTGTCGAGGTTGAGCTTCGAGAGAATATTGGTATTGAAAAGATTGGTTGCGAGCGAAGTTACGGGGCTTGTAGCCGCATCAGCCTTGCCGGTAAGAAGGTTTTTGATGATATCGATACCGCCGGGGACCGTTGCGGTTTTTTTGAGACTGCCGAGGAAAGAGTCAGCGAGTCCGCCAAGTACTTGATCCTTGATGTTGGAAGGGATCTGAACAGAAGAAGCAGAATTGACTACCTGCTTGAGAATCATGTCGCTAAGAGATGCCATGTTAAATTAGTTTTAGAGTGAAATGTTTCGTCAAATATAAGAAAAAATTCGTCCTTTTAACAAATTATAGAAAAAAAGGTTTGTCAAAACATTAGGCCGATTGTGAATCTGGTATCCCAGACCATCTGGGCGTAGGAGAACCGGAGATCTTTAAGAGCGAGGAGACCGATGCCGTACGCGCTGATATTAAAGAATAGATGGTCATTAGCCAGATACTTTACAACGGAAAAACGCTGGGTGAGAATAGCGTTCAAATATGGCCTCCGGTTGGTTTCAACATCGTCAAGAGTGCTCCCCGTCACGCTGAGGACTGAAACAGCAGGGATGCTGGATAAGTGAATCAGCCAGTTGTGGGGCGTTACAAAGTTGTACCCGTATCCGGCGCCTACGCAAAAGGTCAATAGCTTTGATTCTGTATAATGGGAGTCCAAAGCTTCCCAGGGATTGATATTGAATCTATTTCGACAAAAGAGCATTATCGCGAGAGGACTTCCGGCACTCCTTTTTTGGATAAAGCCCTGGTTGAAAGCCGCAGGATAGGAGAACTGTTTGTTGTTGAAGATATAGTAACTTGAAATAAGTAAGCTCTTCTGTTCCAGTATGTTCTCTGGGAGCGAAGTCCATTCTCCGTTCATTTTCAGAGTCCCTGCAATTGACGGGGAATAATTGTACATCGCATCGATACAGAAGCGATTGGTGTAATAGTTCAGATTGAAAACCTTCTCGTTGAATTTCTTATTCTGAAAAACCTTCTGCGGGTTGAATCCGACCTCGAGACCAAAGCCCTTGTAAGAAGCGTTGACCCCTGAGAAATAACGGGTTCTAGAGGACCGGAAGCTCTGGTAACCGATTCCCGACAGGGTGTTGCTGTTGTATACGTCAAACCCGGTGGATTGGACGAAAGGGGCTACCATCCAAGGCCTTGCAGGAGGAGCTATATAGGTTGTATCGTATCCTGTCGATCCCGTAATCCGACTGAAAGTGGATATGGCTTTCTCTATGAAAACATTTAGCTGCGCACTGCTCTTTTCCGCATGGAAAACAAGCGGGAAAAAGATTAAAGCGAAGTAGAGTAATCTTTTCATCTTGACAAATATAAACATAAGTTTTTTATCTTTGTGGAAACTAATAATCCTTTCAGAGTCATGAAAGCAAGATTGATAACATTTATCGTTTTTTTGGCTTCCGTCGTCTCTTTTTCCGCATGCGGAATCCTGAACCGTG
This sequence comes from uncultured Bacteroidales bacterium, assembly GCA_900318955.1. GTDB lineage: Bacteria > Bacteroidota > Bacteroidia > Bacteroidales > UBA932 > Cryptobacteroides. The sequence goes on from ONMJ01000021.1 coordinate 43,474, forward strand.
CGCAGTCTCCGGACGAGATTGCGGGTTTTGTGTTGGAAGCAATTGATTCCCGGTCTTTTACTGTGGATGTTGACCATATTATCCCCCTTCGTGGACCGTCCCGTCATGATTTCGGGTACTCTGTAAGGGTAGACGGAGAGGACGTATTTTCCCATCTTCCTTTTTTCGGAGTGTCCAGCGTCTCTACCTACAACGAGGGCAATCCGCTTAGTTTTGAGGGGAAAATCCAGCAGTACAACTGCTATCAGGACAAAAAAGGTGCTTTTGTCATCGATTTCGTTACTGTCAACCCGGTCAATATCCAGGTCCCGATCTACTACCACCTGACCATCTGGGGTAACGGAAGTACCTATATTACAGTCAATTCTCCCGGGCGCGACTCGATGTCCTACTCGGGTAATCTTGTAGAACCAAAAGACGCAGAATAAGTATGAAAAAAATTCTATTACTCATCGCTACCGCTGTCTTTTCCTCGGCTTCTCTTTTAGCGCAGGCTCCGTCTGAGGCTCCAAAACCAGACAGCCGGGTTGAGGAGGTTACTATCAAGAGCTCAATCCTTGGTGTAGAAAAGACTTATTGTGTCTATCTCCCTGCCGGATATGACCGCAATCCTGACCGTCGTTATCCTATACTTTATCTTCTTCATGGAGCGAGCGGATGGTACGGGACCTGGACGAAGAGTTACAATATGAAGACCATCACCGACTGGCGAATCTCTTCAGGCTTTTCTGTTCCGATGATTATAGTCATGCCGGATGCGGCAGGTACGGGCGAGAGGAATACCGGACCTCATATGGGCTATTTCAATTTCAGCGACTGGCGCTACGAAGACTTTTTCTTCCAGGAATTCATCCCTGAGGTTGAAAGCCGCTACAGGGTTATAGGCGATCGTGCCCATAGAGCCATTGCGGGCCTTTCAATGGGCGGAGACGGCACGATTTGCTATGCCATGACCCATCCCGAGATGTTCTCCTCGGCATGTCCCCTCAGCGCCCGTGCGGAGTTCCTTCCCACCGGGTATGACCGTCCTCTTTATGCAGAATATCTCGAGGTGTGCAAACAATATAACTGGGTGGAGATTCTTCGTAATGCTTCGCCGGAGAAGCAGGCGGAAATCAAGTCTGTACGCTGGTATATTGACTGCGGAGACGATGACTATCTCTTCGAGGGGAATGCCCACCTCTATCTTCTCATGAGGGAGCTTCGTTTCCCTTGCGCCCAGTACCGTGTCCGCGAAGGAACGCACCAGCAGGAATACTGGAGAACAGCCCTTCCGGATGTATTGACCTTCGTCTCAATCGGTTTCAGCGAGGCTTCAGCGGAACATAGGTAGACGTTTCATTATCCTTCCGACAAGACTGTCTGGAAGTAAGCGAAGAAGGGGGAGGAGCAGGTGATTGACTACTCCCGGCATGCAGGTTTTCTTCCCTGCAAACATAGCTTTCAAAGCCTTTCGTGCGAGTTTTTCGGGCGGAAGGCTTATTTGCCATCTGACGAGTTTCCTGCGAATCTTTTCCGAGAGGCCGTAGAGCGGAGTGTCGACGGCTCCGGGGGTAGCAACAGTGACGCTGACGCCGTTTTGCCGCATTTCATGCCTGATGCCCTTCGAAAAGCTCAGAAGGTAATTTTTCGTGGATTCATACATCTGGAGGCCGGGGAAGGTCATCCATGCGCATACAGAGGACATGTTGAGGATATATCCATTTCCTCTCCTGCACATGTCAGCTCCGAAGAGACGGCATAGGCGGGTCGGAGTTGACATATGAAGGGCCATTATTCCGTCAATCCGAGAGGGGTCGACATCTATAAATTTGTCGAAGAAGAAAACGCCGGCATTGTTGATGAGAATATCGATCTCAAGAGACCTTTCGGCAGCGAAGGAATAGACCGTCTCTGCGGCTTCATCTCCGGTCAGGTCGATGCAGAGGGCATCAACCTTGACACCATAGCTGTCTCGCAGAAAGTCAGCTGTTTCTTGGAGCTCTTTCTCCTGGTTGGAAACAAGCAGAAGATCGGCATTCCACTCCTTGGCAAGAAGTGTAGCATACTGCAGCCCGATTCCGCTGCTTGCTCCAGTAATAAGCGCTGTCAATCCTCTTTCGGTATTTCCGGATAATCCCGTATTATCTTCTCCGCAAAAGAGTGGAAGTCGCTCCAGCGGTAATAAGGACCGGAAACGGGTTCAAGGTCAGGGAAGGCGGCCTCTTTTCCGTTCCATAAAAACTTGAAAAGGATATCTGAGGGATGGCGGGGGGAGCGATAAAGAACAAACATTATTGTCGCCGCCATGGGGACCCTATAGCTTTGGAACCAGTATTTCACATCGTCCGCCTTTTGAGGGACAGTTCCGTATCCGTCAGTATTGATAAGGCAGTTGAAAGCCTCCATGACAAAATCGTGACCGAAACGCAGATCGGCTGCAATCCCGTTGCCTTCAATTGCTCCATCCGCTTTTGAAACAAAGTCCTCGAGGAGGGGAATCATGTTGAACCTGCCAGCCTTGTTTGCCAAAAACAGGGAATAGTTGAATACTTCCCACAGACCGGCATGCTGCTCCGGCGTCAGAAGATCACTGAAAAGGGCGGGGTCGGAGTAGTTGGGATAACTGCCGATGAAATAATAGAGCTTTTCAAGGAAAAAGGTCTCTCCTCCGTCATAGTTCTTGAGGAAGGAGGGGTCTTTAAAGAGCTTGCCGAGGATCCCCTGATAGTCGGCAACCCTGTGGGAGAATGAAGACAGGCTCTCCATCTCCGGATAGTCAGCACCCTTGAAAGTGCGCTTATATGCAGAGGGGGCACTTGTCGGGACCAGCTCTCTCATCCCCATATGATTGGAGCTGAATGATATGGAAATGCCGGGATTCTGCTTTTGGAGGGAGGTGCAGAAGGCTGCCATGCTGATGCCGCACCGGGCGGTGGTTGAGGACCTCGCGTCGACCTTGCAAGATCCCTTGAACACCTTCGGGAAGGCCTCATACATCTCTTTTGCAAGCCTCTCATGCTGCTCGGCTCCGAGGGGAACGAGATCTCCGGTGTTCTCAAGAGGAATAGGCGAGAAAGCCTCCAATCTGGAGAGAAAGTCCTCACCGTACGCCGTCAGATTGTCCGCCTTCTTCGCGTCATTAAGGGCGGTCAGAAGAGTTGTATAGGTCTTTGTGGTCCATGAATACCGGCTGCCGTGACGGCCATAATGGCTAATATAGAAAGGCTTGTAGCCCTTTGGGGAAGGGGTCAGAGCCGTGGTTTCGAAAATGTAGGGCCCCTCTATGCCGGCTGCTTTTCGGGCATCGGTGCGAACTTCGTCAAGGACGCTGTAATTCTGAGCGGCTGCCGTGAGGGTAAGGAGAACGGCCGCGGCGGTAAGGATTCTTTTATTCATTATTCAAATCTTCAAGCCATCTTTCAAGAGCCTTCTCGAATTCAGGACGGTAATGGGAGAATTTGTCTTTTCCTTTTCCCTTGTACTCTTCGGAAGAGAAACCCCAGCCATGGCCTCCGGTGGGATAGACATGGAGCTCAACGGGGACGTTGTTCTCAATCAGGCGTGTATAATATGGGATGAAATTGGTGGCAGGAACGCTCTTGTCGTTGGAAGAAAGGACAAAGAAGGTAGGAGGGGTGTTTTCGTTCACATAAGTATTCGGAGAACACTCTTCAAGAAGCTTCAGATGGGCCTCGATATTATTGTCCCAGGCTTCGTCTTTTCCTACGAGGTTCTCTTTGGTGTTGCACTCTTCATTGTGGCGAAGGGTGATTCTGGGATATAGCAGGATTGCAAAATCAGGCCTTGTGATATTGTCCTTATACATGACCGATGTGAAAGAAGCGAGATGCCCACCGGCTGAGCTTCCCTCGATTCCTATCTTATTGACGCCCCATTCTGCCGCGTGGTGGCGGCAATAGCGGAAGGCGTTCTGTGCATCATCCAGAGGCACGCTTTTGTGTCCGTTGGGCATACGATACTTGAGTACGCAGGCTGTAATTCCATGATCGACCATCCATTTTGCAACATAGACGCCCTCATTAAAGGTCGAAATGAATGAGTAGCCTCCGCCGGGAGCTATTATCACCATAAGCCCGTTGGGCTTTTCCGGGAAGTAAAGGTCCATTCTCGCATCGTCGCCGACGTTCCTTCTGTTGCCGCTTTTATTGCATATCTCTTCTCCTCGAAGACCGTTGTCCTCGGTAGGGCCGAAGGTAATCTCGACCCCGTCTTCGACGATTCCCTTGCCTGCGGCCTGTCCCTCGGGATAGAGAAGGACAACCTTGTCGGGGCGAAGGTCTGTTTTAGGCTGGAACTCGGGATGCGACTCTTTATAAGGGACAGAATTACGGTCCTGGGCGCCCAGGGAGATCCCGAGGAAAACAATCAGAGACAGGGTGGATAGTAATCTGGTTTTCATTTTATATGATTTATTGGTCTATGCAAAGATAATGGAATTCGTAAATAGTTGCTATATTTGTTACACTGACGAAAACACAAAATGAACCCTTTATTCGATACAATCAAAGGCGGACTCACCGTCTCATGCCAGGCAGAGGGCGAGTCGCCGTTTAACACTCCGGAAGGGGTCTGCAACTTTGCAAGGACGGCTCTTATGGGAGGAGCGGTCGCTATTCGCTCTTGCGGGATAGAGAAACTCCGGTGCATAAAAAAGAATATCGATCTGCCCCTTATCGGGCTTACGAAAAGTGAATTTCCGGACGGTACAGTCAGAATTACAGGTTCCTTCGAAGAGGCAGAGGCTGTGATTTCAACAGGTGCCGAGATTGTAGCAGTGGATGCTACTTTCCGCCTTCGGGAGAACGGCCTTACCGGTCCTGAGTTTATTTCAGAGCTCAAAAAGCGCCATCCCAAGATGCTAATTATGGGGGACATTTCCACCGTCGAAGAGGCCGTCGCTGCGGCTGGCGCAGGGGCCGATTGCGTATCTACCACCCTCGCCGGTTATACCCCGGAAACGGCTTCCAAGGCCCTTGAAGGCCCGTCTTTGGATACCCTTTCTCTCTGCGTAGAGGCTCTCCCTCATTTCCCTGTCTTCGCTGAGGGGCGCTACAATACCCCGGCAGAGGCAGCGAAAGGAATTGCAGCAGGGGCATGGAGCGTCGTTGTCGGGAGCGCCATTACCCGGCCCCATCTTATCACCCACTGGTTTGTGGAAGCAATTACTGAAGCAGGACGATAACCTACTTTGCCTATGGCTAGTAAATTCGTAGATTTTTATTCGAAAAGCCGCCCTTCGGCGACAGTTCTACCTGAGGAAAAGGTTCATAAGACCTATATGAGGCACAGACTTCAAGTGCTTGCGGCCATTACTTTCGGATATGCGCTTTATTATGTCTGCCGAACGTCCCTCAATGTTGTCAAGGGGCCGATTCTGGACTCCGGCCTTCTGACAGCCTCTCAGCTGGGCACAATCGGATCCTTCCTCTTTTTCGCTTATGCAATCGGGAAGTTTTTCTCCGGATTCCTTGCGGATTATTCCAATACCAAAAGGTTCATGGCAACCGGCCTTCTAATCTCTACTATCGCCAATTTCCTCCTCGGAGCCCTTGGTTTCTTGGCAGAGAGCGCGGCGGTCACTAATCTTTTCCTTTTCATCAGTTTCTGCATTCTATGGTGCATTAACGGACTTTCTCAGTCGATGGGGGCCGCCCCTTCGGTAGTCGCCCTGTCAAGGTGGTATCCGCTTAGGATAAGGGGAACCTACTACGGTTTTTTCAGCGCCAGCCATAATTTCGGAGAGTGGCTTTCGTTCCTGTTTGTCGGCCTCATTGTCTCCGCTTTCGGATGGAAGTGGGGCTTTTTCGGGGCAGCTCTTGCCGGTGTTCTCGGCATCGTCATTATCCTTCTTTGGCTCCATGATACTCCAGAGTCAGAGGGGCTTCCGCCCGTTGAGGTGCTCTCCAAGGAGAAGACAGCGGAAGAGCTTGCTGCGGAAAATGCCGCCAAGGAAGCTTCTGCGGAGGCGGACCGGAGAGAGACGGCCCGTATCCAAAGAGCAGTTCTCCGTAACCCGGGAGTGTGGATTCTCGCCCTCTCCTCAGCCTTCATGTATATGAGCCGCTATGCCATCAATAGCTGGGGAATCGTCTTCCTCCAGAAGGCTCGCGGAATCGCCCTTGCCGAGGCGACTTTCATCATATCGATAAATGCCATCCTGGGCATCATCGGTACTGTTTTTTCCGGCTGGCTCTCCGATACAGTATTCAAGGGCGACCGCAAGATACCGGCCCTTGCCGCCGGGATCCTAGAGACAGTAGCTCTCGTTCTTTTCCTCTTTGGCGGCTCCAGCCGCTGGGTCCTCTATCTTTCCATGGTCCTTTTCGGTATCTCGATAGGGGTTCTTATCAGTTTCCTCTGCGGGCTGATGGCGATAGATCTCGTTCCTCGCAACGCATGCGGGGCGGCGGTAGGCATTACCGGATTGGCTTCTTATGCCGCAGCCGGCCTTCAGGACATAGTCAGCGGCCTTCTTATAGATGGTCAGGCGACAGTCGATGCGGCGGGGGAGACTGTCTATAACTTTACAGCTGTTTCATGGTTCTGGGTGGCTGCAGCAGCGATTTCATTCCTTCTTCCGCTTCTGAACTGGAACCGAAAACAACAGGAGATTTAAGCATGCAGAAGATTTTTTTCGGGACTGACGGCTGGAGGGCCCTTATAGGAAGCGAGATTTCCGAGGAGACTGTCGCTGTTGTAGCCCAGGCCTTTTCGGACTATATCAATTCATTGGACGGGAAGTCTGAGAGGGCAGTGGCGGTCTCGTATGATACTAGGCGTTATTCAGAGGTCTTCGCTTCTATTTTTGCTGAAGTTTTATCTGGGAACGGAATCAAAGCTCTTCTCTCCGAAGGAATCACACCGACTCCGGTCCTTACCTTTGTGACAAAGGAGCTCGGCTGTGCGGCGGGAGTAATGATAACGGCCTCCCATAATCCTCCGGTGTATAATGGAATCAAATTCAAATCCTCTCTCGGTGGCCCGTTCTCGCTGGAGATGACAGCGGCGGTGGAAAAAAACCTCTACGCCTCACCGATTCGGCGAAGCAAGGATCTTGTTGTCATTACCGATTTTGTGGCGCCCTATATCGAGAGAATAGAGTCTATAATCGATTTTGCTGCTATCAGGGAGAGCGGAATCTCCGTCTTGATCGACAGTGTCGGCGGAGCCGGGATGACTCTTGCCAGGGACATCCTCCGAAAGAACGGGTGCCTGGCGGATTCAATTTTCTCCGAGCCCTCAGAGGACTTTTACTCTCGCCTGCCGGAGCCTATAGAGCAGAATCTTGGGCCTCTTATGGAAGCACTTTCCGGGACGCCTTATGCCTTCGGGGCGGCGACTGACGGTGATGCGGACAGGATGGGAGTTTGCCTGGACGGCGGCCGCTGGTTCCCCGCGCAGGAGACAATCCTACTTCTTGTTGACTATTTAAAACGAGTCAGACGGGAGAAAGGCGGAATTGTGAAAACAAGCTCCGTAACCGACCGAATCCGTCGCTTCGAGTCAGAGGAATGCCCCGTGTACGATGTCCAGGTAGGGTTTAAGTATGTTGCCGATATCATGTACGAGCGTCCCATAGCATTCGGAGGCGAAGAAAGCGGAGGCTTCGGCTATGGGATCCATATTCCAGAGCGCGACGGCATATTCTCCATAATGCTCATGGCGGAAATGATAGCCAGGTCCTCCTATCGCCGTCTTTCCGAATATGCTGCCGACCGCCTCAAGGACCTTGGCCCTATCCATTACCGCCGAATCGATGCTCATTATGACGCTCCGGACCGCCTTTCTTTGCTCCCTTCCCTGGCTTCGACGCTCCAGCGGAAGATTGAAGAGGGGGATTGCTCCCTTGGAGGGTTTAAGGTGCGGGAAATGAAGACTTTCCTAAGCAGTCGCGGCATCGTTAATGGGATTAAGCTCTTCTTTGAAGGGGAGTGCCGCTGGCTTCTTATTCGCGCCTCTGAGACTGAAAATATAGTTCGTTTCTATGCCGAGGGCCTCTCTGATGACGAAGTGGATACTATTCTTTCCGGAGGGACGGCCATTCTACAAAAAAACTAAAGAAGGATAATATGGATAGAAGAAAATTCATAGAGACAACAGCTCTTGCAGGAGCGGGGTTGTTTATGGACTGGGAAAAAGCATTCGCTCTCGGAGCCTCCGACAAGGAAGCCGGAAAGAAATGGAAAGGATGGAAAAAGGGCCATTTTCAGGTTCATTTCATCTACACAGGGGTTGCGGAGTCGATGTTTATGATTTTCCCGGACGGGACAACGATGCTCCTTGATTGCGGCGACCATAATGCCATCGGCCGCGGCGAGAAGGCGGTCCCGGTCCTTCCGGATGCGTCGAGGCATGCCGGGGAATGGATCGCCCGATATATCCAGAGGGTCAATCCCAATGGGGATGATGTCGATTATATGATGCTTTCTCATTACCATAATGACCATGGCGGCGACGAGCGTTTCTATTCAAAAAAACTCGTCCGAGGCGGCGTGGATTATTTCCTCAGTGGTTTCTCCGAGGCCGCAGAGTACCTCAGTTTCAGAAAGGCAATCGACAGGTGTTACCCTGCCTATGATGATCCGATACCCCTCATTGACGATAGCGCTTCGCAAAAGACCCATATGAAGAAGTTCTATGATTATATGCACGCGGAAAGGGGACTCGAGATTGAGAAATTCTCTCTTGGAGCAATAGATCAGGTAAAGCTCCTTCGGCGCCGCGACCGCTATCCGGATTTCTCTGTAAGGAACATCACGGCCAACGGCCGCATTGTCGATAAGGAAGGCCGTATAATTGATTTGTATGAAGACCGGAAGAAACTGAACCCCAAGAAGTTGAATGAAAATGGGATGAGCCTTGGGATGATTTTCCGCTACGGAGATTTCAGCTTCTATACGGCAGGAGATTTCTCTGATAAATGGAAAAACGAGGATGGTAGTCTCCACTATATAGAAGACGATCTCGCGGCAGTGTGCCCGAGGGTCAATGTCGCAAAAATCAACCATCACGGGCATCACTCTATGCCTCCCAAACTTGTAGCGGCCCTTCGCGCTCAGGTCTACATCAGTTGCGTCTGGGATCAGCTGCATAATACTGCCGACACGATGGAGCATATCGCCGACCGCTCACTCTACCCGGAGGACAGGATCGTCTGTCCAGGCATAATGCCGGAAAAGCGACGCCGGGAGGATGCGGGCAGTGAGTGGTTAAAAGATGTGGCGGAGGCTTCTTATGAAGGCGGTCATGTGATTCTGGATGTGCCTCAGGGAGGAAAAAATTTCACGGTGACTTATTTGACAGCCGCAGATGAAAGTATGTTGGTAAGAAGTGTACTTCACTTTAATACAAGAGTAGAATAAAATGTAAACAAATGAATAAAAAGCTTTTACTACTTATCGCCGTATTCGCCGTCGGAGTGTGCCTTCGTAGCGAGGCGCAGACACGTTATTTCACCCAGGACCAGATGCCGGATCTTGTAAAGTGCCTCCCGGCCCCTCCTGATACCATAGGGTCTGATTTCGATCATGATGTCCTTCGTTACATGTGGGGTAAGAAAATGAGGAATAATCCCGAAAGGGCGGCAATCGCGAGGAGAGATGCTTGCTGGGTTATGGATACTCTGGCGGCCATTTTCAGCGTTCCTTTCGGACTGAAGATTTCCGAGAAAGAGACCCCTGAGATATATAGGGCGTTTATGGACGGGATAGGAACAATTGAGCAGATAAGGGTAGCCCCGAAGGCCCATTATATGCGTCTTCGTCCGTTTGTCGTCTTTAATGAGCCGTCCCTCAATCCCGACGAGGATGAAGAACTTTCCGGCGAGGGTTCATATCCTTCCGGTCATACTATCCGCGGATGGAGTGCCGCCCTCATTCTTTCGGAAATCAATCCGGATGCAGCCGAGGCCCTTTACGAGAGGGGGTGGGATTATGGTGAGAGCCGCGTCATTTCCGGCGCCCACTGGCAAAGCGACGTCGATATGAGCCGTGCTGCAGCAAGCATCGGCTATTCATTCATCCAGACCAGCCCGGCCTTCCGTCTCCAGATGGAAAAGGCCAAGGCCGAGTTCCGTAGGGTTACCAGAAAGGATCGATAAAGTCCTTATAATTCAAATACTTCTGCTCTTACGCGGACATCGGAGTCCTCCTTCGCACGAATGAGGATAGAAGGAGTTTCTTTGTAGAGACGGAGACCGAAGTAATCAGTTCCTTTCTCTTCTCTTTTGATGGAGTAACTCCGTCCGTTGATCTCTACATCAAGGGCCCCGCAGTATGTGATATCGAGGGTATAGGCGATAAATTCTCCTGCAGAAATAGGCTTCGAAGGCCATGAGAGCTCTTCTCCCGAGGTCATCTTCTCGTGGTCTTTCCATGAAGCGATCTTCTTTCCGACACCATTTGCCCTTTGCCAATAGAAATCGGTTAGCTGGATAGTAACTCCGTCTCTGACAGCCTGGAGCTCGTGGGGAGTCTTGAATATCGAAGCCTGAACTTCGTAGCCGGCCCCTTTCACAGCTGCGACGTAAGCCGAATCCAGCATGTCGAATTTCATTGTGCTCATGCCTATGCGTCCGCCGACAGCCTCAAGCTTTCCAATAGTCTCTTCGGCAGGGACGCGGCCGGGGTCGATAAGGACAAGGCAATCTGATATTTTACGGGCTTCAGGTACCTTATCTCCTGACCCGAAAGCTACCCATTTGTCTTGGAAGAACTTGGTAGCCAGTTCATAAGACTCGACGATGTTGCTATGAAGCATAGGCATTACACCGGCATCACGGCACGCCTCCAGCTCCTCTTCGAGAGTAGGAATAGGGGTTCTAAGGCTGGGATCAGTCGAAGCCAGTACGTATTTTGTCCTGAGCTCTTCGAAAGGAGTATCGACAACTTTGACCGGCTCCGGAATCTCGGCATACCCGTCTTTCAGGCGCATAGTCCTGTTGATTGTCGCATCGTGCATGATTACCATCACGCTGTCGAGGGTATATTTCACATCTATCTCAACCGCTGGATAACCATACCTTGCTGCCATCCATACTCCGGCAGGGCAATTTTCAGGGATATAAAAGTCCTTTCCGTCTTTGAGATGACAGCCCCTGTGGGCTACTACAGTAGGGATTTGTTCCGCTCTGTCGTCATTGCCTGTACCGGTACAGCCGATGGCCATAATAACCGCCACGGCAGCAAGAAACAATTTTTTCATATTGTTCTTATGTTATTTTTCGGATTTCGGATTAATTGAGGTCTTGGCTTTTGAAGATGCCGGGGATTCTACCTTGGGGGCGGACTCGGCTTCTTTACTTGCAGTGCTTTCCGCTTCATTTTTTGCGACATTTTCCGCAGTTCCGGCAATAGGCGGGCGAGGGATGATAATTACCTTTGAAGGGTCGATAGCTTCGGGCTTTTTCATATCTGTTGGGTTTTAAAGTTGATCAATGGGTGTGGGAATTAATGGCTTCAATGGCGGCGTTTATGTCCGAAACGTCAACATACTGTGAAGGATCGGGCTGATTGGCAACCCATTGGACGGAATAGGCGCCATAAGGAGAACTGATAAATTTCCTGATATTTATATTGCTTCCCGTGATTAGCTGTTTGGCCGTTTCGTTATTGATGGCTTTGTCGAAACGGTTGTTCCGGTCCTCCAGATGGCGATTCATGCTGGAAGCGATGGCTCCGCAAGTGTCATAGGCACGGATGATTTTCATTGAAAGATCTTTGTCTCCGATTTTCTGGAAAAGGGATGAACTTTTCAGAAGTTCCAGTGCATCGCTGCTGACCGAAATGGCCGCATCGGCGAAAAGAAGATTTCCATTATAGCTGATGGAATCCTCCGGACATTTTTTTAGCGAAAACCGGTTGTCGAGGAAGAAATCAGCTGCTTTTTTTTCTTGACGAAGATAGTCTGACATCACATTGATGTCCTCAATATTCGCCAATAGCTCCGTCCTTACCAGATCCAGAGCAGAGGCGACCTCTTTACTTTCATGAATGCGGTCGATTTTCCCCTGGACGGCAAAAGTAATGACTATGCCGAGGACAACGGAAATCATGTTGCTGAAAAAATCAATTATCTTGTCTTTCATAAGGAGTGCTTTTATGGCTTAGGCATTAAAGATAGTAAATAATTCTGGCAATAAGTAATTATCTCCACGTCTCTTATGGTTCAGAGAGAATACGAATTATCTCATCGACAGACCATTTTACTTCTTTCAGGGGGAACAGAGGAAATTCATGGACCATTTCAGGAGCGACATAGGTAAAGACATCGACACCGCTGTCGCGAAGTTTTTTATCGAATAAGAGAATGTCCGGATAAAAAATTTCATGGGTCCCGACGAATATCCTGACATTCTTCATTACCGAAACGTCTCCTCGCAAAGGGCTGATTTGCCACTCCCATAATTTGCTGTTATCCGGCACCTTTTCAAGAATGGCGGAATAATCCTCTCCTGCCCAGGCGATGGCTGCCATGAATGCGTTTTTCGGTAGCATAGGATCAACTTTTTCTATCTCAGAAATGCTGCTATTGGTCATTGTCGCATCTACCCACGGAGAGAGCAAAATGGTCTTGTATGGCTGCGGAAGGCCTTTTTTTGCAAAATCCTGACAGAGTGCCGCGGCTAAGCCGCCCCCGGCGGAGTCTCCGACCAGTATGATATTATCAGCGCCGTATTTTGTCAAAAGATCTCTATATAGAGCATCCAGGAGGATAAAGGTCTCTATATAAGTGTGGACAGGGGCTGTTGGATATGAAGCCAGAAAGACGGTTCTTCCTGAGCCGAGCGCAATCTTGTCTGCGAATCTCCAATGTGGAGACATGGCCTTTTCGACATATCCGCCTCCGGGGAGATACAGAACTACCTTGGAGGACTCTTCTCCGATCTGGAAAAGCTGCATGGAATAGTCGCCAGCCATGAAAACGGATTCCTTTACAATAGATTTAAGCTTCGGAGGGGAGATGGACTTCGAGTCTTTGGAGATAAGCTTTCTGATGTATTTTTGATAGGCTTTGTCGTTTTTCAGATATTTCTTGAAGCTTACTGTATACTGAATAATCTTCTCAGTAATGCCCATTAGAGCTGTTTTGTGCTCCGGAGGGGAAACCTGAGTCTCGCTTTGAGGGACGGCGAGAAGAAAAATACAGATAATCAAACTTAACATATTGCAAATTTAATTATTATCTTTGAATGTTATGAAAAGAAGAGAATTTATAGGTCTATCGGCCGCAGGAGTGCTCGGACTTTGCCTGGAGGATAAATTGACAGTAGCAGAGGCGTGCTCAAAAAGAGGCAGCGGAGATTATTCCGTTGTAATACTTGGCGACACCCATTTTGACACGGAGCCGGCAAGCGTGTATCATTCCAATTACAACGAAAAGGTAGAGTGGCTCAACCGCGTCCAGCGGGCAGAGTTCGCAAGAAACGGAGAGATGTGGAGGGAACGCTGCCCGAAGCTTCTCAAACGCGCGGCTTGCCTGATTTCTGAAGACACCAAAATGGCCTTCCAGATGGGAGACCTTATCCAGGGAGACTGCGGGAGCGGCGAGGTCCATAAAAAGATGCTTACCGATGTCATGGACAGTTTCAAATCCGAGTTCGGAGGCCTTCCTTTCGTGACGGTCGTCGGAAACCATGATATCAGGGGAGTGGACGCCAAGGCGGCTTATCATGAGATGATGCCTAAAAGAATGTCCGCGGAGCTAGGAAAGGAGATTACAAAGACAACCTTCGATTTCAATATCGGAAATGACGCTTTTATCGTGATTGATTTCAACCATCCCGATGATGACGAGGTCGAGAAGCTCCTTAAAGATACCAAGGGCGCAAGGCATACATTTGTCATCGTCCATGGTCCTCTCTTCCCTTATGACGCCAATAGCTGCAGATGGTTCTATCATGGAAAGGACACGCCGGAGCATACCGAGGCGAGGCTTCATTTCCGCAGGGAATTCGCCCGCCGAAATGTTATCGCCCTCTGCGGCCATACCCACAAGACAGAGTTTGCCGACTGGTGGGGAGATGGAGGCAGGATTACCCAGATGACGATGAATAGCGTCTGGGCTAAGCCGGAATTTGGAAAATACGAGGTTGAGGCTCAAGGTGCCGCCGAGTATGGGGAGATCAGAAAGAGGAATCCGTTCATGGATAACGGCGACCCGATAAAGGACGAGACGGCAATATTTGACGAATACCGTTCCGGCCTGCGGTCCTACACATGGTCCAGGGCCGCCGGCTCATACAAACTCCTTGTGTCCCGAAAACACGTCTACGTCGACTTCTACGCCGGCGACTCCACCTTCCTCAGCCAACGGTTTGTCCTAAGGTAAAAGTAAACCCCTTCCTCGCCAGTCCTTACTACCACCGTCTTAATATAAACACCTTCTCCCCGTCCTGGCAACCACACATTACTTCGTGCTGTCAGCCTGTTTCGCTCTGCTAGCCTATTTTGCTCTGCCGGAGGTGACCAAACAATCGACCGATGTCGGTTCAATCTCGATTTAGCCTCCCGTTTTTGCCTGATATCGTGGGGTTATTGTCCTTCCCGTCCCGTTTACCCCACGTTTTGGCGTGTATTTGTGGGATTATTGGACCTTCGGGACCGTTTACCCCACGAATTGATGGGTTTTCGTGGGATTATTGGACCTTCGGGTCCGTTTACCCCACGTTTCGCCAGATATTTGCGGGACAATTCGTCATCACGGATTAATGTGGTTTTTTTTGTTTGGTTATGTTGATTTAGTAAGGTTAGATTGTGCCCTGTCTGGTGAAAGGGAAGCGATTTTTCTGCTTTTTTTGAGCAAAGTGGCCGACGAAAATGGCCATAGACATGCGTGAAACGGCGTTTTTTCAATTAAAGGTGTGATAATTTTTTTAAACGGATAAGTTCTTCAATCTTTGCGGTATGGAAAAGAAGAGAAGAAAAAAGAAAGATTGTGATTCCTTGGGTATGGGGTATTATCACTTTTGCACGGATGGGCTTAAGGCTGGATGCCTTTTTTATAATCAAAGTCAATATGCCTTCGGGATGACATTGATTGCGACAATAACCCTCCTTTTCAATATCAAGATATATGCATTTGTTCTAATGCCTAATCATATACATATTATCTTAAGCGGGAAAGGAGAGGATTGCTATCAGGCATTTAAATATTTGAAGCGTAGAATCTCTGCGCGCCTTGTAAAGGATGGGTATCCGCCGCTGCCGGAACAATATGATTTTAAGCTGGTTCCGATTGATAATATGAACCAGATGAAAAGCAATATCATATACGTTGTCAGGAATCCTTATGAAAAGGGGCTCTCTCTTCCAGGAGGATATCCCTGGGGTTCTGGTTACTTGTATTATTCGACGATGCATAGTTTCATTGATGGAGTTCCGGCAGACCGTCTTTCGGCCAGAGCGATAGAGCAAATGACAGGGAGGCGACTTAAGTTTCCTAATACATGGAAATATCACCAAGTGTTAGGGATACTACCATCTTCTTTTGTGGACATAAGTATGGTAAAGCGTCTTTTTCATGGCCACAAGGAGTATATGACCTCAATCATCAAGGACTATGAGTCTTTAGTGAATATCGCGGACAGTCTTGAAGAGGATCTGCCGGAGTTTGATTTCAAGGAGATAAGGGACATTGTAATAAAGGTTTCCAATGAAATGTTCAAGGGTAAAGACGTCAATACAATGAGTACAGAAGAAAAATACCGACTAGCCGCACACTTGTATGAAAAATACCGTTTAAGTATAGACGCCATAGCCAAAGTTACATCCATGACCCCATCGCTTTTGAAACAAGTACTTAGGTCAAAAGATTATGGAATAAAAGGCTTCGTCGAGCCCCAATAAATCCAAAGATCCCACGAAAACCCATCAATTCGTGTGGTAAACAGCCCGGAAGTACAAAAACCCCACGAAAACACGTCAAATCGCGGGGTAAACGGACCCGGAAGGACAAAAGCCCCACGAAAACACGCCAAATAGTGGGGCAAACGGACCCGATGGTCCAATAATCCCACGAAAACACGTCAAATCGTGGGGTAATGTCGTTTCCTGATTTTGGTTGACTCGGGTTTATAGATTATTACTGGTAAAAGTTGACCATTCGTCGTTATCCCTAAGATGGGTTTACCATCCGAGTCT
>ONMJ01000067.1 GCA_900318955.1 uncultured Bacteroidales bacterium
AATCAAAGCAAAACTAAACGGAATGAGTCCGGTGCAATTCCGAACTCAAAACAATAAATCTTAGTTATTAACCCGTCCAACAAAAGGGGCGCACTTCACTGCAATAACTGAGGGTGCGGTTTTCGACCGTATTACGCACTTTCTGAAGACGCTCCATGAAAATTCCGGGGTATGGGACTCTTCGCCATCGCCTTTGAATACATAGATATGAGGGCCTTGCTTTACTTCGCTTAAATAACTGATTTTCAGCGTGTCTCCTCTTTCTCCATGCATTTTCTCGATAGCGACGCGACCGGTTACTGTCTTCCCGAAATCAACGAGCCAGGTACCGTCTTTCTGCTTCTCCAAGGAGACAGGGGCTATCCTCTCTGCGACTTTGTCTGTAGGGCAGGAGGATTCTTCGAGACTCCCGGAAGGAGCCTCCCTCAGAACGGCCTTTTGCCATGGAGTATCGTCCATCCTGGCATCGTAAATCTCTCCCATATAGACATCATTCATTCTGACTTCCGATTCCCTGACCATCCATGAGCTGTCACTCACGATTCTCTTTATGCGGCCGCCGCGGCGGGAAAGCTCTATTGAGCATATCATTCTCGAGGAACCGAATCCGGCGAGCCTGCTGTCTTTGATGTTTGAATTGAAAAAGCCGTTTCCGAGAAGGACTTCGACTGTATTTGTCCCTTCCCGGAGATACTCTGAAATATCGTAAGTAAGATACAGCACGCGATGCCCTCTGATTGTTGTCGGAACGGGAATCTTGCTCTCTGAGAGCCATGGCCTTTCGCCATAATCCGTAAGGCCCGGAACATACAGGTCGTCTCCCACCCTCTCTCCGTTGACATAGAGACAAAAGTATCCGAGACCGGAGATGGAAATCCTGGCAGATTCAAGACTGGGCGGGGCTTCGAATTCCTTTCTAAAAAGAGGGGCGGGGAGAGTCACGTCCCCGCCTCGCTCGTCAAACCAAGGTGCTCCAATCCATTTTGCTCCGCTCTCAGGGAGCGGCTTCTCCGAGCATCCTGTCGACAACCCAAGGGCTATAAAAACCGCAAGTATTGTCAGTATCTTACTTTTCATGATATGAAGATTTAGAACGGGAGATCGTCCTCAGGGGCATCCATAGCCTCGGGTGCGCTCTGGGCGGGTGCAGCACTCTGCTGATACTGCGGCTGAGCCTGGGGATAGGCCGGCCTCTGCTGCTGATAACCGCCTTGCTGTCCTCCTTCTGCACTGCCGTCCGGACGGCGGCCGAGAAGCTGGAGAGAATCTGCTACAACTTCAGTAGTGTAGCGCTTATTACCAGTCTGATCGACCCAGGAACGAGTGCGGAGTTTACCCTCAATGTAGAGCTGGGTCCCTTTCTTTACATATTTTTCCACAACGTCTGCGCTGCTTCTCCAGGCGACGATGTTGTGCCACTCGGTGTTTTCACGGACCTCACCGTTGCGGTCCCTGAATCTTTCACTCGTGGCGAGAGTAAATGATGCGACTTTGGCGTTCCCGCTTGGGTTCTGCGGTCCTGATTCGAGGTAACGTACTTCCGGGTCCTTGCCAACGTTACCGATAAGCATTACTTTGTTAAGTGCCATAGTGTTATAAATTTAGTTTATAGTTTAAAATCTTGATGAGATTATTTTCAAATTTCTCTTCGGTAAAATACGCCATTAACTTTTGGTAGCCATTTTCACCCATTTTAAGACGCGCTTCCTTGTCATTGAGAAGGCGAGCGATGCACTCTGCGAGCGATTCCGGATTTTTCCTCTCGGCGATCAGGCCGTTCTCCCCGTCTTTCACAATGTCCGGAATACCACCTTCGTTTGTCGTAACTATAGGCTTCCTATAAGACATGGCTTCCAGAAGAACAAGTCCAAAAGTTTCATTATAAGAAGGGAAGACAAAAATATCACATTTCTCAAATGCATCTGCCTTCTCGGCTCCACTTTTTCTTCCATGGTATAAAGCTACATCCTCAAGCCCGCGCATCTCTACTTCCTCATTGAACCGCTTCGCATCTATCTCTTTGGTCTCCCCGCCAACGAAGTCGCAGACGAAAGAATATCCTTGGTTTTTGAGAATTTTCAGTGCATCCAGCAGAACTATTACCCCTTTGCTCTCAAGAAGGTTACTTAAAAATAATAACTGTGGGAGAGTATCGCAGCTGCCATTATTTTCCTTTTTAATATCCTCGTCGATCTTGATCCCATTCGGACAGATTGCCACATTTTCTCTAGGGACTACCTTTTCTATATCCGGATAGAGATTCCAGGACAGGAGAATAACTTCGGCATTCTTATAGCATAAAGGCAAAAGCCATCGGTATGGCCATCTGTCCACGTCATTCGCCATGCCCTTGTTATGCTGGTGGATGAGAATCTTTCTGCCAAACAGCTTGCAAAGCAGCACGAAGGGGGCGTCTTTCAAGAATCCTTTGCCGTGACAAGTGATAGCCAGATAACACAGGTCGTAATGATGAGTAAGGAGCTTCCAAAAGGTCAGAAACAAGGATCCTGCAAGCCGGAAAGGCTTTGAAAAAGTAGTCTTTCCGATCTCATCCATCCGACGCGATGTGGACATATTGACCCAATCGCATCGAAAGGCGTCATTTACCGCCCTACTCTCCTTTATCTGCCGGCTAACCATGGCGCTGCCATGGACGGGAGGGGGGAGAGGAGCAATAAACAGGATTCTGTTTTTCTGCGCTCTCATAGGATCTAGAATTTATGCAAAGTCTCTTCCCAAGAGTTGATGCCGATAGTTTTAAGATACGGATCAAAGACTGCACTCTCGCTCGATGTCCCGGCAGCCTGGTATACATGCCAGACAGGTTTGATGCCGGCAGGGTCACCGGGCTCGTCGGAGAACTTTCTAAGTCCAATCCTGAGGCCGCCCTCATAGCGGTTGTCCATCCAGTTGTGCCACTGAATGGCGTCTATTCCTTCGAGAGCGTAAACTTTCTTTAATGCCCATGCTGCTCCTGCTGCCTGAAGGGCAAGGTCGCTCTCGCTATAGCTCGGGGAGTTGGTGCCGTTCTCGGAAAGGAAGAGGAGGCGCTTGGTGCTTCCCTTGTACATGTTTTTCTTCTGGCGGATCCAATGATCAACCACCTCGAGATTTTTGAAAGTGCAGTATGAGCTATTCTCATCATATGTCGAGCGGGTATCGTTATTCCAGAAGGCTGGCTTTGTAAGATCCTGAGGATAAGGATGATAAGCTACTCCCCAGTAGAAATCTCCCTCGGCGGCCGAGAAATTGTTGAGGTC
>ONMJ01000005.1 GCA_900318955.1 uncultured Bacteroidales bacterium
GAATCAAAGCAAAACTAAACGGAATGAGTCCGGTGCAATACCGAACTCAAAACAATAAATCTTAGTTATTAACCCGTCCAACAAAAGGGGCGCACTTCAACGGTGAACAACTTGGGGGCGTGGAGACGTGTTTCCGCCCCCGAAATCATCATCTCCCGGACATCACGGAATAATAACGACCTGCCGTACCACGAAACACCACTTTGCTGGCACAGGACTAAGAATACTGACCACTTGCACCTGCCCAGCACCTTATTGCACATCAGCGATATATGACTTTTTCCCTAGGGACATGTGGGTAGGGAAAATACTGGAAGCAATTGAGTATTAGCTCTTTGGTGAGCAGGCCTCGGCAGTAGATCCACATAAAGTGGTAGGGGTGGAGAGGCAAATGGGTGAAAAAAAAGACGGCGAACAATGATTGTCGCCGTCTTTTGCGGAAGGGACGAGATTCGAACTCGTGGTACGGTTACCCGTACGGCAGTTTAGCAAACTGCTGGTTTCAGCCACTCACCCACCCTTCCGGAAGTTTCGTCTGAAACACACCGCGAAAAATAAAAACAAACTTTCGCGGACTGCAAAGATACAAAAATTTATTGTCTCCACAATTTTTTTTGTATGTTTGTACTAATAATCACAAAACGAATAACCCTATAATGAAAAATAGACTCGACTCTATCGACGCCCTCAGAGGATTTGACATGCTCTTTATAATGGGGCTTTCTCCTCTTATCGTAGCTATATGCGCTTTATTCCCCGGAGGGGAGGACTTCTGGATTGCAAAACAGATGAATCATGTTGCTTGGAACGGGCTTGCCCATCATGACACTATTTTCCCTCTCTTCCTTTTTATTTCAGGAATGACTTTCCCCTTCTCCCTCTCTAAAAAGAAAGCAAACGGAGTAGAAAAAGGGAAAATATGGCTCGACGTATGGCGGAGGGCACTAGTGCTCGTATTGCTGGGACTCGTCTATGGCGGGCTGTTCAATCTGGATTTTGCAAATCTCCGCTTCCCGAGCGTTCTCGGAAGGATTGGTCTCGCATGGCTTGGTGCGGCAATTATATGGATGACGGTCAAAAAAACCGGATGGAGAATAGGGATAGCCGGAGCTCTTCTTATCGGTTACTGGGTGCTGCACCTTTTCGTGGCTCCGGACGCTCCTGCAGGGACTGACCCATGCACAAAAGAAGGCAGTCTTGCCTGCTATATCGACAGGGTGATTATGCCGAACCATCTTCTCTCGAAGGGAGTGTATGACCCCGAAGGTCTTGTCAGCACCATCCCGGCGATAGTAACTGCTATGCTTGGAATGTTCACCGGCAGCTTTGTAAAGAAAAAGGAGTATTCGGGGGGACAGAAGACCATTTGGATGTTTATTGCTGCAGCCGTACTCCTCGGGCTTGGACTCCTCTGGAACACCGTTTTCCCTATTAACAAGAAGCTTTGGACAAGCAGTTTCGTTCTAGTCGTAGGTGCCTATTCGGTAGCGATGTTCGCCCTGTTTTATTTTATAATGGATGTCCTTGGATGGAAAAAGTGGGCAAAACCGCTAAAAGTCGTCGGTCTCAATTCCATCACCATATACATGGCCCAGAGAATCATCAGCTTCGGAGGCATCAATAATTTCTTTTTCAAAGGCCTAGCTTCTCTTTTCCCCGAACCGGTAGGAAAGGTTATCCTTGCCACCACCTATATGCTCGTATGCTGGCTATTCCTCTATTTCCTTTATAAGAAGAAAATCTTCCTCAAAGTCTAAAGAAGTCTATGCTTGGTAAAAAGGGTAATATCTCTGATGAAGGTCTGCTTGTCGGTATCAAAAATGATAGCGAGAAGGCCTTCAAAGCCCTTTTCGACAGGTATTATCCGATGGTGCTTACATTCTGCAGGCGCGTTATCGGACGGGGCGAGGAAGCCTCTGACGCAGCGCTTGAGGTCTTTGTCAAAATATGGACAGAACGTCAACGCCTCTACTGCAAAGAGGGCTCTCTGAAACCGGTTATCTATACTGTTTCTAAAAACACCGTTATCGACATTCTGAGAAAGAGAAAGCTCTCTTCCACAAACGATTCCATCAGCGAATCCATAGCTTCCGCCGAACCGACGCCCGAAGAAAATCTCTCCGCAAAAGACCTTCAAGCGATTATCTCCGCCGAACTCGAAAAAATCCCTGAGACAAGACGGAAGATATTCAAAATGAGTAGGTTAGAGGGGCTGTCCAACAAAGAGATTGCCGATGAGGAAAACATAGCACAGAATACTGTGAAAAAGCATATCCATCTGGCGATAACAGACCTGAAAAAATCAGATAATCTAAAAAATTGAATCTCCGGTTACTCCCACCGGGGATTTTTTTCGTTGTTATATGTAGATAGGATTAATCTACATAATAATGAACAACGACAAAGATTATAGCAAACTCCCCGAATCCTTTGAAGATATTTTCGGAAAGGTCGACTCTGATATCAGCGATGAAACAATAGAAAACGCTTATCTGCGCCTTCAAAGCCGTATCCACGGGAAGAAGCGCAGGAGCCTGCCTCTTCTTTGGGCCGGAGGCGTCGCCGCGTCGATTCTTCTTATTGCAGCAGGAGCATTCGGCTTTTCTGTCTTAAACGACGAAAAGCCTGTAGAGACGGTGTGGAATGAGATCCATGTACCGGTGGGCCAGATGGAAAGCCTCACTCTGGAAGACGGCACTATTCTTCATATAAATGCCTGCTCAAGAGTTACTTACCCCGATAGATTCACTTCCGGGGAGAGGAAGATCTTTGTAGACGGCGAGGTATATGCAGAAGTCACCAGCAATCCTTCCCGACCCTTTGTTATCGAATCCGACAACATTTCAGTAAGAGTTTTCGGCACCAAATTCGATTTCAAATCTTACCCGGATTCTCGAAAGGTAGAGCTTGTCCTTGTTGAAGGCAAGGTCAGACTTGAAGTAAAAGGAGAAGGTGAATCCGCTCACTCGGTCGACATGTCCCCTGGGATGATTGCCAGCTACGACAGGGAAAGCGGGCAGGTAGAGCTGAAAGATGTAGACCTCTTGACCTGCAAACCATTCAACGAGCGGAACGGACACCACTTCTATAATATCCCTCTTCAGGATATAGTTTCAGAATTGGAACGCACCTTCGGCTGCCGTATTATCATTACTGACAGTAAAGCTGCCGATGCCAAATATTTTGCAGTATTCTCGAACGGAGAAGGTCCGGAAGAAATACTGAGGGCTCTCGGGAACGGCTCGTTCGGAAGCCCTGTCAAACTTCTTGTAAGAAGCAAAGGAGACACAATCTACGTATCTAGCAAATAATCCAAAATAATTTAACTAATGACCAAGATGCTATTAAGAAAACTCTTTCTCTCTACGGTCATCGTTATGACCGTAGCAGCGGGGGTATCTGCACAGAATGTGACCCTTCACAGGAACAACATTTCCGTGCAGGACGCCATCACCCTCCTCAACGAGGCTTCGGGCTATTCCATCATAGTCAATGCGAATGACATTGATTATGGTGCGAAAGTGAGCATTAATGCCGATAATGCCCCGGTCGAGGATGTTTTGAGACAGATCTTCAAAGGACAGGAGATCGAGTCCAGACTAAGCGGGAACAAAATCTATGTTTCCAAGAAAGCTCCTCAGCAGACAACCGCTTCCGCTCCGGGAGCAGTCAGAGGTTTTGTCCGTGACATTAACGGAGAGCCACTCGCAGGAGCCGGAATCGTTGTCAAAGGCACCAAGAAAGGCGTTGTTGCCGATCTTGACGGAAGATTCTCAATCAATGTACCAGCCGGAACAACTCTGGAAGTCTCCTATCTCGGATATGTTACCCAGAGCGTCTCCGCCAAGACCGGAAGAGACCTTGTCGTCGTACTTCAGAGCGACATGAATTTCCTCGATGAGCTGGTGGTCGTCGGATATGGAACCCAGCGTAAGAGAAACGTCGTCGGAGCCGTTGAAAATGTAGGCGGCGAAATCCTTGAAAATAAATCCGGAAGTTTCATGACCAGATCCCTCCAGGGACAGATTCCGGGTCTCAACCTCTCTTTCCGCGACGGAAAGCCTACAACTTCCGCCTCGCTTCAGATCCGAGGAACGACACAGTCTATCGGAGCCGGAGGAACCGCTCTTGTGATAATAGACGGTGTTGAAGGCGATCTGACCACGATTAACCCTGAAGACATCGAGAGCATCTCTGTCTTGAAAGATGCATCTTCTGCGGCAGTCTATGGCGCCCGCGGAGCCTTCGGTGTCATCCTGCTCACCACCAAGAAAGCAACCGAAGGAAAGGTCTCTGTCGACTACAACGGCAGTTTCCAGATCTACCAGGAAACGGTTAGGCCTACCTATGTTACCGACAGCAAGACCTGGTATGAGAACACCATGATCGCTTACGACGGCGCTCAGCACAGGACTCCTCCTCAACTGGGAAGCCTCTTTCCGTGGAGCCAGGAGTGGGAGGACGAATTCTATCGGAGGATAAACGATCCCGACAACAGTTATCTCCCCTGGGACATCGGTCCAGACGGTCGCTACCGCTATTATGGAAGGAATAATGACTGGTACAATGCTTACTACAAGAAAGCAACCGGTGGACAGCAGCATGTAATCAGGGTTTCCGGAGGAAGCAAGAGAGTCAACTTCGTCGCTTCCGGACGTTACTATGAGCAGGATGGTATTCTCCGCATAGGAGACCAGGACTTCCGCCAGTGGAATGTGCGTGCAAAAGGCACAGTCCATGTAACCGACTGGCTCACCATCGAGAATAACACCGATTTTGTCAGCAGGCGCTATCATCAGCCAAGAAGTATGCCGCGCTCGAATGTCGAGCTCAACGGCTTCCCTATCGCAGAGATTTATAACTACGACGGATCCTTCACGGCAAACGCCCTTTACTCAGGATGGATTTTCATTGAGCAGGATCGCGCTTATAGGGAGAACCACAAGTTTGATATGAAGAACTCCACTGTCGTCAAGGCAGATATCATCAAGGACGTCCTCACCCTTCGCGCGGATTACTCATATCTTTTCAACAACTCTCAGCAGAGTGATGTTCTCATTCCCGTTACCTATTATCAAGGACCCGAAATTCCAGTAGTCTACAAGACTGGCGAAGGTCTTTCCGTTATCGAGAACCACACCCATTACCATAGTGCTAACGCCAATCTCACTTTCTCCCCGAAACTCGGTGGAGGACACGATCTGACACTTCTCGGAGGATGGAATCTCGAGCACAAAAAGGCCCGCAACACCAGGATGAGTCGCGACAGTTTCCTCCTCGACGACATGGTCAACTTCTCTGTAATGGACGGCATCAATTATACTCTCTCGGACAACGGAAGTTACGATTGGGGATTCATTGGATACTACTATAGAGGAAGCTACAACTACAAAGGGAAATACCTCGCTGAAGTAAGCGGCCGTTATGACGGATCTTCCAAGTTCCCCGCTTCTCAAAGATGGGGATTCTTCCCTTCTGCATCTTTCGGATGGAGAATGTCGGATGAGCCTTTCATGAAATGGAGCCGCAATTGGCTGAATAATTTCAAGTGGCGCTTCTCAATAGGAAAGGCCGGCAACGGTAATGTTTCTCCTTATCAGTATATGGAGCTCATATCTATCAGCCGCACCGGAGCTATCCTCGATGGCAACCGCCAGGCTAGTGCCGGCGCCGGAAATATTATTCCGGACGGAATTACCTGGGAAACAACATCGACAATAGATTTAGGCGTTGATATCAACCTGTTCAAAAACCGCCTCGCTATTGTAGGAGACATTTTTGAAAAGAATACTACCGACATGTATGTCGTCGGAGCGGAAATTCCTGCCGCCGTCGGATATTCGGCGCCGAAGGGAAACAATGCAGACATGCGCACCCGGGGCTGGGAACTCTCTCTCGCGTGGAACGACTCGTTCCAACTGGCCGGCAAGTCCTTCAATTACAATGCTCGTTTCGCCCTCTGGGACAGCCGTTCATTCATCACCCGCTATACCAGCAAGACTAATTATGTGCCGCTCATTTATGCAAACAGCTACTATGAGGGTATGGAGATCGGAGAATTCTGGGGATACCATGTCGACGGACTCTTCGCATCTGACGAAGAAGCCCAGGACTGGGGTCTTACCGCTCAAAGCATCTCCTTCTGGTCCGGCGAAAACATGAGCTGGCAGGCCGGAGACATCAAGTTTGCGGACATCGGTGGCGGCAAAGATGAAAACGGGAACGACATCCCTGATGGTGTCGTCAACTATGGAAGCCGTACTCTCGAAAACCATGGTGACCTCTATAAAATAGGTAATACCTCTCCGAGATACCACTATGGAATCAATCTTGGGGCTTCTTGGAACGGGTTCGATGCTAGTATCTTCTTCCAAGGCATCGGGAAACGCGACTGGTATCCCGCCGGTTCATCAGGCCTGTTCTGGGGCCAGTACGACTATCCTTGGGGCTACTGCCTCCCATGGCAGAACGAGGACAGATGGACTCCAGAAAGACAGGAAGCCGATCCCGACTATTATCTGAAAGCCTATTGGCCGAGACTCAGGGGATACCTCGGTATTTCCAGCAGAGGAACTGTCCGAGCCGTCAATGACAGATATATCCAGAATGCCCGATATCTGCGCCTTAAAAATGTTTCTTTCGGCTACACATTACCTAAGACTCTCACACGTAAAGTCGGGCTGGAGAAGGTTAAATTCTATGTTTCGGGAGAGAACCTATACTTCTGGTCGCCTCTAAAGAAATATGCAAAGAACTTCGATCCGGAGATGCTGGAAGCGGGTGATTCCGTAGTAGGCACCACCAGAGGAAGCCAGGGTGACGGATACGGTTATCCTATGACTAAGAGTTACACTTTCGGTATCAACCTAACATTCTGATAAGATTATGAAAAAGACAATAATATATATTTCAATGGCACTGGCTCTCGGGGCAGCCGTTTCCTGCGAAGATTTCTTCAATGAGGAACCTGTCTACGCACCTTCTGCCGATAACTTTTTCACAAGCGAAAACGCTCTGAAAGTTTACGCCAACCAGCTTATCGATGCCTGCAGCGTACCCGCAGCAACAATCACCCAATCCGGCCTTGTCACTGATTTGACTATCACCCATCAAGGCGAAGGTTACCTGAAGATTGGAGGATATTCCGCCAGGCAGGCTACCAACTGGGCCGTAGGAAACTGGTCCGACCTGTATAAGATCAATTATTTCATCGATCATATCAAAGATGCCAGAAAGACGGTAAGCGAATCCGTCTGCAACCACTATGAAGGTGTAGGCCGCATGTGGAGAGCATGGTTCTATTGGGACAAGGTCAAGATGTTCGGAGATGTTCCTTTCTATGAGCACGTCGTCCAGCCTAATGACACTACCCTTATGTACAAGGGACGAGACTCCCGCGAATATGTGATGGGAAAGGTCTTGGAAGATCTCAATTATGCAGTTGCCAATTGCTCTATATCCAGCAGCTACGTCAATAACGGCTATGTCAATCGCTATGTAGCCCTTGCCCTTAAGGCCCGCATCTGCCTTTTCGAAGGAACATGGCTCAAGTATCACGGATACAGCGGATGGGAAAAGTGGCTTCAGGAGTGCATCTCAGCATCTGAGGCTATTATGAACTCGGGAAAATATTCCCTTCTGAACACAGGTAATCCGGAAACCGACTATAGCTCCGTATTTAAGAGTGAGGACACTCAGTATACTGAAGTTATCTTTTCCAACGCCTTCAGTGCCGAATTCCAGCGCTACCATGGCGCAACCCAGTACTGGTGGCCGGGAAACGCAGGATCCCGCACCTCCGCTTCTCGCGCGTTCATATATATGTTCCTAAACAGGGACGGTTCCCGTTTCACTGACAAAGAGGAATACTGGAAGACCCAATTCAAGGATGAATTCATTGGAAGGGACTACCGTCTCAAGCAAATAATAGTGAATCCGGACTACTCCAAGAAACTCACCAATGGAACGACCACAAAAGACTGGAGCAAGCTTCTCCCGAACCTCAACACCCAGCTCACATGGTATAGAATCCACAAATGGAGCATGGACGATGAGAAACTAGAGACCACCTCTCTCAGCACCAATGACCTTCCTATTTTCAGATATGGCGAAGTCCTTCTCGACTATGCAGAGGCAAAAGCGGAGCTCTCACAGATGGGAGACGCCGAATGGAGTAAATCCATTGCCCTCCTTCGCCAGAGAGCCGGGGTCAACCCCGCTCCTCCCCAGGACGCTGATCCATATCTTGTCAGCTACTATGGCTCAGAGGTGACTGACAAATGGATTCTCGAAATCCGTAGGGAAAGGGCCATTGAGCTTTTTGTTGAGAACACCTCCCGCTGGGACGACCTTATGAGGTGGAAAAAGGCAGATCTTCTCAACTACGATACAAATGACAGTTACGCCTCTTCGAGACTATTCAAGATGTATGAAGGCATCTATATTCCGGAAGTTGGAAAGCCCTTCGATATGAATGGTGACGGAGCAAACGACCTTTGCATCTATTCCGATAAAAAGCCCACAGAGGTAAAGGGTGTGACCTATGTCAAGATTGACGGTACCGGAGAGCAGCGAATCAATAGCCGCGGCTGCGTAGAATTTGGTATGCAAAGCGTCTGGCTGGACTATAAGTATCTCCACCCTGTTCCTAAAACAGCTATTGATATCAATAAAAACCTTCTCCCCCAGAATCCCGGTTGGGACGATTAAAATATAATAGATTATGAAAAAGTTTCTATACATACTTCTAGCTTCGGCCCTTACCCTTGCCGCAGCGTGCAAGCAGGAAAAAGTTGAACCGATTCTACAAAGAAACATTGATGCGATGGAATTCGGATACTCCGCCGGATCGCAGACATATGTGATTAAATCTAATGTTGCCTGGACAGCCAGTTCACCTGATGGTTGGA
The DNA here is from genome assembly GCA_900318955.1 of uncultured Bacteroidales bacterium. Classification (GTDB taxonomy): domain Bacteria; phylum Bacteroidota; class Bacteroidia; order Bacteroidales; family UBA932; genus Cryptobacteroides. Next base: position 8,910 of record ONMJ01000005.1, read on the forward strand.
TCTCTGCAGATCCTGCCTCAGGAAATGGCAGCGACGAGCAGCAGGTAATCACCGTTTCGGTCGCTGAGAACAATGATGCTAAAAGGGAAGGAACCCTTGTGGTCTCCAGTGGCGACAAGTCAGTCTCCCTGAAAGTTACCCAGGAAGACGGGTATTTCTACTTTGACAATGCCCAGATCGCAAATGCATTCGAAAAGAATTCGCCTATCAATGACCAGTACATCACCATCAACTACCACAAAGCAAAAGCCGGCTATCTCGTTGACGTGACTCCGACTATAACAGGAGATGGCGCGGAAGGAATTAAAATCGAGCCTATTAAGGGATTTGAACTCAATCCGGGAGAAGGGACCCTTTCTATTCCCATAACAGGCGAACCGCAGGCCAAGGGAGAGTTCTCCGTCAATCTTGTTCTCAGTATTCCCTCTGCCGGAATTACTAGAGATATAGATCTTTCTTCTCGAGTCAGACTCCCTGGAGAAGTCTCCGTTTCTGCTTTCAAAGTTCTCCCGAAACTTGCCGTCTTTGACTGGGGCGAGTATGCACGCGGAGAAGGTAACGGAAACAACGGCACCCCACGTTCCTTCTTGGTTTATCTTCTCGACAAGGATGGCAATGTCCTGAGAGAGAAGGCCCTTCCTACGGCCAACTGGTTTATCAATAACACTATCTTCTTCAGGAAGAACCGTTTCTGCTTTGCCGGTCTCAATCCTGACACCGATTACATCTTCCGTATTATAGCACGGGAACTCGGCTCGCTCAAAGAAGATTCCGATCCTACTGATCTTGCATTCCATACTCCCGCAGAGAATATTCCCGCCAACGCCATCCTTTACAAAGATTTCGACGACTGGTGGGTCGGCGGATGCCAGATCTATCAGGCCTTCGGCGTCGGCGGACCTGCAGCAGAGAACAGTTGGTTCCGTTACAATCCGGACCTCTCTTCGGACGAGACCAAGGCACGCAAAGACCTCATTACGCGAAATCCTTGCTATGCCGTTCAGAAACTTCTCAATTATGCCACCTCAAAGGGAGGCTGGGTCACCCCTGACACCTGCCCCGCAGTTTGGTCATTCTTCTGGGAAGGCGACAAGTACGGAACAAATTATGGAGATTCAGACTACAAGGGATGGCAGGCACTGATTAACGGAAGCAAAGGCGATATCCGCCACTGCGCCGGAAGTGTTCTACTCGGACAGAACGGTGGCAACCCCGGATGGCTCCGCACCCCGAAACTCGAATCTATCGGATCCACTCCTTCGAACATTACCGCAACGATCAACACCGCTCCTTATATTGAGCCTTGCAGCTATGAATCTGACCTTACCCACTTCATCAGAGTCGTAGGACCCGGAAAGATCGTCTCTTGCGCAACTATGACAGAGCAGAAATCTGATACTGAAATAGTGGTCAAATGCCAGAGCAACGTTGACGCTACGACAAAGGATTACAACCGTGAATACACTATTCCGACAACCCATGTTGTCAAGATAGAAGGAGCCACCGGCGAGACCAGAATCGAGGTTTGCGGCGGCAACGGCGGTCACCCTGTACTTATCCTTGATGATATTTTAGTCACTAAAGACTGATGATTAATAGTAAAACTACCTTTCTACTCCTCTGCGTTCTTCTCCTTGCCTGCTGTGAAAAGAAAAATCCTTTTCCGGAGGGAGGAGAAGATACAAGGAGGGATTATACCAGCACAACTGGTGTAGACACTTTCGGGGAAGAGAATATCTTCTGCAGAAACGTCTGCCTGTACCGCAACGTCCAGATGCAGGGTTTTGACCTCAGTTCTGACAGGAAGACTGTCTGGTATGTCCAGAACTGGTATCAGACCCTGGTTTGGAATAAAGGTTTCCCGGACAATAAACAGGGCATTTCCTACCAGAATACCGAATACATGACCCTTCAGTATTTCGGTCATGCCACTACTTTTTCCGTCGAAGAAGAAGGGAATGAAAGGTATTTGTGGCTGGGGGCTTACGGCACCCCGAATGATAGCGAATATCACCTTTACTTCAACGAAAAAGTTCTTTGCAGAGTAAAATTCGTTGCCGGAAAGACTGTCAATACCGATCAGGCCGACGATTACTATTACATCGGAGAGTATACAAACATGCATCCGGCGATAGACCCGGAGAACGGACTGATTTGCATCAATTATCAGGACAATACCGGGAACAACGCCAACCGGCGCTGCTTTGTCGTGTACAAGTTCAACGAGGTGAAAAAGGCTCCGTTGAAGGATGTCACTATTTCCTGCGGAGACGCTTTTAAAACGGGAAACGCAACTTCCCAAAATATAACATCCACAGTTGTCAAATGCCATGACCTTACTACGCTGACCCCTGTGGCCAGGTTCTCTTTCCCGAAAACCAAGTATGGAGCGGGAGACAATCCTGTCTTTTACGACTGGCAGGGTTTCGAGTTCCACAAAGACCGCCTCTATTACTATGAAGGAGATACGAATTACTACCTGACAGGTAATGTTGACAGCCCCTCATATGCCTACCTGACAATATTTGACGACAAGGGACGCCTTGTGGAAAAAAGGACCCAGGTTGCAATTGCCGCCGATTCTGACGCTCAGAAACAATTTGGGCTCGGCGTTCTCGGGTGCATGGAGGCAGAAGGGTTGAAAGTTCGTGGAAACGACCTTTATATCGGATTCGGGACCCAAGGGTATTCCGTGTACGACAGGAATTATTACAACCAGATTTTCAAATTCAAGGCTACTAAAAAATGAGACGCATCATTTTTGCCTTTGCATTAGCCATTTTCATCACTGGATGCGGAGGGTTCAAGGGAATAAGCATTGACTCAGGAGATTTCGAGGACGAAAGCCTTTCTGCAAAAGCTGTCTCCGTCTTCCAAAGGGTTGCCTCTGAAAAAACCGGGTCAGACTCGTTCGCAAAAGCAGAAAGAGGAGGTTTTAGAATCTCCCTTCAGTCAGATCCTTCCATTCCAGAGGAAGCTTTTGAGATTGTAAGGTCTTCCAAGAACAAACTGATAATCAAGGCCTCAGAAGGTCATGGAGTTCTCTATGGGCTAGGAAAAGTGCTACATGACGGGGCCTGGTCGGATGGCCGTTTCTCCCCTGGAAAATTCGAGGGGGTCTCATCTCCGGACAAACCGGTCAGGGGAATATACTTTGCCACTCATTTTCGGAATTACTACCATGAGGCTCCGCTTGAAGAGGTAGAAAGATATGTCGAGGACCTTGCCTTATGGGGCTATAATGGCCTTCAGGTCTGGTTCGACATGCACCATTACAAGGGCATTGACGATCCTGAGGCTGTCAAGATGATGGATCGTCTCGCTGCGATTCTCCGAGCCGGAGAGGCTGTCGGAATGCGTTCAGGCCTTACAATGCTTGCGAACGAAGGATACAATACGACTCCCGAGGCTCTAAAAGCATCCAAGATCTCTTGGACGGCCCATTTCGGCTGCGAAATTTGCCCGTCAAAGCCCGGCGGAACAGACTTAATCATGAAAAACCGAAGCGAATTTCTCGATGCATTCGCTTCCAGAGGTGTTCATATTCAGAATATTTGGCTATGGCCATACGATCAAGGAGGCTGTTCCTGTCCGGACTGCTCGGTCTGGGGAGCCAACGGATTTCTCCGCATTACCAGGCAGCTTGCAGGGATGATGAGAGAAAAACTTCCGGGAGCCTCTGTTGTCCTTTCAACCTGGCTCTTCGATTTCGAGGAAGAGGATAAGGGCGAATGGAAGGCCCTCGATAAAACTTTCTCTGAAGAGAAGCCATGGGTAGATGCAATCATGGCCGATTCTCATACAGATTTCCCTTCATACCTTAGAAATCACCCTGTCCCTGGAGGTCTTCCGCTGGAGAATTTCCCGGAAATCAGCATGTGGAACAACTATCCCTGGGGAGGGTTCGGGGCCAATCCACTTCCTGAAAGGTTCTATAGGCTATATCACCAGTGCCCGGATGGCCTTCAGGGAGGTTTCCCTTATTCCGAAGGCAAGTTCGAGGATATAAACAAAGTGATCTATAGTCGCTTATACTGGGAAAAGGGTATTTCCGCAAGAGAAGCTCTTCGAGAGTATGTTGCCTTCGAGTATTCCGCAAAAGAGGCGGATAAGATCTGCGACGCTATCGAGATTCTGGAAAAGAATATGGGTCTTAAGACCCGTAACTGGATCAAGCGGCCCGACTTGTTTGAAAAGAAAATTACCGTACCTGAGGAGGATTTCGGTGCTGCAAAGGCTTACTCTATGCTCCTAGAGGCTGAGAAAGAGATGACAGCTTCCGCAAAAGCTTCATGGCGATGGCAAATTCTTCGCCTCAGGGCATTTCTCGATCTCAGACTGCGAGAAACCAAAGGTGAAATCACCCCTGATGTTAATGAAGCTTTCCGCTCTCTAATGGAAATCAGTTCTGTCCAAGAGGGAGAATTCGCCGTCAGGCCTCCTTATGTAAAGAATGAAGAATAAATTGATAATGAAAAAGTTAGTCATCGTCCTATCCGCGCTTTTGATGTGCTTAAGCGCAGGGGCTGCCGCTCCTAAAGCCATCTCCCCTAACGATTTCAAGGGATCCGACACTGAAAGAATCCAGAAAGCTGTCAACGCTGCCGCTAAGACTACGGGTAGCGTCACTATTCCCCGCGAAAACAGCAATGGAACTGCAATTTGGATGATTGATGAAGCAATCAGGGTTCCTTCAGGGGTCACCATCCTTATTGACAATGCGACATTGCAACTTTCGGATAGATGCCGCGACAATATGTTCAGGAGCGATAATGTCGGAGTTGGAATTACCGATCCGGTATGGAACCATAACATCGCAATCCTAGGCATTGGAAATGCCGTGATCCGCGGCGCTGCAAATCCCCGCGCCAGCGGAGACGGGCTTCGTAAACTCGCCCTGGACCCTGCGGCAAACAGCATAGGACACAGAAGCAGCTACGGCTCCGACGCCGCCCGTCCTGAGGAAAAACAGACTTCCGACTGGAGAGGATTCCTGATCCTTATGGCTTATGTGGATGGTCTTAGAATCGATGGCCTCCGGGTGGAATATGCCCATACTTGGGCAATAACTTGCGAGAAGGTTCACCATGCCCGCCTTGAAAATCTCGATTTCTACTGCCCCCAATACCGTGAAGTGGAAGGAAGGACGGTACATACCTTCAACAACGACGGAATTGACCTTAGGGAAGGATGTAAATATTTCAGAATCAACAACATTTCCGGTGTCACCGGAGATGACCTCATCGCTCTTTCAGCTCTGGATATGGGAGAAAAATACCATCACAACGGCCTGCTGGAATCCTTCCAAGTCACTTCCTGCGCCCACAATGGTCCCGAAGACGATATCGAGCATGTTTTCATCACCAATGTCAAGGCCAACTTCCAGGCCGTTGCCATCAGGGCAAGCGACACGGCTTCCGTCCATCATGTATATATCAACGGCGTGCAGCAGTGCAAGGACCCCCTCATAACAACTCCCTACAGAGGAAGCGTCTACGTGCTGAAGGTAGGAAACCATGCTTACGGATCTGCCCCCGAAGACTATAAGATCCATGATATCCATGCGATGAACATCGTCGGGGACGGTCGCTGTCTCATCCAGATTGGCAATCCCATTCGCGACTGTACCTTCCTCAATTGCGTTTACACCGGTCTCACCGAAGACACGGCAATCACCTGGACCAAAGAAGCCAGGGAAAGATCCGTCAATGTCCATGTCGAAAACGTGATCTGGTGCCCCTCTGCAGCTGACAACAGCGTAGTCCCGGAGCTCCAGAAATTCTGATACCCTTTCCCCCTTGGCAAGGCAGGGAGGGGTTGACGATAATAGGAAATATTAGTATCTTTGACTGTTGTATTAATAACTGCATAATATGAAAAGAGTACTAAAATTATCCTTAATCGTCGCAGCAATTCTCGGCCTTGCCTTCCAGAGTGCTGACGCCAAGAAAGTTAAGAAAGGTGACGCCCTCCGTCTTGTCTACTGGAATATCCAGAACGGCATGTGGGACGGCCAGGACGACAACTATAACCGTTTCGTCGACTGGGTAGCCGCCCAGAAGCCGGATGTCTGCGTATGGTGCGAGGCTCAGCCTATCTACAAGAGCGGGACTGCCGACAAACTCGACGACATAGACAATTGGAAAAAAGACGAGCCACTCATCGCTTTCTGGCAGGAGATGGCTGCAAGATATGGCCATAAATATGTTTTTCTCGGTGGCCACAGGGATAATTATCCGCAGGTGATTACCTCCAAATACCCTATTACCGAAGTTGCCAGGATTACAGGAACAGAAGAAATCATCGTTTCTCATGGAGCCGGCTGGGCGACCATAGAGAAGAATGGGCACAAAATCAATATTGTGACTCTCCACACCTGGCCGCAGGCTTACGGATTCAACGTAGCAGACCGTGAAAAGAGTAAGGCGGAGCATGGTGGAGACTATTTCCGCAGGACCGAGATGCAGTATATATGCGAGCATACCATTGGCTCGGTCGAAGGCTCAGAGAACCAGATGTGGATGATGATGGGAGATTTCAACTCTCGCTCCCGCGTCGATCAAGACACTTATAAGCACCCGGATTTCACAACGGCGTACCTCGTCCACGACTACATCATCGGGAACACTCCCTACTTCGATGTCATCCATGAAATGCACCCCGCGACATTCTACACCTCGACCGGAGGACAGTCTAGAATTGATTTCGTTTATGCCACAAAGCCGCTTCTGGACAGGGTTGTCAAAGCGGAAGTCCATACAGACAGCTACACGAAGCCAGTCCGCGATGCCAAGAAGATTTCCAATTTCTGGCATCCTTCGGATCACAGGCCGATTATCGTGGATTTTGATATGAAGAAATAATTATTGTCACCATGGGATTATTGGAAGGAAAAGTTGCCCTCATCACGGGGGCCGCAAGAGGCATCGGGAAGGCAATTGCCCTGAAATTTGCCTCTGAAGGCGCTGATATAGCATTTACCGACCTTGTCATCAACGAGGCGGCTGAAGAGACCGTAAAAGAGATTGAAGCCTTTGGCCACAAGGTCAAAGCCTATGCCTCTAACGCCGCTATGTTCGAAGAGACAGGAACTGTCGTAGAAGAAATCCTAGCCGAGTTTGGGAAGATTGACATCCTCGTCAACAATGCCGGAATCACCAAAGACGGACTTGTCATGAGGATGACCGAGCAGCAGTGGGATGCTGTGATCAATGTCAACCTGAAATCGGCATTCAACTTCATCCACGCCGTTATTCCGTCAATGGCACGCCAGAAGAGCGGAAGCATTATCAACATGGCCTCCATCGCCGGCCAGATGGGCAATCCGGGGCAGGTGAATTACGCTTCTTCGAAGGCCGGCCTCATAGCAATGGCAAAGTCTGTCGCAAAGGAAATGGGATCCCGCGGTATTCGAGCTAATGCAATCGCTCCCGGGTTCATTGTCTCCGAGATGACAAACGCCCTCCCGGAGGAAGTCCGCGCCGAGTACATCAAGCAGATTCCGCTCCGCCGGGGCGGCACCCCGGAGGACATTGCCAATGCGGCTCTCTTCCTCGCATCCGACCTCTCATCATATGTGAGCGGGCAGGTAATTGCTGTCAACGGAGCCCTCTATTGCTAATATTTCATCCGAAAGGGGCGTTGTTCACGTCTGAGGGCAGACCTTCTGAAACCTGTGGCCGCCCATGGCCACATGAATGGGAGGGGCCCACCACAGGTGGGAGGGACGAGCAGCTTGCTGCGAAGGGTTTCAGAAGGTCTACCCTCAGACAATGACACCCACGCCACTGACACCTAACAAAACTATGGAAACTGTCAATACCTTGAAGTATGCCGCCACGGCTTTGACGGACCTTTTCATGCCGAGACTGTGTCTTGGCTGCGGAAGGCCGCTCGGAGCACAAGAGCGGCATCTTTGTATATATTGCATGGCAGACCTTCCTCTCACCTACAACTGGATGCGCACCCATAATCCTATGGCGGACCGTTTCAATGAAAGGATTCAGGAAGGGCTTGAAGCTAGCGAATACAAGGTTACGGAAGGAATGCCGAAGGAGAGGTACGCCTTCGCCGCTGCACTGTTTACATATAGCTCCGACTCTGGATTCAAGGAAATTCCTCAGGCACTGAAATATGATGGCAACATCCCTGCCGGGAGGTATTTTGCATCTTTACTCGGAGAAAAACTCTCCCAGTCAGAGCATTTCCTCGATGTGGACCTTGTAATCCCCGTTCCCCTCCATCCGCTCCGCCGCTTCAGGCGCGGTTACAACCAGGCTGAGATTATCGCTCGGGAGGTATCCACAAGGCTCGGAGCCTCCGAGAGCCCATCCGCCTTGAAGCGAGTACGATACACTAAGACCCAAACTAAGGTCCTCGTCCAAGAGAAGGCCGGAAATGTATCCGGCGCATTCAGGGCGAAGCCAAGAGCTTTCCAAAACAAAGAGCACATCCTCATTGTAGACGATGTATTCACCACAGGATCTACCCTCTACGAATGCTATAAGGCCGTTAGAGAGCATTTTGACGGCAGGATAAGCGTCGCCACCCTCGCCGTTGTGGAAAGGTAAAAGAGAGTGCCGGATTATTCCTCAGGGCGGCGGGAGCGTTTTTTCTTGCGCTTTTTGCGCTTAGCCTCATCGAAACGGGAGATACTGTCATCACCGACAGCGGAGATGAATTCAGGGGTCGGGGCCTCAACCTCCGGTTTAAGAGTCAATGGGCGCTGACCGTTACGATTCATCATTATAATCTCTCGAACCTCGTAGGCCGGAAGGGGATAAACATTTGAGAGCGAACCTTTCTCGTAAGAGAAATACATTGTCTCCTTCAGGATATCCGTCTTGACCAGATAGGCAAGACCGTCTTCGAATTCCAGAGGCTCAACTACTTTAGGGATACGGGACTGAGCATCCATATATGCCTCAACCTCATAATTGAGACAGCATTTCAACTTGCCACACTGACCCGCCAACTTCTGAGGATTGAGAGAGAGGTTCTGGACACGGGCAGCTCCTGTTGAAATAGATTTGAAGTCAGTTATATAGTTGGCACAGCAGAGCTCTCTTCCACAGACTCCAAGACCGCCGATGAGGCCGGCTTCCTGACGGGCCCCGATTTGCTTCATCTCGACTCTGATATGGAACTCCTCTGCAAAATCCTTTATCAATTGACGAAAATCTACACGGCCATCGGCAATATAGTAGAAGATGGCTTTGGTGCCATCACCCTGGAACTCAACGTCCCCAATCTTCATTTCAAGACCCAGATTGGCGGCAAGAACCCTGGAGCGGATCATTACTTCCTGCTCCCTTGCAATGGCGTCCTGCCATTTCTCGATATCATAGGCCTTCGCCTTGCGATAAATGCGACGGAATTCTGTCGTCTCGGGATCTATGCCCTTACATTTCATCTGGCGAATGACAATCGGTCCTTCAAGAGTAACTATGCCGAGATCGTGACCGGTCTGAGCTTCAACTATTACCAAGTCACCGGTCTTAATGCTCTGACCCGAGCCATTGATGTAAATACCCTTCCTCGAGTTCTTGAAACGAACCTCGAAGTACTTGCTATACTGCTCCTGGTTGACTCCCTTGAGCCAGTTGTACACTTCCAGCTTACAACAGCCCTGGCGGTATGTGCAAGAAGTTTCCCCGGTAGATTCGTCCCTCGACACGGAACAGCCTCTGGAGCAATCGAAATATTTATTATCGTTGACTGATAAGTTCATTATACTATCACATAAAGTCTGTTGACAAGGTCGGTGAAGAGTATCTTCTGATTGACATTCCTCTCCAGGAGTGTCTGAGCCCTGTCAAAATATGTCAATGCGTTGCGGGAGAAAGAACGTTTCACACTCCCGGCAAGGCGGCTGTAATATTCCGACTCCTCTTCAGAAATGTCGGCAATAGACGCGAGCCCCTGCTGAACAAGGAAAATCTTTCTCAGTGCTTCTGATGCAAATTTAAAGAAAGATTTCTGTTTTTCCCTATTTTTCAAGTCCACAAGGGCATCTGCCGTCTCAAGAGCGGTTAAAAGATCGCGGGCGATAAGGGCGTTCATCAGATCGCCGAAGATATCAGCATTCTCCGAATACTCAGCATCCTGCTCCGGATGAACATCCTTGAGATCCTCCCTTGAAAGAGGGAGCACCCTCATGAAAAGGCATCTTGAGTAGATTGTCTTGAGGACCTTTTCCGGCTCATGGGTAATCATCAGAAAGACAGTATTTTCCGGCGGTTCCTCTACCATTTTTAAAAGAGTATTGGCCGCCTGGATATTCATCTTTTCAGGAAGATACACAACAACTGAGCGGTATCCTCCTTCGACCCCGAAGAGAGAAAGTTTATCGAGAAGAGATTTAGCCTCACTGACTGCTATGACGCCCTGTTTATTCTCAAGGCCGAGGGCGTCATATAACTGATTCTCAAAGAAATAAGGCTTAGAGAGGATAAGCTCTCTCCACTCTGAGATAAAAGTCTCCGAAGTTGGCTTATCCACCGACCCTTTCCCCGCCACAGGGAAGATAAAATGTACGTCAGGATGAATAAGCTTCGATATTTTGTTGCAAGAGGGGCACTCCGAACAGGAATCCCCGTCCTGACGCGAACGGCAATAGAGGTACTGGAGGAAGGCGAGGACAATGGGGAGCGCTCCCCCTCCATCGTTCTCATGGAAGAGCATAGCATGGGGAATCCTCCCTGTATCCACCATTCCACGAAGGGCGGATACAATGGAGCTATTGCCTTTTATGTCGCTGAACCTCATGAGTTTCTCTCTCCTACGAATTCTGCCAAGAGTGCAAGATACGATTTTTCTTTGGAATCCGGAAGAGCTGAAAGGGAAGACAGAGCCGCTGAGATAAATCCTTCTACCTTTTTTTGAGAGAGTTCCAGACCATTTTGGTCGGAGACAAACTTCTTAATCTCCTCTGCAACAGATGGATTATCGATCACTTCGCCCACCTTTTTCCTTATTGCAGAGGCTTCCTCCTCAGATACATTCCCGAGGGCGGCAAGTAGAGGCATAGTGATTTTTTGCTCAAGAATATCGACGCCAGAAGGCTTCCCAAGAACGGGAGAACCGGCATAATCCAGCATATCATCCTTGATTTGGAAAGCGATTCCGAGATTACGGGCATAAGACTTTACTGCTTCGACGAGAGTCGCGTCCCCTCCGCCTGAGATCGCCCCGGAGACGGCTGCTGCCTCGAAAAGCGAAGCGGTCTTACAATAGATGATTCTCAGATAATCGGCTTCGGAAGTATCGCAAGTGGCGGTTTTCTGAAGCTGTAGCATCTCTCCTTCAGCAAGATCCGAAAGGGTCTTTGCAAAAATTCTTATAACTATATTACCGCTCTTTTCAGAGCTCAGGATTGAATCCATGGCCTTCACCAGCCAGAAATCCCCGATAAGGACTGAAGCCGGAGATCCTAGAATGGACATTACTGTCGGCTTTCCCCTTCTCTCCCCGCTGCTGTCGACGACATCGTCATGGAGGAGAGTCGCATTATGAAGCAGCTCCGTCGCCGCCGCGAATTTCTCTCCGTCAGTAGTCGCTCCTCTCCCGGAGCATGCCCCGCTGACAAGAAGGCAGAGGATTGGCCGAAGCATCTTGCCGTTTCTTGCCCGAAGAGAACGGTTGGTAGCTTCAAGAAGCGATATATCGCTCTTGAGACAATTATCCATTATAGCTTCAACCCGTGAGAGAGAATCCTCGAGATATGTCCTGATCTCCTTGATATCCATTTATTTAAAACTAGCTATAAGCTCTTCGACACTCTTTGGGAAATGGAGAAGAGAGCGGGAATACCCATCAAGCATTCCAGACCGTACATAATGGTCCAAAAGGGCTTCAAAGGGATCATAGAACCCGTCGATATTGAGAGCGAAAAGACGTCCGCCGAAACGGTCAAGCTTCGCAAGCACATGGGTCTCGATAATTTCATCAAGCGTCCCTATGCCCCCGGGAAGGGCTATTACAGCAGATGCCCCTTCTCTCATAACTTCCTTCCTTTCGGACATCGTATCCGTCCAAATCACCTCGGAGAGTCCCGGGTGGACAACCGGAGCCATGAATCGAGGAAGGACACCTATATGCTTTCCTCCGCACTCATTTGATGCGTCAACGATAACCTTCATCGTCCCCTTTGTCGTTCCTCCGGAGACTATAGTCCAACCTAACGAATGCAGCGCATGAACCACTTCACGCGCCGCTTCGTTGTACTTTTTATCTATCCCGGTGCAAGCCGAGCAGAAAATCGCTGCTTTTCTTTCTTCCATTAGAAAAGAATCGCGAGAGAAAGCTTGAATCCCTTGAAATTGCCGTCCTTGAGGCTCTCTTTTACGTCTTCTTTAATAACTGCAGTATCGACTTTATCTTCATTGAAGAGCTTGCCCATATTGTTGAAGTACTGAGCAGAAAGCTGGAGGCGGCCACCGAACTCAATACCGAGTCCAAGACCAAAACCATACTCAAGTTTGTTCTTCGCCTCAGAAGCCCAATTCTTGAGATCCTCATTACTACCGCTAAGTACAGCTGAGTCAGAACCGGAGATCTGATATCCTACAAAAGGCTCGGCGAAAAGATAAGGGCGGAAAGCCAGAAGATCGGGACCCCACTGGAGGCCGACGGGAATCTCGAGGAATCCACTCTTGAGCTGGAAATCTTCAGTTTTTGTGTTCTCAGAGATTTCACCAAGAGCAACACCCTTGACCTGATAGATAAGTCCGGGCTGGATTGCGAATCCCATTCCGAGATCCACCTTGGTTATAAGACCGACATGATAAAGATTAAGGCTCTTCGAATCTATATTCTTAACCTGTGTTGTTGATGATGTGAGACCGCCGATGATACCAACCTGAGCCGAAGCCTCAATAGCGGAGAAGAGAGAGATTGCAAGAGCAATCGCAAAAATAGACTTTTTCATTTTTAATTATTGAAGATGTGCATTAATTTTTTCTACAAGGGCGCTCTTAGGCATTGCGCCTACAGTCTTGTCGACTATCTCACCGTTCTTGAAGAAGATGAGTGTCGGGATGCTCATGATGCGATACTGCATGGCGATATCCTCGCAGTCGTCGACATTGCACTTAACGACGGTGACCTTGTCAGCCATCTCTTCGGCAATCTCGTCAACTATCGGAGAAAGCATCCTGCAGGGGCCGCACCATACCGCCCAGAAGTCCACGATGACGAGTTTGTCATCCTGAAGCATATCTGCGAAGTTCGCGTTTGTTGCAACTTTTGCCATAACTATTTTCTGTTTACTAACTTGCAAATATAATAATTTTCTAAAAATACATATCAAAGGGAATCTTCGATCGGTAGAACATATGCGCGAAGGCCAAGATTCAGATTGTCCTCGTCGAGCTTACGCAAAAGAGCCATCGCCTTCGGAGCCAATTCGTCCTCGACGGCGACAAAAAGAGCATGGTTCTGAGTCGGCCAGGCATGGTTCCCCAGATGGGGCTCTCCGTCAACTGTTCCGCGACCTCCGATTTCTTCCCACTTTGTATATCCCCTCTGCCCGAGGGTCTCAAGGGCCTCGACGATCTCTTCGTTGTAGGCCTGATTATAAGCTATGAATATCGCTTTCATTTTGCTGCTTTTTTAAGTCTGCGGCGCTCTCTGCGCTCGATTATTCCCGAATAGAGGACCGGTATGATTACAAGGGTGATAAGGGTGGAAATGGATAGACCCCATGCTACTGTCACTCCAAGTCCGTTCCATAGCTCTGAGCCCTCTCCTCTTCCGAGAGCCATCGGGAGCATACCGAGAACGGTAGTAAGAGTTGTCATGAGAATCGGGCGGAGACGGCTTCTAGCCGCAATGACAGAAGCGTCGCGGACCGCCATTCCTCTCTCCTGGCAAAGGATAGTATAGTCAATGAGGACGATACCGTTCTTGACGACAATACCCATCAGGATAATGATACCCACCATACTCATCATTCCGACCGCCATCCCGGACAGCATATTGCCGAGGGCGACTCCGACGAAGGCAAAAGGAATAGACACCATGATAACCAGCGGTCCGAGGAAGGACTCGAACTGCGAAGCCATCACCATATAGACAAGAAGAATGATAAGGAGAAGCAGCAGAAGGAGGTCAGAGAACATCTCCTGCTGGTTCTCATAGTCGCCTCCGATTCTCCAGGCGAATTCGGAAGGGAGCGGATTGGCATCCATTATAGCTTCCGTTGTGGCAACTGCCTCGCTGAGGGCCTTTCCTCTGGCGACGATTCCATTGACTGTGATATAGCGCTCGCGGTTCTTCCTCTGGATGGTAGGAGGAACCTTCGATTCTACTATCTGGCCGAGATCGCGGACCTTGATTCCGCGTCCCTGGGCATTGTAAATCACGATGTTCTCTATATCCTCCGTACTCTTTCTGAACTCTGGTGCATAACGGACACGGATATTGTATTCATCTCCATCCTCGCGGTAGAAGGACCCTACCGATCCGCTCATCGCTGCACTTACTGCAGAAGCGGCGGTTATCGAAGAAAGACCGTTAAGGGCAAGCTTTTCCCTGTCGAAATCTATCTCGTATTCCGGCGTGTACTGATCGCGGCCGAGAATAACCTGAGCAAATGACCCGCTTTCCATCATTTTCTCACGGACACTCTTTGCAGCATTTTCCGTCGCCTCGAAATCATATCCGTAAATCTCCAGCTGGACAGATGCCGCACCTCCCATTCCGCCTCCTTCATTGACATTAAACTTCCTGAGTTCAGGGAATTCCCTGAGGTCCTCGCGAATAATATCCGCAATCTCGGCAATACCTCTTTTTCGATCTTCGCGGCTGCCGATATTGATATTCATGGTTATCAGGTAAGTTCCGTTATTCTGCATGGATGCGAACGCGTTGTCAGTATCGGCCTGGCCGAATCTGTAGCTGAGAACCTTGACCTCTGGAACATCCTGAATGATCCTTTCATAAATACGTGCGGCCACATCTCTTGTCACATCCTGTGAAGTACCGATCGGAAGCTCAATAGAGGCTGAAAGTCGGCCCGCATCGGAAGAAGGCATGAATTCGGTTTTCATCCTCGGGAAGTATACGCCGAGAACAACGAAGAATATCACGACTGCAGAGATAAGAACGAGACGTTTATGGTTCATGCACCATGCGATGAACTTGGCATAGCCCGAAGAGATTGCATCCAAGACCTTGTTGACCGGCCCGAAAACCGCCTGGTAGAACTTTCCATGGTGGTTCTCGTTCTTTAGAAGCACTGCACAAAGCATCGGCACCAGGGTAAGCGCAGCCGTCGTCGAAACAATCATAATGATACTGACGATCCAACCTAGCTGCTTGAACATGATACCCGCCATTCCGCTGATCATCGTCAAAGGGATGAACACGCAGAGCATCGTAAGAGTCGAAGCGATAACCGAGATACCTACCTCTGCGGTACCATGGACAGCGGCCTCCTTGGGCTTCTCGCCTCTTTCCAGATGGGTTGTCACATTCTCAAGGACGACTATGGCGTCGTCCACCACCATTCCGATAGCGATTGAAAGGGCGGACATGGAAATGATGTTGAGGGTGTTTCCCGTTGCAAAAAGGTAAAGCAGTGATGCCAGAAGGGCAATAGGAATCGACAAGACGACGATGATGGTTCCTTTCCATCTTCCAAGGAAGAGGAAGACGACAAGCATGACCACGAGGAAGGTAATTATGATTGTCTCCTTCAAGGAATCGATAGTCCTGACGATATTGTCGGAGTTATCTACAACGTTGATTATCTTGATGTCAGAAGGAAGGTTCTTCATTATCTTCTCCATCTCCTTCTTGACTTTCCTCGTGACCTGGACCGTATTGTATCCTGACTGCTTCTGGACAATGATCTGAGCTCCGCGGACACCGTTGGTGTAGGACTCCTGGGACTTTTCCTCAAGGGTATCGTCCACTCGCGCTACATCTCTAAGGTAGACCACTCCTCCATTATAGGAACCGACCACGACGTCAAGTATTTCCGAAGGGTCTGAGAACTCTTTCTTGATACGGAGAGCGTATGTTTCCGAACCGATATCTATGCTCCCGGAAGGGACATTTCGGTTCTCTGCAGCAATGATTTGGGAAATCTGAGCGACACTGAGATTGTAAGCCTGGAGCTTGACTGGATCGCAATATACCTGGATTTCGCGCTTCGGCGCACCGGCAACCGAAACAGTACCGACACCGGAAACCCTTGCCAGAGGCGTTGCTACCCTGTCATCAAGTATCTTGTCGAGGGCTGAGACGCTCTGGTCAGCAGTCGCCGCCATGATCATGATTGGCATATCGTCGACGCTGAACTTGAAAATAAACGGCAGGGAAGCCCCGTCCGGGAGGGACTGGCTCACCATATCGAGCTTGTCCCTGACATCATTTGTCGCCTCGTCTATGTCGGTTCCATATTCAAATTCCAGTGTCAGTATGGAGATGTTCTCGCGGGAACTTGAGGTCACATCCTTAAGGTCCTGGACACCATTGAGAGAGTTTTCGAGCACCTTTGTGAGGTTATTCTCGACATCCTCTGCGGAAGCGCCAGGATACGAGGACATTACCATTATCACATTGGACTCGATATCGGGGAATGTATCAATCGGAAGCCGTGTCAGGGCAAAAACGCCCATGATGGCGAAGGCCAGGAATATCAAGGCCACCGTCACCGGCTTGTTGACGGAAGTTCTGTAGATACTCATGGCTATTTTTTCAGAATCTCTACCTTTATTCCGTCCTTAAGAGCGGACTGACCCTTTGCGACAACTGTCGCTCCTTCGGGAATACCGGAGACAATTTCGTACTCCGCACCCATATGGCGGCCCAGTGTTACAGGAACGTAACTAACCGTCTTATCTTCATTTACAAGATATACGAACCGCTGACCGGTACCCTCCTGGCGGACAATGGACTGGTCAGGAACGACTATTCTCTTATTGGTGCCGAAATTGACCGTCACCCTGGCGTACATTCCGGGACGGAGAGCGCGGTCGGAATTATTCACCACCACCTCGGCATTGAATGTATGGGTAGCGGCGTTTATCGTCGGATAAAGGCGGACGATACGGCCGGTGAAATCCCTTCCGGGGAGAGCATCTACGGTAAGAGCCACACTGTCTCCCTTCTTTACCTTGGTATACTCACTCTCGGAAATCCCGACCAGCAGCTTGACCGGAACCACCTGCTGGACAGTGTATATCGGCATAGACATCGTGTACATGTCGTTTTTGTCATAATTTCTGGCAGTCACATAACCGGTAATCGGGCTGCGGAGAATCGTATTTTCCTCGAGATTCTTGAGTGTGGACTTTCTCACATTGAAGGCTAGCTCCATTGACTCCAGATCCGCCTTGGCGACTCCACCCTCGTTATAGAGCTGGCGAAGTCTCTCGAGCTCAGTGCTGTCATTGAGGAACTGCATCCTCGTCTGCTCGAGCTGAAGACGGTCCATTTCGACTAGAACCTGTCCCTTGTAGACATAATCCCCGACTTCGGCGGAGAGCTTGCGTATGCGGCCCGCTGTCTGGGAAACAATATTATTTGTGGCATAAGCCTCTACCGTACTGGAATATGCACTCTCGTCGGGAACCTCCCTCAAAGTAGCGGTTACGGTCTCTACGTAGGGAATTTTAACCTCTGCCTGAACCGGGGTCTGGGGAGTCTGGTTTCCGGCTTTCCTGTCTCCGTTCCCGCATGAAGCTATCGAGAGCACAGCAAATGAAACGGCAAGAATTGTGTGAATCGCTTTCATATATGTATTATCTCTTTTCCAAATCAACATTTCCACTTTCATCGAGGAAATCATATCCGAGCGTCTGCTCGAGAGTGGCCTTTGCGACCACGAAATTATATATCGCCTGACTCACTGAAAGGCGCGCCTGAGTGAGCATGAGCTGGGCATCGTTAAGGTCTGTAAGGGTACTCCTTCCGACTTCATAAGACTTTGCAGCAATATCATAGGCCTTTTCGGCGGAGGCAAGCGCATCCTTTGCTGCGTCGCAGGAGCGCATTGCCGTCTCCATTGTCTGGAGATTCTGGCGAATACCTATCCTCAACTGCCTTTCCGTATTGATTCTCTGGAGATCGAGCTCTGCAGCCTGAACCTGTGACTGCTTGATGGCATGGTACCTCTGTCCGCCCGAGAAAATAGGAATATTGAGCGAAAGGCCGACGAAAGAATAAGGAGTCCAATGATACTGACTGAACTTGAAATCGTCTGTCATGGCATTGTAGCTATAGGCAAAATTCATGGCCAGAGACGGCAGAGAGGCATATTTTTGCATCTTTATGGTCTTGGAAAGCTGCTCTGCCTGGATTGCGAGCTGGCGAAGGGAAGAGTTGCCCGAAAGGTCGGGGTCGTCATTCTCATGAATATCAAAGAACATATGGTCTGCATAGTCCTCAAGCTTGCCTGCAACATCTATTTCCCTGTCCAAATCCACTCCCATTACAGCCTTCAGCTGCCAAAGAGCGAGGATCACCGAACTCTCGGCATTGTAGACATTCGGAATTGCATTGGCTACATTGGTCTTCGCCCTTGTATAATCGAGCTCAGAAGCCTTTTGGACGCGGTAACGCTTCTCCGTCTTGGAGAAATTCTCCACCGCATTCTCATAGACGCTTTTATATACATTGAATGCCTCTTTCGCCATCAGGACAGCATAGAAAGCCTGTTTTACAGAAGTAACGGTCCCGAGACGGGAATTTCTGGCCTGCTCTACGGCCATTTCCACCTGATCGCCGCTGAGCCTGAGACTTTCCCAAAGCTGGAAATTGACAAGGGGCATCGAAGCGCTGAGTCCCGCGCTGTAAGTATTCAGACGGCCGACTGCAATACCTCCGTCGGAATCGGTATCTCTTTCAACCACAGGAGGCACATAGGGAGGGATTACCGCTCCTGTCTGGGCCATGAGCTGCTGGATATAGTACATAACCGGATCCATAAGGCCTTCGAACATGCTGGCCATTCCTCCGCCGCCTTCTTCGTCATTTCCGCCGCCCATGTACATCACCTGCTTCTTGATGGTCCTCTGATAGGAGCCGCTCGCATTCACTTGGGGGAAAAGGGAGGCATATGTTCCCTTGCGAGCATATTTCACCCTTTCGATCTCCTGGTCTGCCACTTTGACAGAAACATTCTCCGACAGCGCTATCTTCAGCGCATCTTCGAGGGTAAGGACAACCGTCGAATCGTGGGTCTCAGGGGGATTCTGGGCAAATTGAGCCGAGGCTTTAAGAGGCAGTAGGAATGCTGCGGCGGCAGCTACGGCTACAATCATTCTATTTTTCATACCAAACACACTACTATCTAATTGATAACCAAAAGACGGCCCGAAAGATTCACATCCTGTCGAGGCCGCCTGTCTTCTACAAAAATCAAACCATCAGCGATTCTTCTTGGGAGGGGTGCTGAAATTCAGTTCCTGGCTCTTGCCGTATTTGCCGCACAGGATGATAATCAGTATGCCTCCAATGATGAACGGAATGCTCAGGACCTGCCCCGTATTCAAGGTATTGTTGAAGAAGAGCACATCCTCCTCCTTTACAAACTCTATGAGGAATCTCATTCCGAAACATACGGTAAGGAAGATTCCAAGGAGCTGTCCTCTCTTGAATTTCTTTATATGGTGCTTATAAAGATAGAGGAGGACAAAGCCGAGGACAAGATATGTGAGCGCCTCGTACAGGCCTGTCGGATGTTTCGGAACGGTCTCTCCGCGAAGCTCGAAAATAAAGCCCCACGGGAGGTCGGTTGGATCACCGTAAATCTCTGAGTTAAAGATGTTTCCAAGCCGAATGCAACAAGCGGCAAAGGAAACCGGAATCACCAGGCGGTCGGTGAGCCACCAAAAATCAATACCCCCGTTCTTGGGCCCGTATTTCTGGCAGAACCAGATAAGGGCGAGAATAATCGCGATTGTCCCTCCATGGCTTGCAAGGCCTCCCTTCCAGGGCATAAAGACCTCTGCGAAACCCTTCCATGTCCCGAAATAATAATGAAAATCATAGAAAAGACAGTGGCCGAGCCTCGCTCCGACGATTGTCGCTATGAGAAGAGTGTAAAGGAGGGGGTCAAGAAGGTTTAGAGAGACCTTCTCGCGCTTGAATATCCATTTCATGATATACCAGCCGAGAATGAATCCCGACACGAATAGCACGCTGTACCATCGGAGCTGGAAGTTTCCGATGTGGAAGATTGCGGGGTCCACGTGCCAGTGGATAGCGAGAAGGTCTGTCATAGCCTCTAATTATTAGTCCTGAATAGCTGCAATACCGGGAAGAATCTTTCCTTCGATAGCCTCGAGCATTGCGCCGCCGCCGGTGGAGACATAGCTCACCTTGTCGGCATAGCCCATCTGGGTAACGGCTGCAACTGAGTCGCCGCCGCCAACGAGAGTATAAGCGCCCTTCTCGGTAGCCTCGGCAAGAGCCTCAGCGATGGCAAGGGTACCCTTTGCAAAGTTAGGAAGCTCGAAAACGCCGACAGGACCGTTCCAGAGGATGGTCTTGGACTCGAGGATAATCTTCCTCCAATTCTCGATCGACTCCGGAGCGGCATCCATTCCCTCCCAACCATCTGCGATATTGTGGGTGTCGAAGATGCGCTGGGGGGTGTCGTTCTCAAATGCCTGGCCAGCGATGGTCTTTACTGAGAGGGAGACGTTTACACCCTTCTTCTTAGCCTCATCGAGGATAGCGAGAGCATCGGGGATGAGCTCGTCCTCATGGAGAGAAAGACCGATCTTTCCGCCCTGGGCCTTGATGAATGTATATCCCATTCCGCCGCCGATGATAAGGTTGTCAACCTTTCCTACGAGGTTCTTGAGAACGGCGAGTTTAGAGGAAACCTTGGATCCACCGATAATGGCGGTAAGAGGCCTCTTGGCGTTCTTGAGGACATTGTCGATAGCCTTGATCTCGCCTTCCATCAGGTATCCGAACATCTTGTCGTTCGGGAAATAGTCAGCGATGAGGGCGGTAGAAGCATGGGCGCGGTGAGCGGTACCGAAGGCGTCGTTGATATAGCAGTCAGCATAGCTGGCGAGCTTCTTGACGAACTCTTTCTGGCTGGCCTTTACCACAGCCTTGGCTGCCTTTTTCTCTTCCTCGGTCGCATCCTCGGCGAGACCTCTGGGTTTTCCTTCCTCCTCTGCATAGAAGCGAAGGTTCTCGAGAAGGAGAGCCTCACCCGGCTTAAGGGCAGCAGCCTGAGCGTCTGCCTTCTGGCAGTCCTCAGCAAACTGTACGGGAACTCCGAGGCACTCGGAAACATGGTCTACGATATGCTTGAGCGAGAATTTGGGATCGACTTTCTTGGGACGTCCGAGATGGGACATGATGATAAGAGAACCACCCTTCTCAAGAACCTTCTTGAGGGTAGGCATGGCCCTACGGATACGAGTGTCGTCCGTAATCTCAAAATTTTCGTTTAGAGGAACGTTGAAATCGACTCTGACAATGGCTTTCTTGCCTGCGAAGTCGTAACTGTCAATGTACTGTTGCATGATATATAACTAATAAATATTATTTGCGTCCGCAAATTTAGCAATTTATTGAGTAATCTCGTATATTTGCCACACAATTTTAATCGCCGCCATGACAATAGAATACCCCGCCGAATACTGGAAAGATTATGAACTCGTCGATTCCGGACGAGGAGAAAAGTTGGAAAGGTTTGGGAAATATACCCTGATTCGCCCCGAGCCCAAGGCTCTTTGGGACAAAACCCTTCCCGAAAGCGCCTGGACAAAGGCCGCCCATGTAAAATTCACCCCGGGCGCCGGATTCGGCAAGGCCGGAAAGGAGGACAGCGGCACATGGGACCGCCTCAAGAGGATGGACGACCAGTGGCAAATCGCCTACAAGGGGGAGCCTGATCCCGAGACCCATGCCGCCTCCGACCTCAATATCAGCCTCCGTCTGGGGCTGACCTCATTCAAGCATGTCGGAGTCTTTCCGGAGCAGGCTCCGAACTGGGAGTTCATCTTCAGCGAGACTTCGCGCCTTGTGAGAATCAACAAGGCCAACGGCTTGCCCGCCCCGAAGGTTCTCAATCTTTTCGCTTATACAGGAGCCGCTTCCCTCGCCGCAAAGGCCGCCGGCGCCGATGTGACCCATCTGGACTCTGTACGTCAAGTGGTTACATGGGCCCGTGACAATATGGACCGAAGCGGTCTTGACGGCATTCGCTGGGTGGTAGAGGACGCCATGAAATTCGCCCGCAGAGAGGCCCGCCGCGGAAATCTCTACCAAGGAATCATCCTTGATCCGCCGGCTTATGGACACGGTCCGGACGGAGAAAAATGGAAACTCGACGAACTCCTTTTCGACCTTCTCAAGAATGTCGCAGCTATTCTTGCTCCAAGGGATTCGTTCATGGTCCTGAATCTCTACTCCAACGGCTATTCCGCAATGCTCGGAGAGACTCTCGTCCATGAAGCATTCGGACATGACACCCTCTTCCGCGATATCTCCTCCGGCGAGCTTGCCTTGAAGGACTCCTTCGGCAAGGTTCTCCCCCTGAGCATCTTCGTCAGGGTGAAACGTTAGCGGCTGCAGATCAGCTCTTTACACAAAGCAACCCCCTCTATGACGAGGGGGTTGCCGTATTTAATTTATTGATTTTAAGCCAGTTCCACCTCACGGGCGGACCGACCGAAGTTTCTAGAAGTGGAGACCGATGCCTGCACGAAGGTTGTTGGTGTGGAGTGCAGTACCGTTGGTATTGAGGTTCCTGTTGAGAAGACCCCAGTCAAAGCCAAGGTTGATGCTGAACATACCGATCTGATAACCTGCGCCAACGCCTACCTTGACATCATAACGACGATAGTTGGAGTTCTCGCCATAGTTGTCAGAGATGGTTGAGCCGCCTACTCCGAGAACAGATCCGCTTCCGGTCACCTTTGAGGAAAGACCATAAGCGAATTCAGGACCTGCGTTGCAGAAGAGGTTACCAGGACCTACAGGAACGCTGAACTTGAAGAATACAGGAACAGTAATATACTGCTCAACAGTAGTAGCAGAACCAGAAATGGCGCCACCGAGGATGCTTGCGCTGGAAGTTCCGGTAAGATAGGAATAATAAACACCCGGAGAAAGTGAAAGACCATCTACCGAGAAAGGAAGGTCAAATGATGCTCCTGCATAGAATCCGTTGAGAGCGGTGTCACTGTCTTTACCATTAGCATAATCATTGTTCTGCTGGAGATAACCGGCACCAATGTGGACCTGTGCGAATGCTGTTGCACCAGCAAGCAGCACTGCGATGAAAGTTACAAATTTCTTCATACGTTAAAATATAAAAAAACAAAAAATTATTGTCCGGGGCGTAAATTATACAAAAAGCGAGCCAGAAGAATTTTGCCTATATCTTGACCTTTTTCTTAAGGCCTCTGTCAGAGGCGTTTCTTGCTGCGATGAAGGTGTAGCGGCCAGGCTCTGTCACCCACTCTGACACCCTCTCATCAAAGGACGCAAGAGAATTCTCTGGAATGAAGATTTCCTGTGTATACTCCTCTCCAGGAGCCAGTAGCGGTGTTTTCCCGAAGCCTCGAAGCTCCCTCTCGGGCTTATCAAGAGTCTTTCCCGGAGCATGGACATAGACTTGGACGACATCCTTCCCGGAGACCTTTCCGGTGTTCCTGACAGTGACACTGACATTCCAGCCTCCTTCAGCCTTTTCGACCTTAAGCCCCTTCCATAAGAAGGATGTGTAGCTGAGACCATAACCGAACGGGAAGAGGACCCCCTTCTTGTCAAATGTGCAGAAATGCCTGTAACCCACATAGATACCCTCGTCATAGAGAGTATAGTCAATGTCCTTTACGGTATGATGGGGATGGCCCTTTACCTGACGGTAGAAAGAGTAATTAAAGGGTTTGTCAGCAAAGATTTTTGGGAAATTGGCTGCAGAAGGTTCCCTGTCATAGGATAAGGATACCGTCATGGGAAGATGGCCGCTGGGGTTGACCTCTCCGGAAAGAATTGAGGCTACGGTGTTTCCGCCTTCCTCGCCGCTCTGCCAGCAAAGAAGAACTGCGTCTGCCTTGTCAATCCATGAGGTCATTTCCACGAGGCCTCCGATATTCAAAATCACCGTAACCTTCTTGCCTTTGGCATGGAAGGCCTTGGACACCCTCTCAATAAGCTCCAACTCGTTCTCGGAAAGGAGGTAGCTATGATAATAATCCCTGTCCTTTCCCTCTCCGAAAACGCGGCCTATGGTAATAAAAGCAGCATCGGCGCTGACAGCTGAATTCTCTATAACCTCCACCGGAACCACCTCAATTGCCCTTTCCCTGTCGATGAACCAGGGACTGCTGCCGTTTATCCGCTTGCACCGTTCCTCCTCCTGTGCCATGTACTCGGCATAGAAGGCATCCACTCCTTCGTCAAGGGCATATCCCGCGTTTGCAAGGCCTTCCTTGAGGTCGACAACGTAGGGACGGTGAACATCGCCGCTGCCGGTACCTCCTGCGATGAAATCATAGGAAGTCACTCCGAAAAGGGCGACTTTCTTATCAGCGCCAAGAGGAAGGGCGGCCATTTCGTTTTTCAAAAGGATCACTCCTTCGTCAGCAGCATCGCGGCAAACCGCTGCGTGAGCTTTTAGATCTGGGGCTTCGGAAGGGACATAGCCGCGGAATTTCGGGCTTTTAACTATAAGTTTCAGCACCCTTTCCACGCTATTGTCAAGATCTTCCATACTCAGGGAACCGTCCTTTACTGAAGCGAGAAGCGCCTTGTAGCGGCTCTCGCTTCCAGGCTGGATCATGTCGTTTCCGGCACGGACCATACCGTCCGCATGGTAGCCGCCACCCCAGTCGCTCATCACGGCACCTTCGAATCCCCATTCACCCCGAAGGATATCAGTCAGAACCCTCCTGTTCTCTGCCGCATGGATGCCGTTTACATAATTGTACGAGGTCATTATAGTCCATGGAGCGGCTTTTCGGATGGCGATTTCGAAGTTCTTGAGGTAGATTTCCCGCAGCGCCCTTTCGGAAACGATGGCATCATTGGCAAGGCGGTTGAGCTCCTGATTATTGGCAAAAAAGTGCTTTATTGATGTCCCCACTCCGTTGGACTGAATGCCTTTTATCATTGCCGCTGCTGTTTCTCCGGAAAGAAGAGGATCCTCCGAATAATACTCGAAATTTCGGCCGCAGAGGGGATTACGGTGAATATTGGCACCGGGGCCGAGAATCACGTCGACTCCATATTCCAGGACCTCGTTACCCATCGCCTGTCCGACCTTTTCCACGAGGTCTGTATTCCATGTCGAAGACAGGAGCGTTGCGATTGGAAAGCCGGTGCAGTAGAAGGTCCTTTCGTCGCCTTCCCTCTCCGGAGAAATCCGGAGTCCGGCAGGACCGTCGGCAAGTACTATCTGGGGAATACCCAGGCGGGGAATCCCGTTGACGGTGCCGGCAGCACCGGGAACACCCTTTTCCGAGTTTCCGATCCCGTCGAACGCCTTTGCGGCATTTCCGCCCACGAGGAGAATACATTTCTCCTCGAGAGTCATTGCCGAAATCACTTCCTTGATATTGTCTTCTCTTAAAACCGGACCTTCGGAGAGAACCGGTGTCGCTGCGAGCACCGCGGAAAGGATAATAGATGTGAGCATATTATACGAGAGAAAGGGCTACTTCCATCATGTTGGTAAAGGTTGTCTGACGCTGCTCGGGGGTAGTTACTTCGCCTGTAAGGATGTGATCGGAAATCGTGAGTATGCCGAGGGCGCGGTTTCCGCTTCGCGCAGCATTCATATAGAGGGCGGCGACTTCCATCTCGACGGCCAGAACGCCCATCTTTATCCATCCTTTCGTGTTGGCGTTTTCCCTGTAAAAGAGATCGGATGACACCACATTACCGACCATGTAGCTGAATCCCTTTTCCTCGCATGTATCAGCCGCCTTTCTCAATAAATCGAAATCTCCGATAGGGGCGAACATGCCGTCAAGGTCGTACTGGTCTGCATAGTTTGAGTCGGTGCAGGCTCCCTCGGCGAGGACGAGGTCTCCGATATGAAGCTTACGGCTGTAAGCGCCGGCGCTACCTACACGAATGATGGTTTTTACATCGTAGAAATTGTATAGCTCATAGGTATAAAGGCCTATGGATGGCATTCCCATGCCATGTCCCATCATACTGACGCGTTTTCCATTGTAAGTACCTGTATAGCCCAGCATGCCGCGGACTTCGTTGAAACATACCGGATTCTCGAGGAACTTTTCAGCCATGAATTTCGCACGCAAGGGGTCCCCTGCCATAATTACGGTTTTTGCGATGTCTCCGTATTTTGCTCCATTGTGAGGAGTCGGTGTATTAGTTGAACTCATCGTAATAATTATTTGGTTTCCACAAAGGTAAAAATATCCTGAAAAAAGCGTGACCTCTTTCAAGATATTTTCATATCTTTGCACTCTCAAAGGGGTATTAGCTCAGTTGGTAGAGCGCCAGGTTCGCAATCTGGAGGTCAGGGGTTCGACCCCCCTATGCTCCACTTTCTTTAGGCCGGTCATTCAGACCGGTTTTTTCGTTCATAAGCCAGCATCCGGGCATCCTCCGCTTCGGCCTTCTTCCTGTCGTATTCCATGTCCCATTCGCGGTAATACTCCATCTTCGGATCCTCAAAAAGAGACATCTGGACAGCCGATTCATGGGTGAGTTTGGAGACTCCGAGTCCAACCTGACGAATCGGCGTCTTCCCGTCCCATACCTCTGAAAGCATCCTTCTCGCCTCATTTAAAATGACAGCCGTAACATCGGTCGGCTGCTCGGTCTGACACTGCTTCTGGGCTACCGTGAAATCATTGTATTTGACAAACATAGATACCGTCGACGCCCTGAAATTGTCCCTCCGAATCCTATGGGCCACGATACATGCGACATTGAACAGAGCCTTGTCTATATCCTTTGCTTCGACTAGATCCTTGGAAAACGTCCGCTCTGCGCTATAGCTCTTGGCCTCAGCCGTTTCCGTCTCTACCGGAGAATCATCACGGCCGTTGGCGTTCTCATGGAGCTGGTGGGCAAATTTCTGCCCCACGAGGCGGGTCAGGGAACCGATCCCAAGGCTTGCCAACTGGCCGATAGTGTTGATGCCGTAGGAAGTCAGGCGTTCCTCTGTCTTTTTCCCCACCCAGAGGAGGTCCCGAACACCAAGAGGCCACATTTTCTCCTCCACCTCATTCTCCCAAAGGGTATGCACCTTGTCCGGCTTCTCAAAATCGGAAGCCATTTTAGCAAGGAGCTTATTGGAACCTATGCCGACATTGACGGTGAAGCCAAGCTTCGACTTTATCTCATTTTTCAGCCTTGTAGCGACCTCAACGGCATTATCCGCCTTGCAACGAAAGCTCATGTCAATAAAGCATTCATCGATGGAAAATTGCTGCAGCACCGGGGAATAACTCCGGCAGATGGAGATGAATCCTTCCGAGCACTCTTTGTACCATGCCCAGTCTCCTCCTACTATGACAAGAGAAGGACAGACTCTCAGGGCCATTGAGACGGGCTGGGCCGTCTTGATGCCAAGTTTCTTTGCCGGGATGGATGCCGCTGTAATGATGCTCCTCCGATCGGAAGGGTCTCCAGACACCACGGAAGGCACCATCCGGATGTCGCTCTTACCCTCATTGACCATCTTCACCGCGGTCCAGCTGAGGAACGCGGAGTTCACATCGATATGGAAGATAATTCGCCGCATGGGCTCTTGCTTCTAGATAATCTTTAGCTAACTTTGCAAAGTAAGTATAAAGATTTGGAACAAATGGGAAAATTCCTTGGCAATTTACTCTGGCTTCTCCTTGGCGGTATTCTTATCGCCGGGATATACTATATAGTCGGGCTGGTGATGTGCATCACCTTTATCGGTATTCCATTCGGAGTCCAGCTTTTTAAGCTCGGGACCTACGCACTCTGGCCATTTGGCCATGAGCTGGTGGATAAGCCCAATGAACCAGGATGCTTGTCAATTGTGATGAATCTTATATGGATTCTCCTCGGATGGTGGGAGATCGCTCTCATCCATCTTACCTTCGGTCTCCTTCTGAGCATCACCATCGTCGGCATCCCATGGGGCCTGCAGCATTTCAAAATGGCCATAGGCTCCATCTTCCCCTTCGGAAAAGAGATTCGCTGATAACTTTTGGCTTTAAATAAACATCACCTCGCGAGCATGGAAGAGGAATCCTCCTCCGACGACATACTCGCGGCACCACGGAGAGAACTGGTCCTCTACAGTGATATGGAGATGACCGGCAAGGATGCATTTAAGCAGAGGCTCCCGCTTTAGATAAGAGATGAAATCGCGGGTAACCTTATCCTCCACCTGCATCTTATAATCTCCGGAGGGAGGAGTCAAATCTCCATTTTCCATAGGTCCTTTCCCTTTCCAGAAACGTTCATCGGCTCGCCAAATTGTCTCTGTAAAGAAGGGGACATGCATGCACAGAACAATCGGAAGTCCCTTGTTGGCTTCCAGCTTGAAACGGCGTACCTGATCCTCGGTGACGTAGCCGAAGATATCATCAAGGGTAATGAAATTGACCCCGTTTACAATCTGCGACTGGAAACGGATATCGAATGGATATGCATCCTCAACTTTGCTTCTGGTCAAGTCCTTAAACTCTTCAGTATGCTCTATCTTCGGGTTGCTGTAACCCATGTCCGGACTGAACTCATGATTGCCGATCGCTGCGATAAACTCCTTTCCGAAGTATTTTTTGACAAGATCGAAATTGGCTTCGCTCTGCCAGTCGATCAGATCCCCGGTGTGGACAATATATTCGACATGCTGCTTCGCCCAGGACAGAGCATCCCTTAGCGCCTCCTCCTGACGTCCTCCGAAAGTCTGAGTCCGTTTCGCCATCAATTTCTGCTTCGTCTCATTTTCATGAGGATAGGCGCTAGTGAAATGGGTGTCGGAAATATGAAGCACTGAAAAAGGCTTTTCCAGGCCTATGTTCACCACTGCATAACTTAGGGAAAGACGCTCGAAACGCCCCCTGTTAGGGAAGACTGACGGGTTGTCCGTCGGGATTGCTGAAGGAGAAGACTCCGACGGTTTATTCTCTGCAAATGATGGGAGATTCGCTGTCGCGATAAGCGCTCCGACCGCCGCAGCAGAGCGCATGAAATCTCTTCTGGAAATGTCTGACATGGTAACAAATATACAAGTTTTTTCTGACATTACCATATCCGGACCCGGATTGCGGCCATACATGCCCCGCATTTTTCCTCCTGTTTTTATTTCATAAAACAATCATAATGATTATATTTGTAGACCAACCAATAGATTAACTATAACCAAAATCTCATAAGTATGGCAAAAGACATTTCCCGCAGATCGTTCCTTAAGACCGGAACAGCTGCAGCGGTAGGCCTCACAATGGCTCCTGACGCACTTTTCGCAAGAAAAAAGAAAAAAGAAACGGCTCCCAAGAACCTTGACCGCAAGCTCAAGATTCTCGGTGTCGGCGTAGGAGGAAGAGGTTTCAACGACCTCAAGAATATGGAGACAGAGGAGATTATCGGCCTCTGCGACGTTGACTGGAAGTACGCTGACCGCGTATTCAAGCATTATCCCAATGCCAAGAAGTACAAAGACTGGAGAGTGATGTTCAAAGAGCTTCTTCCCGAAGCCGACGCTGTAATGATCGCTACTTCCGACCATACCCATGCTATCATCGCCGCAAATGCGATTATGGCTGGAAAACATGTATATTGCGAGAAGCCTCTGACTCGTACCGTATACGAATCAAGACTCCTTACCAAACTCGCAGCCAAGTACGGTGTCGCCACCCAGATGGGAAATCAGGGCGCATCAGCTGAAGGCGTAAGAAAGGTCTGCGAATGGATTTGGAACGGAGAGATTGGCGACGTAACGCGTGTCGACGCCTTTACAGACCGTCCGATCTGGCCTCAGGGTCTCGAGCGCCCGAAGGAGATTGACCCGATTCCCGACACCCTCGATTGGGATCTTTTCATCGGACCTGCCCCTTATCGCCCCTACAATAAGATTTATACCCCTTGGAACTTCCGCGGCTGGTGGGACTTCGGTACCGGAGCCCTCGGAGACATGGCATGCCATATCCTCCACCCTGCTTTCAAGGCACTCAACCTCCGCTATCCGACAAAGGTGCAGGGCAGCTCCACTCCGCTTCTGACAGAGTGCGCCCCGAACGCGCAGAAGATCAAATTCATCTTCCCCGCAAGGGACAACATGCCGAAGGTTGCAATGCCGGAAGTTGTCATCAACTGGTACGACGGCGGCCTGATGCCTGAGCGTCCTGAAGGACTTCCCGCAGGAAAGGATCTCAACAACCAGGGCGGCGGCCTTATTTTCTACGGCACCAAGGATATCCTCATCTGCGGCTGCTACGGAAGGGATCCTTATCTGGTTTCCGGCCGTGTTCCCAACGCACCGAAGGTTCTTCGCGAAGTCAAGGTCAGCCACCAGCAGGACTGGATCCGCGCCTGCAAGGAAGATCCTTCTGTCCGCGTTCCTTCAGAGTCCGATTTCGCCCAGGCCGGCCCCTTCAACGAGATGGTCGCAATGGGTGTCCTCGCAGTACGTCTTCAGGGCCTCAATCAGGAGCTCGAGTGGGACGGAGAGAACATGCGTTTCACCAATATCCCCGCTGATGCCACTATCCGCACAATGATCAAGGACGGATTCAACATCACCGACGGTCACCCTACCTTCGACAAGACCTATACCGAGCCCGTCAATGCCCGCAAATATGCAGAGGATCTCGTCAAGCCTGTCTTCCGTGAGGGATGGGTACTCCCCGATATGCCGGAATAACAGATACTCCAGAATAAATTGATAATCAAATAATAATTATGAAAAAAGCACTTTGGGCAGCTGCAGCCCTTCTCGCAGTAGCAGCATGCGGCAACAAAAAGACCGCAAATGAAGTAAAGTTCATCGGTGAGACCGTGACTATCCCTGGCGTAGCAGAGACCGTGAATGGCGAAGAAATCCCCTTCACCCAGGTAGATGCTCCCCAGGTAGACCTCGCTTGCTTCCCTCTTGACGAAGACGGGTATTATCAGATTTTCAACGGCAAGGACCTCGCCGGCTGGAGAGGCTATGGCCGTGACACTGTGACCGCCCGCTGGACAGTAGAGGACGGAGCCATGAAATTCACCGGCACCGGTGGTGGAGAGGCCCAGGGCGATACCGGCGGAGACATCATCTTCGCCCACCGTTTCCGCAACTTTGAGCTCGAGCTCGAGTGGAAGATCTCCAAGGGTGGCAACTCCGGTATCTTCTATCTCGCTCGCGAGATCAAGGCCCTCGACAAGAAAGGCCGCGAGAAATATCAGCATATCTATCTCTCAGCACCTGAGTATCAGGTTCTTGACAACGAGAATCACCCGGATGCCAAACTCGGCGTAGACGGCAACCGCCAGTCTGCTTCCCTCTATGACATGATTCCCGCCGTTCCTCAGAACGCAAAGCCTGCAGGCGAGTGGAACAAGGCAAAGATCACTGTCTACAAGGGTACTGTCATCCACTACCAGAACGACGAAAAAGTTCTTGAGTATCACCTCTGGACCGACGAGTGGGAAGAAATGCTCCAGAAGAGCAAATTCAGCCAGGAAGCTTGGCCTATCGCATTCGAGCTTCTCAACAAGTGCGGCGGCGAGAATCATGAAGGCTACATCGGCTTCCAGGATCACGGCGACGACGTCTGGTACAAGAACATCCGTGTAAAGGTTCTCGAATAATGAGAAAAGCGCTTTTTATCATGGCCTCTGCCCTTCTCATCGCAGGATGCGGAGGGCAGAAGTCTGAGACTCCCCAGAAGAAAGAAATGAGCCTCCAGCTCTACTCGATCAGGGCAGAGTTCAAGAAGGCCAAAGAAGCCGGTGAGGACTACTCCGACATTCTCAAGAAAGTGGCTGAAGCCGGATTCACCTCTGTCGAGGCGGCGTCTTATAATGACGGCAAACTCTACGGCGACGAGCCGCAGGTTTACCGTAAAAAAGTTGAGGACGCCGGCCTTGTATCCCTCTCTTCCCATGTTTCCTGCCGTCTCTCTCCCGAAGAGCTTGAGACCGGAGACCTTTCGAAGACGATGGAGTTTTGGGACAAGTGCATCGCAGCCCACAAGGCGGCTGGAGTGAAGTATCTGGTCGATCCCTCTATCGGACGTCAGGCCAGCCTTAAGAATCTCCAGGTATATTGTGACATGCTCAATGAAGTGGGACGCCGTTGCAAAGAGCAGGGCATCCTCTTCGGCTATCACAACCACTCCTATGAGTTCGAGAAAGTCGAGGACACTGTCATGTATGACTATATGCTGGAGCACACCGACCCTGAACTCGTCTTCTTCCAGATGGATCTTTATTGGGCTGTCTACGGCCATGCCAACCCGGTCGACTACTTCAACAAGTACCCCGGAAGGTTCAAAATGTTCCATGTCAAAGACGCCCGCGAAATAGGACAGAGCGGAATGGTCGGTTTCGACGCCATTTTCCGCAATTCCGCTACCGCAGGCCTCCAGGATTACGTAGTCGAATATGAGGCTTTCTCAACGGAAGATCCCTACGAGTGCCTCAAAGTCGGCGTAAATTATCTAAATGAAGCAGATTTCGTAAAACAGTCTTACTGTAAATAAAATGAGCGAATCAAGAAGAAGCTTCCTTAAGAAAAGCGGCGCAGCAGTCGCCGCTTTTACCATCCTTCCGAGAAATGTTTTCGGAAAGATGGGTGGGGACAACAATTATGTCGCCCCGAGCGACCAGATAACTAAGGGAATCATAGGCACCGGCGGTATCGGAAGATCCTCGTACCACTTCACCAGCGACGAGCGCTGCCGACTGATTTCAGTATGCGATGTCGATAAGAACCACCTCCAGAAGGCCCTTGACCTCGGAAAGAAGAAATTCGACGCAAACCTGAAATCTTTCTCCGATTGGAGAGATCTAATTGCGGATCCGGATGTGGATATCGTCCATATCTGCACTCCCCCGCACTGGCACGGACTGATGGCCGCGGCGGCCGCGAATGCCGGCAAGGATATTTTCTGCGAGAAACCCATGACTAGGACCATTGGCGAAAGCAAGAAGGTAGCTGAAGCCGTCCGCAAGAACGGCAGCATCTTCCGTCTCAACACGTGGTTCCGCTTCAAAGACAACTTCTACGGCCTCGGCACCACCGTCGAGCCCCTGAAAAAGCTCGTCGAGAGCGGACTTCTCGGATGGCCTCTCACCGTCCGTATTTCAGGAGCCACGGGCTTCACATGGAAATTCTTCTGGACAGGAAAGGAAAATCTTGAGACAGAGCCGGTTCCGAAAGAGCTTGACTATGACATGTGGCTCGGACCCGCTCCGTTCAAACCCTACAACCACCACCGTACCCACCAGACCTTCCGCGGTTATTGGGACTATGACAGCGGCGGTCTCGGAGACATGGGACAGCACTATATCGATCCGGTCCAGTACCTCCTCGGAAAAGATGACGACTTCCCCGTAAAGGTAGAAGTGGACGCACCCGAGCAGCACCCGGACGCCGTCGGTATCTGGAGAAGCGTTACCTACACCTATGCCGACGGATGCAAGATCATTCTCGAAGGGGAAGGCTTCGAAAGCGAGGGAAAAGTTCCTTATATCGAAGGACCACTCGGGAAGGTCTACAAAGGGTTCGAGTGCACCATCCCAAATGTGATGGATGTAATTGACGAACTCCCTGATCCAGCGCCGAGGAACACCGATTTCATCGAATGCGTCAAGAAGAGAACCCATTTCGCACTCGACGAAAGGATCGGCCACCACAGCGCAACAATAGTCAATATGGGAGCCTGTGCCCTCCGCCTCGGAAGAACGCTCCATTTCGACCCGAAGACTCAACTCTTCATCGGCGACGACGCGGCTAACCTTCTGATTGACCAGCCGATGAGAGGTCCATGGAAATTTTAAATTGAACTCGGTATGAAAAGATTTCTGATTACTATAATTGCAATCTGCTCTCTTGTTTTCTCAGCATTCGCTCAGGATCAGAGGCAGAGGACTGTAGATACTATCATCAGCGATGCTCTTGCAAGCCTTCCCGCCGCGAACGCGGGAGATCTCAGCAGGGAGATGCTCGACCTTGCGAAGAACGCCCCCGAGTCAGTTGTTTCCATCGCTTCGATGATGACTCCTTCCGGCAAGAACTCTGTCTATGAGTACGCTCTTTCCGGACTCGCCGGGTTCGCAACCAATCCCGTCAACGCAGCTTATAAGACTTCGGTAAAGGAAGGTTTTGAAAAGGCTTCCGCTGCATGCAAGGATACCCAGATTAAGGCTTTCCTCGATAGCCAGATAAGGCTTTTCGGGGACTTCGTCCCTGCCGAGAAAGTCGAATCTCTCTCGCTTGATGAAGCTGCTAAACTTCTGAAAAAAGGCACTTCCGAGCAAAAGGTCCACGCTGCTGAACTCCTTTCTACAGCAAATCCGAAGGCTTTTGCAAGCGCTCTTGTAAAATCGCTAAAGGGAGATGACAGGAAACTGCGCGCATCGATGCTCGAATTCGTCGCAGAGAATCCTTCCCTCATTCCAAACAAGACTGTCAATAAGATTGTAAAGGCCCTTCCGAAGGTTGACACTGAGGCCAAGGAAGACATCCTCAATTGGATTGGCGAGATGAAGCTTTCCAGCGCTCTCGACAAGGTCATCGCATGCTTTGATTCTCCCGCCAAGGAGACCGCAATCAAGACTGCAGGTATCCTCGGAGGCGAAAAGGCTGCTGACGCCATCATCGCCGAGCTCGGAGGAGACTGCGACGGTGCTGCCCGTAAGGCACTGGCCTCTTTCAAGGGAGATTTCTCCAAAAAGGTACTCGATGCAATGATAGCCGCAACCGATTCGAAGAAGCTTGAAAGCCTTATCGGACTTGCTGCATCAAAGAGGATGTCCAACACCTCCGGCAAGATATGGTCACTTGCCTCTGAAGGGAATGAGGCCGCCAGGAAAGCCCTTGAAAAGGTTGTGTCCACTGCCGAGACCACAAAGATTGGAGAAGCCCTTGCAACAGCATCAGAGGCAGATTTCCCCTATCTTGCGAAGGCTCTTTCCGCTTCTGTTCACACCCTCCCTGCCGAGCAGCAGATTGAGAAGATCAAAGCTCTCATGGAGAAGGCCGCAAACAAGGCCAACTTTTACTCTCCCCTTGCCGAGACCAACCTTCCGGAAGCTGTGAAGATATTGACGGATGCTTATAATAACGGTTCTTCCAAGGAAAAAGCTGCAGATGCGCTGATGTTGGCAGATACCAAGAGCGCTATCAAGCCTCTTCTGAAAATCGCACGAGCAGACGCCTCCAGGACTGAAGCAATAGCCGCAAGGTATGTCGATCTGACAGACCGATTCACCTCTGATCCGAGCGAGAAGATTGCCGCATACAGCGAAGCTCTATCTCTTACAAACGATCCCAACCTCCGGAAAAAGATTATCCGCCAGACTGAGTCCATCCCTACGATGAGGTCCTTCCTCCTCGCATCGAAGTATCTGGATGACAACGCTTTGGGTATTTATGCAGCCAATGCTGTCAGCGGTATTGCCTCGAAGTGCAAAGAGATCAATTACAATGAACTGAAGACCTCTCTCGAAAAGGCTTGCACAGTTCTGAAAAAGCGCGGAAGCGCTGATGATCTTTATGCTGTTGACGCCATCAACAAGACTCTCGCCGAAGCTACTCCAGAGGTCCCCGCTGTCCTCGATCCAGAGGAGGCAGCCGAAGGATTCGAACTCCTTTTCAATGGAGTGGACATGACCGGCTGGCACGGAGATCTTGACGGCTACAGACCTGTTGGTGGCACGATTGACGTTGCGACCGTTTTCGGTGCTGAGCACAATCTCTACACCGAGAAAGAGTACAAAGACTTCGTCTTCCGTTTTGAATTCTGTTTCCTCCGTCCGGGCATCAACAACGGAGTCGGTATCCGTACCCCTACAGGAGTAGACGCCGCCTATGATGGTATGTGTGAGGTGCAGATTCTCGACCACGACGCACCTATCTATGCGAACCTTCGCGAATATCAGGTCCATGGTTCTGTCTATGGCATCATTCCTGCCAAGAGGATTGTCCATAAGCCCCTCGGAGAGTGGTCGACCGAAGAAATTCGTGTTGAAGGCAACCACATCAAGGTGACTGTCAATGGCGAGGTCATAGTCGACGGAGACATAAGCGAAGCTTGCCAGGGCCACAATGTCGCCCCTGACGGCGGCACAGTCAATCCGTTCACCGTAGACCACCGCAATCATCCCGGAATGTTCAATGAGAAGGGATATATCGGGTTCCTTGGCCACGGAACAGGCCTTAGGCTGCGCAATATCCGTGTTCTGGACCTTACTGCAAAGCAGGCGGCACAGCCGGCTAAAAAGAGCCGGAAACGCAGATAAATCTTTCGTTCCGATTATATTTTCTTAAATTTGTCGGATAAAAAAAGAACGAATGGCTTCGAGAGCAAGGAAAATAATGAAAAGGCGCCTCGTCAGCGCGAAGATTTCGACGGTGATAAGCATATCGCTCGTCCTCTTCCTTGTAGGCGTAGCCGCCCTTCTCCTTGTCAACTCAAAGTCGGTTTCCGACTATTTCAAAGAGAACATGCAAGTATCCGTAATCCTCAAGCAGGACGTTCCTGACGAGGATGCGAAGGCTTATGAAAGCAAACTTGCTGCTCTCCCTTGCATAAAAAGCACTTCTTTCATCTCCAGGGAGCAGGGCCTCTCGGAGATGAAAGAGATGCTTGGCGAGGACTTCCTCAAAGTATTCGAAACGGCGCCGGTACCGGTGTCCATAGACGTTACCCTCAAGGCCGACTATGTCTCCCCTGACAGCCTCGACGTCGTCAGAAAGGCCGTCGGAGACTCTCCCCTTGTGGATGACGTCATCTACCAGACATCCCTCGTGGATGCCCTGAACTCAAACATGAAGAAGATTTCCCTGGTAATCGGAGTATTCATTCTTCTACTTCTTTTCATCTCCTTCGTGCTGATCAACAACATGGTGCGCCTCAATGTATTCTCCAGGAGATTCACCATCCATACCATGCAGCTCGTAGGGGCGACAAAGAGGTTTATCCGCTCGCCTTTCATGGTACAGGCCGTTTTCCAGGGTCTTTTCGCTGCCTTCATAGCTATATTGCTATTGACAGCCGGTCTGTTTTTCCTCCGCAACGAGTTCGCCCAGCTGTTCAGCGTATTCCGCCTTGAACATCTTCTCCTTGTGGCCGGAATTGTTGTCCTATCCGGACTCATTATATGCACGGCGAGCACATTTTTTGTTGTAAACCGGCTTATCGGTTTTTCAAAAGACGAATTATACTCATACTGATATGGCAGAAAAGAAAGATGACAAGTCAGCAAAGATGGCTATTACCAGGAAGGGCTTGAAACTCATGATAATAGGCCTTCTCGTAATGATTGCCGGATTCATTCTCCTCTCCGGCGGAGGCAGCAAGGACCCTCAGGTGTTCAATTATGACATGTTCGATTTCAGAAGACTTGTTGCAGCTCCGATAGTGATTATTTGCGGCATAGTCATCGAGATTGTTGCCATAATGGGCAAATTCAAAGACAAATAAAGCATATGGACTGGTGGCAAGCGATACTGCTCGGAATAGTCCAAGGACTTACCGAGTTCCTTCCCGTCTCCTCGTCGGGGCATCTGATGATTTTCCGTGAGCTCCTCGGCGTAGATGCGGAGGGCTTTCTGGATTTTACCGTCCTCGTTCACCTTGGCACTGTAATAAGCACTCTTGTAGTGTTCTGGAAAGTGATTTGGTCCCTCCTAAAGGGCCTCTTCATGTTCAAATACAATGACGAGACCGACTACATCTGCAAGATTCTCGTTTCGATGATTCCGGTAATGATTGTCGGCTTCTTCTTCAAGGACTTTGTTTCAGGCCTCTTCGGGGAGTCCATGACGGTCGTCGCCATCGCACTCCTTGTAACAGCCCTTCTCCTATTTTTCTCCGATGTGGCCTCCGGACCGCGCGGATGGGTAGGAACCAATACCCACAGGAACGGCATCTCATATCTCCAGGCATTCCTTGTCGGCATAGGCCAGGCTTTCGCCGTCGTTCCGGGACTTTCCCGCTCTGGGACCACCATCGCTACAGGCCTCATGACCGGAGTGAGAAGGGAAAAAATGGCTCAGTTCTCCTTCCTGATGGTTCTCATCCCAATCATCGGTGAGCAGTTCCTGGATATTGTCAAAAGCGTTTCAGAGACTGGACATTTCTTCAGCGGAGAAGTTAGCGGAATCTGCCTTGTACTAGGGTTCCTGGCCGCTTTTGCTTCCGGACTATTCGCCTGCAAGGCGATGGTCGCCCTCGTTAAAAAAGCCCGGCTCAGCTGGTTCGCCCTCTATTGCCTTATTGTCGCAATCCTTATTTTCATATTCAAATAATGGCAGAGCGGCACCTGACATACTTTGTCTCGGACGTCCACCTCGGACTGCAGGTAAAAGATGCCTCTAAGCGCGAGAAGCGTTTCATCTCTTTCTTAAAATCCATTCCCGTCGATGAGACAGAATCTCTTTACCTACTCGGAGATATCTGGGACTTTTGGTACGAGTATAAAGAAGTTGTTCCAAAGGGATTCGTCCGCGTTTTCGCCGCCCTCAACGACCTTATGGATTCCGGAGTGAAGGTCTATTTCTTCCAGGGGAACCATGATATCTGGTCTTACTCATACTTCGAAGAGCTCGGAATGATTCGCTGCACCCAGCCGCACCTGGTGAGAATCGGAGATAAGAATTTCTGCCTCGGACATGGGGACGGCCTCGGCCCCGGGATGATCGGATATAAGATTATGCGATGGGCATTCCATAACAAAGTGCTGCAGAGAATGTTCTCTTCCCTCCACCCGCGCTGGGCCTTCACCATCGGCACCGGCTGGTCAAAAAGAAGCCGCCTTGCCAAGAACGAGGAGTATATCTTTAAAGGGAAAGAAGAGCCCCTCTACCGCTTCTGCGAGGAATACATGAAAAAGAATTCTGTCGATATCTTCCTCTTCGGACACTATCATTGTCTCACCGACGTTCCCGTCGGAAACGCCCGTCTACTGATAATGAAAGATTGGATGGACCGTGACTCATGGATTATCTTCGACTCCGAGGACGGGTCCATAAAGATTCACTAGTCGCCTTTATAATAATCAGGGACTTTCACCTCCGGAGGATCTTCCCAGAAGATTGACCAGTAGAGTCGCTTGAAAGTGCCGTTTTTCCACATCTGCACGAGCTCTTCCAGGTCCCTGTCCGCTCCTTCCGGATCGTACTGGGACTTGAGGTCATTGTCGAAAATCTTAGCCACGCCCTGCCAGAACGCAGCGGCAATGCCGTTTTTATACTCTTTAATTATAGAATATGACGACTGACTGGTCTCGCGGTCAATGAGTTTAAGGAGAACTCCTCCCTGAGAGATTGTCATGTGCCGGAGCGCGCCCTCAAAATCGGCGAAAAGGTGCTTCTGGACCTCTGTCATGTATCGATCGCGCTGGAAACGGTTCATCTTGTCCGCTTCTATGGTGCTGTCGATTTTATGCTGGAGACTTGCAGCCGCTTCGGCATATGGATATACTTTGGCGAAGTTATAGACCAGTTTATAGTATTTCCTCCAATCCTTGTCAGACCTCTTTCCATGACCGAAAATCCATACCGGATCTATGGTGTCATAAAAAGTTGTATCGCCGTTCTCAACCCTGTAGGTGAGGTAGCCGCCCTTTGAAGTCGAGGCGTCGGAGAAGATCTCCTTACGTGCAAGGGCTTCCCTCTGCTCCTTCGCCCTTTTCATGGCCTCGCGAATATGGTTCTGACCGAATGAGACCGTCGAAACGAGCAGGAGGAGAGAGACGAAAATATATTTGAATGCCTTTTTCACAGTCTGCAAAGTTATAAACAGGAGTGAATTATTGCAAAATTCTCGCCATTTAATTATTTTGCAACAAAATACCGAGAATATGGGCAACTTGTACAGAGCCCGGATTGAGGCAATCCGGGAAATGATGAGAGAACACGGGTGGGATGCAGTAGTGCTCAGCGGAAGCGATCCCCACTCCAGCGAATATCCCGCCGAGCGGTGGAAACAGGTCGAATGGATTTCCGGCTTCACAGGAGAGGCCGGGGATATTGTGATTACCCTTGACCATGCCGGCCTATGGACAGATACCCGGTATTTCATTCAAGCGTCCCGTCAACTCTTTGGGACGGGGATCGAGCTCCATAAATTGCGCATTCCAGAGGCCGTCCCCATCCCAGAGTGGCTTGCCGCAGAGGACTTTCCCTCTGCCGGTGAGACAGTGACAATTGCTGTAGACGGCCTTTGCCAAAGTGTCTCCGCCATTGACAACATCTCCTCCGCCTTCGAAAGCGAGGGGAAAGATGTGACAATAATAAGCGTTCCTGACCTTATATCCGGCCTTTGGAAAGACCGCCCGGAAATCCCCGTGAGCCCTGTTATCACCCTCGGAGACGAAGAAGTCGGAGAATCGAGGGAGAAAAAGCTCATCTGGATAAGGAAGTTCCTGATGGCCAAGGGTTGCGATGCAATTCTTCTTTCCTCCCTGGACGAGATAGCTTGGCTTCTCAATGTCCGCGGAAGCGATATTGAGTATAATCCTCTCGTCATCTCGTACCTTCTCGTAACGATGGAGACGGCGGAATGGTATGTCAGAAAGTATCCATTCACTGCCCCGGACGAAGAAAGCAAAGACAGCTTCTACGAGATAGCTGCCGACGGAGTAGTAATCAAAGACTACTCCGACCTAGAATTGACTCTTGGAGGAATGCTGGAGATTGAATCCCTTGAAAGGAT
Source organism: uncultured Bacteroidales bacterium (assembly GCA_900318955.1). GTDB lineage: Bacteria > Bacteroidota > Bacteroidia > Bacteroidales > UBA932 > Cryptobacteroides. The sequence continues at coordinate 49,721 of ONMJ01000005.1, forward strand.
ATTCGTCGACCCTTCGACGCTCAACTATCACGTATATAAATTACTGCTTGACAACGGATTGGGAGCATCAGTCGCGGAAGGTCCTTCGCCGGTGCCTCTCCGGAAATCGGTAAAGAACAAAGTAGAGATCGATGGTATGAGAGAAGCCCATCTGGAGGATGGCATTGCAATGGAAAAATTCCTATGGTGGCTTGAAAATCAATTGGTTCTAGGAGAAAGAATTGACGAGTGGGATGCGGCGAGAAAACTAGACAGCCTCCGCGCCCAGATTCCCGGATACCGAGGAAATAGCTTCGAAACCATCTCCGCCTACGGAGAAAACGCCGCTCTGCCCCACTATGTCACCCCAAGGACCGGCTCTGCTATCCTCGAAAGGCGAGGCCTCTACCTGGTTGATTCAGGAGGACAGTATCTGTTTGGGACAACTGATCTTACCAGAACCATCCCCTTAGGCCCTTGCTCTGCCCTTGAAAAAGAGGATTATACGCTTGTCCTTAAGGGACATATCGACCTTGCCAAAGCCGTCTTTCCGAAAGGGACTGCCGGCTGCCAGATTGACGCTCTCGCCCGCAACCCCCTGTGGGCGGCGAAACGTAATTTCGGCCATGGGACAGGACATGGGGTCGGGTACTTCCTATGCGTCCATGAAGGGCCGCAGGACATACGGCAGAATTTCAATTCACAACCTTTGCTTCCCGGAATGATAACTTCCGACGAACCCGGAATCTACAGAGAGGGCTTTCACGGCGTCCGGCACGAGAACCTCCTTCTCTGTCGCGAAGAAGGGACCAATGAGTTTGGATCATGGCTGTCCTTCGAGACCCTGACCCTTTGCCACTACGACACATCGGCTATTGTCCCTGGGCTTCTTTCCGAAGAGGAAAAAGACTGGCTGAATGCATATAACGAAAGGGTTTTCCGCACATTGTCTCCCTCTCTTCCCGGCGAAATTTCCCGCTGGCTGAGAGAAAAAACAAAAAATATTTAGATAAATCGCTTGCGACAAGTTCGCCCACCAGGAGCCCGGCACCAACGAGGAGATTGCAGAATTCTGCAGGATCAATCATGGTGTGACCTTCCCGCTGATGGCGAAAATCAGAGATGGAGAAACTGTGCGCCGTTTCGCTCCTACCGATACTCCCGAGTCCTTCGAGAAAGATATTGTCAGCCTGCTTTAAGCATTCAGCTCGTCTGCATCCTTGATGAAGCGGGCGATATCAGCGTCAGAAACAGTATAGTCCTGAAGGTTCCCCTCAAGGTACTGGTCGTAAGCGCTCATATCGACAAATCCATGACCGGAGAGGTTGAAGAGAATTGTCTTCGCCTCGCCGGTTTCCTTGCACTTAAGGGCCTCGCGGACTGTCGCAGCGATTGCATGGCAGCTCTCGGGTGCGGGAATGATTCCCTCCGTCTGAGCGAAGAGGATACCTGCCTTGAAGCTCTCATTCTGCTGAATATCAACTGCTTCCATAAATCCATCCTTCATCAGTTGGGACATAATTACACCTGCTCCATGATAGCGAAGACCGCCGGCATGGATATTGGCAGGCTTGAAACCATGGCCGAGAGTGTACATCGGTAGAAGCGGAGTGAGTCCGGCCTCATCGCCGAAGTCATACTCGAATTTTCCCCTGGTAAGCTTCGGACAAGCCGAAGGTTCGGCTGCGATGAACCGAGTCTTCTTGCCTTCAAGAATATTGTGTCTCATGAACGGATAAGCGATGCCGCTGAAGTTGGAACCTCCTCCAAAACAAGCGATTACCATATCAGGATACTCGCCTGCCATCGCCATCTGCTTCTCGGCCTCAAGGCCGATAATGGTCTGGTGGAGACATACATGATTGAGGACCGAACCAAGGGTATATTTACAATTCGGAGTGGTCACTGCCAGCTCGATAGCCTCGGAAATCGCACATCCAAGGGATCCGTTGTCATTGGGGTTGCGGGTGATTATATCTTTTCCGGCACGGGTGGACATGGACGGAGAAGGGGTAATCGCCGCACCGAAGGTCTGCATTATAGATCGGCGATAAGGCTTCTGGTTGTAACTGATTTTCACCATATAGACGGCACATTCAAGGCCGAACTTCTTTGCGGCATAGGAAAGGGCGCCTCCCCACTGGCCAGCACCGGTCTCTGTGGTAATATTGGTAATTCCCTGCTGCTTGGCATAATAGGCCTGAGCAAGTGCGGAATTGAGCTTATGCGACCCGGCGGGACTGACACTCTCGTTTTTGAAATAAATATGGGCGGGGGTGCCGAGAGCCTCTTCGAGCTCATAAGCCCTCACAAGAGGGGTGCTGCGATAATAGGTGTACTGCTCGAGAACCGGCTCAGGAATATCTATCCACTCATGGGTGGTATCGAGCTCCTGATTGGCACACTGCTCGCAAAAAATAGGATAGAGGTCTGACGCTTTCAAAGGTTCCCGCGTAGCAGGATTAAGGATGGGGAGAGGCTTGTTGGGCATAATCGCCTGGATGTTGAACCATTGAGATGGAATCTCGCTCTCGGGGAGAATGAATTTTTTCTGTCTCATAATCGTTTGTTATTGAAGTAATTTTAGTTTCCGAGTACAAAAAAGCGGCACGCTGTAAGTCAACGTGCCGCTTTTATATTGCATACGGTGATACGACTTACAGCTATAGACTGCAAGCGCGCCACCAATTGTTGTTCAATACATTACGCATACTACTTGCAAATATTGAGATTAAAAATCATATATGCAAGGTTTTTTTCATTTTTTTAATAGCGGAAAAATTATGATTGTTGAGAGAAACGAATTATATTTGCATACTTGAAACAAATCTGAAACAAGCAAATAGTTATTATAATGGCGAATTTTCTCACATCTTCTATCGGAAAGAAGTTCATCCAGAGCATAAGTGGAGCTTTCCTTATCCTCTTCCTTAGTCTTCACGGCGTAATTAACTTCTTCTCTGTCATCGACACATTCAATGGCAAATACGGAGTTTCCGCCCTCGACGACAAACTCTTCTCTGCAGGCGACGGACTCTACAAGCTAGGGTGCGATTTCATGTCCACTCCTATCATCGACATCATGGTCCCCATCCTCGCCCTCGGCTTCCTTATCCATATCTGCTATGGTATTTACCTCTCTGTAGAGAACTACAAGAAGAGAGGCGGTGTCAAGAGATATGAGGTAGCCAGCAAGGCAAAGGCTGATTCCTGGTCTGCAAAGAACATGTTCGTTCTCGGTATCATTATTCTTGGACTTCTCGCCTTCCATCTCTCCCATTTCTGGGCTAAGATGCAGCTTCAGGAGTTCATGGGTAAAGAAGCCATCAACAACCCCTATGCCCTCCTCAACCAGACCTTCGGCAACATCTGGATGCTCATCTTCTACATTATCTGGTTTGTTGCTCTCTGGCTCCATCTGAACCACGGTTTCTGGAGTATGTTCCAGTCTATCGGTTGGAACAACAAGAACTGGCTCAAGAGGCTCAAAGTTATCAGCGTCATAGTAAGCTCTCTGATCGTTCTCCTCTTTGTAGCTTCTGCTATCAACGCCTATCTTCAGGCAAATTTCATCCACTCTCCTCTGACTCTTTAGGAGAGAGCCCGGACATGTAATATATTCCGTGGAAAGCGTAAAAGCTTTTCACGGATTTTCATTATATTTGCAAGAATAGCGAAACAAAGTGGATATATGTATAAAAGAGTATTGCTGAAGCTCAGCGGAGAAAGTCTCGGCGGGCACGAAGGAAAAGGGCTCGATACGGCAAGCCTTGATGCTTATGCAACAGAGATAGCGACAGCGGCAAAGGCCGGCCTTCAGATTGCCATAGTCAACGGGGGAGGCAATATCTTCCGCGGACTCCAGGGAGTGGGGAAGGGCTTCGACCGCGTGGACGGTGACAAGATGGGAATGCTTGCAACTGTCATCAACTCTCTGGCCCTTTCTATGTTCATTAAGGATAAGGGCGTTGACGCCAAGGTGTTTACAGCAACCCCTATGCAGCCTATTGCCGAATACTACATGAGAGATAAGGCCGTAAAGGTTCTCGAAGAGGGCGGAGTCGCTCTTATTTCCGGTGGTACCGGCAATCCTTTTTTCACCACCGACTCCGGAGCCGCCCTCCGCGCGCTTGAAATTGGAGCCGACGCTTTGCTGAAAGGCACGAGAGTTGATGGTGTCTACACCGCCGACCCTGAAAAGGACCCGAATGCGACCAGATATGACGCTCTCACCTTCGACGAAGCGATCTCGAAAAAGCTGAAGGTTATGGACCAGACAGCTTTCGCTCTCTGCTCGGAAGGAAAGATGCCAATCATTGTCTTCGACATGAACTGTCCCGGCAACCTTACCAGGCTCCTCAAAGGGGAAAAAGTAGGGACACTTGTACACGTATAACAACTAAAATCCAATAGAAAATGTTACCAAGAGCCAAAGAAATCGTAGACGCTGCGGATCTGAAAATGCAGAGTGCAGTGGACTTCCTCGAAGAGGACCTCAAGACCTACCGCGTCGGAAAGGCCAATCCTTCGATTTTCAACGGTGTCTCTGTCGATTACTACGGCATGCAGACCCCTCTTGCCCAGGTGGCGTCCATCAGCACACCGGATGCAAAGACTATTGTAATCCAGCCATGGGAGCGTACAATGATCCAGAAGATTGAGAAGGCGATTCTCGATGCTAATGTCGGCCTCACTCCTTCCAACAACGGGGAAATCATCCGCTGCATCGTTCCCGCTCTTACGGAGGAGCGCCGCCGCGAGCTCATCAAGAAAGCCAAGAACGCCGGGGAGACCTCCAAGGTGACTGTCCGCGGAGCACGCCGTGACGGCATCGACGCCCTGAAAAAAGCCCAGAAGAATGAGGGCCTCACAGAGGACGGCGAGAAAGAGGGAGAGGAAGAGCTCCAGAAGATCACCGACAAGTGGGTGAAGAAGGTTGACGATATCATCGCCGCCAAGGAAAAGGAGATTCTGACGGTCTAAAACAGACCTCCCGCAACAGGGCAGAAGCTCATCAAACTCTTAAAGGTAAGGAATTTTGAAAAATTTTCCTTACCTTTGCTTATTGATAAAATATATTAATATGGCAGATTCTGCGAAAAAAGTCCTGTTCGTCAGTTCCGAGATTTTCCCCTATGTCCCGGAAAACGGTATTTCCCATATGGGAAGATACCTTCCTCAGGGCATTCAGGAGCGGAAAATGGAGATCAGATCCTTCATGCCGAGATATGGTTGCATCAATGAAAGAAAGAACCAGCTCCATGAAGTCATCCGCCTTTCCGGTATGAACATAATAATAGGAGATGTCGACCGTCCTCTCGTAATCAAAGTCGCCTCGATCTCAGCAGCGAGACTTCAGGTCTATTTCATTGACAACGAAGACTACTTCAAGCGAAAAGCCATATATACCGATTCTGAGGGCAATTTCTTCAAGGACAACGGCGAAAGGGCTATCTTTTTCGCCCGTGGCGTGCTCGAGACAGTGAAGAAGCTTCGCTGGGCTCCCGACATTATCCACTGCCAGGGCTGGATTTCCCATGTTCTTCCTCTCTACCTTAAAAAAATCTACAGGGATGATCCTATTTTCTCAAGCAGCAAAATCGTCCTTTCCCTGTTTGGAGACACACCGAAGGAGAAATTCAGTCCCGATTTTGCCGACTTGATACTCTGCGGAGGGATCTGCAAGGAGGATGTCGGCCTTGACGCAGAGGCGGGTGGCATAGAACTTGCTCAACTTGCCGCGAGATATTCCGATGGTGTTATCTTCGGATCTGCAGATGTCGACCCGTCTTTAGAGAAGGCTGTAGAGGCTCTTGGCCTGCCGACGCTGCCGTTCAATGAAAAAGAGATTGCCGACGGTACATATTTCGATACGTACAAGGGCTTTTATGATAAACTGTAGCAATGAAGTCAGCTAAAATTGCATTTTCGGCACTTTTCGCCTCACTTTGCATTTCATCCTGCATAAGCGTCAATACAGAGCTTGGCAGAGACCTTATAGATACAAATCAACGATTCGACGTATATACGGAGACCTTCCCGGTTGAAGATATCTCCCTGAAAATGGCGGATAGTCTTTCCGGCTACTCTGACACGAGGATAACAATTGGCGCGATACGCGATAAAGAAGCCGGTCTGACGACAAGAAGCAGTGCCTTTACGCTTGTTCCCGCACTTGACACTCTCGATTTCGGAACTAATCCCAAAGTGCTCAAGTTCCGTTTTCATACTGCTATTGATACAGTCAATCTCCAGAGCGAAAGTCAGCGCTACATTCTCCAGAATGTCAATGTCTATGCACTCACGGACACTATTGACAACAAAAGCATAAATGCCGAGCCGCGCCATTCCGCAGAGACAATCACCTACGGGACCCCGGTATTCAACGGCACTGACTCCCTCGCCTTCGACATGACCAGAGAGTTCGGAGAAAAGTATATCAAGGCTATCCAAGAGCTCGAAGACAAGGATCACATAATCGACTCTGTCTTCTCGCATTTCACGGCAAAACTTCCCGGAATCTATGTCACTATGGATCCTCCGACAGGATATGGAGGAAGAATCAATCTTTTTGAACTTTCCTGCCTGAGTGCAAACAGCGGTTCCTACTACCGCAACAGCAATGAGGCCATTCTGACAATCAGGAGCACATATAATGGCGTCCAGAAGGATACTTCCTTCCTGTTTATAGCAGGGGAGCCTACCTTCTATGACGAGAGAGAATATGTGAAAAACAATTCAAAGTTCTACCAGTACGCATTCAACCACACGACCCATGAGACCGCATCTCTGGAAGGAAAAGTTGATGGAAAGACAATGCTGGTAGAAGGTGGTGGTGGACTCAAGCCTGTGATTTCAGCGGAGTCAATCAGGGATAAAGTCAGAGAGAGTATACTTTCAAAAGGCGCAGATCCCGAAAAGGTAATTATCAACAAGGCGACCCTCATCCTTCCTTTTGAAGAGCCTGAGGATTATCTTGAGTATGAGTCCTTCCCTACCGTTCTGAGTCCAACTGTTTGGATTAATTCATCATTTGCAGGACTCTATGACGCTTCTTCTTCAACAGAGAATCAAGGCGATATTAATCGCTCTCTGAGCGCATACCAGCCGGATATTACCCACCATCTCCAGGAAATAATCCGAAAATCAAACGACGACAGAATCGATGATTATGATATCTGGTTCCTGACTGTCCATACGGAGACAGAGGAGACAAGTTCCGGTCTTACCGAAGAACAGAGCCGCTATTATCAGCAACTGGCGTATGCCAATTACTACAACCAGCTCTACGGAGACTATGGTGGCTACGGTGGTTACGGCGGCTATGGGTACGGTGGCTATGGATACGGTGGTTATGGATACGGAGGATATGGCTACAACAACTACTACAACTACATGATGATGTCTTCCATGTACTCCAACATGTACAGTAACAAGGTGACCACAAGCCAGGAACTAGACAAAGACCGCTTCTATAAGATTCACCTCTACGGCCCCGCCAACGACGAGAACACCGCAAACATAGAGCAGCGTATTGTCCCGAAACTGAGAGTGACTTACTGCATTCCGAGAGAATAAATAGAAAGAGGTCGACTAAAGGGTCGGCCTCTTTTCAACGTTTTAATACTTCTGGATATTAACCGAGTTTTTCTTCTACTTTCTGAATAGCATCTGCTACTGTCGCGATACCGCTGGTTTCCTCATCAGGAATCTTGATCCCGAAAACCTTCTCGAATTCCATAAGGAGCTCGACGGTGTCAAGCGAATCTGCGCCGAGGTCATTGGTGAAGTTGGCGGACTCGGTAACGACTGATTCTTCAACTCCGAGCTTGTCAACGATAATGTCTTTGACCTTCTTTACGATTTCTTCGTGAGTCATGATAAATTAAATTTTAGTTTATAATATTAGTATACGTTTTTGCACATTAATGCTGCAAATTTAGAAATAAAAAATCTAAAAAACAAAATCAACAGCAGGATTGGCTTTCCGTAGATATTTCAGCTTCAGGATCTTCATGCGACAGTTTGAGCCAAATCCTGATACCGTTGAGAGAGTTAAGCAGATAGAAGCAGTACTTGATAAGCATAACGGCCGTATACGTCTCAGCGCCGGGGCTCATTAGCCTATTAATCCATAAAAGTATGGAGAAGACGTTGACGGCGGTCCAGATATACCACTGCTCCGCAAAAGCAAGCGACAGGAGAACCTGTCCAATTATATTCAATACTACGACGGACGCGTCCAGAGCAATCTTTGCCGAATCTATCGATTCGATCCTGCCGGCTTTCAGCTGCGCGGCATCTATCCAATAAAGAATGCCGAAGCAAAGGGCTGTCCCCAGGACAGCAGCTGCGGCGACATATAGCCACTGGCGGCCAGAAAGACGCCTTGCACGGACTTTATGTCCCTTATGGGCTCCTCTTTTTCTCCACTGCCAAATACCCACGAACTGCATCGGAAGGAAGTACAGGATATGCTGGAGGAAGATTCCGATATTGCCGCTGTCAAGATTGGTCCATGCACAAATCACCACATCAAGGACACCGAAAACGAAAGTAAGGATATTACCATTCGCGGAAAGTACGGTGTTGCAGACGCCCATCACGGCTCCTACTGTGAAGATTATTGTCTTCCACAAGCTTTCATCGGCAGAGCCGGCCTTGAAGATGTTCACATAGAGCACCGCCGAGAGCATTCCAACCAAGATGAACGCGTTGAACCAAAAATTGAATCTGTCAGTTTTTTTCATAATTTAAATGTTCCTTGATGCGCTTGGCAAGTTCCGTGCCGACTTGATCGGCGATATCTTTTTCTGATGCGGCTGCCACCCTTGCGACGCTGCCAAAATGGAGTATAAGTCTCTGCTCCGTCTTCTCGCCAACTCCTTTTATCTCCCGGAGGGCGGAATGAATCTGAGATTTGCTTCGGAGATTCCGGTGGAAGGTGATTCCGAAGCGGTGAGCTTCGTCTCTTATATGCTGAAGAACCTTTAGTGCCTGCGAATTACGGTCTATGAAAAGAGGATAAGGATCTCCGACACGAATAACCTCCTCCAGCCTTTTGGCAAGTCCGACAACAGTCAATTTCTCGGTCAGTCCTAGCTCCGCCAAAGCCTGGTAAGCAGCATCGAGCTGACCTTTTCCACCATCTATCACTATGAGCTGCGGAAGATCATCGGGTGCTTCCGCCATCAGGCGGGAATATCGGCGGTTGACCACTTCCTTCATGGATGCGAAATCGTTGGCACCAATGACTGTTTTGATTTTGAATTTACGATAATCCTTCTTGGAAGGCTCCCCGTTACGGAAGACAACGCAAGAAGCAACGGGATTGGTCCCCTGGATATTGGAGTTATCGAAACATTCCATATGGACTGGAAGTTCCTCCATCTGAAGCGCCTTCCGAAGGTCTTCCATTACCCCTTGGCGGAAAGCGTCCGGATCGGTATGCTCCTTTTGACGAAGAGTATTGAAATGGAACTCCTTGGCGTTTTTAGCGCTTAGTTCGAGAAGAGCGAGTTTGTCACCCTTAAGAGGGATCTTGAACTCTATGCCATCAATCTCCACATCAGGAAGGAATGGGACTATGACCTCTTTGGAAAGAGCGCCGAACTTTGATTCTATCTCGGCGATAAAAGTGCTGAGGACGCTCTCCCGGGTCTCCTCGATATTGGTTTTGAATCCGAGATTGAGAGACTGGATAATAGATCCTCCCCTGATCCTGAGGAAGTTCCCGAACGCATCCATTCCGTCGAAAACCAGAGAAAAGACATCGGCGTTGGTAGAAGCAACCGACGTAATGACGGATTTTGAATAATGCTTTTCGAGAGACTGGATCTTGTCTTTATATATCTGCGCAGACTCGAAATCCAAAGACTCTGCGGCCTCCAGCATCAGGGCCTTATAGTGCTGGATTATCTCTCCGCCGCGGCCTGTAAGCAACCGGACAATCTCATCAATCCATCCGTTATACTCATCCTTTGATATTTTCCCTATGCAGCAACCCTTGCAGCGGCCGATATGGAAGTCAAGGCACGGACGGAATTTGTGCCTAAGGATAGCTTCGGAGGTAATTTTCAGATTGCAGCTTCTCAGAGGATAAAGTTCCTTGAAGAAATCCACAAGATTCCGGGCATGCATCACAGAACTATACGGACCGAAATAGCGGTTACCACGAGACTTGTCCACCCTTCGGGTAATGAACACCTTCGGGAACTCATCACCTGTCACGCAGACCCAGGGGTACGTCTTCGAATCTTTGAGAAGAATGTTGTACTTTGGCTTATACTGTTTGATAAGATTGTTCTCCAAAAGGAGGGCATCCGCCTCGGAATCGACCACAGAATACTGCGCGTCGGCGATTTTCGCAACGAGAGCACGGGTCTTGGCATTGAGCCTCTCCTGCGGAACGAAGTACTGGGCAACCCTCTTATGGAGATCCTTAGCCTTCCCCACATAAATAACCTTTCCCTCGGAGTCATAGTATCTGTAGACTCCGGGGGAATGGGGGAATAATGCTATTTTTTCTTTTACCGTCACTTCGAAAGAGCATCTCCGACAGCTTTGCCAATTTCGGCACCACGAAGATTGCGTTCGATGATAGTCCCGTCAGGACCAAAGAGAATTATATGGGGAATACCCTCGATTCCATAGAGCTCGGTCGGAACCTTCTGGGCATTGATAATCTGATTCCACTCAATCCCGAGCTCCTTGGCAGCCTTGACCGTTGCCTCCGGATTATCCCAGACAGCTACGCTGAGCATATCGAATTTATCTCCATGATATTTCTCATAGACCTCCTTGAGATTCGGCATTTCCGCCTTGCAGGGGCCGCACCAAGAAGCCCAGAAATCTACGAGGACATACTTTCCCTTGCCGACATAGTCGGAGAATTTCACTGTTGAAGCCTCCGGGTTCTCGAGATCCTGAACGACTGTGAAATCCTTAAACATCTTTCCCTTTGCCGTTTCGCCACGAACAGAAAGGACCTCTGAGAGCACAGCGATATCGGGAAGTTTTTTCACTTTATCCGAAAGGCCATCGATAATAGAGATCATCTCTTCATCATCGACATCCATGTTCTGGAGAGCGACGACCGCAAGCAGATTGTCAGGATTGGCCTTGATTATTTCGCGGCATTTATCATTGAGCTCTTTGATTGCCTCTGAATAGATTTCTCCCTCTTTTTCTTTCCTTTCTTCAGGAGAGAGGGAAGAATCTTGCCTTACTGCAGCATTGTTCTCGTTGTATTCTTTCATGAATTCCTGAATCCATGAAGCAAACTCATCAAACTTCTTCTGAACGGAGATCTTCGGTTTGTCAGAGTCAATATCTACCTGATACTCATCTCCAAAATTGACAGTAAGGGTCGTCCCGTCGGGGATTAAAGAAGCGCCATGGTCTTCAGACTCTATATTAAGCATCGAAAGCACGTCTGTAGGCACTTCCACTTTGAAAGAATGGGACACCGGGTCAGTTGCAACTATAGTATCTATCTGGCCGGGGAGGACAAGGTGCACCTCGTCAGGGAGTTTACTGCCGAACTGCCCGATAATTGTCGTTGTGGAAGACGGTTTGCTCGTGCAGGAAGCAGCCAGAACAGCTACTGCCGCAATAAGGAGGGTTCTGATTTTCATCTTATTACACGTGTTGATTGACAAAGCAAAGATACTACTTTTTCTGCAATCTCCGTATCCTTCTCATAAGAGTCAGGATGATGCCGTAAAACGGCAGGGAAGTGGTGACATTGCGAACGCCCTCTGTGATAAGGGTCGACGGAGAGTAAAAATCCTGAGCCTTATCAAACTTCCTCTTGAGGAGATCGGCCTTTTTGTCTATCTTCTTTTTGTTGGCCCGAAGGGCTAGATCAATCTCCTCAATAGTCTTTATCTTTCGGTAATCAGGCTTCATTCTCGTCTTCCTCCCCGAAGAAAATCCGTATGAAAAGACGCACGAACTGTCCCTGGAACAACTTGTCTTTCAAGAGGAAAAGTACAATTATAGCGATAAGATTCACTCCCGCTACAATAAATGCAGCGGCAGCATAACTGCCCATGCGCTCCCCTATCAGAAAAATGATTCCGAGAGAGAGAACAAGAACGAAAGATGTAAATATACCGAGGATAAGTATAAGCGAAAGAAGCTTTGAAACGGTCAAAGAGAGTCCCTTCGCGGACCTCAACTTGAGATCGTCAAGCCTGAGATCGACATATTCCTTGGCATCTGAGGCAATGTCCTCGATCGGTCTTGTAAAATCGCTCATTCTGAAACTTGAGATTCTTCTGCCGTTTCCTGCGTCGGCTCTTCTTCAGCGAATGCCTTCTCCCATTCTTCAAGCTTGGCACGAACTCTTTTTCTGGTTTCCGAACCTTTCTCGGGTGCAAGAAGAACACCGAGAATAGCTCCGGCCGCAATGCCGGTCACGAGTGAAAAAAATGTCTTTCCTTTCATTGTTCTGAAGTTTTAAATAAGTTCTCTGATAACATTGTCCGCGACGAAAAAATAGTCTTCTCCGATTCGGAGACGGCCTTCTCCGCAGGAGACCAACATGCCTCCGGACACCAAATTGTCCAAAGATTCAGGACTGCAATTTTCATGCAAGAAATCCTCTGTCAGTCCCCTGTCAGTCCGAAGTCCAAGCATCAGCTTCTCGACCCGGATATCCTCTGCTGACAGGACTTCCTCTTCGAAAGTATAGCCAAATATTGATTCGGAGTTCCATCGGCGCACTCTGCCGTCAAAAGAGTGGGCTCCGGGGCCGAAACCGACATAGGGCACCCGCCTCCAGTAGGCGCTGTTATGGAGAGCCTCCTTTCCGGGTAGAGAGAAATTGGAGATTTCGTAATGATGATACCCGGCCTCGCGGAGTCTCTTGCAAAGGAGGTTATACTGAAAAGAGCAATACTCTTGAGGAGCCTCCTTGAAAAGGCCTTTCGAGAAAAGAGAAGCAAGATGACTGCCTTCTTCAATAGAAAGTTGATAGCATGAAATATGCTCCGGAGATAGGCTCAAGGCCTTTTCTATTGTCTCTTCCCATAGTTTCTCAGTCAGCATTGAGAAACCGAAAATAAGGTCAATTGAGATATTGTCAAATCCCCCTTCGCGAAGCATATGGAAGGCTTCTTCGGCTCTCTCAGCGTTATGCCTTCTGTTCATCCAGCGGAGAATCCTGTCATCAAAGGACTGCACTCCCATACTGATTCTATTCGCCCCAAGGTCTCTCAGCCCTTCGACATATCCGGGCCCTTTTTCAATGATATCTTCCGGATTTACTTCAATGGTAAATTCTTGGTATGGACCCTTACTGATAGATGAAACTATCTTTTTGAGTACAGAAAGGGGCGGTACCGAAGGGGTACCGCCTCCTATGTAAAGAGTGTTGACTTCGTCCGTTATCTCTTCCTTCCTTCCGGCGATTTCCCGGCAGACCGCGTCAGCATACCTCTCGAAATCCTCATCCGAAGCTATCTCGGAATAGAAATCGCAATAGGTGCAGAAACTCCTGCAGAAGGGAATATGGACGTAAATCACTGCCTTCTAACGAAGCATGAGCTCAGACTTGCCTACAAGGCCCTTCGTCGTATAAGCCTCAACTGTGTAGATACCCTTTGAGAAAGCTCCGGTATCCTTGACATAGATGCTGAGTTCAACCTCGTTGCCCTCATAATCCACCTCTCTGGATGCAGTTGCCTGCAGCGCTTCGTCACCGACGTTAAAACTGGTAGAGCTGCTGTTGAGAAGGAGAATTCCCTCAGGATCCTTAACCCTGATGTAGACCCTTACAGGGCCCCTTTCGGCCAGTTCGTTCTCGACAAGCGAGAGGGTGGCGATAAGATACTGCACCCTGCTGCTTCGGTCTGTAACCCTGTCTGAGCCGTTGTATGCCTGGAGAGACAGGCCTCTAGCCTTGATAACAGATCCTGCAGCAACCCTGTCGGAAAGCTGATCCACTTTCTGGGTAAGCTCAGCATTGGCTCTCTTTGATTCGGCGGCTTCCTGACGTGCTGCGGCCGCATCAGCTGTAAGTTTCTTGTTCAGCGTATTGAGAGAGTCAATCTGGACTATATATCCCTTCATTATCGAACGGAGCGTGCCGAGTTCCTTTTCATACTGACGGATCTTGGCGCGGTTGGTCGCTTCAGTCTTCTTGAGCTTTTCGATAAGGAGGGCAACCTGCTCACGGGAAGTATCAAGCTGGCTGTTGATGTTCTCATAATCGGAACTCAAGGTCGCGAAATCGTTCTGCAGAGCGAGCATCTGCTCGGTAAGGTCCGCCTTTTCAACTTCGAGCTCTTTAACGAGTCCGGATTTCTGATTGAGGAGGTATCCGAGAGCCGCTGCGAGTAGTGCCGCCACAGCGACAAGCACCCACATTAGGGTCTTCAGACCACCATTTCTTTGTTTCTTTTCACGCTCTTCGCGTTCGATTCTCTCGAGGGGATCTTCTGCCATAATCTAAGGAAATTTATTTATGCAAAGTTAACATATTTTGCTAATTTTGTGCCATACCAATGTCCATTCATATGAAATACCTTAGGCGCGCAGTAAAATACTTTATCCAGATGACCTTCGTCGTTGTCATAATCATGGCGGCCCTGATGCTGCTCGGGGTGGTCAGTTCGGATATCAATGTCGCTTTCCGCAGCGGCTGGAAATCAGTTTGGATGATTCTCGGCGTCCTTGCGTGTATTTCCGCAATCTACCCGAATTTCGGCTACTCAGCGAGGGATCTTGCCGTTCCGGGAGAATTCAGCGACCTTCGGGGCAAGATTATTGAATACATGGAATCCAAAGGCTATGTCCTTTCCGACGAAGACGGTGAAAACCTTTCTTTCCGACTCTCTTCCCCCTTCGGCAAGATGACAAGAATATGGGAAGATACTATTTCTTTCACCCGGGAGCTCGGAGGATTCTCTGTGGAAGGAATTACAAGAGACATCGTCCGCATTGTCAGCGGACTCCAATATAAACTAAGAGGCAATGAAGACTGATACCCAGAAATTCAAGACTGTGGCCACATTCCAGGACGCAATGGCCGCCCGCATTACTGCCGGCATGCTCTGCGACAACGGCATTCCAGCCGATGTCTTCGGAGCTGATTCGACCTATCCTTCTCTCGGATACATCAAGCCGATAGAGGTAAAAGTGAACGAAAGCGACTATGATGAGGCTATGAGCATTCTTGCGGCTTCGCAGAGCGCAGAATAGAATTCCTCTCCATAAGCGTCTATAAGGGGTTCCTTAAGGAACTCATAGACCCTTATGCCTTCGCGCCGACCTTTTTCGAAGGCGTCTTTGCAGATATTCCATCGATGGAGATTGAGTCCGACCTTGCCTCCCCCGAGGTCCACAACTCTTATTGGATAAAGTCTGCAAGAAATCGGCTTTTGGAAACGGCACTTCCCTTGGAAAAAACATTTCTCTATTGAGCAGAACAGGCTTCCGTCAGAAGAGAAATGCGTAAACGCACATTCCTCGGTCCCCCCGACAACAGGAGTGACCAGGTCGCCGTCCCTGTCGATTTCGAAAAAGCCCTTTTCCTTGACAGCCTGCTTTCCTCTTTCGCTCATTAGGTCGGAATACACTGGATAATCCCTTTCCAGCAGTTCTAGTTCTTCCTCTTTAAGCGGAGCGCCGCTGTCGCCGATCACGCAGCAGCAACCTTTGCAGACAGGGTAGTCGCAGGCAAAGTATTCCATTATCACATCCTCTGAAACGAGGACATCACCTATCTGGATGATTGTTCCGTAGTCCCGTGCGCTCATTCCACTATCATTTCTACCCTTGGTCCTCCCTGTAGGGATTTGAGAATATTTGTAATCCTGCCTGAATCTACCGCTCCGATAGTATCTTTATACTTCGTAACGAAATCCTTACCCATGCAGTAGCGGGCGACTACGGCGTCTACGACAGTCTTTGGAGCACCGGTCTCCGCGGCAGTCCTGGCTGTAACGAGATTCTTGTATGCCGCGAGATCCGCCTTTGAAACCGGCTTGGACGCGGCTTCTGAAAGCGCTTTCTTAACTGCGGAAAGAGCTTCCGGAAGAGTCGCATTGGTAACGGATGACGGCATGCTACCCTCCGGAAGGGGATAGACTGCAATATGGAGATTGTACCTTTCCTCGGGGTAGGAGAAATATTCTCCATTTAAAGAATAGCTCATCCCTAGAGGTACCAGCTCGCGGGAAAGGTGCTTCCGAAGCGCCTCCAAGGCCATTGGAGCGGCATAATAATTCTCTCCCGTAAGAGGAATATCCGAAGACATCAGGATATTCAATCCCTTCACGCGTCCATCGAAGTCTACAGATTTCACCCCCGTCGCCGGACGATACTGAACAGACGGCTTCCTCTCGAGTGTATTGAGAGTGCGGAAGCCTCCGAGAGTCTTGCATAGGAGCTTCTTGAGGGCATCCTCATTGATATCCCCGGCTATCACAATAACTCCGTCATTGACCTGCTGAAATCTCTTTGAGAAGAAGATTTCCGCTTTCTCCTGAGTGTCTTTCCCGAGAGCGGAAGAAGATCGGGCGGGAGAGTATTTAAATCCAGGGAACAAACTACTGTACAGGCTGTTATAAATGCCAGAAGCCCGGGAAGAGTCGTACTTTAGAGAAAGTTCTTCGCCCTTTCTGTAATATTCAAAAGCAGAAGGATCCGGTTTTCGCTCATTGGCAATAGCAATCAATGACTTCAATAGGAGAGGGAGTCTGGAAACCGGGGCGGAACCGGATATTATCATATCCTTCACTCCGACCTCCATATTCATCTCGATTCCGTTGGTAGAGAGCATATTCCGGAAATTATAGCCCTTCATCCCGGCAATTTCCGAGAGGAAGAGCATATCCGGGATAAACCCTCCTTCGCCTTCCTTGAGATCCGGAACAGAGGAAAGGCCTCCTGCATTATGGAGGGCATAATTGAACATCCCCCCGCCTCCAATCCTCTTGAAGACGACCTTGATTCCGTTGCTGAAAAAGTACATTTTCCCGCCCGATACGGGATCAAGCTTTTCACTCTTTATCTTTACCTTGGGGAACTTCGCGGCGAGGGAAGCTGTATCACTTCTAGTCTCCAGATACTCGCCGCTCGAAGGCATTGTCGATGCCAGCAGACAGGCAAGGTTGTATTCGAAAAGGAGTTCGCTTTCATCGAGAGAATCAAGTGGCGCAGCATATTCGATGAATGCGTTCCTCGGATCATCCATCAGAGCCTTCGCTATACCGCTGAAAAAGCCTCTGTCAGTCGTATCGGAGACCATTTTCCCGGCAAAAAGATTCTCTTCCTCGCTGAAGGGGGAAAGAGGGGCGTCGAAAAGGAAAGATGCGATGCACTTTTCTACATATTCGCCGTTTGTCAGGGGGGCGTTTGCAAGCCTTTTCATATCTGCCGAAAGGATACTCTTGGCATCTGCGAACTCTCCAGGCACAGGGCCATAAGTCCCTATGGAAGAAAGAACGGTCGCTATCGCCTTCATGGCATCAGAGGCATGATCCTTATCCGTACCGACCACTACCGAATACTTTTCGTCTCCTGCCGAATCATCGCTTCCAAGGTGAGATGTTTCTATCCTGTAATATGGGATCCCTGCTGCCGGGAGCATCCTTTCAAGGCGCCTCTGGACGATTACATCAAACTCGCGGGCGAAGATATCCATCACAAGATTTTGGGCCGTGTTCATATATTCCTTCGGAGCCCTGGCGGTTGAATAAGTCACTGTAATCTCAGAAAGGTCCCCGTCATCCGTCCTACGGAACACACTAACCGGGGCGACAGATGGCTCCCAGACATAATCCGACCCCGATCCGGGATAGATTCTCGGCACCATCATGGAGAAAATATCCATCTTCCTCTTGACATCGGCAACATCGACATCGCCGCTTATAATCACCGACTGGCTGCTTCTCGACTTTGACATGAAGTCAAACATATAGAGCAGGGTAGAATCCAGAACAGACTTGTCATAGACAGGGACGCCGTCTATTCTGAAAACTGTGGATCCGTCTCTATCTGTTATTAATCCATCCTGGCGGAATCCGGTCCCCGTCCGGGACATGAAGCCTTCTATCCCTCTTGCCTGCTTTCTGGTTTCGTCCGAAGGGACCTCATCCTTTCTTACGACGGCAAAATCGGCAAAGCCTTTTTCAGAGGAATTCGGGACAACGTAATAGACCACTCCGCTTCCTAAAGTCCCTTTATTGATAGCTTTATCGGCCTTTAGACGCGGAAGATTCTGCGCTGGCATCATTATTGAAAGGATGAGACCTGCGATAGTTAGAAAAAGTGTTTTTCTCTGTCCCGGCATAGTAAATTACACTATTACTACTGCAAAAATAAAACAAATATTTGCTATTTTTGCAAAATGCGTGCTTTGAAATAATAATGAACAAACCTTTTTAATATTATGAAGAGATTATTTACAGTTCTTGCGGCAGCGATTATGACTGCCGGCGTAGCATTCGCACAGGATGTCGAGACTTTCAACCAGGCGGTTGAGACTTTCAACAATGGAGCAATGGCACTTCAGAATGACAACAAGACCGAGGCTCTGTCCATGTTCAAGCAGGCCCTTACTATTTTCGAGGGTTGTGGAGAAGAAGGTGCTGAAATGGTCGCGAAATGCAAGGAACTCATTCCTTCGACTGTTATTTCGATCGCGAAAGACTTCATCAATGACAAAGAGTTCGACAAGGCCCTTGAGTGCATTGACGAGGCCAAGAAAGTTGCAGCAGAGTATGGCAATGAAGAGGCCGCCACAGAAGCAGCAGAGCTGGTAAGCACTGCCCTCAACAGAAAAGGCGCTTCCCTCGTTATGGCAAAAGATTTCGCAAATGCGATCCCCGTTCTCCAGCAGGTTGTAGAGGCTGAGCCCGAAAACGGACAGGCATTCCTCCTTCTCGGACAGTCCCTCCTTCAGATAGGAAAGACCGACGAGGCTATCGCAGCTCTCAAGACCGCTGCTGCAAACGGAAAGGACCAGGCCAACAAACTTATCGGCTCTACCTATCTCAAGCAGGGTCAGGCTGCAGTAAAGGCTAAGAAATATGCCGAGGCTATCGAGGCTATCGAAGAGGCCAACAAATACATTGACAACGCACAGGCTTACAAGCTCCTTGCCGCCGCCAACAGCGGTTCCGGAAAGACCGCTGCAGCTATCGTAGCTTACAAGAAATATCTTGAGCTCGATCCGAAAGCAAAGGATGCCAATAAAGTAATGCTTACCATTGCTGCTACTGCACAGAAAGCAGGAGACAAGGCTACCGCTGTCGAGTATTACACAAAGCTCCAGAATGACGCCGAGTTCGGCGCTACCGCAAAAGCGCAGCTCGCAGCCCTCAAAAAGTAAATGAGGTATCTGGAACTGCTATCTCCCGCCAGAGATAAACGTATCGGCATCGCGGCGATTGACTGCGGTGCCGATGCCGTGTATATCGCCGGCCCGGCCTTCGGAGCAAGGGCCGCAGCCGGCAATTCTGTCGAGGATATAGCAGAGCTCTGCCATTATGCCTCTGCCTTTGGGGCAAGAATCTTCGTCACCCTCAATACCATCATATACGAAAACGAGCTGGACGAGGCGCTGAGCCTCATGAAAAAAATCGAAGAAGCAGGAGCCGACGCACTCATTGTCCAAGACCCGGCAATCATAGTTATGGCTCGCCGAAACGGTATCCGTATGGCAATGCATGCATCGACCCAATGTGCCATCAGGAGCCCGCAGAAGGCTGTTTTCTATGAAAGCATGGGATTCGGCCGTCTCGTTCTTGAAAGGCAGATGAGCCTCGAGGAAGTCAAGGCCATCAGGGCAGCTGTCAAGGGAGAGCTCGAGTTTTTCGTCCATGGTGCCCTCTGCGTCTGTTACAGCGGTCAATGCTATCTTTCCGAGGCGATTGAGGGAAGGTCTGCAAATAGAGGTGAATGTATCCAGGCATGCCGGAGCCTATATGATCTTGTCGATCAAAACGGAAAGGTTCTCGTAAAGAACAAAGCCCTTCTGTCGCTAAAAGACTATAATCTTCTCTCCAGAATTGAGGATCTGGTCGATGCCGGGGTTGATTCATTCAAGATAGAGGGCAGGCTCAAAAGCGAGACATACGTTAAAAACACCGTTCTCTCATACTCCAAGGCCCTCAATGACTTAGTGGCAAGACACCCTGATCTCTACCGGAGAGCCTCTTTCGGAAAAGTCCACGGAGGGTTTGAGCCGGATCTGGAAAAGACATTCAACAGAGGATATACTTCCCTTTTCATCGATGGGGAAAGAGGGGGAAAATGGTCATCAATGGACGCCCCGAAATCTATTGGAGAGCCTGTCGGGACTGTCGCGAGAGTCCTTCGCCGGGGCGGCAAAATGACCGTCTCTCTTTCCGGAAAGAAGATAGAGCTTTGTAACGGGGACGGCTTCTCATTCATAGGCCGCAATTCAAGAATTTCCGGATTTAGAGGAGACATAGCCTCATGGCCAAAAATTGAAGGTAAAGACGTTCCGGACCTTCGGGAGGGAATGATCCTCTATCGTAATATCGACGCCTCCTTCGAGAAGGCGGTAATCTCCTCAAAAACGGCAAGGGAACTCGCTGTTTCCGTAAATCTGAATTTTTTGTCTAAAGGAATCATGAAAGCCTCTGCCGTAAGAGAAGACGGGGAGAGGCTCGTACTTGATTTTTCCTGTCCTACTGAGGAAGCCAAAGACCAAGAAAGGATGGCGTCAATCCTGAAAGGACAAATCCAGAAAAAGAGCGGGAACTACAGCTTCTCCCTCGGCCTGACAGAAGGAAGGCTTCCGATGATGGGCGCTTCTTTCATAAACTCTGTAAGAAGATCGCTCGCAGAAGCCTTTGAGAAGATTCCGATAAAAAAGATTCCTCTTTTAAGGATCGAGGCTGATGAAAGCGTGAAAAGCGTTCCCGAAATTACTTATAAAGACGACGTTGCAAACAGCCTCAGCCGGGGATTCTACCTCGAAAGGGGAGCAAAGTCTGTGGAAGAGGCCTTTGAACTGACCCACCGGAAAGGAGCCGAACTGATGAGGACAAAATACTGTGTCCGCTATGAACTCGGCATGTGTCCTGTCCATCAAGGGGCCCCGAACTCCGGGACTCTCTTCCTTCTCAACAACGGCAGACGCCTACGCCTCGGTTTCGATTGCAGAGTCTGTGAAATGACTGTTTCCGAAGCCTAGATCAGCTCCAGGACGAGACTCACATCTCCGAAACGGAGAGTCCTACCGGAATACTTTTCTACGAAATTGCGAGTCAGTTGACCCCTCCATACAATGTCATCCCTGGTATTCAGGGGAATCTCCAGGTCAAAACCATAATTCTTGGAATTGTACTTGACAGTTGCTGAGCATTTCCACGTTGTCCGGGATCCACCATCGTCTTCGGTTATAATAAAGGCGCATGAACTGAGATTATCCGTCCACTCTGAGACTATTATCGCATTGAAAGGCAGCACCTTATCAACCTGGTTCCTTCTTACCACTATCATAAAATCCGAGACCGTAGGAGAATACACTGCAATCTCCGCTTCTGTTCTGGCATTGAATCCCTCGATAGACCCGCATTTAACAAAGAATTCTGAAGCGCCTGAGAGCCAGGAGTCATAAGGTCTCGTAGCACGGAAGGATCTCAGAATCAATGTTTTGAAATCCTTTTCTGACTTAACTGAAATAGTTCCTCCTCCGCTCCCCCAATCTGGGTCTTCACGGCGAAGCATCTCGATGGTCTTATAGGATGCATCCTCATTGAAATTCACCACCCAGACCGGATTCTTTCGGGCATACTCTTCACTTACCACTATCTCCTCGCCGGAAAGAGTGTAGCCGACATTCTTCGAGGCTCCGTCAAGAGGATCATAAGTAATGACCGGGAGAGACTCCCCGTCCCACTCGTCGGAATATGGCCAGTATATCTGCATATCCGAATCCGAAAGAGAAGCAAGATATTCTTCCGCTGATCCCCCCTCGGAAGAACGAGTTGAATACCTCTCCCGGACAGCTTCCGCAATCAAATCCTTCAATGGCCTATCATAGACCGTCGGCTCCGACTTTGTAATCTCCTCGCCAACACCGGTCCCTGGCGAGGCAAAAACATTCTTCATCGTATACTCCTCGTCATAACCATTTGCGGTCGAGGTGTTTACGGCACGGGATACCTCCTCCATCTGGCTCGCGCCGAGGGGCACAGACGAAAGAAGGCGGGCAAGGTCGTCAAGAGTTATTGCCTCTTCTTTCCTGTCTTCGGTATGCTTTAGAACATTGTCATCCAACTCTTCGCAAGAGAGGAACGAGACCGCGGCAAGAGCTGCCGCAAAAACCAATTCAATTCTGTACTTTTTCATAGTCTATTCTTTTTGCAAAGTACAGAATAACTATCCGTTTAAAAAAATTATCACACGGATAATTTAAAAATCGGCCTTAGAGCAACCTCTAAAGCCGTTTTTCAAACAAAACGAAGCGAAATTTTTCATAAAAATCGGGGATAATCTCAACTTTTTCGAACCCCTCGTCCCGAAAAACAGCCGCTGTTTCTTCAGAAAAATGCTCATTTATCTCAACTATTCCGAACCCTTTGGGAGCTAAAAGAACTTTCGCCCAATGAGCGATTGCACGATAAGGCGAAAGAGGATCCTCTTCAGAGGTGAAAAGAGCTAAGGCCGGTTCATAGTCGAGTACGTTACGTCTCATCTGAGAGCGCTCCCGGGGGAGAATATACGGAGGATTCGAAACGATTATATCGAACCGCTCTCTTCCGTAGTCCTTTGGCTCAGAGAAAATGTCTCCCTCATAAAAAGAAGGGGCATTCCCTTCCGAAAACTGGCCCCTAGCTACCTCCAGTGCCTTTTCTGATATATCGACTCCTACAACATCCGACCCAGGAACAGATAGCGACAGTATCCACGCAATGCATCCTGATCCGGTACATAGATCAAGGATGCGGGGAGAGCTGAATGCAGAAACGCGGGAAAGAACCTCCCTGCAGAGAACTTCCGTCTCGGGGCGCGGGATAAGGGTCGAAGAGTCTACCTTGAAACGCCTTCCCATGAATTCTTCATAGCCTAGAACATACTGGATTGGTTCCCAAGCCCTCAGTCGCTCCAAAGAAGACTCCAGCGCCGGAATTTTCGAGGAATCGACTTCGAGGGACGGGTTTATAATGTAGGCATACCTATCCACTCCAAGGACCTCACTCACAAGAAGGGAAACAATATTCCTGGCCTCTCCCTCAGGGTAGATTTCCCGAAGGGAAGCTTCCCCCCTGGAGATGAACTCCTTTAGAAGCATTAGGAATTCTCGATTATCGTAGAGAGGAACGAAGTAATATCCATCCCGGCGGCACGGATCATCTTCGGCACCAAAGAAGCATTGGTCATACCGGGGATAATGTTCACTTCAATGAAATAAAGACCATCCTCGGCTGAAATGTAATCCATTCTGACTACTCCCTTGCACCCGAGGCGCTTGTAGATCATGCAAGTCGTCTCCTGGACCTGGGCGGCGAGAGCATCCGGAATCTCCGCAGGACAGATTTCGCTGCTCTTTCCATTGTACTTGGCATCGTAGTCAAAATACTCGTTCGAGGTTATGATCTCTATGACCGGGAGGGCCTTGACTTCCTTGCCGTCAAAATAAACTCCACAAGTGAGTTCGCGGCCGACTATGGCTTTTTCGACAATGACAGTTTCTCCCTCGGAGAAAGCAAAATTGATTGCCTCGGGAAGGTCTTCCGCCTTCTTAACCTTCGTCACGCCAAAACTTGAACCTCCGTTGGTCGGCTTGACGAAAACCGGCAGCCCAAGCTTCTCTACAGCCTCTTTTGAGAAAGCCTCAACGTCCATTCCCTTGTTAATAAACGCATCCGGAGCGAGTTTTACAAAGTCGAGGTCGCGAAGATAATTCTTGCAGGTGAATTTGTTGAAAGCAACCGTCGTAACGAAAGCGCTGCAGCTTGAGAATGGAATACCCAGCATCTCGAAATACCCTTGGAGAAGACCTGTCTCCCCCGGTGCCCCGTGCTGCATTATATAGACATAATCGAATTTCACCTTCTCGCCAAGTACATTGACAGAAAAGTCATTCTTGTCAATTTGCGGGCGAGCACCTTCCGGGAAGGGAATTCTCATCGAATTGGCCTTTCTCATCGCCACAAGAGACCACTCGCCGTGACGCGCGAAAATCTCATAGACGTCATATTTGAATTCATCAATACGGGAAGCGGTGAATTCTCCGCTCCTGCAGGAAACCTCCCACTCCGAGGAATCGCTGCCGTACATGACGGCCACACTCTTGATTTTGGACATATCTTCTATTCGAAATAATAATCTTCAAGTTTTTCAGTTTCTCTATCTTCCTGGCTCATGCCGGATCCGGTGCATCCTATGGACACATCTTCGGGGACAACGAAGACATCCGACGAGGAAATGCCGAGTGTCCCGTCCGCAATGCATTTTTTCATCCATATGCCCCAAATAGGAAGAGCCACATTCGCTCCCTGGCCAAGGGCGGTGGAAGAGAAATGGACATATCTGTCCTCGGCTCCCGCCCATACTCCGGCCGTAATCGATGGGGTATATCCAATGAACCATCCGTCTGAGTTGTCATTGGTAGTTCCGGTCTTTCCGGCAATCTGCCCGGTGAGGCCATACCTCCCGCGAAGCCTTCCGGCCGTACCGCCGTCGACAACCGAGCGCATCATATCAATCATTCGATATGCCGCGCTTGCAGAGATCGCTTCCCTCTTCCTCTCGGGAACTTGGGTGAGGACATTACCCTCCCTGTCTTCTATTCTCGTGACAAAAACAGGGGCGGTATAGATACCTCCCGAAGGGAAGGTGTTGTATGCGGTAACCATCTCATAAACAGATAGATCCGCTGCTCCAACGCAAAGCGAAGCGACCGGGTCCACATAGCTCCCGATACCCATTGTACGCATGACCCTTATCATCTGTTCAGGGCCGAACTGTTTCATCAGATATGCGGAAACAGAGTTGGAACTCTGGGCAAGTCCCCAGCGAAGGCTGACCATTTCCCCATTGGCATGAGGGTCCTGAGGACTCCAGGTACGATCTTGATTGACGACAATTATAGGAGGGGTATTGGGGACCATATCGCACTGGGTCATTCCCATCTCCATCGCCAGTGTATACAGATAAGGTTTTATGGTCGAACCGACCTGCCTCTTGCCCTGACGGACGTTATCATACTTGAAATACCTGTAGTTCGGGCCACCTACATATGCTCTGATATGGCCGGTATTAGGCTCGATTGCCATAAATGCCGCCCTATAGAAAGACTTGTAATAACGAATCGAATCGTCAGGGGTCATGACGGTATCCCTGTATCCCGGCTTCTCCCATGTAAATACCCTCATCTTCTGCGGCTCGGAGAAACTCTTGCGAATCTGTGCATCCGTATAGCCGGAGGCCTTCATCATACGTGTCCTGTCGCTCCAGCGACGGGCCTGATTCATCGCGACATCAATGATTTCCTGACTCGTGTCTGAAGAGAAGGGAGCGCTCTTTCGATTCTTGAGCTCGCGTGCGAAAGCCTTCTGGATATTCTTTCCAAGATGCTCAGCCACAGCTTCTTCCGCATACTTCTGCATCTTATAGTTAATGGTCGTATATATGCGGAGGCCATCCTCGTCGAGATTGTAGGGAGTCCCGTCTGCCTTGGTGTTCTTATTCAGCCATCCGTAGAGGGCATCATCCGCCCAGAGCAGAGAATCGACCCTGTAGTCCTCAACACTATTGTAATCGGATCTCTTCGGCTTTTTGGCGCTCATGGCGTTTCGAAGCATATCCCTGAAATAAGGGGCGATTCCGGTTGTGCGGTCTACATCTCTTGAGTGAAGCTCTATCGGAAGCTGCTGGAGAGAATCACACTCCGCCTTTGTCAGATAGCCGTTTTTCTTCATTCGAGAAAGCACCAGATTGCGTCTTCCAAGGGCAAGATCGGGGTTGATGGCAGGATTGTACCTTGTCGGCTTATTGATCATTCCGACAAGAACTGCGCTCTCCTCGACTGTAAGCTCGGAAGGTTTCTTACCAAAGAAAAGGGAGGAAGCGGACTGGATGCCATAGGAATTACTTCCGAAGAAGACGGCATTGAGGTACATGTCCACTATCTCTTCCTTGGTGTAGTTGCGCTCGAGTTTTACGGCCGTTATCCATTCGCGAAGCTTGATCCAGACCATCCCCAGCTTGGATCTCACCTCCCTCCTCGGATAGAGGGTCTTGGCCAGCTGCTGGGTAATCGTACTGCCGCCGCCCTGACTGGACTTGTTGAGAAGAAGAGTTTTGAACGCAACCCTGAAAAGGGACTGCATATCTATTCCGGAGTGGCTGTAGAACCTCTCGTCCTCGGTTGAAACGGTCGCAGCGACTAGACTTGGTGACAGTTCGTCATAGCTGACGAATGTCCTGTTTTCGGTATGATAAGTGGTAAGAATCTCGCCCTCTTCGGCGATGACCTGGGTTGCAAGCTTGCTATCCGGATTCTCAAGTTCTTCAATTGTCGGGATATCCGAGAACGCCCATACCAGTCCAAGCAGTACGGCCACAAGGACTGTACTTTCCTTCATCATAATAACCATTTTACAAGACCTTAGGTCTTGAGCCTAGCAAGGCAAAATAATGATTTACAAAATTAGCGATAAAATTTGGATAATTCCCTCGAAAAGGGTTTACTTTGCAGAAAATTTACGAAGAGACTATGAAGGGAAAGAATCTGATAATCGTTGAGTCTCCGGGAAAAGTTGATAAGATCAGGCATTTTCTCGGTGATGATTTCGTTGTCAAGGCAAGCAAAGGGCACATTCGTGACCTGGATGAGAAAAAACTTGGAATTGATATAGAGCACGGATTTCGTCCGGAATATGTGATTCCTGACGACAAGAAGAAAGTGGTCGCAGAGCTGAAATCTCTTGCCTCAAAGGCGGATACCATCTGGCTGGCATCCGATGAAGACCGCGAAGGGGAAGCTATCGCATGGCATCTTTTCGATGTCCTGGGACTCAGTAGGAGTAATACGAAACGTATCGTTTTCAACGAAATAACCAAAGACGCGATACTTAACGCCATCAAGGAGCCGAGGGATATCGACATGAATCTTGTCGATGCACAGCAGGCCCGCCGCGTCCTCGACCGCCTTGTAGGATTTGAGCTTTCCCCTATTCTGTGGAGAAAGGTCCAGCCGAAGCTCTCGGCAGGAAGAGTACAGAGTGTCGCCCTCCGCCTTGTCGTGGACAGGGAGAAAGAGATTATCGCTTTCCAAAATGAGGCTTATTACCGCGTAGAAGGCACATTCATCGCGGGAAACACCCCCTTCAAAGCAGCGCTCGAGAATCGTTTCTCCACCAAAGAGGAAGCACGAAAATTCCTTGAGGACAGCATTGGAGCAACTTACGCCGTGAGCAGCGTAGAAAAGAAAGAGGGCATCCGCATGCCTTCAAGTCCGTTCACGACCTCGACTCTTCAGCAGGAAGCGGCAAGACGGCTTCATTTCCCTGTAAGCACGACCATGAGGGTCGCTCAGACCCTTTATGAAAAAGGTCTCATTACATACATGAGAACCGACTCTACCAATCTGTCCAGCCTCGCTCTTGGAGCGGCTAAAAAATACATTACAGAGACCTTCGGGACAGATTATTCCCGTCCGAGGCAGTTCAAGACCAAATCCAAGGGCGCGCAGGAAGCCCATGAGGCGATAAGACCCACATATCTCGGCAATCCTTCGATTGAAGGGACGGCTCAGGAAAAGAAGCTTTACGAGCTCATATGGAAAAGGACAATAGCATCCCAGATGGCGGAAGCCAAGGTGCTTGCCACAACCATTAAAATCTCTTCGGATAAAAGAGATGAAAAGTATGTCGCAAACGCCAACGAGGTTCTTTTCGACGGCTTTTTGAAGGTATATTCCGGAAGTGACGACAGTTCTTCGGATATAGTTGTCCTGCCTTCTATCGGAGAGGGAGAAATCCTTCGCGACAAATCTATTGTTGCCGAAGCGAAATTCACAGCAGCCCCTCCGCGTTACTCGGAAGGGACTTTGATCAAAAAACTCGATGAGCTCGGAATCGGACGTCCTTCAACATACGTCCCGACAATTGAGACCATAAAGCATCGCGACTATATCGTCGTTGGGGACAAGGAAGGCAAAAAGGTGGCTACCGAATCATTCACTCTCTCCGGCGGAAAAATTTCTTCTAAGGAGAAGATGGAGACAATCGGCGCAGAAAAGGGCAGATTGATTCCCCAGGAGATCGGAGTCATCGTGACAGACTATCTCCAGAAGAACTTCCCTGACATCCTCGATTATGATTTCACCGCCTCCGTAGAGAAAGAATTCGATGAGATTGCAGGAGGAGAAGTCGTCTGGAACTCAGCTATTTCCGAGTTTTATACCCCCTTCCACAAGAGGGTCAGTGAAGTCCTCTCCAGCAAAGATTACGCAAGGGTGAACCGGGAAATCGGGAAAGACCCCGCTACCGGAGAAACGATAGTGGCAAAGTATGGCCAGTGGGGGCCTTATGTCCAGAAAGGCGAAGGAGAAAACAGGGTCTATGCTTCCCTCGGAAAAGGGCAGCTCATAGAGAATATCACCCTGGAAGAGGCGCTGAAGCTTTTCGCTCTCCCGAGGACCGTCGGCCAGATTGACGGAGTGGATGTCATCGCCATGAAGGGGAAATATGGCCCTTACCTTAAATTCGGGGACAAGAACTTCAAGCTTCCTCGCGGGAACGATCCCCTTACAATAACCATTGAAAAATGTAAGGATATTATTGAGGCCGAGGCGGCTCCCAAGCAGGCCCAAGAGGCGATTTCCGAGTTCGACGGAGGAAATATCAAGGTTATTGAAGGTCGTTACGGTCCATATATCAAGGCTGGGAATTCGAATTATAAGATACCTAAAGGGAAGGACGCCGCAACACTGACCGAGGCTGACTGTAAAGAGATTATAGCGTCATCAAAGCCGACCTCTTCTTCTAGAAGAAGATTCAGCAAGTAAAAGATTATTAGAGAATTAAAAAAATTTATTATCTTTGTGCTAATAATCTTATAAAATTATAAGCAACATGGCGTCTTACCACATTGACCAGACAGACCAAAAGATACTCGCTTTCCTTGTCAAGAATGCAAGAATGCCTTTTCTTGAGATTGCTCGCGAGTGCGGAGTTTCCGGAGCAGCTATTCACCAGAGGGTGAAAAAGCTCGAATCCAACGGTGTCATCACCGGTTCCCGGCTTCTCGTCAAGCCTCAGGCTCTAGGCCTCAACGTTTGCGCATTCATCAGCATTTCCCTCTCCGAGGCGGGAAAGTATCAGGAAGTTATCGCCAACCTCAAGAAAATCCCGGAAATCGTAGAATGCCACTTTGTGACCGGAAAATACGCTATCCTTTCGAAAGTATATTGTTTCGACAATGACCATCTGATGGAGATCCTCCTTACCACCATCCAGAAGATACCGTACATCCAATCGACAGAGACAATGATTTCCCTCGATGAACCTATCGAGCGCCAGGTCTGGGTAAAAGAGTACAAGAACGCTTCTAAGAAAGCTTAAGAATCATCCCGGCGAGGGCAAGATCCTCCGGGGTTGTTATCTTGATATTGAACCTCTCTCCTTCGATATAGGAGAGAGGTATTTTATGTCGCTGTGCCACAGATGCATCATCGGTAAAAAGAGGGTCAAAGGGCTCCGAATAAGCTTCTTTCAAGTCCTCGGAATAGAATATCTGCGGGGTCTGAGCGCCGAAAATACGACTCCTGTCGAGGGTCTCCTCCGTTGTGGAAAGAACCCCCGTCTCACGATTGCGGTCCAGCACCTTGAGGGTATCTGTCGACGGCAGTACGGGGATAAGGGCACGCACCTCGTCCATCCTCTGGAACATCTTCTCTATCAGCTCCTTGGATATGAAAGGGCGGACACCGTCATGGACCGCCACCAGAGCTCCGTCAGGAACCTTGGAAAGAGCATTCTTGACCGAATGAAACCTTGTGATTCCTCCGGAGACAAGGGTCTGCGGATAATGGAAATTATGGGTCTCGCAGTAATGTTTCCATGTCTGGAAATGCTCCTTCGGAAGAACTGTCACTATAGCAATCCCCGGACAGGCTTCAATGAACCTTTCCATAGTCAGATGCAGTACGGCTTTGTCCCCTATCGACAGGAACTGCTTCGGAAGAGAACCTCCCATCCTCACTCCGTGCCCGCCTGCTGTGACGATAAGAAATTTTTTTCTCGGCATAGCTAGATATTATACGCGAATATAAGTTTTTTTTCGTAAATTTGAGGCATATAACGTTTATTGACCCAAACCGAATTCAATATGGCATTTAATTTTTTGACACAAGAACTCGCTATCGACCTTGGAACGGCGAATACCGTCATTTTCCAGAATGACAAAATCGCCCTTGACCAGCCGAGTATCGTTGCGATTGACAATCATACAAACAAGTGCATCGCTATCGGACAAAAGGCCAAACTCATGCATGAGAGGACCAACCCCGGCATCAAGACCGTACGTCCTCTCCGTGACGGAGTTATCGCCGACTTCCAGGCGGCGGAAATGATGATCAGGGGCTTCATACGCGAAGTCAATGCAAAGCGCAAGAGCCTCTTCGCCCCGAACCTCAAGATAGTTGTCGGTATCCCTTCCGGCTCTACCGAAGTTGAGATCAGGGCCGTCCGTGACTCTTCGGAGCACGCCGGAGGCCGTGATGTCTATCTTATCTATGAGCCTATGGCGGCAGCCCTCGGTATCGGCCTCGACGTCGAAGCGCCTAAGGGCAACATGGTTGTCGACATCGGAGGTGGTACGACTGAAATAGCCGTCATCTCCCTCGGCGGTATCGTCCAGCAGGACAGTATCCGTGTCGCCGGAGACGTATTCACAAGCGATATCCAGACCTATCTCCGCCAGCAGCACAACATCAAGGCCGGTGAGACCACGGCAGAAAAGATAAAAATCGCTGTCGGCTCGGTTATTCCGGATCTCGACGAGGAACCGGAGCCCTTCGTAGTAAGAGGACCGAACCTCATGACAGCCCACCCTGTCGAGGCTACGATAACCTATCATGAGATCGCCCACTGCCTGGACAAATCCGTCGCGAGGATTGAAGCTTCCATTCTCCATGTTCTCGAGCAGACTCCTCCTGAGCTCTACTCCGACATCGTCGAGAACGGAATCTGGCTTTCCGGAGGCGGTGCGCAGCTCAGAGGTCTTGACAAACGTCTCTCCGAAAAGGTCAACATCCCGTTCCACGTTTCGGAAGACCCTCTCCGTGCCGTCGCAAGAGGCACCTGCATTGCTCTCAAGAACACCGATAACTACTCGTTCCTGATGAGATAATGCCGAAAGACCGCAAGCTGATACCAACCATAATAGCAGCAGCAATCTTCATAATTCTGGAGGTTGCTGCGCTCAATATGCTCAGGAACAACTCTGCGCTGCAGGGAATATGGGTCTCAAAGGGGGCCCATAAAGTGATGAGCGTCCTCTGGGGAGGTAGCGAATCGATCAAATACTATTTCTCGCTAAAAAAGCAGAATGAAGCCCTTGCAGAGGACAATTTCCGCCTCAGCGAGCAGTTAAACAGGTACTCCAAGGTCACTGCAAAGCCGGACAGCACTTTCGTGAAAGTTGAAGGATTCAGCTACATTCCTGCGGAGGTGATCAAAGTCAGCCGCAACAAGCAGCACAACTACATGATCATAAACAAGGGTTATGAAGATGGGGTCGCCGCCCGTTCCGGAATCATAACCTCAAAGGGAGTAGTCGGCATTATCGACGCCGTAGAAAAGCATATGTCCTATGCCATCTCCTTCATGAACTCCGATGTCAGCATCAGCGCCCGGCTTGGAGGCGAGGGAGCAGTCGGACCTCTCTCCTGGGACGGGAAGAAGACCAACGGGGCTATCCTGAAAGAGATTCCTCTACTGTACAAATACGAAAAAGGGGATACGGTATATACCAGCGGCTATTCGTCCATCTTCCCTGCGGACATCCCGCTTGGAATTGCCGGCGATTCGAAGGTCATTAACGGAGCTACCAACGAGATAAAGATTTCCTTGTTCCAGGACTTCACGGCACTCAGGTTCGTAACGGTAGTCTATAACACAGAAATGGAAGAGTTGGAGGCTCTGGAACAATGAGAAAGTCATACACTACCCTCGTCTACCTCCTCCTCGTAGTTGTTCAGATTCTTCTTTGCAACTACTTCCATGTGACTCCGTACATCACCCTGAGCATCCTGCCGATAATGATTCTCTGCCTTCCGCTGAAGATTTCGACAGTTGCCGCGATGATAATTGCCTTCGTGACCGGACTCTCGGTGGACTTCCTCGCCGAGGGCCTGATAGGCATAAACGCCCTAGCCCTCGTCCCTGTCGCATACGTCAGAAAGAGCCTCATAGGATTCGTATTCGGTGAAGATCTCATTTCGAGGGGAGAGGATTTCTCCATCAGGAAAAACGGCCTTGGAGAGGTCTCTATGGCCATTCTTCTGGTACAATCTCTGTTCCTTATCATCTATATCGCAGCAGATGGCGCCGGCACAAGACCCTTCTGGTTCAATGCGGCAAGATTCGGCGCTTCCCTGGCTGCCGGCTATCTTGTCGCCCTTCTTCTTGTAGACACCCTGGTTCCCGATTCGAGGAAATAGCAACATGGACAACTCCAGACGCACAAAACTCATTATCGGGCTTCTTGTAGCCGCGGGGATTCTCCTCGGCAGGATTTTCTATATCCAGATCATAAACGACCGCTACAAAAGGGACGCCTCCAATAATTCGATGGTCTATGATATCATCTATCCGACAAGGGGCGCCATCTACGACCGCAACGGAAAGATCCTCGTTGGCAATAAGGTCGCGTATGATATACTTGTGACCCCTCGAGAAGTCCAGCCGTTCGACACTCTCGCCCTCGCCCGCGTCCTTGAGGTCCCTTTGGAGCTGATTAAGGAGAAGATGGCTGAATACAGCGCCAACAAGAGAAAGATTGGATTCCAGTCGGTGGTGATGCTAAAGCAGATTTCTGTCGAGACTTACATGAGATTCGACGAGGTGAAATACATGTTCCCGGGATTCAAGGGACAGTCCAGGTCCATCCGCGACTACCCGGTCAACGCCGGCGGAAACCTCCTCGGATATGTTTCTGAAGTAGACCAGGCTTTCCTGGATAAGCATTCGGACGAGTACAGAAGGGGGGATTACGCCGGGAAAACCGGCATTGAGGCCGCAAGAGAAAAGGATCTTCGAGGGGAAAAAGGATACCATATCTACCTGAGGAATTCCCACAACCAGATTGAGGAGCCATATAATGGCGGAGCCGATGATGTCGAGGCCGTTCCCGGCCATGATATAGTGACGACCATCGACGCCGACCTCCAGCAGTACGGACAGGAGCTTATGAAGAATAAAGTCGGCAGCATCGTCGCTATTGAGCCGTCGACAGGGGAGATTCTCGCCCTTGTTTCGAGCCCTGGTATCGATGTCGAGCAGCTTGCCGATATCGGCAAATATTATGGAGAAATCTCCAAGAATCCGTATAAGCCGATGTATAACAGGGCTGTCCAGGCCTCCTATCCTCCAGGCTCTGTATTTAAGCTAGTAAACGGCCTCATAGGCCTCCAGGAGGGCGTTTTGCAGCCTTCATACATGTACCCTTGCAGCGCCGGATACCATTTCGGAGCAGGAAGGAAGCTGGGATGCCACAACCACCGCTCTCCCCTCAATATGGAAGAATCGATCATGATGTCCTGCAACGCATATTACTGCTATGTGCTGAAGAACATCCTCGACAACAAGAAATATGACAATGTAGAAGAGGCCCTTGACCACTGGCACGACATGGTGCTGAGTTTCGGGTTTGGACGCAAGCTCGGAAGCGACTTCCCGGCCGAACTCAGCGGAGGCATCCCTACCGGGAAAACATACAACAGGGCCTATGGAAAAGGCCACTGGAACTCTACGACGGTTATTTCCCTCTCTATCGGACAGGGAGAAATCCTAGCCACTCCGCTTCACCTTGCCAACTTCTGCGCGACAATCGCAAACAGGGGCTACTACTATATCCCCCATATCGTCAAAGCCTCCGAAGGCGTCGAAATAGAGGACCGTTTCTATGAGAAACAGTACACTATGGTCGACACGGTCCATTTCCCAAAAGTGGTAAAAGGCATGTGGAGGGCTGTCAACAGCGGATTCGGATCCGGAGGAACCGCGAGTATCGCCGCCGTGGAAGGGCTGGATATCTGCGGCAAGACAGGAACGGCGCAGAACCCGCGCGGGAAGGACCACTCCGTATTCATCTGCTTCGCGCCGAAAGATGACCCGAAGATTGCCGTCGCGGCATTCATAGAGAACGGCGGATTCGGTGCCACATGGGCTTGCCCGCTGGCTTCCCTGATGGTTGAAAAATACCTCAAAGGAGAGGTGAAGAGAGCCGACCTGGAAAAAAGGATGAGAGAAGGCAACACAATGGTTAACGTAAGGACGAGATGATTCTTGAGAACAGCACACAACGCGGTCTCGGCCAGTCTCTTGACCTGAAGCTGATAATCACTTATCTGCTTCTTGTCGTCATAGGCTGGATAAACATCTATGCCTCAATTCATTCCTCCGACCCCGCTTCAATCTTCGACTTCGAAGTCAGAAGCGGCAAACAGGCTGTCTGGATTGCTACAGCCTTCATCCTCGCCCTCACTATTATCTTTGTCATTCCCCCGCGATGGTGGGAGGGGTTCTCGGTATGGTTCTATGCCGGGGTGGTCTTCCTCCTTGTCGCGGTAATCTTCCTCGGCACGGAGGTAAAAGGCTCAAAATCATGGTTCCAGTTCGGTCCTGTAAGCTTCCAGCCGGCGGAAATTTCAAAAATCACGACGTCGCTGCTGCTGGCGACGGTAATGAGCCAGACCAACTATAAAATCAGCAAATTCAAGGATTTCCTACTGACTGTCGTTATCATCGGCCTCCCGATGTTGATTATTCTTGGTGAAAAAGAAACAGGATCCGCTCTTGTTTATGTCGGCTTCATCTTCGTTCTCTACAGGGAAGGACTCTCAGGATGGTTCCTCGCACTTATCGGGCTTGCGATACTTCTATTCATTACCACTCTGAAGGCGAGCCCGTACGCGTCCATTGTGATTCTACTGGCCCTCCTGTGCATCTCCAATGCCTTCCAGACAAAGCGGCATTTTTGGAAATGGATTTTCATCGGAAGCGGAGTTCTTCTTGTTCTTTCCCTGATTCCATGGATATGGAATATGATTTCCTCTGCCGCGGAGGAGAAAGCCGCCATTTTCAATGCTGTTCCATTCATCCCCAAGGCCGGGGAGGAACGCAGCTATTTCTGGTCGTTCATTCCGCAGATTAAGCCTTTGTACTTCATCCTGGCCTTCTGCCTCGGAGCTATCATTTTCTTCTCTATCAAAGCTTTCAGGGAGAGAAGGACGTTCCTGGGCCTCTCAGTTGCCACTCTCGTTGCCGGACTCGTGCTGATTTTCTCTGCCAACTTCATTTTTGAAAACGTCCTTCAGGACCACCAGAGAAAGAGAATAGAGGTCCTTCTTGGAATGAAAGAGGACCCGGCGGGCGTAGGCTACAATGTCAACCAATCCAAAATCGCCATCGGCTCGGGAGGCCTTCTAGGGAAAGGTTATCTCCAAGGGACCCAGACCGCCTATGGATTCGTCCCCGAACAGAGCACCGACTTCATTTTCTGCACAGTAGGGGAGGAATGGGGCTTCGTCGGATGCCTTATCGTCATTCTCCTCTATGTCTTCCTGATAGCTAGACTGATGTATGACGCCGACCGATGTCGTGAGTCGTTTACGAGGATCTATGGATACTGCGTGGCGGCATGTATATTCATGCATCTTTTCATAAACATCGGAATGACCGTCGGAATCATGCCCGTAATCGGCATTCCGCTTCCCCTGCTCAGCTACGGAGGATCCTCCCTCTGGGCATTTACAATACTGATTTTCATTTTCATCGCCCTCTACAGGCAAGAGAAAAAATACTTCTAGATTATGAGCCCGACTGCTGTCATCATCACAATTCTCGCCTACTTTGCAGTAATGTTTTTTGTATCGTGGCTATCCGGTCGCGGAGGTAGCGGAAATGACTTTTTCGGAGCGAGGAAATCTTCGTGGTGGCTCGTCGCAATCGCCATGATCGGCGCCTGCATGTCGGGTGTAACCTTCGTTTCCGTCCCGGGAATGGTGGCGACAAGCGGCCTCGGCTACATCCAGATGTGCCTCGGGTTCATGGCGGGATATCTTGTTATCGCCTATGTCCTTACTCCCCTGTATTTCAAACTCAATGTAGTCTCTATCTACCAGTATCTCGATGCAAGGCTTGGGGTATCCTCATACAAAACCGGAGCCTGGTTCTTCTTCATCTCAAAGATGCTGGGAGCCTCTGTAAGGCTCTTTCTGGTATGCCTGACGCTCCAATTGCTTGTCTTCGGGCCGCTGGGACTTCCCTTCTGGCTAAATGTACTCATCTCTGTAGCCATCGTATTGATTTATACCTTCCGAAACGGGGTCCGCTCGGTGATTTGGACCGATACTCTCAAGACAGTCTGTATGGTCGTTTCAGTAATTCTCTGCATAGTTTTCATTGCAAAGAATCTGGGCCTCGATTTCTCAGGAGTAGTCTCAACGATCAAGGGAAGCAATATGTCGAGAGTGTTCTATTTCGATGATATCAACCATCCCCAGTACTTCTGGAAGCAATTCCTCGGCGGTCTCTTTACTGTTATCGCCACCACCGGTCTCGACCAGGATATGATGCAGAGGACTCTCACCAGCAAGAACTACAAGGACTCGCAGAAGAACCTGATAGTCAGCTCAGTACTTCAGACTGTCGTAATCTTCCTCTTCCTTTGCCTCGGTGTTCTGATGTATATTTTCGCTGAGGCCAACGGTATCACTGAAAAAGGCGACAACCTTTTCCCGGCTGTCGCCACAAGTGGAATTCTCCCTTCTATCACCGGAGTGCTCTTCATCATAGGCCTTGTCGCCGCAGCTTATGGAGCCGGAGGATCAGCGCTTACATCCCTTACCACGTCTTTCACCTTGGATATCCTCGGGACATCAGGCAAGAGCGAAGAGAAGATTACCCGCACAAGGAAGATAGTCCATATCTGCATGGCCCTCGGGATGGCGCTTGTTATCATTGTCATTGACGCTGTCAATAATACCAGTACAATTGACGCTGTCTACAAGCTGGCAAGCTACACCTACGGACCGATCCTCGGAATGTTCGCCTTCGGCATCCTTACAAAAAGGGAAGTCAAGGACCGTTTCGTTCCTATTGTCGCCATTGTCTCGCCTCTAATCTGCCTTGTCCTTCACCTCAATTCAGAGCGCTGGTTCGGAGGATACAAGTTCAGCTACGAACTCCTTCTCCTGAATGCAGGCCTTACTTTCCTCGGCCTTCTCCTTCTGTCGAAGAAGGCCGAAAGAAAAGATTAAGGCGCTTATTTTCAAGCGTTTCTGAGAACCACCTCGCCTCCTGCAGAGTCTACGACGATGCGGGAATCCTTACGGACTGTTCCGTCAAGGATATTCTTCGCAAGAGTATTGACAAGCTCTCTCTGCATAAGTCTTTTCACCGGACGGGCTCCATATGAAGGCTCATATCCATGCTCGACCATCCAGTCCTCAAAAGCAGGTGAGAAATCGATTGTTATCCCGTTTTCGGAGAGTTTCTTCCTCAGGTCTTCTTCCTGGATGTGGAGAATCTCTTTGATGTCGGCCTTTGTCAGAGGATCGAACATGATAATCTCGTCGATTCTGTTGAGGAACTCGGGCCTGACTGTCATTTTCAAGACATCCACCACTTTCTCCTTGCACTCGGAGAGCATCTCCCTGCGCTTAGCAAGCGCCTGAATATCAACTCCTGAGACCTCGGGAAGACGATCCATATAACTCTGGATTATATCCGCTCCGGCATTTGATGTCATGATAAGGATGGTGTTCTTGAAGTCGACCGTACGGCCCTTGTTATCAGTAAGGCGTCCATCGTCAAGCACCTGCAGCAGCACGTTGAATACATCCGGATGGGCCTTCTCAATTTCATCGAGAAGGACGACGGAATAAGGCTTTCTTCTCACGGCCTCTGTCAGCTGACCGCCCTCATCGTAACCAACGTATCCCGGAGGAGCTCCGACGAGTCTCGAAACAGTATGTCTCTCCTGATACTCGCTCATGTCAATACGGGTCATCATGTTCTCATCATTGAAGAGGAACTCTGCAAGAGCTTTTGCAAGCTCGGTCTTACCTACGCCGGTCGTTCCCATGAATAGGAATGACCCGATAGGCCTTTTTTCATTTGACAGGCCTGCCCTGTTACGGCGGACTGCATCGGAAACAGCCCTGATTGCTTCATCCTGGCCGACCACTCGCTTATGGAGTTCGGACTCCATCCTGAGCAGTTTATCTTTCTCGCTCTCCAGCATTCTCTTTACAGGAATGCCAGTCCATTTCGCAACGACCTCAGCGATGTCTTCAGGAGTAACCGCCTCTGTGATAATTGGTTCTGCTATCGCCTGCTGCTTTGCGGTAAGTTCGTCAATCTTCTTCTGGGCCTCCGCCATTTTTCCATAGCGCAGCTCAGCTACCTTACCATAGTTGCCGGCTCTTTCAGCAGCTTGCGCCTCTATCTTATAGTCGTCAATCTGCTGGCGGGCGGTCTGAAGCTCGGTGAGTATCGCTTTTTCTTCATTCCATCTCTCCATGAGGCCCTCTCTCTGCTTTGACAGCTCGGAAAGTTCAGCCTCTATCTTTTCCATCTTGACGGACACTCCCTCTCTCTTTATCGCCTCTTTTTCAATCTCCAGCTGACGAATACGGCTGTTGAGATCATCGATCGGCTCCGGCACGGAGTTCATCTCCAGACGAAGTTTCGAAGCGGCCTCATCTATAAGGTCGATTGCCTTGTCAGGAAGGAAACGGTTGGTAATGTACCGGTGGGAAAGGTTGACCGCAGCGATAAGGGCATCATCCTCGATACGGACCCTGTGGTGGTTCTCATATTTCTCCTTGAGGCCCCTCAGGATTGATATGGACTCTGCCGGGGACGGTTCGTCGACCATGACCATCTGGAATCGTCTTTCCAGGGCCTTGTCCGTCTCGAAGTATTTCTGGTATTCATCGAGTGTAGTCGAACCTATGGTCCTGAGTTCTCCCCTTGCGAGGGCAGGCTTCAGGATATTGGATGCATCCATCGCTCCCGAGGTTCTTCCTGCACCGACGAGGGTGTGGATCTCATCGATGAAAAGGATGATCTCGCCGTCGCTGTCGACGACTTCCTTGACAACTCCCTTGAGTCTTTCCTCGAATTCTCCCTGGTATTTGGCTCCGGCTATCAGGGCGCCCATATCCAAGGAGTAGACTTTTTTGGTCTTTAGGTTTTCAGGAACCTGTCCGTTTACTATTTTCTGGGCGATTCCCTCTGATATCGCAGTTTTTCCGACTCCCGGTTCACCAACAAGGATCGGGTTGTTTTTGGTCCTTCTCGAAAGGATCTGAAGGACTCTTCTGATCTCGTCGTCTCTTCCGATGACGGGGTCGAGTTTGCCGCTTTGGGCTCTTTCGTTGAGGTTTATTGCGAACCTCCCGAGAAAGCTGTTGTTATTGTTTTCGTTCATATTTCTATCCTCCTTTATTCTTTATTCTTGTTTCTTTTTGGTTCCTTCTGGTTCCGGACGGGTGGTGGGGACTACGAGCAATAGCCGTCTGCCCGGATGGACAAACGGCTATATATCAAAGGACATTCCTTCAACAGGAATGCTGACAATTTGTCAGATTAGTTTGCGGGAGTCTCGGCGGGAGTCTCGGCAGGAGTCTCGGCAGGAGTCTCGGCTGAAGGATCTACCTGAGGGATAGCTGACGGGAATGCGGGAGCTTCCTCGGTGGTCTGGTTGAGAATCTCTGTAGAAAGGACATCCTGGCTTGCCTCAGTAGAGCTGTGGGTAAGAGTAAGGGTGCTGGCGATTGCGATCACAAGGATGAAAGCCACAAGAATCCACGTCACTTTCTCGAGACCGTTGGCTGCCTGACGGACACCGAACGCCTGGTTTGCTGCAGTGAAGTTCGTAGCGAGACCGCCGTCCTTTCCACTCTGGAGAAGAACGACAACGGTGAGAAGGATAGAAGCGATTACTACAAGAATCGCAAGAAATGTTGTCATATTATCTAACTTTTATTTCAATTTTTCGATAAGGGCTGCAAAGTAAGCATTTTTTTCCGGATAAACCAAACTTAGTTTGGAATAAATGTGTTTCGCTAGCTCGGGATAGCCCTGATCAGCATATATTTCAGCAAGGGCTTCGGTACAGAAGGCTTCCGAAAGGGGCTCGCCCTCTTCCGGCTTTGCCGGCTCTTTCTTTGCCTGAAATGCGAATTTCGAGAAGATTCCTTCCCCGACATTCTTTACATTATCATATTCCGCCTGGGAGAAGAAATCCCCTCCGACGACTCGGACTTGCGGTTTTTCTTCTTTCTTTTCCTCTTCGGGAGCTATGAAGGATTGAAGCAGGCGCTCTACGTCCTTGTCCGAATAATCGACCGTTCTGGAGGCTCTGACCAGAGAAGATATTTTTTTGCGGTCGGCTACATAGAGGGCCATGTCGGCGAACTGAGCCTCTCCCCAAGAATCTCCGGAAGTCTTTGCCATCCTGCGGCAGAGTTCTTTTCTGGCCGCCCCATACCATGGATATAAATTGACAACTCCGCTGAGTTCTTCAATCGTCAGGTTGTGAAGTTCTATGAAATCTGTTCCTACCATTGCGCTACCGTTGCATTGAAAATATCCTCGCAAAGTTTATCTATGATAGATTCGCAGAGGCCTGCTTCCACGGCATCCAGGGACTGTGTGGAATCATAATCCTCGTATGCAGAGAAAGATTTGTCGACATCCTCTTCAGGATACTTCTTGTTGGTAAAAACGACCTTCACAGTCACTGTCAGACGGTTCTGAGCCGCGACTTCGTCAGCAGTAACCGCCGTAGCCTGTACGTCGTAGCCGGTAATTTCGCATACGAGTTCCAGATCTCCGTCCATATCTACTTGCTCAAGGGAAGTCAGTTTACGGAACTTGTCCTGAAGGGCTTCCGTCATATCATTGGAGAGCGAAGGATTGACCCTCAGAGCCTTGTACTCTACATAGGGAATACATATTGTCTTCGTATCCGAATGGATTGAAGTACCTGAAAATGAGTATATCCCGCACGAGGAGAGGAGCGGGAGCGAAAGTATCAGTGCAAGAATTATCCGTTTCATTTCTTCGTTTTTCTGAATTCCTCAGGAAGATTCCTGTAGATTGTCCTTTCAGATATACCGAGTTCCTCCGCAGCGGCCTTGCGGTTGCCTCCGTGCTTCTCAAGAGCTCTTTTTATATTCTCGAGCCTTATGTCCTTCATCGTCATTCCCTCTTCAGGAGCACTCTGGTCCTCGGGTTCACTGTAGTCTTCGACAGGGACAAATGACTTTGTCGAAGAAGGAGCTTCGGCCTCCCCCTGCCACTCCGCTTCCATCGGGCGTTGCTCTTCATGATGGGGAAGACGGGCCGGAGCCGTCCCATGAATCTCTGCCTCAAGTGCGTCAACTTTCTGCTTAAGATCCAATAAAGCCTTGAAAATGATTTGTTTCTCTTCATCATTGAGAGAACTTCCTCCGCCTTCATAGAGAGCGGGGAGATTCGGACCCTCTTCGCGTGGCATGTAGCCCGCAAGTGTCGCAGCATCGATAACTATACGCTGCGAGGTGGGGGTAATCTTCATCGACTCCTGGGCGGTAAGAGCCTCAGTGAAGCCCATTAGCTGTCGGACGTTACCAGGCCAGCGATAGCTCTTCAGCATCTGCTGAGCATCGTCAGTCAGGGCGACTTTGCACATCCCGTATTTATCCGAGAAATCGGAAGTGAACTTTCTGAACAGCAAGTAGATATCATCTCTTCTCTCGGAAAGGGAAGGGACCCTGATTCTCGCAGATGAGAGGCGGAAATAGAGGTCTTCGCGGAATTTCCCCATCTTGACAGCCTCATAGAGATCTATGTTGGTTGCGGCAATAACTCTTACATCTGTCGTTTCAACCTTGTTGCTTCCGACCTTGCGGTACTCTCCGTTTTGGAGGACACGAAGAAGGAGGGCCTGGGAGAGAAGGGGCAGCTCCGCGATTTCATCAAGGAAGAGTGTCCCTCCGTTGGCCTCCTCAAAGTATCCCGACCTTGTCTCGGAAGCACCTG
Organism: uncultured Bacteroidales bacterium; assembly: GCA_900318955.1. Taxonomy (GTDB): domain Bacteria; phylum Bacteroidota; class Bacteroidia; order Bacteroidales; family UBA932; genus Cryptobacteroides. Next base: position 91,954 of record ONMJ01000005.1, read on the forward strand.
TAAACGAGCCTTTTACATGGCCGAAAAGCTCGGAATTTATAAGTCCTTCGGCGAAGGCTCCGCAGTTGACCGTAAAGAATTTTCCCCTCTTTCGGAGGCTGTTTTGGTGGATTATCCTGGCTATATTTTCTTTACCCGCACCGGTCTCTCCGGTAATGAGCACTGAAAGATCCGTCGGGGCAAGACGCACTGCAGTCTCAATGGCTAGATTGAGAGAGGGATCGTTACCTATGATGTCAAATTTATTTTTGAGTGACTGAATATCCATAGTTCTGCAAATTTAGCCAAAATTTTATTTTTATTGATTATCTTTGCGTCTTAGAGGTTCATATTAAAGACAAACTATTAAATCTATTATTCAGATATGACTAAAACACTCAAATTCCTCGCAGCTGCCGCAATCCTAGCCGCGGCAGTATCATGCGCTTCGACCGAGAAGATGGTCAAAATGGCTGAGAATGTAATCGTGACTTGCGATCCCGCAGTTCTTGAGGCTGTCGGAGGCAATATCGATGCAACCGTAAAGGTTACCTATCCTGCTGACTATTTCAATCCCAAGGCAATTGTCGAGGTTACTCCGGTTCTCGTTTATGACGGCGGCGAGGCCAAAATGGCACCGTTCGTATATCAGGGCGAAAAGGTTAAAGACAACTACAAGACCGTCTCTGCTGCCGGCCAGACCGTTACTGAGAACATCCACTTCGATTTCGTTGAGGGTATGGAGAAAGCATATCTCGAGCTCCGCGGTGTCGTCAAGGGCAACAACAAAGAACTCGCTCTTCCTTCCCGCAAGGTCGCTGACGGAGTCAACACTACTTACATGCTCGTAAAGAGCGACGGTGTCGTTCCTTTCAAGGCTGACGGATATGCAAACACCTTTACCGACAAGGCTGAGGGCCAGATCCTTTACACCGTCAACAGCTCTGAGGTCCGTGGAAAAGAGCTCAAAGGCTCCTCTATCAAGAACTTCCAGGATGCTGTCAACAAGCTCAACGCAAACGACAAGGCCAAGATCACCGGCACCGAGATCGTCGCTTACGCTTCTCCTGAAGGAGCAGAGACACTCAACAACAAGCTCTCCGACAAGCGTTCAGAGACCGCTGCAAAGGCTTGGGACAAGGTTATGAAGGGTTATGATGTCGCAGCTCCCGAGGTAAAGAGCGTCGGTGAGGACTGGGAAGGCTTCCAGAAACTCGTCAACGAGTCAAATATCGAAGACAAGGAACTCATCCTCCGCGTCCTTTCGATGTACAGCGATCCCGCAGTCAGGGAGTCCGAGATCAGGAACATGTCTCAGGTATTCACCGCTCTCAAGGGTGAAGTCCTTCCTGAGCTCCGTCGCGCTCGCTTCATTGCAAATGTCGAATATGAGAACTACACCGCAGACGAGCTTCTCGCTCTCGTCGAGAAAGACAGCGATGTCCTCGATGAGGCTGCTCTTCTCCACGCTGCCACCCTTGTAAAGGATAATGCAAAGAAAGAGGCTCTCTATGAGAAGGCCATCTCCAAGTACAACAGCAAGACCGGTCAGTACAATCTTGCAGCTCTCTTCCTGAACGAAGGCAAGCTCGCAAAGGCTGAAGGCGCTCTGTCAAAGCTCGGTTCCAATGACCCCGACGTCCTCAACGCTCTCGGCGTTGTCGCTATGAGAAAGGGCGACTATGAGGCTGCCGCCAAGTATTTCAAGGCTTCTAAGACAGATGCTTCCAAGGCAAATCAGGGTGTTGTAGATCTCCTTACCGGCAACTATGAGAAGGCTGCCCAGGAACTTGCAGACGTAAAGGGATGCTGCAACAATACCGCTCTTGCCTACATTCTCACCGACCAGCTTGAGAAGGCAGAGAAAGCTATCCACTGCGAATGCGGATCTTGCCTCTACATGAAGGCTATCATCGCAGCCCGCAAGGGTGACGCTACAGGCGTTCAGAAGAATCTTGCAGCCGCTTACAAAAAAGACGCTTCCCTCCGCGAGAGAGCTGCCAACGATATCGAATTCGCCGGCTACGATCTCTAGGATAAAGTCCCAGAAACAAAAAAGCAGACTCTCGATTGAGTCTGCTTTTTTTATGTCTTAATGGGAACCTAGACTTCCGTGGCGGTAGAGAATTCGCGAAGGAAGCGCATGTCGTTCTCGAAGTAATGACGAAGGTCGTTGACCTGCCACTTTAGCATCGCGATACGCTCGACACCCATTCCGAAAGCGAAACCGCTGTAGACCTTGGAATCAATACCGCTTGCTTCCAAGACATTGGGGTCAACCATACCGCAGCCGAGAATCTCGAGCCAGCCGGTGCCTTTGCAGATGTTGCAGCCCTTGCCATGGCAGATGTTACAGCTGACATCAACCTCTGAAGAAGGCTCGGTGAAGGGGAAGTATGAGGGTCTCATACGGATTTCGGCATCGGGGCCGAACATCTCGCGGGCAAAAAGGAGAATCGCCTGCTTGAGGTCTGCGAATGTGACGTTTTTGTCAATATAGAGGCCCTCTACCTGATGGAAGATGCAATGGGCGCGGGCGGAAATAGCCTCATTACGGAAAACTCGTCCCGGACAGATAACCCTGATAGGGAGCGGCTGAGACTCCATCTCGCGAACCTGGACCGATGATGTATGGGTCCGAAGGAGCAGAGGATTGACATGACCGGTGGAAACAAAGAATGTATCCTGCATGTCGCGGGCCGGATGGTTCGGAGGGAAATTGAGAGCCTCGAACACATGGTAATCATCCTCAATCTCAGGACCTTCGGCGACATCATATCCGAACTTTCGGAAAATCTCGACAATCTGCTGCCTGACAATTGAGACTGGATGACGGGAACCGGGCTCGAAGGCGTCCCCCGGCATTGTAAGATCCTCCTTGGGACCGTCGGATTCAGCATTATCAGAAACAGAAGCCCTAAACTCTTCTATCTTTGCAGTAACTGTCTGCTTCAATTCATTGAGCTTCCGTCCATATTCTCTTTTCATTTCCGGTCCCACCGTGCGGAACTGCTCGAAAAGTGCAGTGACCTCCCCTTTCTTTCCAAGGAAACGGACACGTGCATCCTCAACCTCTTTACGAGTCAAACACTTGAGTTCATCAAGCTCGGCGAGAACTTTCTCGATCTCTTCTTTCATATCAATTGCGTTTTATCTTACAAAGATAACTATTTTCCGCCGTTTTTCAATTCTGCAGCGGCCTTGAGAGCTTTTTCAGCACGCTTGTCACGAGCTTTCTTATCCCTTGCCGCACCGCCCTTGAGATACTTTTTCCACTGATCCTCATTCAGAAACTTATGGAAGGCATTGTATATGTTCTCCGACCATTTGTCCTGGACCTGCTGGTACATGTCGGCATTGGTGACCTTGGAAGCCTGGAGCTCCTTGAGCTCATCCTGCATCGCATGGAAATCGTGAACGAGGACAGAATCGGCATAAAATTCCTGCCAATACTCCATCTTCAGAGTATTACTGAGACGTTCAACTTCTTTGTCTATATACTCCATAAGCTGCTTTTCCTGCTCTTCCGGGGTCTGGGGCTGCTGGGCCGAGGCAAAGGAAAAAGCAAGGAGAGATGCCGCTATGAGTGATAATAAATGTTTCATGCCAATAAAAAATAATTAAATTTGCATATTACATACGGTTGGCAAAATTATAAAAAATATAGATAATGTTCAAGAACATGAGAAAATCAGCCATATACGCAGCTGCGGCGACCCTGCTACTTGCGGGCCTTTCCACAAAAGCCGATGCTTGCACCAATGTCGTCATCTCTGCCGGAGCCAGCGCGGACGGCTCTGTGATTGTTTCATATGCTGCAGACTCGCATTGGCTCTTCGGTGAGCTTTATTTCCAGAATGCAATGGACTGGAAAAGCGGTAGCAAGAGAAAAATATATGACTGGGATTCCAACAAGTACCTCGGTGAAATCCCCCAGGCCTCCCATACATATAAAAGAATCGGAAATATGAACGAGCATCAGCTCATCATCGCCGAGACCACATGGGGCGGAAGACCGGAACTCGAAGACAAAAGGGGACTTCTGGATTATGGTTCTCTTATCTATATTGCTCTTGAAAGGGCTAAAACGGCCCGTGAAGCTATTGATGTCATTGTCGAGCTTGCAAACACCTACGGCTACGCCTCCGAAGGCGAGACTTTCTCCATAGCGGATAAGAATGAGGCTTGGATAATGGATCTCTGCGGAAAGGGGATGAGAATCAAAAACGGAGTCAATGCCAACAGGGGCATCGTCTGGGTGGCCAGGAGAGTGCCAAACGGAGCCATCTGCGCCCATGCTAACCAGGCCAGAATAGGGACCTTCCCTCTTCATGACAAGGACAACTGCCTCTATGCAAAAGACGTTATCACCTTCGCCAGAAGGCAGGGATATTTCGACGGAGAAGACGAAGAGTTCAGCTTCTGCAAGGCCTATTGCCCCGTTGATTTCGGCACCGTTCGCGCCTGCGACGCAAGAGCCTGGAGCGCATTCAATATCCTCTGCGATGGTTGGTTCTCATTCAAGGACGAGGACGGTGTGGTTCATACTAACGACGCAGCTTCTTACCTTGATTACGTTATGGGATATGACCTCAACGGATCCATGCCTCTCTTCGTTTATCCCAAAAAGAAAGTCTCTGTAAAGGCTGTCGCAGACGTGATGAGAGACCACTTCGAAGGGACCCCGATGGATATGACCCAGGATATCGGAGCCGGCGGCAACGCTCTCCCCTACAGATGGCGCCCGATGGAGTTCGAGGTAGATGGCAAGAAGTATCTCAATGAAAGGGCAATCGCCACCCAGCAGACCGGGTTCTGGTTTGTCGCCCAGGCAAGAAACTTCTATCCGGACGATATCGGCGGCATCCTGTGGTTCGGCACCGATGATGCAGCGACATCATATCTTACACCTATTTATAGCTGCTCCAATGACGTTCCCGATTGTTTCCGCCAGGGAAACGGAGACCTTCTCCACTATTCTCCGACCTCATCCTTCTGGATCAACAACCGCGTCGCCAATGCTTGCTATAAGATGTACAACGTAATGGCTCCGACCGTCCGCGAAGCGGCCGACAAGTTCGAAGTGGACCAGATGCTCTTTGGAACCAGAGGAGCAGACAGCACCGCTGTAATGATGTACAACGACATAGTTGTCAAGCTGCAGAAGAAACTTTCCATAAAGAAGAGAGACGTAATGGTCTCCGGCGATCCTTTCGCTCCCGTAAGGAAGTATCTTACAAGATATTCCATCGATACCGCCCAGGAGCAGTTCAAGAACTGGTGCAATCTCGAGGTCCTTCTCCTCGTGAAATATATCGACGGCAACGTCAAGGCCCAGAACAAGGACGGCTCATTCAAGCACTCCGAATATTCCGAGGGAATACCCGACAAGCTGACTCAGCCCGGGTATACAGATATCTGGAAGGCCGCCGTCGCTTCAGAGCACGGCGAGACAGTCAAGGTCTTGGAATAATTATTTCCCGCGAGACTGTATTTTATATACAAGGTTGATAAGTACGCTTCCGAGGATACCGGCACATAGCGACCCCATCAGTACAGCTATCTTTCCGGCATCGCGAAGATGTGCCGTCACCTCTGCGGGAACACCCGCTCCGGCGAAAGAGAGTGTATCGACAAATATCGACATTGTAAAGCCTATACCGCCAAGACAAGCGACCGCAAAGAGCATCGGCCAAGTACTCTTAGCTGGCATTTCTCCGATTTTGCACTTGATTGCAAGGAAACTTGCAAGCGTAATTCCTATCGGCTTTCCGAGAAGAAGGCCGAGGAAGATTCCCATACCGGGAGCTCCGAGCGCAGCATCATAGTGGAAGACATTGAAATAAGATGGATCTGTAATCTGCACTCCGGCATTGGCAAGGGCGAAAACGGGCATTATGAAATAATTGACCCATGGAGAAAGACTCTGCTCGAGCCTGTATGCAGGAGGGATGGAGCGCTTGGAAAGGCCGCTGAGACGACGAAGGCAGTAGCGCTGCTGCTCATCCGGGAATTCTTCCGCTCCGATATGGTCACCGAGCTCGATTCCATGCATGAGGATATTATGCCTGCGATAGAATTTTGCCCTGTTGTAGCGGGCCTCCATCGGAATAAGGAAGGCCATTACCACTCCGGACATTGTCGCATGAATCCCCGCATAATAGAAGAGGAACCAAATTGCGATAAGGGGGACAATATAGAATACCAACCTCTTCTCTCCCAGCTTATTAAGCGCAAGGACAAGGAGAATGATGAGAAGGGCGACAAGAAGCAGCGGACCGTTGATGGTGCCTCCATAGAAAAGGGCGACAACAAGGATGGCAATCAGGTCGTCTGCGATGGCAAGGGCCGTCAGGAATACTTTGAGCGACACCGGGACCTTGTCACCAAGGACAGAGAGAATTCCAATTGCAAAAGCAATATCGGTCGCAGTAGGGATACCCCATCCGTTCGCGGCTACAGTCCCATGGTTGATGATCGTAAAGATGATAGCGGGAACGCAGACTCCACCTACAGCGGCGATTATCGGCATTATCGCCTTTTTAAAGGTAGAGAGTTCACCATTAATGACCTCTCTCTTTATTTCCAGACCGACAGAGAAGAAGAAGACCACCATCAGGATATCATTGATGAACTTCTCCATTGTCATGTCCTTGGGGAAGGACCAATCGATGGTGCCGCCCGGGCTGTGGAGATTCATTGTAATATCCGTCTCCAGGAAATGCTGGTAATAATAGCTTGTGAACGGCAGGTTTGCCAGCAGCATTGCAACGATTACGCTGACAAGCAGTATGACTCCGTTGGCCCAAGGCTTTCTGACAAAGCGGCTTTGGGACGTGTTGAAGTTGTGGATTTCTTTATTCCACCAATAAATAGGGATATGTCTCATATCTTATTCTCCGTAAAGGTATTTTTTCTGGTCGGGTGTAAGGGTATCGATACTGACGCCCCAGCTTTCAAGCTTTCTCGAAGCCACTTCGGCATCGATTTCGACGGGAACATGAAGGAGCATTTTCCCGCTCTCGGAAGGAAGATTGTTTTTGTTGTCTACCAAATATTTGGCGCTGAGAGCCTGAATTGCGAAGGACATGTCCATAATCTCTGCCGGGTGGCCGTCGCCTGCCGCAAGATTGACAAGGCGACCCTCTGCAAGCACATAGATTGTCTTCCCGTTCACAAGAGTAAACGCCTCAATATTGTTTCGTGCGATATAGGACTCGGTCGCGACTTCGCGAAGAGCGGAGACCGCGACCTCGACGTCGAAATGACCGGCATTGCAGCAGATCGCGCCATCTTTCATCTTCCAGAAATCACGGGTGGTAATAACATCCTTGCAGCCGGTTACTGTGACAAAAATGTCACCGAGGGAAGCGGCATCACTCATCTTCATTACCTTGAATCCGTCCATGACAGCCTCCATTGCCTTGACAGGATCTACTTCAGTAACAATTACTTCCGCTCCAAGGCCCTTCGCTCTCATGGCAACTCCCTTGCCGCACCAACCATAGCCGGCAACGACCACATTCTTGCCCGCGACGATGAGGTTCGTAGTCCTCATTATTCCATCCCATACTGACTGTCCGGTACCGTAGCGATTATCGAAAAGGTGCTTGCAATCGGCGTCGTTTACGAGCATCATTGGGAATTTAAGCTCCCCACTGCGGTCCATCGCCTTCAGGCGAAGGATGCCGGTCGTCGTCTCTTCGCAGCCGCCGATGACGTTTGGAATAAGCTCGGGATACTCGGTATGGATAAGATGGACAAGGTCGCCTCCGTCGTCGATTATGATGTTCGGGCCGGCGCTTATAACAGCCCTAAGGCCTGATTCATACTCCTCCGGGGTGGCTCCATGGACAGCAAAGACATTCATTCCTTCATGGACAAGAGCGGCAGCGACATCGTCCTGAGTGGAAAGAGGGTTCGAGCCGGTAACAAACATCTCCGCCCCAGCCGATGAGAGAACCTCGCACAGATAAGCCGTCTTGGCCTCCAGGTGGACAGAGAGAGCAATCTTGGCCCCTTCAAATGGCCTAGTGCGGCTAAATTCCTTTTCCAGATTGTTCAGGAGCGGCATATGAGCTTTGACCCAGCTGATTTTCAGTTTTCCGCTCTCGTGAAGATTGATGTCGCGAATAGCACTTTTCATGATTCATGTTACTTGAGGGTGCAAAGATAGCTAATTTTTTTGGGCCTTCTGCTCTTTTATTCCAATCATAACATTGCGCGCATTGATTATGGAGCCGAGGGAGTCTGTAGTCAAAAGGACAATATCGCCGCGGATAAGGCCGTACGTTGCAACGATTAAAGATCCTATCAAGCTTATTATCCAGAATGTCAGGGACATTGTAGATACCCCTTTTCGGCGGGAATCAAAAAATTGATAGACGAAGCGAAGGGAGAAAATTAGCTGGCCGATGGATCCATATATGATTAGCCACAGGGGAACTTCACCATTGAAGAAATGCTCAAAAAAGCTCCTGACATCCTTCAAAAGATAACAGAAACAGATTATAGGAACTGCAATAAGGATTATCTGAAGCAACATATTCAGCTTTTTCCAGATACCGTTCTTGTCGAGGTTCCATAGATAGATTCCATAGGAAATAGCTTGCCCGAGAATTATTGAAAAATCATGACGGAGCACTCCGTAAAGGAACATCGTAAAACCTCCCAGGACGCTGAATACCCAGAAAATAGAGGGCGCGACGAGCTTCCCCGCTTTCTCGGACATGATCCATTGAACGGCCATCCTGACACCGAATAATCCCTGTGCCAGAAAGCCCACGGCTGCAATGCCCCAATATGAAAGATTGGAATCAAACATATTGATGCAAATATAAGCAATTCAGCGGAAAAGAGTTAAATTTGTAATGGACTCAAATAAATTGAAATGAGAACTGGAATTCTGCATTTTTTCGTGGCTGTTTTTGCCTTTATTAATACTTCCGCTTATTCTTTTTCGCAAGAGAATACCCCTCGAACTCTACGCGAGCTGGGGTTTCCCGTCGGTATTTTCCAGCCTGGAAAATACAACGCAATCACTGATGTCCCAGGTGTTTCCGTCGGACATGTAACCTGCATTGAAGGGAAAGACATTCGGACAGGCCTTACCGCAATCGTCCCGCATCAAGGCAATATTTTCAAAAATAAAGTCCCCGCTGCAGTGTATGTCGGGAACGGATTCGGAAAGCTCGCCGGGGTGACTCAAATACAAGAACTGGGAAACATCGAGACCCCTATTATTTTGACAAACACCCTCAGCGTCGCCGCCGGTCTGGACGGGCTGATTACTTATACCCTGTCGCAGGAAGGCAACGAGGGGGTTCGCTCTGTCAACGGAGTAGTCGGAGAGACTAACGACGGCCTGCTCAACAATATACGGGCCCGCTTCATCCGACCCGAGCATGTTCTCGAGGCGATAGCTTCCGCTTCAACAGGGCCCGTTGCCCAAGGCAATGTCGGCGCAGGTACCGGGACAGTCTGCTTCGGCTGGAAGGGAGGCATCGGAACTTCTTCCCGGATCCTCCCGGAATCCCTTGGCGGATGGACGGTCGGTGTGCTGGTCCAGTCCAATTACGGCGGCATTCTGGAAATCGACGGAGTCCCTGTCGGAAAGCGCCTCGGCCAGTATGAATTCAAGAAAAATGTAGAATCAGGATCAGCCGACGGCTCGTGCATGATGGTCATCATCACTGACGCTCCACTTGACGCCCGCAATCTTGAAAGGGTCGCAAAAAGGGCTGTCATGGGCCTTGCTAAAACCGGCGGAATCGCCTCCAACGGCAGTGGGGACTACGTTATCGCCCTCTCTGTAGCTCCCGGCAATCTGGTACGCCCTGGCGAATCCCTCCAAAACGTGACTCTACTCTCCAATGACCGAATGTCTCCCCTTTTCGAGGCGACCATTGAAGCGACCGCCGAAGCCCTCTGGAACTCCCTATTCATGGCTGAAACACTTTCAGGCAATGGGTCTACAGTCAAAGCCCTTCCGGTACCCGAAGTTTTGAAGATGCTTCGTAAAATAAGGTAAGGGGTGATCTCTTGAACGAGGGCTCTCTGAAGTGACGGTGGACCTTTTGCTAGTTTCCGAAAAACTCACTACCTTTGCCCCGTCACAAGAGTCGTCTGGCAGACTTTCGCCTTCTTGACGAGTCCCATGATGCCCTGGTGGTGAAATGGTAGACACGAGGGACTTAAAATCCCTTGGCCCGAAACGGCCGTGCGGGTTCGATTCCCGCTAGTTGGCTTTATTATTTATCCCCAGCGCATCCTATGGAGCCCCGCCAAATGACCAAACGAAATCCTGCCAAATAACTAAATGCCAACGCCCAAAAACTTGGAAAAGCGTCCTTTATTCTGTAATCTATCGCCAAACGCCCAAACAAAATCCAGCCAACTGTCGAATCAAAAATCGGCCAAGTATCGAATCAATTTTTAGTCGAACACGCTGATAATCAGTATTAAAAGTGCTCCATCCCGGGGCATGAAAAGACTTTATAAATACTTTTGAAATGCCTCAGGAAGCGCTTTCTGGTTCTGGATTCTGAATATTGTTGTACCTTTGTAAAGAGTCTTTACAGTTATGTAAGGAAACTTTACGTTTTTTACATGAGCCCCTAAGACATAAATAGCTGATTATGCTAACGTTATGCTATTTGGAATGATATTTGACTCGTGTGTGCGTAAAAGACTGATTTGACAATGGCTTCTAAGATTGGGAAAATACTGGTCGTAGATGATAACCAGGGCATTCGCCGGGCTCTGGAAATTTTGTTACCCCTTCACTTTGCCGAGGTAAAGACGATACCTTCGCCGTCCACACTCGTTTCGTCTCTGGAGCAGTTCCGGCCGGACGTGGTGCTTCTGGATATGAATTTCAACACGAGCATAAACACCGGCAATGAGGGGCTTTATTGGGCCGGGGAGATCAAGCAGATTATGCCGGAGGTGGAGGTTGTGCTGTTTACGGCTTATGCCGATATCCAGCTGGCGGTGGAAGGGATGAAGCGCGGAGCCTTCGATTTCATCGTGAAGCCGTGGGAGAACGAGAAGCTGGTGTCCACTCTCACTGCCGCACGGGACAAGGCCAGGAAGGCGATGGGCAGGGATTCCAAGAAGGTGGAAGAGAAGGCAGCTTCAATGTATTGGGGCTCTTCTCACGCAATGGCCGTCATCCAGAAAACTGTCCGGAAGATAGCGCCTACAGATGCCACCGTGCTGATTACCGGCGAGAACGGGACCGGAAAGGATGTTCTGGCACGGGAGATCCATGCAAGGAGCCTTCGGAGCGAGAAGCCTATGGTGGCGGTGGATGCCGGCGCCATTACGGAGACGCTTTTCGAGAGCGAACTTTTCGGCCATGTAAAAGGGGCCTTTACCGATGCCCACGCTGACCATGTGGGAAAGTTTGAGCAGGCCGACGGGGGAACGCTGTTCCTGGATGAGATTGGGAATATCCCGCTCCATCTTCAGGCGAAGCTGCTACGGGTGATTCAGAACCGGAGCGTTGTCCGGGTTGGAGGCACCAAGGCCATCCCGGTGAATATCCGGCTCATCTGCGCTACCAATATGGATCTGGATCAGTTGGTGCGGGAAGGGCGCTTCCGCGAAGATTTGTATTACCGCATCAACACGGTACACATCGCCCTGCCACCGTTAAGGGAGCGTAGGGAGGATATAGCGCCTCTGGCAGAAAGGTTCATCGCCCAGTTCTCTGAGAAGTATCATCGGCCTGTCACAGGGCTTGATGAATCAGCCAAGGCTATGCTGGAAGGCGGCCGCTGGAGCGGCAATATCCGGGAGCTGCAAAACTATATAGAGAAGGCTGTCATTCTGAGCGAAGCGAAGAATCTGTCGGCAAAAGATATTCAGATAGATCCTTCGGGCTCCGCCCTCGGGATGACAGGGGACGCCGGCACTCTCAGAGCTGCAAGTGAGGCGGAGGAGGAAAGGTTGGTGCGCGAAGCCGTGGAGCGGAGCAATGGGAACATCTCTGCAGCGGCAAGGATGCTGGGCATCAGTCGGCCGACCATGTACGCCAAAATGAAGAAATACGAACTATGACCTTTACAGGCTGGCATATCGTCGGGGCATGCCTCATCGTCGCAATCATCGTGGCGGTGATTGCGTCGCTGCGAACCCGCCAGAAGGATATCAAGAAAGTAGCCTATATGATGGATGCCCTGGAGGATGGGGAGCTGAACTTTCGCTTCCAGGACAAGAATAAGTTCAACCGGACGCTGAATCGCATCCGGACCATTTTCGAAAAGCAGCGGCAGGCGCATGAACAGGATTCCTGGACCAAGCTTATACGCGTGCTCACGCATGAAATCATGAATACCGTATCGCCTATCGCGTCTTTAAGCGATGCGATGGCTAAGTCCATGGATGAGAACGGCCATAGCGAACTGGACATCAAGGCCGGGCTTGAGACCATATCCGACTCCTCCAAGAACCTGATTGGCTTCGTTCAGACTTACCGACAACTCTCAGGTGTGGCTAAACCTATCCGTAAGGCACTGAACCTGCAGGAACTCATGGAGAGCGTCATCAGCCTGAACAGAGAGTTTGCCACCAGCTGTGGCTCCTCATTCAGCTACCGCCTAGAGGAGCCTGATTTGATGATTTTTGCCGATGAAGGCCAAATCTCACAGATTCTTATCAATCTCATCAAAAATGCCCTGCAGGCCGGAGCGAGGCACATCGACATTACTGCAAAAATGGGTAAAGACGACGAGGTAATCATCCAAGTAGCCAACGACGGTGAGCCCATCCCTGTCTCAGCCCAAGAGCAAATCTTCATTCCTTTCTATACCACGAAGAAAGAGGGCTCCGGCATTGGCCTCTCCCTAGCCCGCCAGATTATGCGGAACCACAACGGCAGCATTGAGTTACTCCGCAGCGATGCAAACCAGACTGTGTTTGAACTCATATTCAGGTAGTTTATCCTTTCAGGAATAGGCAGCAAAAACTGTAAAGTGTAAAGATCGAAAGTGTAAAGTAAGATGTAAACTTTACACTTTTTTCATTTTCCCATTGAGCCGTTAACAATTCATTATCAGCACTTTACCACGTTTGGCACAGTGGGTGTTAAACTTTGGCACAGTGATAAATCATTGAAGAATGAAAACATTTTTACATATCGTTTTTGTAGTGGCACTCGGGCTCTCCGCCCACGTGGCGGGAGCCGCTGCGCCGCAGGATGGAGTGGCTGATGGGCCAAGGGTAATGACCCTCCATGACTGCATGGCATACGCCATTTCTAACTCCACCAAGATACGCATCCAGCAGGCAGCCACCGGCGATGCGCGCCTTGACCGACGGGACGCTGCGCTGAAGCTTTTTACTCCTCAGATAACTGCACAGACATACGCATACTACAACTTCGGCCGAAGCATCGACCCGCAGACCAATACGTATTTCAACACAACGTCTTTCCACAACAACTACGGCGTCTCGGCAGGATACGACCTTTTCGACGGCTTTCAGGCGGTAAACAACTACAGGATTTCCAAGACCGGAATGCTCATCGCCGATTCGCAGGAGAAGCAGGTGAAGGCCGATATCTGCCTGGCTGTGATGGAAGCCTATTTCAACGTGGTCTATTACAAGCGTCTCTGCGATGTTTATGAGGAGCAGGCGGCGGTGGCTGAGCAGGCGCTGGCCAAAGCCCGCCGTCAGGAAGAGCTGGGGCAGAAAGGCCATGCCGACGTCATTCAGATGGAGGCCGATTTAGCCGACCGCCAGTATGACCTGACTAACACTTACAATATGTATTGCGACCAGAAGATGACCCTCTCCGACCTGATGTTCTGGCCGGTGGATGAGGAACTGAATATCGACACCTCGATGCCCGTGTGGCAGATTGAACCGGTGGCCAGTGAGTCCGTTGTGGACTTTGCCCTGGAGCACAATCCGGGCATCCAGATTGCCAGCTGGCAGGAGCTGAACGCCAAGCGGGAACTGAACACGGCCAAGTGGCAGCTGCTCCCCAGCGTGGGCCTGTATGCGGGTTGGAGCACAAGCTACTATACCTACCAAGGCTCAGAAACGGCAAGCTTTGCAAACCAGTTCAAAAACAAAAACAACGGTGGCGAATACGTTGAGGTGTCGCTCCAAATCCCTATCTGGAACCGCCTGAGCAAGCATTCGGCAATCTCCAGGAGGCAACATGCTCTGGACAAGGCAACGGCTGAACTGGACCAGAAACGGCGGGATGTGGAGAGCGAGGTGCGAAGGGCCGTCCAGGACCGTGACGGTGCCGCGACCGCTTACCAGCAGGCGCAGCGCAAGGCCGAGGTGCAGGCCGAGGCCTACACGCTGAATCTGAAGAAACTGGAGCAGGGGCTCATCTCCCCTCTGGAGTTCCAGACCGCGAACAACAATTACCTCAAGGCCCAGGCCGATGAGATGAACAGCCTGTTCAAGTACCTCATCAAGCAGGCGGTAGTGCGCTATTACAATGGTGTCGAATATGTAAATCAGTAAGAAACTATGGATAAGATTATCGAGAAGAAAACGGGTTGGCGCGTGGCGTTTACAAAAAAGGCCCTGCCCTGGTGGCTGGGGGCGCTGCTGCTGGCGTTCATCATCTATCTGATTGCCAGGCCTAATAACAAGACTCTGCGTGTGGATAAGGATACCGTGACGATATCAAATGCCGTCAAGGGAGAGTTCAACGACTATATCCGCATCAGCGGAAGGGTGCAGCCAATGACCACCATCCAGCTGAGCCCCCAGGAAGGCGGCATCGTTGAGAAGATACTCATCGAGGAAGGCTCCCCGGTCAAGGCCGGCGATGCGATTCTCATCTTGAATAACGACAATCTGGACCTGCAAATCCTGAATTCCGAGGCCGAACTGGCCGAGAAGGAGAACATCCTGCGCAACACCCAGATACAGATGGAGCAGCAGAAGCTGGACGTACGCCAGAATGTACTGGAATATGGAACCAATGTGGAACGTCTCCGGAGAGCCTATAAACAGCAGAAGGCCCTCTATGAGGACAAACTGATTGCGAAAGAAGAATACCTTAAAGCCGAAGAGGACTATCAGCTTGCCCTGCAGAAGTACAATCTGATGACCGAGCGTTCCCGTCAGGATAGCCTGTACCGAGGCACGCAGATTGACCGTATGGAAGAATCCTTGGAGAACATGCAACTGAATATGTCCATGATTCGCAGGCGCAAATCCAATCTGATTGTAAAAGCCCCCATCGACGGGGAGCTTGGCCTTCTGGACGTGGTCCTGGGCCAGAGCATCGCCGCCGGGACCAAGATCGGGCAGATCAATTCTGTTGGTACTTATAAGGTTGAGGCTCAGATAGATGAGCATTATATTGACCGCGTCATCGCGGGCCTGGAGGCCACTTTCGAGCGCCAGGGCGAGACCTATTCCACTGTGATCCGAAAAGTCTATCCCGAGGTCCGCGACGGCAAGTTCAAGGCCGATTTCAAATTCGACGGCGAGCAGCCCGACAACATCCGCGCTGGCCAAACCTATTACCTCAATCTCCAGTTAGGCCAGCCGGAGGAGGCGGTCATCATCCCGCGCGGCACCTTCTACCAGAAAACAGGCGGAAAATGGATATACGTCGTTAACAAAGAGGGCACCAAAGCCGTCAAAAGAGAGATTCGCATCGGCCGCCAGAACCCGCAGTACTACGAAGTGCTCGAAGGTCTGGAGCCCGGCGAAAGGGTGATAACCTCCGGATATGATACATATGGTGATTCAGATGTATTGGTGTTTTAAGTCATGAAGAGTTTTTGGAACTTCCTTTTCCAGAAGAATGCAGACCGGATCTATGCTGTTGCTAGCGAAGATAACGTAAATATGGGCTATTGGCTGGACAAGCATCTGAAGAACAACTTTCCTGAAATAGAAAAGGGGTGTTGCGTGGCCAATATCGCATCGGCGGCAGCGTTCAACATTAATGGAGAACGAGTCTATGGCAGCACGATGGCGGCGGACAGCACCTTTTTTGAGATGTTCAGTTATGACCTGGTGGAAGGCAACAAAGCCGACTGGCTCGTGTCCTGGGACCGCTGTATGGTGAGCCGGGAGTTTGCGAATGCCCATTTCTCAGACAAGGACCCGCTGGGACAGATCATATCTTTTAATTATGAGGGGTCCTTTCAGCTTACCGTTTGCGGCGTGTATGAAGATTTCGGGAATTCCATCCTGAAAGCACCGGATGTCCTGATACGGGGCGATATAATGCCAAAAATAAATTCGTCACACGACGAATACATGAGCAATGCCGGCGGTGGCGTCTGCTTTGTGATGACCTATCCGGGTGCCGACCTGCAAGCCAGGCAGAGTGACATCCTGGATTGGTGCGAAGAGAATTTCTGGGTGTACAAGAGCCAATACGATAATGTTCGGCTGATTCCTCTTAGGAACATGTATTTCCTGGATGATGGGAATAAAGATTGGACGGAGACCATTCAGTTCGGGAACCGAAGTTTCGTAAACCTGCTGCTGGCGATGTGCATCCTGCTCCTTGCATTTGCAGTGCTCAATTATATCAATATGACCACCGCCCTGACGGGCTTCCGGGCCAAGGAAATGGCCACCCGGCGCCTGGTAGGTGCCGACAAGCGCAGCATCTTCCTGAAAGTCATCTCTGAGAGTACGCTCATCTGCGGCATCTCGATGCTGCTGGCCATCCTGCTGGCGGAGGCGCTCTGTCCGGCGGTTTCCCGCCTGCTGGAGTACCAGGTATCCATCTTCAAGGCGGTTACGCCTGTCAATGTGCTGCTGGTTCTGGGCTTCATCGTGGTTCTGGGTGTCCTGTCCGGTATCGTACCGGCCCTCTTGATCCAGCAGGCGCAGCCCATCGAGATTGTCCGCGGTACGCTCAGGCTCAAGACCAAGACGGTTTACAGCAAAGTCATCATCATCGTGCAGAATGTGGTGGCCGTCGTGATGCTGGTGAGCGCCCTCACGATGGGCCTCCAGATTCGGCACATGATTTCGGCCGACCTGGGCTACAATACGAAAGACATTCTTGTGGTTGACAATGCCTTTGGCCAGACCGGGCAGATCCGGCCGCTGCTGGACCGCCTGCGCACGGAACCCTGCGTGGAGGAAGTTGGTCAGGGCGACGGCATTCCGCTGGGAGGAACGAACAACTGGACGATGGAAATGCCGGATGGTCACTGGGTGTCCTTCCAACAAATCCAGGGTGATGACAAGTATTTCGACATTCTTGGCTTAAAGATAAAGCAGGATAACCATCAGCGTGCCTATTGGCTCAATGAATACGCCTTCAAGCAGATTGGTATCGAGGAAACGGCGACGGAATTCCAGACCGCTCAAGCTGGAACACGTCAGATAGGTGGCATCTACTATGATTTCAAAATCCGCCCTCTGGAGGCCGACCAGAGCGCTGCTATGATTTTCAATCACGGGGAGTATCCCGATGACAATTACCCCTGGGTGCTGATTGTAAAAACGACCGGAGACCAGGCAGCCGCGAAAAAGCTGCCGATGAAAGCCGGGTGCTGAACATCGTGCTCATCTTCACGCTGTTGTCCATCCTGGTGAGCGCCCTTGGGCTCTTTGCCATGAGCTCATACTATATGCAGCAGGAGATTCGTAGCGTATCAGTGAAGAAGGTCTTCGGAGCCGATTATTCCGGCGTGCTGAAGGAACTGGTGCTGTCGTTCATGAAGATGGTGGGCATCGCCTTCGTCATCGGCGTGCCGATTGCCTGGTTCATCATGAATCGCTGGCTCTCCGGCTACGGCCATCGTATTGACCTCCACTGGTGGATATTTGTTCTTGCCGGACTGGCGGTTGCCTTTATTGCAGCAATCAGTGTGCTCTACCAAAGCATCAAGACCGCCCGGACGAATCCTGCCGAGGCGTTGAAGAAAGAATAGCAATGAAAGTATTCAGAAAAACAGGCGTTTCAACGCTGATCAATATCCTGGGGATGAGCGTCGCTTTTGCGGCGGCGATGATCCTGATGGTGCAGGTGCGCTGGGACACAACCTATGATGCCAATTTCGAGGGGCATGAGCAAGTGTTCCGGATGGAGAACAACTGGATGGATCAGGGGCTTTTCAGCACATATATCTGTCGGCCGTTCATCGAAAGGTCCCGTGATGCCAGTCCGAATATAGAAGCCATTTGCACCTGGCAGCCATTGGGAGAAGACGTTCTGTACAAGGAAGGAGACCGGGAAAGCCCCATCACCATCCCAATGGCCCGCGTGGATTCCTCTTTCTTCTCCGTCTTCCCGGTGGAATGGGTGGAAGGATCTGCCCGGGAGTTTGACGCAGCCCGGACGTGCGCGCTAAACGAAGCCTTTGCAAAAATGATATTCGGCGA
>ONMJ01000008.1 GCA_900318955.1 uncultured Bacteroidales bacterium
TAGGCGGTGAATGCATCCTGATTGTAGTTGGAAGCAATCTTTTCGAGAGCCTGCTTGATATCTTTGATTTTCTTTCCCTTTACATCGACCTCAGCAGCCTTCTTATATGCCTCGATAGCCTTTGACAAAGCATCTCCCTGGTATGAAGGATTCGTAACTTCTGTCATTGCAAGCTGGCCGTTCTGGTCGAAATAGAGATTCTTGTCCTTGTAAACAACCTTCTCATAAGGCTGGCCACCAAGGGTAACTGCCTCTGAAGAAAGGGGTTTGTCATTGCCCATGACAAGAGCAAGCTGCTGCTTGTCACCTCCGACTACGTTAGAGGTAGGATTCTCATAAGCATTGAGGTATGCTTCACCGATCTTGATCCATGTAGCTACGTTTGCAGCTTTCTTGGGGTTTTCAGCAACCTTCTCTGCGGAAGCGATAGCCTTCTGGATGTCAGCAGCGGATTTGATCTGAGCAGACGCGGTCATCGCGATGGCGACGAGCGAAACTGCAAGAATAAGCCTTTTCATGATAGTAGTAAAAAATTAATTATTAGTATTTTCTTCTTCTGTTACAGGAGGGATCTCAGTCTGGTCCGGTTCGTCCTCGCTATGGGCGACTACGGAAACCGCAGCAATGGAATCACCTTCCTTTATATTAATGAGCTTGACGCCCTGCGTCGCTCTACCAGCTACGCGAATCGTACTTACAGGCATCCTGATAGTAAGACCGGAGCGGTTTATAATCATAAGGTCGTCGTCGTCGGTTACATTTTTAATCGCAACGAGCGATCCTGTCTTATCCGTGATGTTCAAGGTTTTGACACCCTTTGCACCTCTTGCGGTCTGCCGGTACTCCATAGGCTCGGAACGCTTTCCGAATCCATGCTCGCTGACAACCAGTACCTGACGCTGCAACGCATCTTCAGCCTCGGGATCCTGGCTTACGACACCGATCACATAGTCCCCTTCCGCAAGATTTATGCCACGTACACCGGTAGCGGTCCTGCCCATAGGACGGACCTCGGTCTCGTCAAAGCGAACGCAGCGGCCTCCATTGGCAGCAATCATTATATTGCAGCGGCCGTTGGTGAGGATTGCTTCGAGTAGTTCGTCATCATCCCGGACGGTAACGGCATTGACTCCGTTTGTCCTCGGACGGGAATAAGCCTCGAGAGATGTCTTCTTCACAATACCCTGCTTTGTTACCAGCATTATGAAGTTGTTGTTGATGTACTCGGCATCCTTCAGCGTACGGACGTTGATATATGCCTTGACCTTGTCATCTGGCTCTATTGTAAGGATATTCTGAATTGCACGTCCCTTTGAAGTGCGGTTGCCTTCAGGAATCTCATAAACCTTGAGCCAGTAGCAGCGGCCCTTCTGGGTAAAGAGAAGAAGGGTAGAGTGGGTGTTGGCGATATAGATGTGCTCGATAAAGTCAGAGTCCCTCGTCGCTCCACCCTTGATACCTACGCCGCCCCTGTTCTGGGTACGGAACTCGGTAAGCGGAGTGCGCTTGATGTAGCCGAGATGTGAAATGGTGATTACCTGGTCCTCATCGGCATAGAAATCCTCAGGATTGAACTCATCTTCGGAAAGGGTGATCTCAGTGCGACGGGGATCGCCGTACTTATCCTTCATTTCCATTGTCTCCTGCTTGATGATCGCCAACTGCTCATCGACGCTGCCGAGAATTTCCAGACAGCGGGCGATGAACTTCATAAGGTCGTCATACTCGGCCTGGAGCTTTTCCCTCTCGAGTCCGACGAGCTGACGTAGTCGCATCTCAACTATGGCTGTCGCCTGCGGCTCGGAGAAATCGTAGCGCTCCATTAGCATCTGCTTCGCCTCGTCGATGCTGTTGGACTCGTAGCGGATGATATGGACAATCTCATCGATGATATCCATTGCCTTGAGGAGGCCTTCGAGGATATGGGCTCTCTTCTGTGCCTTGTCAAGGTCGAATTTCGTGCGGCGGACGACAACCTCGTGGCGGAACTCGACAAAATTCTGGATTATCTCCTTGAGGCTGAGAGTGCGCGGGCGGCCCTTGACGAGGGCGACATTGTTGAAAGAGAAGCTGGACTGGAGCGGAGTATACTTGAAAAGAGTATTCAAGACGACATTGGAGTTGAAGCCCTGCTTTACTTTTATAATGACCCTGACACCTTCACGGGAGGTCTCGTCATTGATATAAGAGATGCCGTCTATCTTCTTATCCTCGACCATCTGGGCGATCTTCTCGATCATCTCCTTCTTGTTGACCATGTAAGGAATTTCGGTCACTACGATAGTCTCGCGTCCATGGTCATCGACCTCGATGTCGGTTTTCGAACGGACAACTACCCTTCCACGGCCGGTCTCATAGCCTTCGACGATGCCGGAGCGTCCCATGATTATACCTCCTGTCGGGAAATCCGGGCCCTTGATATGCTCCATGAGGCCTTCGGTCGTGATCTCGGGATTGTCGATATATGCGCAGATAGCATCGCAGCACTCGCCGAGATTGTGAGGGGCCATATTGGTCGCCATACCGACAGCGATGCCTGCTGAACCGTTCAGAAGCAGGAGAGGAAGCTTTGTAGGAAGCACTGTAGGCTCCTTTTCGGTATCATCGAAGTTGCCAACCATGTCGACAGTATCCTTTTCGATATCGCCGATTACGTCCTCTGAGAGTTTCTGAAGCTTAGCCTCGGTATAACGCATTGCAGCCACAGGGTCGCCGTCCATGGAACCGAAGTTACCCTGGCCCCAAACAAGCGGATAGCGCTGGTTCCACCATTGACCAAGGCGAACCATTGCGTCATAAACGCTGGAATCACCGTGAGGGTGGAACTTACCCATGACGTCTCCGACGATTCTGGCCGATTTTCTGGTCTGCGAACTGAAATTCACGCCCATCTTGTCCATACCGAAAACGACGCGGCGCTGAACAGGCTTCAATCCGTCCCTGACATCAGGAAGGGCCCTTGAGACGATAACGGACATCGAATAATCGATATACGCCGTACGCATCGTCCTGTCTATCTCCACATGCTCTATAGTACCGGTAGCGGCCTCTTCAAGAATGTCTTTTTTCTCTTCGTTATTATCCATAAAATTATTCTTAACTATAAGTATACAAAGGTAGCGATTTTTTTGGAAAATCCCTAACTTTGCAAGACAAATAAGCAGATATGGAAATCAAGGTATCAGACGAATTAAACGGCATAATCAATTACTCCAGGGATGAGGCCATGAGGACCGGCAGCTACGGCATCGGCCCCGACCATCTTTTCCTCGGAATCATAAGGCATGAAGACAACAACGCCTTCAGGGCGATGGAGGGTCTCGGCATCGATGGATCCGAGATGAAGCAGTTCATCGACGGCAGGATATTCACCAACGAGACCATTCCCTACTCTGAAAGCGGGAATATCAGTTTTTCGAGGGTAGCCCACAATGTCCTCAACATAGCGATAATGGAGGCGACAAGGCTGAGAAGCCCGGAAATCTCCTCCGAGCACCTTCTCCTCGCCCTTTGCAGGACAACTGAGAGCTACGGACAGGTCTTTCTCCGACAGAAAGGAATCGACTACGGACGGATCCTCTCCTTCCTCCAGGACAGCGGCATTCTCAGCGGCCCGTCCAAGGAAGAACCACGCTCGAAGGATGACGGAGACGATGATGAGGACAGAGAGACAGGAGACAATAAATCCGGCGGTAAATTGAAAATCGAGGACTTCGGCTATGACCTTACAAGGGCTGCTGCAGAAGGGAAACTCGACCCGGTCGTCGGGCGCGACGCCGAGATTGCAAGGGTAATTGAGATTCTCGGAAGAAGAAAAAAGAACAACCCGATGCTCATCGGAGAGCCGGGAGTCGGAAAATCTGCAATCGTAGAGGGAATTGCCCTTAAGATAGCTTCAGGCAATATTCCCCCGTCTCTTGCAAAGAAAAGAGTCCTTTCGCTGGATATAGCATCGGTAGTAGCCGGGACCAAATTCAGGGGAGACTTTGAAAAGCGGCTGAAATCGATAATAGAAGAGGCCAGGACCAATCCGGACCTT
Source organism: uncultured Bacteroidales bacterium (assembly GCA_900318955.1). Taxonomy (GTDB): domain Bacteria; phylum Bacteroidota; class Bacteroidia; order Bacteroidales; family UBA932; genus Cryptobacteroides. The sequence goes on from ONMJ01000008.1 coordinate 4,040, forward strand.
ATACTCTTTATCGATGAGTTCCATACAATAGTCGGTGCCGGAGGGGCCCAGGGAGGCCTCGACGCCGCCAATATGCTGAAACCGGCCCTCGCAAGGGGCGAAATCCAGTGCATAGGGGCGACGACCATGGATGAATTCACTAAAATAGTGGAGAAGGACGGAGCCCTTGACAGACGTTTCCAAAAGATCGTCGTTGAGCCGGCGGATGTCGATATGTCTATCGAAATTCTGACAAAGCTCAAACCCAATTACGAGGAGTTCCACAAGGTAAAATACACTGACGAAGCCATTGAGGCAGCCGTAAAGCTTACCGACAGGTACATCACCGACCGCTCCCTTCCTGACAAGGCTATCGACGCGATGGACGAGGCCGGCTCTGTAGTCCGTCTCAACCTCGCAAGGAAAAAACATACCGATGACACTGTGACTGCGGAGGACATCGCAACTGTCATCTCCAAGATGACCGGAATCCCCGTCAACAAAGTCGCTGAATCCGAGGGCAACAGGCTCATCAAGATGCGGAAACGCCTGCAGGAGAGGATAATAGGGCAGGACGAGGCTATCGATACAGTAGTAAGGGCTATCCAAAGGGGCAGGGCCGGTCTGAAGGATCCGTCAAGGCCGATAGGGACCTTCCTTTTCTTTGGCCCTACCGGAGTAGGAAAGACTCAGCTGGCGCGTTCCCTTGCAGAATACATGTTCGATTCAGAAGAGAATATGGTCAGAATCGACATGAGCGAATACATGGAGAAATTCTCTGTATCAAGACTTATCGGAGCGCCTCCGGGATATGTGGGATACGAAGAGGGAGGACAGCTCAGCGAGAGGGTAAGAAGAAAACCTTACTGCGTTGTTCTTCTCGACGAGATCGAAAAGGCCCATCCCGATATTTTCAACCTTCTTCTCCAGATAATGGACGAAGGAAGACTCACTGATTCGAATGGAAGGACAGTCAATTTCAAGAACACCATTGTAATCATGACTTCAAACGTAGGTAGCCGCGAACTGGAAGAATTCGGAAACGGAATAGGTTTCGCAACATCAGGACGCAATCCGGCCTCCGATAAGAAAAATGTGCTTTCTAAAGCCGTTAAAAAGGCTTTCCCTCCCGAATTCATCAACCGAGTCGATGAGCAGGTCTACTTCAACTCGCTTACCCGCGAGAATATCGAGGCCATCATTGACATCGAACTCAAGGATGTCAGGAAAAGAGCCCTGGAATCAGGATACACACTGACCGTCACCAAGGCGGCCAAGAGACTGGTCGCGGATGCCGGATTCGACCCGAGCTACGGTGCAAGACCACTTAAACGGGCGGTCACCCGCCTCATTGAGGATCCTGTCTCCGAATTCATAATTACCGACAGGATACTCCATGGCAAGGAATCTTCCTCTCTCAAGGAACTCAGGGTGGGTGTCTCTTCCGACAAAGAGACGACTGCAGTTTCTCTCAAAGAGGACTAGCTTTCCTAGGAAAGAGAATCTACGGAATCGAGTTCGAGATCGAAATCCTCGATAATACCTTTGAGTGCGAGGAGAGAAGCTTCGTTGCTGATGAATCCGCCGAGCGCATCGACATTGAAATCTGTATTTTTCATTTTTACTCAGTTTTTGTTTCTGAGTGCAAATATAACACGAGCTTGTGCCAGAACACTGCACAAGCTCGAATTTTTTTCAAAAAAAATGAAAATTTTTATTCTTTTGCCTTCGGAACGAGGGCAAAAGTGAGTTTTCCCCTGCAACAAAGCTTCCCGTCGACCTCCAGTTTTGCATCTGTAAAATACAAACCGGCCTTTTTAGAAACGAGGACGGCGGTCACCTCGCAGAGATCCCCCGGACGGACTGCATTTTTGAACTTAACCTCGTCAATCGCCCTGTAGAAGGTGTCATGACCGGGGATATCATCAATCATGAGCATCGTGCAGCTTTGGGCCATTATCTCGCAAAGGATGACGCCCGGGACGACAGGATTGCCCGGAAAATGCCCGTTGGTGAAATACTCATCCTCCCGGATGCGGTATTTTCCATGAGCTACTCCGTCGGAATCGATAGTGACCTCATCCACCAGCAGCATAGGAGGACGGTGGGGAATATGTTTTTGAATTTCTTCTCTATCCATGGTAAAGGTTTAGTACTCGTAAAAAGCTAATCTTTGTATGGCCTGAAAGCCACGCAGGCGTCATGTCCTCCGAATCCGAGAGAATCGGAGATTCCGATTGTAAGGTCGGTCTTGACAGCTTTGTTAGGGGTGTAATCAAGGTCGCACTCGGGATCGGGTTCATCCAGATTGATTGTAGGAGGCACTATTCCGTCACGCAGGGCGAGAACAGTTGCAATTGCCTCCGCTGCACCTGCAGCGCCGAACATATGGCCGGTCATGGATTTGATAGAGCTGATATGAGCCTTATATGCAAAATCGCCAAGGGCCACCTTATAGGCGACTGTCTCGGCAACGTCATTGAGGCGGGTACCGGTACCATGCGCATTGATATAAAGATTATCCTTTGAGGGATCGAATCCGGCTTCCTCAAGGGCTATGGAGAGGCACTTGCCCTGGGTGGTCCCATCCGGACGCGGAGCGGTAGGATGGTAGGCGTCGCATGTATTGCCATATCCGACGATCTCGCCATAAATCTTTGCACCCCTTGCCTTAGCATGCTCCAGTTCCTCGAGAACCAGGATTCCTGCGCCATCACCCATTACAAATCCCTGACGGTTCTTGTTGAACGGGAGGGATGCATATTTCGGGTCCTCAGAGCGGGAAAGGGCTTTGGCATTGGCAAAACCCGCTATTCCGATAGGGATGGTTGCATTCTCGCATCCTCCGGCTATTATCGCATCGGCATATCCGTGCCGGATGGCCCTGAACGCCTCGCCGATACAATGGGAGGAGGTCGCGCAAGCGGTCACAATATCAAGGCATGGGCCCTGGGCATTGTGCTTAATGGCAATATGGCCGGCAGCGATATTAGAGATCATGGTCGGAATAAAGAGAGGAGAAACCCACTTTCCTGAAGGATCCTCTACCATCTTTATAGTCTCTCTCTGCTGGATTTCAAAGCCGCCGATTCCGGATCCGACATAGACTCCGAGGCGGAAAGGATCTATGTTTCCATCCTCCGTTGAAGAGACAAGTCCGGAATCATTCATCGCCTGCCAGGCAGCAGCCATTCCATACTGGGAGAATCTGTCCTGCTTGCGGATGAAGGGCTTTTCCATCCCATAATCCTCAGGATTGAAGTTCTTTACCTTTCCTGCAATCTTCACCGGGAGCTCTCCTGTATCGAATTCATCGATATAATCAATTCCACAAACTCCGTTTTTAAGGCTTGTCCAGAATGTATCCACGTCATTTCCAACCGAGGAGATGACTCCCATTCCGGTAACAACTACTCTTTTAGTTTCCATATATGTTTATTCTTCAACCAGTGCACCGGCCTGAAGCAGGAGCTTCTCGGCGCCTCCTATGATATCATCAACTATTTCTGCCGCAGTTTCTTTCTTCTTTATCATGCCCGCGACCTCGCCTGCCAGGAAGCTTCCATCCTGAAGGTTGCCGTCAAAAACGGCCTTACGCATAGCTCCGGTGCCGAAAGCACGGATTTCATCATCACTGACTGACGGGTCTGCTTCCATCTTGGCGAACTTCTTGGAGAACGGGGTCTTCAGACTTCTCACCGCATCACCGAGAGTCTTTCCGGTCACGATAGTACTGACATCGGAAGCCTTGATGAGCCTCTCTTTATACACCTCATGAACAAGGCACTCGTCAGCGACGAGGAACCGGGTTCCTACCTGGACGCCGCAAGCTCCCATCATGAACATAGCAGCCGCTCCCCTTCCGTCGAAGATACCGCCGGCGGCAAGGACAGGAATGTTGACTGCATCGATAACCTGAGGGACGAGGGCCATTGTGTGGATATCGCCGACATGTCCGCCGGACTCCGCTCCTTCGGCAATGAGCGCCGTCGCTCCGAGTTCCTGCATTTTGAGGGCATAGGCGACAGATGCGACTACAGGGATAACTTTGATTCCAGCCGCTTTCCATTTAGCCATATAAGGGGAAGGAGAGCCTGCTCCGGTAGTGACAATCTTGACACCCTCTTCAACGACGAGGTCAGCAATCTCAGAAGCGTTGGGAGCGGCAAGCATTATATTCACACCAAAGGGCTTGTCGGTCAACTCCCTGGCCTTGCGTATCTCACTTCTGACAGCCTCCGTCCCGAAATTGATCGAGGAAATAAGGCCGAGACCTCCGGCATTGGAGACAGCCGCTGCCAACTTGGCATCGGCTATCCAGGCCATTCCTCCCTGGAAAATAGGTTTCTCGATTCCGAGTATGTCGCAAATTGCGCTCTTGATCATCGTGCTCATTTTGTTACAATTTACAAATATAAGAAATTTTTTACCATTCCATAATTGCGGCCGCGGAAAGAAGGCCGGCGCCGAAAGCGCTGAAAACCAAAATATCACCTTTTTTGAAAAGGCCTTTACGATGGCACTCGTCCAGAAGTATTGGACAAGAGGCAGACGAAGAATTGCCGTGATCCCTGATATTAGTAGGGAACTTATCCTCAGGCGCGCCAAGACCTTTGCGGATTCCTTCGATTATCCTCATATTAGCCTGATGGATCATGAAGTAATCGACATCCTCAACCCTCAACCCCGCTTTTTCGAGAAGTGCGCTGATATCCCTGACGGAAGTTGTCACAGCGAATTTGAATACTTCTCTTCCATTCATCTGCAGAGGGATATCCGATTCCTCTTTTGTGATATAGGGAGTCGGCATGAGGCGTCTGTACTGGAATAGTTTATCGACGGACGGTTCCGCGTTGAGCTTGATTCCCTTGACTTTGTCTCCTTCTCCGAAGACTGCCGCACCGGCGCCGTCACCGAAGAGGATACATGTTGAGCGATCTTCCCAGGAAGTCATTCTGGATGGCTCCTCGGCACAAACGATCAAGACATTCCTCACCTTCCGAGCAGAAAAATATGTTTCTGCAATATCCATCGCATAAATGAATCCCGGGCAAGCGCAGTTGATATCGATGCAAGGGCAGCTGATGCCGAGTTTAGCCGCAATTATACAGCTGAGTCCCGGAGTCAAATACTCGTTGACGACATTCGAGCAGATGAAAAAATCCAAATCTTCTTTGGCTATGCCTGCGTCGGCGATTGCCCTTTCGGCCGCCTGAGCAGCGATATCTTCCAATTTCTCACTGGAAATTACATGGCGGGACTTAATCCCCGTCCGAGGGTAGATCCACTCGTCTGATGTATCGAGGAACCTGGAGAAATCATCATTCGTAACAACTCTGGAAGGAATTACACTACCTGTACCTAACAATTTCATCTCAATGAAGGTTTTAGTCAAACTTTTGTGACAAAATTATCCGGATAGGCATTTTCCTCAAAATTTATGTGGCAAACCCCGAGGTCTGGTGGTATTTGCCCGTTTTTTGTGGTAAGAGCGGATTATTTGTGGCGAATTTTTAATTATCTTTGTAGCCGATGGAGGATATTCAGAGGAAATATGTCCCGAAATTTCTAAGGGAAAAATTCGAGCTGATAGGTACGGTTACTTTTGCCGCACTCTTCTCCATCGTTGTCCTGCTTCTCAGCATACCTTTCTCGCACAACGCATGGTTCCGTCTGGGCAACAGTGTCTTCTTCCTGTTTACGGCTCTTTTCGCTATAGGCTCCCTTACTATAATTATTATCAGCAGGGTTATAATGTACAAGACCAGAAGAGACTTTCGCCTGAAATGGTGGCTGTATGTCCTCTGGTGTGCTCTTGAAATCTTGATTATATGCATCCTGTACACTGTTTTCACAGTGACTATAGCTGCTCCGGAAGATATGTCTTTTACGGAGATTCTTGCCCATTCGTTCCTGTACGGACTGATCTGCCTCGGAATACCTTATGTTATCGCCGGGTTGGTTTTTACTATCGTCCATCAGGAAAAAATCATCCGCCTCATCAACATGAAAGAGAATGATGCCCCCTCGTCTTCTGCTGCGGATGACATTCCGGCTAAGACTCCTCTCGAGAAGATAACACTGTTCGACAACAGCGGTGTTCTGAAGCTCTCGGTTTCAGGCTCTGACCTTTACTATATAGAGTCGGATGACAATTATATCAAAGTCTGGTATACAGATGGAAAAGGAGAGCTGAAGACTTATATGCTCAGGTGCAGGCTCAAGACAGTGGAAGAGAGTTTCCAGGGCAGCGACCTTGTCCGTTGCCATAGGAAATTCATAGTAAATATGTCAAAAGTCAAAGTCCTCCGCAAAGAAAAGGACGGATATGAGCTCGAACTGGACAACGACAAAATCTCTCCGATTCCGGTGACAAAGACCTATACGGAGAGTGTCCTTAGCGTTTTTGCCGGCAGGGTAGATTGAGGTTTCCTCCTGAGGGGAGCCTCTTATTTTTTATTTCGACGGTCCCTCCTAGAATCCCTGATTCTATACGCCGCTTCGACCATGAGTTGATCCTGGAAACAGCCCCTCGCGGCCAGGAAATTCGATATTGCGATAACCAGAGGGAAGATAGCCGTCCACTTGAATACGATTCCTTCGGGAGCGGTGAAATACATATAAGCGAGCCATCCCATAACTCCGAGGGAAACAAGTCCTGAAAGCACTGAAAGCCTCATCTGAAGGATTCTGACTTTAAACGTGACCAGTGCAAGAACAATCATCAGCGCAAGTATGATGAGAAGAATCGCGAAATATGGCTTCTGAAGAGCCAGATATTTGACACCGACAAGGCCGTCCGGTCCATTGGTTGTATAAGCCGTCCCGAAAACAAGACAAAGTACTAGTACTGTCGATATTGCAAGATAGAGGGTCTGAATTCTCTGCCACATATTATTCACATTTTAAAAATTCATCGCAAAAATAGGAAATTCCCTCATAAAAAACTATATTTGTTTTTTACTAATAATCATTGTATCGTCATGAGAATACCTGAATCAGAATTAATAATCAATGGAGACGGCTCAGCGTTCCATATCCACATGAGACCTGAAGAACTTGCCGATAATGTCATCCTCGTAGGAGATCCCGAAAGGGTCCATATCATCGCGGAGCATTTCGACGAGACCGAATCCAGCCATGCTTCCAGAGAGTTCGTTTCCGTCACGGGCTATCGCAACGGTAAGCGCATAACTGCCCTTTCCCACGGCATAGGTCCGGACAATATCGACATAGTAATGACAGAGCTCGACGCCCTTGCAAATGTTGATTTCAAAACCCGCGAAATAAAGCCTGAGCATCGTTCGCTCAACATTATCCGCATCGGGACATCAGGCGCGCTTCATGCCGACATTCCTCTCGGGAGTTTCATCCTTTCCCACGTTTCAATCGGCTTCGATGGCGTAATGAACTGGTACGCGAATCGCTCCAAGATAGCCATGACGGATGTTGAAAAGGCATTCAAGAAACATATGCACTGGCCGGCAAAGCTTCCTTCCCCTTACTTCGTAAAGTCCAGTCAGAAGATGATTGACTTGCTTTCCGACTGCACTATCAAAGGCGCAACCATCTCTGCACCCGGATTCTACGGTCCTCAGGGAAGGGTCGTCAGACTGCCTCTTGCGATGCCTAACATGCTCGAAGATATCGAATCCTTCCGTTTCGGTGATTACCGTATTACCAACTTTGAAATGGAGGGAGCTCCCCTAGCCGGCTTTGCAGCCCACCTCGGGCACAACGCCACTACAGTCTGCTGCGCCATCGCAAACCGCTATCTCCAGAGCTCAAATCCTGACTACAAGCCTCAGGTCCGCCAGTTGATTGAAATTGTAGTCGACAGGCTCTCGAGACTGTAAATTCATACGGCAGTTGCATCACTGCGACTGCCGTACTACTTAACCTAAACTTAAACTATGAAAAACTTCAAAGGCAAATATAGATATTTTATTTAAAATCACAAAGGGAGAAGCCTGATTTTTGCGAATTTAAGCAACAAAATTTTCTCTCCGTACTTATCGAATACTATCTTTGCCTTGAGTTCAGGGATTCTGCCTGTGATTTCCAATATCTTGCCCTCTCCGAAACGATTGTGCTCAATACGGTCTCCAACCTTGAATTTATCCATCGTATCCGGGACGAAATTCTCAATTGCAGGGGGCAGAGGACGATTTTTAAGATCTGCGCGAGTAACACCGGCCGTACTTGAAGCAGTAACAGATGTAGAGCTCCCGAAAGGCCCTCCGCCTCCGAAACGGAAGCCCCTGCTGTATCCAGGATCATCCTCATCCCCTATCGTATGGGCATGGAGTTCCTCCTTCCTCAATGGATTCTCGATATATTGGGGAGCAATCTCACGAAGGAAACGGCTCGGAGCATTGGATTCATGCTTTCCGTTTCGCATACGCGTCGTAGAGAATGTCAGAGCGACAGCTTTTTTGGCCCTTGTCAAGGCCACATAAAAGAGGCGCCTCTCCTCTTCGATATCTTTCTCCGAAGCCAGCATACCTCCGGAGGGGAAGAGATTCTCCTCCATTCCGGACACATACACATATGGAAATTCAAGGCCCTTTGCAGAATGGGCTGTCATAAGGGCGATTTTATTGCTCCCATCTTCGTCGTCGGCCACATCCACATTACTAAGGAGCGAAATGTCTTCAAGGAAATCCACGAGAAGCACTGTCGGATAGTCAATCGAAGAGACCTCGGAAGCATCCTTTATCTCGCCGTCCTCAATAAGCTGCTCGACATACTCGCCGTCCCTGTCATCCCGGAACGTCGCTACACTGTCGAGAAGTTCCTCGACATTAGAGGTTCTGGACTGGCCTTCGATGGAAGTATCCTCCTTATAAAGCCGGTATATCCCGGTTTCAAGGGCAATCGCCCGGGCAACAGCCTCCGCATCCTCTTTTGAAGCGCGCTCGGAGAGTGTTTTCAGAAGGTCGCAGAACTCGACGATTTTCTTCTGTCCTGCGCTCCTGAGGCCGTATTTTTCGAGACCGTCAAGATATGCAGCTTTAAAAAGGGAACATTGTTTTTCTTTCGCAACAGCCTCCAGGGCGGACAAAGAAGTTCCTCCGATTCCGCGGGCGGGCTTATTGACTACCCTCTTGAATGATTCGTCATCATTGAGATTGACCACCAGCTTGAAATAGGCCATTACGTCCTTTACCTCCATTCTTTCGAAGAAGGAATTGCCGGAATAGATCATATAAGGAAGATTACGCTTACGAAGAGCTTCCTCAAGTGCCCTGGACTGGGAATTTGTCCTATATAGAATAGCAAAATCCTTATACTCGGCACGGGTATCGCGCATCCTGGAAATAATTGACGATGCGATAAGTATCGCCTCCTCCTCAGCCGTATATGCCCTCATCAGCTTTATCTTCTCGCCCTTTTCCCCAACCGCAACGCAAGTCTTGGGAATTCTCGAGGAATTCTTGGCAATCAAAGAATTGGCCGCATTGACAATGTTGGCAGTAGAACGATAATTCCTCTCCAGACGGAAAGTCTTCGCCTCCGGGAGGTCCTTGGTAAAATTCAGGATATTACCGATCTCTGCTCCACGGAAGGCATAGATGGACTGACTGTCGTCTCCGACTACGCAGATATTGTGCTTAGGGTTCAACTTCGTCAGTTCACGAAGGATCCGGTACTGCGAGAAATTGGTATCCTGATACTCGTCCACAAGTATATAGTCAAACCGACCGGCGATATCCCGCAGAGCAACCTCGCTCTTTTTAAGAAGGATATTCATATTGAGGAGGATATCATCAAAGTCCATCACCCCGGATTGCCTGAGCATCTGGTCGTATAGAGCATATACTTCATGCAGAAGCGGCCTCTTCGAGACCCTGTCGTCATCGAGAGCCTTCTGGTTCCTTGAGTATGCGGAAGCCGTGATAAGGGCATTCTTTGCTTTGGATATCCTGGAGAGGACATCCTTCGGTTTATAGAACTTATCGTCGAAAGAGAGCTGCTTGATGCACGTCTTTATCGCACTTATGGAATCAGAGGTATCATATATAGTAAAAGACGCAGGGTATCCAAGGACGTCGGCGTACTCTCGAAGGAAACGGACAAAGACGGAATGGAAGGTCCCCATATAGATCTTCCTGGCCTTCCGCTCCCCGATCATCAGAGCAATCCTCTCCTTCATCTCGGTCGCGGCTTTCTTCGTGAAAGTCAGGGCCAGAATCCTCGAAGGATCCGCCCCGTTCTCTATCGTATAAGCAATTCTTGACGTCAGAACCCGTGTCTTCCCCGATCCTGCTCCGGCAACAATCAGTACCGGTCCGTCCACACATTTGACAGCGGCAAGCTGCTCGTTATTGAGTTCATCTAAAATAGCGCTCATCTGCAGCAATATTTTCAAGCGAAATTAGAAAAAAAATCCGTATCTTCGCGCGGTATTATTGAAAATACACAAAATTATTATTCATAATGTCTAACAACATCGATTTGAAAAAGGGCCTGGACATTCCTATAAAGGGTGCCGCTGCCCAGAAAGTCGTGAGGACGGTGATTCCGGAAGTTGTTGCCATCAAACCAACTGATTTCAAAGGACTCATCCCGAGACTCCTTGTCAAAGAAGGTGACAAAGTACTCGCCGGCTCCCCCGTACTCGCCGACAAACAGAATCCCGACATTCTTTTCACTTCTCCCGTGAGCGGGACAGTGAAAGAGATTGTCAGAGGGGATAAGAGAAAGCTTCTCGCTGTTCTCGTTGAGACTGATTCGGAGCAGAAGAAAGTCGATTTCGGTGCAAAAGACGCGGACTCCCTCACAAAAGAAGAGGTCAAAGACCTCCTGCTCAAGAGCGGACTGTGGGGTGCATTGATCCAGAGGCCTTACGGCGTAATGGCGGACCCTTCCGCTGAGCCGAAGGCCATTTTCGTATCATCATTCTCCACCGCGCCTCTCGCTCCCGACACAGACTTTACTCTCGCCGGAAAAGCCGAGTACATACAGGCGGGCATTACCGCTTTGACCAAACTCACCGACGGAGGAGTTCATCTCTGCATCAATAAGGCTACTGAAGCCAAGTCCATGTTCGCAAAAATGGACAAGGCTATTATCCATGGGGTCAGCGGCAAGCATCCCGCAGGCAACGTTGGAGTCCAGATCAGCCACATCTCTCCCATCAGGAAAGGAGAAATCGTTTGGACGATATCTCCCCTCTTCGTCGCAGCTATCGGCCAGCTGGTGCAGACAGGTAAACTAGACCTTCTCCGTAAAGTGGCCATTACCGGCCCTGCCGCCGATGATCCCGCTTATGTAGAAACTCTTCCCGGAGCTCCTGTAAAGAGCCTTACCGCATCCTATGAAGGAGTCCGCTATATCGGCGGAGACATCCTTACCGGCGAGATTATCGGAAAAGACGGCTATCTCGGATTCTTCCAGGATCAGATTTGCCTAATTTCCGAAGGCACCGAGCGTGAGATTCTCGGATGGGCGAAGCCTTTCCGCATGAACCTCCACAGCTCCTCAAAGTGCTACTTCTCCTGGCTTGCGCCCAAGAAACTCTACGACATGAACACCAATCTTCACGGAGGCCCCCGCGCCTTTGTCGAGACCAAGTGCTTCGAGGACGTAACTCCTATGGACATCTTCCCCATCTACCTGATCAAGGCCTGCCTTGCAGGCGACATCGACAAGATGGAGAAATATGGCATTTACGAGGTCCTTCCAGAAGATCTCGCTCTTTGCGACTATGTAGACCCCTCCAAGAATGACATCCAGGATATCATCTCGAAGGGCATCGACCTCATGATTAAAGAAATGGCATAAGTTATGGCAGAAGAAAAGAAAGCAGGCCTTTTTGAGAAAGGCGGCAAGCTCTACTGGCTCCATTCTACAATAGACGCCTTCGACACCTTCCTTCGCGTTCCCGGTACGGTGACTGCCAAGGGAGCCCATGTCAGGGACGCCATCGACCTGAAGAGGGTTATGATCATGGTCGTCGTAGCCCTCGTTCCTGCAGCTCTGTTCGGCATGTACAATGTCGGCTACCAGACTGCACTCGCAACAGGTGCCTCCTGGGGATTCTGGAAGATGTTCTTCTACGGTCTCCTCAAGGTTCTTCCCCTTTATATTGTTTCCTATCTCGTCGGTCTTGGAATCGAATTCGCTTCATCCCAGATTCGCGGCGAGGAAGTAAATGAAGGTTACCTCGTTACCGGTTTCCTCATTCCTCTTATCGTCCCTGTAGACGTTCCCCTATGGATGCTCGCACTCGCCGTCGCGTTTGCAGTAATCTTCGGAAAAGAAGTCTTCGGAGGTACCGGAATGAACATTTGGAACCCGGCCCTCCTTACCCGTGCATTCCTGTTCTTCTCATATCCTTCCAGCATGTCGGGATCCGATGTCTGGGTCCATATTCCGAAGGACATGGCCCCCACTGACGCATTCACAGGCGCCACCCCTCTTGCAATTGCAGGAGACGGCGGAGTCGGGGCTCTCGATGCTGCAGGTTACTCGTTCATGGATCTCTTCTGGGGCCTTATCCCCGGATCAGTCGGTGAGACTTCGGTTATTGCTATCCTTATCGGTGCTGTTATTATCCTTTGGAGCGGAGTCGCCAGCTGGAAGATAATGTTATCCTCCATTGCAGGCGCCCTCCTAGTCGGATGGTTCGGCCAGTTGGCCGGTTCCGGCATTCCCGCGTACTACCACCTTGTAATGGGAGGATTCCTCTTCGGAACCGTCTTCATGGCCACTGACCCTGTCACTTCGGCCCAGACCGAGACCGGCAAATGGATCTACGGATTCCTCGTCGGCGCCCTCGCGGTAGTAGTCCGCCTTTGGAACCCCGGATATGCAGAAGGAATGATGCTCGCCATCCTCCTTATGAACACCTTCGCTCCTCTTATCGACCACTGCGTCGTTTCTGCGAGCATCTCCCGCAGGGCGAAGAAAATGAAAACCGCTTAATTGAATATAGGTATGAATACAAATAGCAACATCTATACAGTGATCTATACCACAGTTATCGTGGTGATAGTCGCAGCGGTTCTCGCTTTCGTCTCCCAGTCCCTCAAGGGCAACCAGCAGGCTAACGAGAAAGCCGACACCATCTCCCAGATGCTGACGGCCGCTCAGTTCGGCACCAAGGCCGATTTCCAGAAAATGGGGAACAAGGCAGTCCTCGCCCGCTATGCTGAGGAGATCGCCGAAGCATTCACAGTAAGCCCTGACGGCAGCCGCACCGGCGATATCGCACTCGATGAAGTTTTCTCGCCGAGCCTTCTGAAACGTCAGAACTACAATATCAAGGGTGGCCAGAACGCTACCGGCGCTCCCGAGCTTCCCGTATTCATCTTCAAGAACGGCAAGAAGGTCGTCCCCGTCTATGGAGCCGGCCTCTGGGGCCCTGTCTGGGGCTATATCGCCTTCAATGAAGACAACTCTATCGCAGGCGCATACTTCGATCATGAGAGCGAGACCGCAGGCCTCGGCGCCAAGATTAAGGACGACCCCGCTTTCCAGGCTGAATTCATCGGAGAGAAACCATCTCTCGGCGAATCCAAAGTCTTCGAAATCGTCAAGGGCGGATCCCCCAAGGACACTGAGAACAAGGAGGTCATCGATAATAAGATCGATGCCATCACCGGTGCTACAATGACGTCCAAGGGCCTCGAAGCCGCAATAAACACTTGGCTCGGAGCATATAGCGCTTATCTTCTCTCCGCTACTCCGAAAGTAGAGGAAGAAGTTCCCGCAGAGGTGAATGAAGAAGCCGTCGAAGGCGAGGAAACAACTAAAACTGTGGAGGAATAAGCCATGAATGCAAAACTAAAAGAAACTCTTTTGAATCCGATTTTCAAGAACAACCCTATTACCGTTCTTGTCCTCGGTATTTGCTCCTCGCTGGCCGTAACGGTCACAATGAAGGGAGCCCTCGTCATGGCACTCTCTGTCATCGTCGTGACCGGCGTTTCGAGCCTTATCCTTTCGCTCCTCAGGAACACCATCCCGAGCCGCGTCAGGATCATCGTCCAGCTCGTTGTTGTCGCAATGATGGTTATCCTCGTCGACCAGGTGCTCAAATCTTTTGAAGCCACCTATGCAATCGACAAGCAGCTCTCAGTCTACATCGGCCTTATAATCACTAACTGTATCGTCATGGGCCGAATCGAGGCATTCGCTCTTGGAAACAAGCCTTGGCCTTCGTTCCTCGACGGTGTAGCAAACGGAGCCGGATACGGAATGATTCTCCTCATCGTCGCCTTCTTCCGTGAACTTCTCGGAAGCGGCACTCTGTTCGGATTCGATATCCTCAACCGATTCGGTTATGTCCCCAACAACCTGGTGATCCTTCCCCCGTTCGCCCTCATCCTCCTCGGATGCATCGTATGGGTCCAGAGATCTATCCAGAAAGACCTTCAGGAAAAATAACAAACTAGCACAAGACGTATTATGGAATATTTAAGCTTATTCGTAAAGTCAATCTTCGTTGACAATATGATTTTTGCATACTTCCTCGGAATGTGCTCGTTCCTGGCGGTATCCAAAAATGTAAAGACGGCAGCAGGCCTTGGCCTGGCAGTCATCTTCGTTCTTCTGGTGACTCTCCCTATCAACTGGCTTCTCAATACTTATGTACTTGCTCCCGACGCACTCATCGAAGGTGTTGACCTTAGCTTCCTCAGCTTCATCATCTTCATCGCAGTCATCGCCGCTATAGTACAGATAGTCGAAATGGTTGTGGAGAAATTCTCTCCTTCCCTTTACTCTTCTCTCGGAATCTTCCTTCCGCTGATTGCCGTAAACTGCGCAATCCTCGGAGGATCGCTCTTCATGCAGCAGAGGGACTTCATGAACTTCGCAGAGCCCGTAGTCTACGCTCTCGGTAGCGGTATCGGCTGGTTCCTCGCGATTGTTTCCCTCGCCGCAATCCGCGAAAAGATGGCCTACAGCAATGTTCCTCCGGCACTCAAGGGTCTCGGAATCACATTCATCACTGTCGGTCTCATGGGTATGGCATTCATGACTTTCATGGGTATTTCACTTTAATAGGAGGATTTGACAATGGGAAATACAGTTCTTTATTCAATCATCGTCATCACAGTGGTGACCCTGATCCTCGTTGCTCTCCTTCTTTGGATCAAAGCGAAACTTACTCCTTCAGGATCTGTTAAGATCAATATCAACAACGGCACCAAGGAGCTCGAAGTCGCTCCCGGCGGAACTCTTATGAACTCTCTCGCCGAGAATGGCATCTTCCTCCCCTCAGCCTGCGGTGGAAAGGCAAACTGCGGACAGTGCAAAGTCAGAGTCGTCGAAGGCGGAGGTACCATCCTCCCTACAGAAACAGGCTTCTTCTCCCGCAAGCAGATCAAAGACGGCTGGAGACTCGGCTGCCAGGTCAAGGTTAAGGACAATCTCGGGATTGCGGTTCCGGAAAGCGCTCTCAGCGTCAAGAAACTCGAATGCGAGGTCGTTTCCAATAAGAACGTCGCAACCTTCATCAAAGAGTTCACCGTCAAACTTCCCGAAGGAGAGAATATCGACTTCAAGTCCGGTGAATACATCCAGATTGACATCCCTGAGTACGACGTTGACTTCGCAGATATGGACATCGATCCTATCTACAGGGGCGACTGGGAGAAATACGGCTTCTTCGGAATCAAGCACAAGAACACCGTTCCGACAATCCGTGCATACTCAATGGCCTCGTATCCTGCCGAAAAGGGCCTCATCAAGCTCAACGTCCGTATTGCTACTCCTCCTTTCGACAGGAGCCAGCCTCGCGGAGTATTCAAGATGCTGCCTGTCCCTCCGGGAGTCGCCTCAACCTATGTTTTCTCCCGCAAGCCGGGTGACAAGGTCATGATCAGCGGCCCTTACGGAGAGTTCCTCCTCCCTACCGATGATCCGGATACCCAGGAATATATCTTCGTTGGTGGAGGCGCCGGAATGGCACCTCTCAGGAGCCATATCATGCACCTTTTCAAGACCCTCAAGACCAAAAAGCCCGTCCGCTTCTTCTATGGAGCACGCGCCCTCGTCGAGGCGTTCTATCTCGAAGATTTCGCAGAAATCGAAAGGGAATTCCCGAACTTCCACTTTACCCTCGCTCTCGACCGTCCGGATCCGGCAGCC
The DNA here is from genome assembly GCA_900318955.1 of uncultured Bacteroidales bacterium. Lineage (GTDB taxonomy): Bacteria > Bacteroidota > Bacteroidia > Bacteroidales > UBA932 > Cryptobacteroides. Next base: position 20,120 of record ONMJ01000008.1, read on the forward strand.
GATGCAGCAGGAGTCAAGTACACCCCGGGATTTGTCCATCAGGTCATGTACGACACCTATCTGAAGGACCACGAGGCACCGGAGGACATCAAGTACTTCATGTGCGGCCCGCCTATGATGGTTGCTTCTGTCAACAAGTTGCTTGACTCCCTCGGAGTCGCACCTGAATCGATCCTGTACGACAACTTCGGAGCATAAGCGATGATGAAAAAAGAGGTCACAAATGTGGCCTCTTTTTTTGCAGGACAATGGTTTCTTTAAACGCCATATTGACCTTTCGAGCAAATTCCCTATAGGAGTCGTAAGCTTCCGGGGCTGCAATAACAGGAGTCAGAGAGATACTCTGGGTAATGAGAATAGAGCCGCCGATGTTTTCTATCTTGCTGCTGAAATGACCCCACTTCTCATCCAGCTCAATATTTCCCGGAAGACTTTCAACACTATATCCGTGTGGGATGGATATTACGATCTTGTCAATATAATGACTTCCATTCCTGATTACAAGCGGATTAACCCGTTTGCTTCTTTGAGCGCCCATGCGTTTAGATATAGGATTGACAGGCAAAATCAGCCGATCACCTAATGACTGGGCATAAGACCTCACATCAAAGGAATAACCGATCTCTGCCTCTGGAATCCATCCTCTGCCATCATATTCATTAAAATTGTTTCTGTAGGATGTCTGCTGATAGTTATCAACATGGAAAGCCACGTTCCTCAATACCTTGTCACGCTGCTCCTTCACCGGTCTGTCAGTGAAACCAATCCAGCCTTCCGACAAGCTACAGCAGTCTTTTCTAATAACCGCCAAATGGGCACTTCCATCTGCCTCCAATGCAATTTTGGTATCCAGAGTAGATGTCTGCAAAGAATCGGGATAAGGAGGGACTTCCAGCAAAGATCCCCCATCCTCCTTGACAAGCAGGACATCGTGCCCCGCGATATCGTCGTGTCGATACCCAAGCGGAGTCGCCGGGTTGGTGCATTCAAGCCATAGGGTATCATGTGCTTCCGGCAGCGGAACGCAAAGCATGACATGATTCGACTGAGACAGGCAGGAAAAATCACGATCCAAACGCGCAGAGTCCGTATTCAGGACGGTGTAGTAAGAATCAACTCCTGCGGCCTTGAGCATACAACGCATATAATTAGAAAGCGCCTTGCAATCGCCAAGCCCACTTTTATCCACCAGTGAAGCCTTGAAAGGCCGATATCCACCGATTCCGAACTGGATGCTGACGTAACGGGTCTTGTCACGCAGTTCGTTCCAAATTCGACGGATTGTCTCCAGTTTGTTATTATCCGAAGAACTGCTTTCCTGAATGCGTTTCACGGTGGCTGAAGGCAGATCATCCGAATCACGCATCAATTCATACAGCCACCCTCCAAGCGAAGTCCAGTTTTCCTGAGTACCTGAGATTCCGTCATACGTAAAATCAACCGGAGCGGCATGCACCTGCGGAAGAAACGAGCGTGGCGACGGCATGCTGTCCTCTGCCACATATCCTGGATATGATTGACATTCCCAGCAATAAACATCATTATTATTCTCTTTTCTCTCCGTGCCCTTCATACTTCTTGATTTCGTATGAATACGCGTCCCTGAGGGGACAATGAGCGTAAAGGACCCATAGTCCAAAGACACGTTCTCAGTCATAAGAGGGAAGAAAGAAGGGAAATCATGATACCCTTTCCGGTAATGCTTAGTGTACTTATACTTGACTGTAAACGGATAAGAAGCAGAAGGGATATAACTGGTAAGAAAACCGTCCCCTGCCAAACCTGAGGCAATTGATACACTTACCAAGTCGCTTTTTTTCAGCTTCTTAACCTTTCCGGAACCATCATCGAGGCTCCCGCTGAAAGATGAAAGACTCTCAAATTCACTGGTATAAACAACAATGGACGCTTCAAACAGCCCCCATTCGTCATAGACAGTCACTTCCCTTTCAACCTCCAGGGAACCGGTCAATTTTGAGTTCATTGTGAATTGCTGCACATCCTTGTGAATGACAGCATGCTCTTTCGCTTGAACAAAAACAGGAAAAAGCAACAGCAGAATCAATGGAGCCGCTCTCATTGTTTCTTAAGAATTATAATAGCCTTCTCCGCCTTGGCAACACTTGACCAGAACATCTGGAAATCAGGATAATACTCAGGCATAACTATCATGGAAGGGTTATTGAACAGAAAAACGCCATGCAACTTGTTACCAATAAGATTGTATTGGATTCTGACTGACATTCCACCAGCGGTAGGGCACGTGATCCAAACAGGATCCGGCAAGGATTCAACAGCGTAGCCATCCGGAATGACCATCGAGAAAATGTATTTGATTTGGCTCTTATATGGGAAATCAACAGGGATCTTACGTTCCGGATCCCGGAAGCTGTTTTCTCCATGGAAACTGCTCAGGATGGGGCGAATATAGACAAAATCGCCTCCAAGACGGACTTCTTCCTGTTCAAAAGAATAGGAAATATCGGCCTCATTCGAATATTCTTTCCCCACGTCATCGATATGCAGCACAGTCAGCTTTTCGTCTTTTTCAATATCCTCGATGCGCTCCTCATCCGTAGCGAACTTGTCTTTAATAAGACGTAGATTGTATGCATCATGGTTGAGTGCCTGGATTTGTACATCACCTCTGAATACCCCGTCTTCGTCAAAACGCGTCTGGACAGTTTCAGTAAGCGAACTCTTTGGTTGTGCATCCAATAAATTCACCCAACTTCCATTATGATCAAAGGTCAGCAAACGGGCTTTTTCCACAAGATAATCGGGAGCCAACACGTCAACATAAGCATTGTCGCGGCAAGCATCCAAATAGTGGACATGACCATCAGGCGTCATCACTCGCAAAACAAACGTATCAAAGGAATTGGAAGAAATATGCCATGACATTAAATGGCCGCTTGAGCGAAGTCTCACAAGGACCGGCTCGGCCACGAACCCAAGCGTATTGAGTGCACTCGCAGTAAGGGCATTGATGTCTGCCGAGTTGCCCTGTCCCTTTTTCAAAACAGTTGAAGGGTCATCCGGCAAAAGTGCGAGATCATCATTCCAACGGACCTTTGAGACGATATGATTTCGCACCAAAGCGATCCGCTGAACATCATCCGCGCATGCATCCCATTCTTGTTTCAGGCTGCCCGCATCTTTATAATTCTTTTTACAGTACTTCAGAAGCGGTGTTTCGAAAAAGTAGCCGTCAACTTCTGACCAACTTGAATTATAATTATTATTAACAACTCCCGGGATGCTAAAAGAGCTGATGTTATATACGACACTGGACTTGTACTGACCCGGACAAAATGAAAAACTCTCTTTATGAACTGCCGGGACATTCACCGCATGATATAAATCGTGCTTCATATTATAGGAAAAGCCTCCGGTGCCTAAGGCAGTGGACTGCTCTGTAGAGAAATCTATCTTCAATGCTCCTCGCATTGCGCGGTTATAAGTAAAATACTCGGCGTAGCTTACATCGAGATCCATCAAATTGACCGGATATGACCACTGCATTGGAATATCACCAATATTGACTGTTGGTTCACTCATTTCCAAAACCACATCTACGACAGAACCGACTCTAACATTTTCAGGGGCGAAACTAAGACGTCGCAGCCCTTTCGAATAAGGTTCATCAAAGATGAATTTTTTAGACATCTTTGAAACACTTATCTTGCCATTATCCTCCCGATTGAAGGTACTTGCTTTAATCCCATAGATATACTGCGCATGACTTTTATCGCCAGATTTGTATATAAACTCATAATCTGCACACTTACGTCCGCCTTCTTTGAGTATTTTCCATCTGTCATGGTATTTTATAATACGAGTGAAATCGAATTCTGAATCAAAACGAATGGCGATTTCAGTTTTCCGGAAAAGCAGAAGAGCGGCGGCAGAGGTATCCCTGTCATAGGTTTTCATGTCCAACTCTGTATCGGAGACAGCTCCAAATTTTGGATTCACTTGAATATCCTGACCTCGCAGGCTGAGAAATGACAAAACAGTGAGGCAAAGCGCTGAAATAATATGTTTATTCATAGTCATACACTTATTATTGTCACAAATATAGAAAAAAACATTAGGGATTACTAATAATTAGCAACGTGCTATGTCGGACCTCTTTTTGTTTAGGAACGATATTTGTCCTATCTTTGCCGTCCGAAAAGGTAGAGTATAATGAAAGAACCTCTGGTAAGTATCATAGTTCCTGTCTGCAACGTCGAGGACTACATTGAGAAAAGCGCCACATCGATACTGTCGCAGACATATCCCAATATTGAATTCATCTTCATTGATGACGGATCCAAAGACCGCTCATCCGAGCTGCTCGATAATCTGATTGAAAATAAATTCTCCCACCTTAAGAGCAGAATAAAGATAGTTCATCAAGAGAATCGCGGAGTCCAGAAAGTGCGCATCGAAGCGATGCAATATGCCCATGGCGATTATTTCATCCAACTTGATTCTGATGACCGCTGCAGGAAAACTATGATTGAAAAGATGGTCAAGAAGGCGGTCGAAGACGATGCCGACATAGTCATCTGCAACTATTTCAATACATATCCGGAGTTCATCATTCCAAGAAGAGAAAAACGATTCCCCACAAAGACGGCAACTCTTTCCGCCTTGTTCTCAGGAAGGAGTTTCAGGGGCTGCCTCTGGAATAAGCTCATAAAGCGTTCCATTTTCACGGATAATCCGATTTGCGCACCCTCTTATGACATGGGAGAAGACCTTGTCCTCAGCGCTCAGTTCATTTGGTACTCAGAACGTATCTCATATATCAAGAACCGCCTATATTTTTATACTAGAAGGAATCCCCAGTCTCTAAGCAGCAAAACCCGTATCGACAGAGATGAGACAAATATCTCAAACAAAATGGACCTTTACCGCTATTGCAAAAAGGAAGGGATAGGTCTGTTTGATGGATTTGAGCAGTCTTTCCTGGCATACATGGCATACCTGATACTTAAGGGAAGATGTACAGACCTCTTCAAAAAATATCCGGAAACTGCCGAGACTGCAAAAAAAATCTCTCTGCCGTCAGCAGAGATAGACATGAGCGAAAAGAAGCAGAGAGAATACAAGCAATTACTTACAGAGTATTCTTTCGCATAGGCGATAGACCAGACCGGCTTTCTCAGCCAAATAAGGATACTCCTTGAATAATGTCGGGTCGTATTCAACGGCAGCCTTCGCTGCCCTTCTGATAATATATTTCCATGAAGACGCGAGAGGAGAGGATGGAATGTCGTCCTTATAGAACTCGTAAAGAGAGAGAAGATTCCTGGCAGAAGCAATATGACGATTCTTCCGCTTTCCCCTTGTAGAAGCGGAAGGATTGTTCCTTCTGTAATGATATAGAGGCTCCGGTAAAAGCACCGCCTTCTCAGCATGAAAAAGAAGCTGAGATGAGAGTACGACGTCTTCGTGCATCGAAATAACCGGATAGAAAAGACCTTCAGTATAAAGCGTCCTCTTCATGAACTTGTTGCAGAGATAGCCGTGTGCCCTATAATGAAGGATATCGTTGGAAAAAGCCTTCGGATCCGAATACTCACGATCTTTCGCTATGTGGGTCCTTCCGCCTGATTTTTCTTTGGCAACATAATAATAGACAACGTCAGCACCCGTCTCCTCGACTTTGGAAACCAGCTTTTCGACGGCCCTTGTATCTATCCAGTCATCAGAGTCCACATGCATTATATACTCTCCAGTCGCTGCCGCGAGGCCGGTCTTTCTAGCCTGAGGAAGTCCTCCGTTACTCTTTCGGATGATGGATATTTGAGATTTCTTGCCAGCAAATTTATTATCAATCAAGTTGTTCAGAATATCAAGGGACCTGTCGGTCGACCCGTCGTCAACGAAGATGAACTCGATATCCGAATATGTCTGCGAAAGGACGCTTTCCGCACACTCAGCAATGTATTTCTCTACTCCGTAGAAAGGGACAATCAGAGAGACTTTCATTTCTCGAAACGGGATTTCCCGGGCAAAAGTCTTTCAAAAGCGGCAGTGAGCACCTCTTTTGCTCTTAAGAACTTTTCCTCATCGATATGGGCGTCGTTAATGCATATCAGACGCTTGTCCCCCGGGTTTTCAATCTTGGCAACAATCTGCTCCGGCTCGGTAAATCCCAGAGAGAAGTACTTGGCTGGCAGCCTTTTAGGCACCGCGATACGGGTATAATACATATAGTCCAGGAAGAGGTACTGATTGTAATTGGAAAGGCCCCTCAGCGGGGTTAGCGAAGCCATGATATCGCCCTCAACCTTCTCGTACACTTCCTCGCAGACGCTCCTAAGCATCGGTGAACATGTATGCTGAGGCCTTACGAAAAAAGGCGAGCGCGTACATCTCCCAAGAGCCTTTTTAGCAAGCGCATCTGAATGGCGGCAAAGCTTTTTGAAATCGATGAAAGAGAAAAGCGACGGGGTGAATCCGATTCTGGGCCTTCCTCCCGGGAAGAAAATTTCCTCATCGCAGGGACGAATCGGGAACATATCGTCATTGAAATAGAGGAACCGCTCCGAGAGGCCGGGAATCTTATGGATGAACATCTCAATCATGGAGCTGTTGAAGGTCGGAAGGGACTCTACCGGCATGATCATATCATGCGTCACAATCTTCAGATTGGAGCGATCCACCCACTGAGGAACCTGAGAATCCCTTGACACCAGAAGATAAACATTATTGACAAAGGGAAGAAACACCTCAATCCCTCTAAGCAGGTATTTGAGAGTCCCCCAGTCCCTGTATCTCTTGTTCATCACCGGGACGTTAACCTTCTTGCAATAATCCTCCTGCCACAGAGGATCCGATCCGTCTACATAAGTTATGACAGCGTCCATCACTGTTTTCTCTCTTTCAAAAATTCATTTAACTCCTTCGGATGATCGGTCTGTATCGCCCTCGCACCGAAAGAATCTATAAGGAAAGCATCTTTCTTTGCATTGAAAGGCTTTCCAAGGTCGGAATTGTACCATAGGCGGCAGCCTTCACCAAGGAAATTCCTGAGTATCAAGGGTTTTACATCGCCCTTATACGCCGAATAAACTTCTATCATCACCGGATGAAGCTTATCCACCACCTCTACCACTTTTCGGAGGGATTCTTCACTGTCCAATCCGACCATAGGCATATATATGACGCTATCCCGCCAAGGTCCAAGGGTGCAGAGGACCTCTTCGGGAGAAGCATCGCTTTTAAATATAAGATGCTTCAAGGTGCCCGTTCGTTGCGCTATTTCTGCAATTTCGGGTGCAAAAATAAATGCTTTGTCGATATTGACCATGACTCCGGCCTCTTTTGCAGCAAGAAGGGCTTCTTCTAGGGATGGGACTTTCTCCGAAGTAATCTTCCCGTCCTTGCCTTTAAGATGGAGGCCGGTAATATAATCAAGACTCTTTCCTGAGACAAAACCTTTTCCATCGGTTGTCCTCCCAAGAGTATGGTCATGCATGAGAACGAATCCTCCGTCAGAAGTCCTTCGAACGTCGATTTCGACAATGTCTGCCCCCATTTTCGAGGAAGAAAGAATAGCGCTGACGGAGTTCTCCGGAAACGAAGAGCCATTTGCCCTGTGAGCAATAATCAGCACGGATCCGTCACTCTGCAGAATCCTCGTCCTGATACTATCCACCCTCTCCTGAGCAATAAGAGCGCAAGAGAACAAGAATAATATCATGAAAAGGACTGTCCGCCTCACGATTTTTCTATATTGAATTGGAGAAGGAGCACCCTGACATTGTCTGCGACCCTCTTACCGGTATCGGTAGATTTTTCAAATATTTCCGCCAGGTTTTTATACTTAGTCAGCTCCCTTAAATCAGGCTCATTGGCAAATATATAGCCCACATACTCCTCATACGTATCGTCCGCCGTATGCTCAAGCTCGGTAATCCTGTCGCACTCAAGAGTAATTGAAGAGACTTTATGCTTTATATCCCAGAGCAGAGGGAGGAGAACCTTTATCGACTCTGCCTCACGAACCACTGTCGATACGAGGTCTTTAAGCTGCGGGTCTATCTTGGCCGGATTATACATTCCAAGGGCTTTGGAAGCATCTTTTACCACATCCAGACAATCATCGAGGGCCATTGCTATAGACTGTAGATCCGCCCTGGGGAGCGAACCTTTAAGACGGCCGGAAACCTGCTCCTGGAACTCTGTAAGCAGGGCATCTCCCTGAACTTCGAGGGTCTTGATCTCTCTTTCAATAAGTCCCCACTCCTCACGATCAGATGAGTCCAGCATCTTCTCAAGAGCCGCTGCCGCCTGGTAAAAGAATGCAGCCTGCTGAGAGAGAATCGGAAGAAGATCTCTCTTTGGGAGGAACAGGTTGCGAAGTCTTTTGGATAATTTCATAAAAAAACTTTTTTCCGTCCGTTAATAATATTCATTTCGAAACCACAAAAAGGCGGAATCTCAACAAAAAACACAAAAACAACAGCCTGCAACGGCATTTTTTCATCCTCATCACGCCCAAAGACAGTAGCTTTGCACCAAAAGACAACGACAGATGCGCAGAGGAAAAACGCAATATCGCTTTACAGCAGAGAAAAAAGGCCGGTTGCGTAAGAACCTGACTGGCTATGGAAAATCTACACTTCGAACTATGCGTTCTGCATGGTGGCTTTCATTAATAATGCCGGCCTTTCTCTTCTCTGCATGCATTGAAGCACCGCTCAAAGACATGCATAAAGTGCAAATATATATAAGAGAAGCCGAAAAAACAACCCCTCACACCCTTGATTTGTTATTTTTTGAGGACGGCGGGCTTATGAAACTGGATTCGTATGAAAGGATTGAAAAATGGGACGGTGCCCCAATAGACGGGACATCGAGGACAGGCGGCAGGAAGGTTGTCGCTATCGCCAACTATGGGGAGGACAGGTTCGCATGGAGCGACATACTCTCCTATGAGGGCCTCGGCGAAAAAACGATGGAACTAATGGAAGAAAACTCCTCTTCCCCGGTAATGAGTGGAGAGACAGAGACTCTTGCCGGAAGAGACAAGGGCTGCGAAATTGGGCTTCATCCTCTTCTTTCAAAGATAAGAGTCAACTCTCTCTGCGCCGATTTCCACGGACGCCCCTACGAAGGAGAAAAACTGAAAAACGTGAAAGTGTTTCTCATGAATGTACACGACAGATGCAAGATTCTTTCAAGGAAAAGCGAACCTTCCTCCTGGGCAAACTACAGGGAGAGAATCTATGAAGACTCCATTATCTATTGTGACTCAGGTATTTCCATAAGCACCGCTGTTGTTTTTCCAGGCATTTCCCTATACTGCTACCCAAATGACATATCCGAAGAAACTCCTGAGACTCCGCTGACAAGGCTGGTAATTGAAGGGACAATCGGAGGAAATACATACTTCTATCCGATCAATATCCCATGCCTCGAAGGAGGAAAAGAATATGCTTTCAACATCACCATCACCAAAAAAGGCACATCCGACCCGGATACTCCGGCCGATGTTGGGGCAGTGAGATTCAACCAAAGCGTCCTTCCGTGGAAGGACGGAGACGAGGTCCTAGAAAGATTTTAAAATGAGAAAAATCCTGACATTATTGATGCTGGTTCTGCTCTTTTCGTGCTCGCAACTTCCTTTGAAGAGGGAGGAGTGCTTTTTCCGGGTGTTCGGCTATATTCCGACAAGGTCTTCGGATCCAAGTGATGAAGAAATGATAAGCGACCTGAACATTTTTATCTTCAACCACAGCGGAGAATTGGAGGAAAAACGATTCATTTCCGGAGGGAAACTTGTAAAAGAAGGATCAGAATACGTATTTTCCTCTTCCCTTCTCCTCTATGAGAAGTACTCAGTCTACGTCTGCGCCAATCTTGGATACGCTTTGGATGCCGAGTCGGAGCCGCAGCTACGGTCCTACAGATACTACCTGGCTTACCCTGACGAATACTCCAGAGGGATTCCGATGACAGGCTGCATCAGGAACATTATCCCGGCTTCGAACGACAGAACAATAGGACTGGAAAGAATGATGTCGAGAATTTCGGTAGTATTCGACCGGTCCCATTTGGAAGAAGGGACACAGCTTTGGGTCAAAAGTATTTCCGTAGGAAACTGCCCGCGCTCCGCCCTTCTTTTTGGAGAAAATCTTACTGAGAACTCTGAAGAAATGTTTCTTACAGGATTCAATAAAGCCGGCTCTGCGGCAGATCCTCTCAACCGGGAAATAGCCGCGGGGAAAAGCCGGGAGGTAAGACTATATATGCTTGAAAACCTACTAGATAAAGAGGAAAAACTAGCTTCCTTCGTTGAAATCGAATTGGAATATAATTCTAGAACCCTCCACAATAAACCGGGAGAGTATCTTAAATACCGTTTTAAGACAGGGGAAATAAGAAGGAACACCGATTACAGATTCACCGTCACACCCTCAGGGAACGGTCTCAACGGGGACTCCTGGAGAATAGACAAAGATGCCCTCCAGGTCAAAGAAAGCGCTAAAAGATTTGATCTTCTTCCCGCAGCATACAATGTATGCACTGTCTCGGACACATTCCACCTTTGGTGCGATGTCTTCCCGGAAGATGCTCCCATGGAAATAGAGTTTCTCGCCTATGAGGACGATGAAAAAGTCGCCGCGCTTTATGACTACGAGATAGATAAAAACGGGCACGGAGTAAGGCTGATGCCCCATAAAGACGGGGCTGCACTCATTTATTTCAAAGCAGGGCCACCCGTCTCAAGAGATACTCTTGCGATGGTGGTTTTCAACCCAGATACTTCGCAGTAAAGGTCTTTCCGTCCTTGATAAGGTCTTCCGGAGTGCCTTCAAATACGATTCTTCCGCCCTCATCACCAGCATCAGGTCCAAGATCGATTACCCAGTCGGCATTTCTGATTACATCCGGATTATGCTCGACTACGACAACGGAATGCCCCTTTGACAAAAGGACGTCAAATGCCTTCAGGAGCTTCTCGACATCATAGAAATGAAGACCTGTAGTCGGCTCGTCGAAGATAAACATTATCCTCTCCTTCCTCGGTTTGTCGCCTCCGCTGAGGGAAAGGAAATAAGCGAGTTTGATCCTTTGGCTCTCGCCTCCTGAAAGGGTGCTGCTACTCTGCCCCAGTTTGATATATGACAGGCCGACATCCACAAGAGGCTGAAGCTCCGAGGCTATTTCTTTTGCAAGCTCATCCTTTTTCGAGCCGAAGAATTCTATCGCCTCTGACACGCTCATATTGAGGATATCATCGATATTTTTCCCCTCATAACGGACCTCGAGAATCTCGCTCTTGAAGCGTTTTCCTCCGCAAGCCTCGCAGACCATTGTCACATCCGCCATAAACTGCATTCCGATCCTTACATACCCGTCTCCCTGGCATTCAGGGCATCGTCCGCCTTCCTGATTGAACGAGAAGAACGATGGAGTATAACCGTTTATCTTTGCATACTGCTGAGATGAAAGCAGCTTTCGGATTGTGTCATATACCTTCAAGTATGTTACGGCATTAGACCTGGAACTTTTCCCGATAGGATTCTGGTCGACATACTCCACCCTGGTGATCCTGTCGAGATTGCCGCTGAGTCCTTTAAAGGTCCCCGGAAGGTCTCCTGTCTCATTGAGTCTCCGTCTTAGTGCCGGATAGAGAATGTCTCCTACAAGAGATGATTTACCGCTTCCGCTGACTCCGGTTACTACCGTAAGCACTCCCAAGGGGAATTTGACATCGATATCCTTGAGGTTATGCTCCATTGCCCCATTGACCGAGATGGAATAGTTCCACGGGCGCTTTTCTCTCTTATACCGAGGAATAGCACCGGATAAATACTTGAGCGTCAGCGATTTCTCGTCAGGACCCGCTTCTTCTGCCTTGCCGGAGAAGATGATCTCTCCCCCATTTACACCGGCTTTGGGGCCCATATCAATGAGCATATCGGCAGCGCGGATGATTTCTTCATCATGTTCGACGACTATCACAGTATTCCCGATATCGCGAAGGCGCTTCAGCACCTTTATAAGGCGGTCCGTATCTCTTGGATGGAGACCGATTGAAGGTTCGTCGAGAATATACATGGAGCCGACAAGGGAACTGCCTAGGGCAGTCACAAGATTGATTCTCTGGCTTTCTCCGCCGGAAAGGGTGTTGCACGGGCGATTCAAGGTCAGATAGGCAAGTCCGACATCGCGGATATACCCAAGTCGGGAAGTCACCTCTTCAATAGCCTTTTCGACCACACCCCTTTCGTACTCGGTAAGTTCTATATTATCAAAGAAATCAATCAGTTCCCCGACAGTCATGCTAAGAAGCTCATGGATATTCTTCCCTCCTACTTTGACATAGAGAGCCTCTTTCCTGAGACGGCTACCTCCGCACTCGTTGCATACAGTCCTCCCGGAATAGCGGCTGAGCATATACTTATACTGAATCTTGTACCTATTGGACTCGACCCATTTAAAGAACTCGTTGATACCTACGATCGAATTCTCATCTCCTTCAATGCTGTGCCCATTCCAGATAATATCCTTCACTTTGTCCGACAGCTTGCAGTAAGGCTCGAACACCGGGATTCCATATCGCTCCGCCACCTCGACGAGATGGTCCTTGAACCATCCCATCTTATCCCCTCTCCAGCAAGCGATTGCTCCCTCGTAGATACTTTTAGTCTTGTCGGGGACCACCAGATCCTCGCTGATCCCTATTATTTTCCCGAGACCGCCACAGACCGGGCAGGCGCCAAGTGGGCTATTGAAGCTGAAAAGGAATTCATCGGGTTTTCGGAATACTATTCCATCCATCTCCATTCGATCGAGGAAAGGCTCAATATGGACTTGTCCGTCAAGCATTTCCGCTCTCACATAGAGATTCCCGCTCCCTATTGAGAAGGCAGATTCTATAGAGCTGCTGAGTCTCATCCTAAGGTCCTCATCGGAAGGAGCAGTCTTCACCCTATCGATGAATAGATATAGATTTTCAGGATACGAGCCTGATTCTGCCATCTTCATTATCTCCTCGATGCGGATAACCTTATCGGTGGAAGGATCATAGAATCTGCTGTATCCCTGTTCTTTAAGGCTGAGCATCAGCTCAACCTTATCCTCTCTTGTCTCCCAATTGATTCCCGAGAGGATATAGACAGAAGCTATTCCTTCGGAGAAAACATAATTCAGAACATCTGAGACAGTATTGGCCCTGACCTCCTTTCCCGATACAGGAGAATATGTCCTCCCTATACGGGCATATATAAGTCTCAGGTAATCATATATTTCCGTTGTGGTAGCAACAGTAGAGCGAGGGTTTCTTGTATTGACCTTCTGCTCAATTGCTACCGCAGGCGGGATGCCCTCAATTATATCTACGTCAGGTTTTGTCATCCTCCCGAGGAACTGCCTCGCATATGAAGAAAGACTCTCTGCGAATCTTCTCTGTCCCTCTGCAAAAAGAGTATCGAATGCAAGAGAAGATTTGCCGCTTCCTGAAATACCTGTAATGACGACAAATTTCCCGCGAGGAATCTCAAGTGATATATTCTTGAGATTATTGACTCTTGCATTCTTGACTATTATATTACCCTGACTTGGCATCGCTTCGAAATTGAATCCTACAAATGTACGAATATTTTTGAGGGCATAAAAATACCGATATATCTTTTTATCCATCTCCACTGCGACATTTTGACATCCCCACAAGACATTCTGTCCCGGGTTATAGACAAATTGTCTACTTTTTGAACAATTCAGCGGCATTTTTCCAAATGGCCTCTGTTTTGCCAATTCTTAGTCGTCCGGCTTTGAAGGCCGGGAAAAAAAGAAGTTAAACTAAATTATAGGAGATAAAAACTATGGTACCTTCAAGAAGAATGAGTCAGAATTGGCTCCCTGATTTTTTCAATGATTTCTTTGACACTGATTGGATGGTCAAGACAAACGCGACCGCTCCTGCAATCAATGTTCTCGAAAATGAAAACGGATATGAGCTTGAGCTCGCAGCTCCGGGTATGAAGAAAGAAGACTTCACGGTCAACATCGACGACCAGGGTGACCTCGTTATCAAGATGGAGAAAAAGGCCGAGAATAAGGAGGAGAAGAAAGGACACTATCTCCGTCGCGAATTCAACTACACCAAATTCCAGCAGACGATGCTTCTACCGGATGATGCGGAAAAGGAACAGATCAGCGCAAAGGTTGAGAACGGAGTCCTGAGCGTCAGCATCCCGAAGATTAAAAAGGCTGAAATACCCCAGGCCAAGAAGGTTATTGAGGTCAAGTAATTACACATGGGTGCATTTAAATGGATATTCGGATTCCTCGGATGGGTCACATGGGGACCGATTGGAGCGATTCTAGGATATGTCTCAGGAGCAGCTATTGAGCGATCAATAGAGAATGTTAAACAGATTTCCGGGGCAGGAACTTCCGACAGCGGGCAATATAGTTCGCAGCGAGGATCCTACTCCGGAACTCGTGGTTATTCCGCTTCCGAGCAGAGGAATAGTTTCCTCGTCAGTCTCCTGGTTCTCTCCTCGGCGGTAATCAAGGCCGACGGTAAAACTCTCCAATCAGAGATCGATGTCGTCAAAGACTTCATCAGAAGGAACTTTGGAGAGAGCGCTGTAAGCGAATCAGTCAGGATGCTCCAAAGGATTTTGTCTCAGGAAGTAATCATTTACTCGGTTGGCGGTCAGATCGCGGCCAACATGAACTATTCCCAGAGGTTGCAGCTCTTCCACTACCTGACACAGATTGCAAGAGCCGACGGTGATTTTAGCAAAGCTGAAAAATCGGTCCTTGAAGCAATCGCCTCTGCGATTGGCCTGACCTCTTCGGATGCCGCTTCTGTAATATCCATGTATTATAAAGACACCCAATCAGCATACTCGGTACTTGAGATTGCTCCTTCAGCAACTAACGATGAAGTAAAGGCGGCTTACAGGAGGATGGCTATGAAGAACCATCCTGACAAAGTCGCAACCCTTGGTCCTGAGGTTCAGAAGGCGGCAGAAGAAAAATTCAGAAAGATTCAAGAAGCCTACGAGACCATCAAGAAAGAACGCGGAATGTAAAAAAATAAAGAAAAAATTTGCAGAGTCAGAAAAAAGGCTTATCTTTGCATTCGCTTTCCAAGAAAAGCAAACGTTCTTTAAAATCTGGTGCGGTAGTTCAGTTTGGTTAGAATGCCGGCCTGTCACGCCGGAGGTCGCGAGTTCGACCCTCGTCCGCACCGCTTAAAGCGCCTTTGCAGGTTCCTGCGAGGCGTTTTTTGTTTCTTGTGTCCCATATATTTTGAGGGATAAATCCTTATCCATGTTATACTGCCTTTCCCCATACCTTTACCCCAGACCTTTACCCATATCCTTTACCCAGACCTTTACCCAATACCTTTTCCCATATCCTTTTCCCCTCAGGAAAGGGGCATTGTCGATTCACTCCTAGTTACCGTTAAGAATTCCAGTGCCGTGAGTGGTAACTCGTTTACTATCAGCTATTTCCTGATTAAAAAACTTGGTATTTAGCCTGCTCATCAAAGGGCTAATACTCAATTGTTTCCAGTATTTTCCCTACCTGCAGGACCTTAGGGAAAAAGTTATATGTCGCTGGTAGGCAATAAGATACTGGGCAGGTGCAGGAAGCATGTTTTTTCTGAGCCCATCTCCCTGGAAGGGCGTTTCGTTGCACGGCAAGGCAGTTTTGTTGGTTCCGTGCCTGTAGAAAGGCATTTCGTGGTACAACTGGTAGGAACAGACCAGGTCTCTTGATGGCGCAGGTGCAGATTTTTTGTGGCTTCCTGCGCCATTATGAAAAGATAAGTTTCTGACTTTCAGTATATTAATTATTTATAGCGGCGCAGGTCCCCAACATCTTTTCGCACCTGCGCCACGTTGTGCGACAGGAGAGTTGTTTCGTGGCACGGAAGGCATGTTTTCATGGTTCCGTGCCACCAGAACTTCATGGTAGGCAGGCGGGGTTCCACTCCCCAAAAGACTTATCGTCAGAATGATCAACCTACCGAGGACAGATTATTCGGGTGTATCTGCCGTGAACTTATGATTATAAAAAATCACATTTCAGATGCAAGAAATCAGCTTTGTTGAGTTTTATATTTAACAATTGAACGATATGAAGAAGATTTTGAGTTTTGTTTGTGCAGCGCTGCTGGTGGCAGGACTGTGCGGGTGCGAGAAAAATCTGATTCCTGAGATTGACTTGGCTAACAACCTGGAAGGAAGTTGGGAGAAGGTGTATCCGGAAGGTGTGCAGGATGCAGGGCTTGTGATATGGACCTTCTCGGCAGGCAACGGGGATCCCCATTCGTGGGTTTTAAGCATATATGTATCCGATGTATTGGCCGGGGATTCTGAGGCAAAATATATCTACGAGCAACACCAGAACGGCTATCCAGGCATAGGATCTTCCACGCCGGAGTTATATCTTTTCGAGTATGATCACGACTTTATGCAGGAGGACAGGACTGCGGCCTATACGCCTGCAGCGCGTTACTACGTGAAAGAGTGCAGTAAGGACAAGTTGGTGCTGCAGCGCGGGGAAGTGAACGTAGACGGCCCGAATCTAATCGAGAGCAATGTGACTTTCCGGAGGATGGCTACGTACTATAAGTGAGGCATCTCTGGCGATAAGTGAGGCACCTCTGGCGATAAGTGAGGCGCAACGGGCAATAAGTGAAGCGCAACGGGCGGGAGTTTATCAAGGTTCCTTGGAATAAAGGCTAATAATTCTTACTTTAGCAAGACAAAAACCATGAACCATGAAAACTTCAGTTCCAGAACTTAGACTGCTTATTTCTCTTATAGAAGGATCTCCAGAATGCTTCCTTTCAGAGAAGGAGACTCCGAGTCTCGAGATGATGGACGCAGAGGAACTCATCAATCTTTATTTTTCCATAAAAGAGCGGCTCACTCAGCTGGGAGTCAAA
This sequence comes from uncultured Bacteroidales bacterium, assembly GCA_900318955.1. Taxonomy (GTDB): domain Bacteria; phylum Bacteroidota; class Bacteroidia; order Bacteroidales; family UBA932; genus Cryptobacteroides. The sequence continues at coordinate 37,044 of ONMJ01000008.1, forward strand.
CCATCGAGAGTCCAGGGCCCTCCGGAAAAGATTTTCATCACAAAAGATTATCGTATCCGTATCAGTTCCCCAGATGGGAAAGAACTGATTCTCAGCCCACTGGTCAAGACTGTTTTTATCTTTTTCCTCAAACACCCAGAGGGGGTAGAGCTGAAAGAACTGCCCTCTTTCGAAGGGGAAATGTATAAAATCTACTGCCGGATAACAGGGAGGACCAACCTTTCTTCAATCAGGAAAAGCATCTCAAGACTCACCGACATTGAAGACAATTCCATCCATGAAAAATGCTCAAGACTAAAGGAGCGACTCTCCATGTATTTCAACGAAAAGACCCTTGACTACTACGTCGTCAAGGGTCGCTACGGACGCGGAAGAGGAATAGCCCTAAGCCGCGAATATGTCGTATGGGAATAGACTATTTAAAAAGTTCATGGGCACCGAGCATCATCGAAGGATCGAGCGCCTCATCGAGCTTCTCTTTTGTCATAAGACCCTTCTCCAGTACTATATCATAGACTGATCCTCCCGTCTCAAGAGCCTCTTTTGCAACCTTGGTACTGGCCTTATAACCGATGTAGGGATTCAGCGCGGTAACAATGCCGATACTGTTCTTGACCATGGAATAGCAATGTTCCTTGTTGACAGTAATGCCGACAATGCACTTTTCGCGAAGTGTATTGATTGCATTATTAAGCCAGGTGATACTCTCGAGAATGGACTCTGCAATGACCGGTTCCATAACATTGAGCTGGAGCTGTCCTGCTTCGGCCGCCATTGTCACAGTGAAATCGTTGCCGATAACCTTGAAGCAGACCTGGTTCGTCACCTCCGGGATGACGGGATTGACCTTTCCGGGCATTATCGAAGAACCCGGGGCCATCGGAGGAAGGTTGATCTCATGGAGGCCGCAGCGGGGACCGGAAGCGAGAAGCCTGAGGTCATTGCATATCTTGGAAAGCTTGACGGCAAGGCGCTTCAGAGCAGCAGAATAGCTTACGTATGCGCCTGTATCAGGGGTCGCCTCTACAAGGTCGGACGCCTTGATAAGGGTGTCTCCGGAGAACTCCGACATCTTCTTTGTGCAGAGTTCAGCAAATCCAGGGACGGCGTTCAGGCCTGTGCCGATCGCGGTTCCGCCCATATTGATTTCTTTGAGAAGGACCACATTCCTTTCGAGGTTGGCAATCTCCTCTTCAAGGTTGTCCGCAAAAGCGATGAATTCCTGACCGGAGGTCATAGGAACGGCATCCTGTAGCTGCGTACGGCCCATTTTGATTATATCCTTGAACTCTTCGCCCTTAGCCCTGAAAGCGTTAATAAGGTCGGTGAGACTCTTTACTAGAATCTTATTCATCCTCACGAAAGTATAGCGGAACGCGGTCGGATAGGCGTCATTTGTCGACTGGGCGCAGTTGACATGGTCGTTCGGAGAACAGAACTGGTATTCACCTTTCTTATGGCCCATTATCTCCAGGGCGCGGTTGGCGATGACCTCGTTGGCATTCATATTGACCGATGTTCCGGCTCCGCCCTGCATCATATCGACAGGGAACTGGTCATGGAACTTACCAGCAACTATTTCCTCGCAAGCCTTGATTATTGCATCAGCAATATTTTTGTCAAGAACTCCGAGCTCCGCATTTGCAGCCGCGGCAGCCATCTTGACATATGCGATAGATACCACATATTCAGGATAGTCGCACATCCTGGTATTGGATATCTTGTAATTGTTGAGAGCGCGCTGGGTCTGCACCCCATAGTAAGCATCTGCGGGAACCTGAAGTTCGCCAAGAAGGTCACTTTCGACCCTGTATTTGATTTCAGACATGAGAATTGAACAATTATATGGAGCAAAGATAGTCAATTGTTGGGAAATAATAATTATTTTTGCTCAGAACCATCTGAGAACAATTATGGAGAATACCCATGTCGTAATAATGGCCGGAGGAATCGGGAGCCGGCTCTGGCCCTTGAGCACCCCTGAAATGCCCAAACAGTTCATCGATGTCGTAGGAGTCGGAAAGACCCTTATCCAGATGACACTCGACCGATTCAGACCCGTCTGCGAGGCGAATCATTTCTGGGTTGTCACATCTGAAAAGTATGTAGACACAGTCAAGGCTCAGATTCCGGAAATACCTGAGGACCAAATTCTTGCAGAGCCACAAGCGAGAAATACCGCCCCCTGTATCGCTTATGCCTGCTGGAAGATCGCAGCGAAATTTCCAGGGGCCAATATCGTTGTCACGCCGGCTGACGCACTAGTTCTCAACACCGATCTCTTTGCAAGTACAATCGCAAAAGCACTCGCCTTTACAAACGAAAGCGATGCCATTGTGACCGTTGGAATCACTCCTTCACGTCCCGAAACTGGATATGGATATATATATGCTCCCCAAGCCGTAAAAGGCTCTATTGCCAAGGTCTCCGAATTCAAGGAAAAGCCTGATTTGGAGAAAGCGGAAGCCTATCTTAAGGATGGCCACTACTTCTGGAACGCCGGGATTTTCGTATGGAACGCCTCTACCATAATCAGGGAAATGCACTCCTACGCCCCTCAGATCGCAGGGATAATGGACTCCTTATCACCTTCTTTCTATACCCCTTCCGAGCCTCAGGAACTCCAAAGGCTTTTCCCGACATGCGAGAAAATATCTATCGACTATGCCGTCATGGAAAAGTCCGACAAAATCCATGTAATCGCTGAAGATCTTCTATGGAGCGACCTCGGCAGCTGGGGTGCAATCAAGGCCCACATCCCTTCTGATGGGGATGGGAATTCCGTTGTTGGAGACGATGTCAGACTCTTCGACTGCAAGGGGTGCATTGTTCATGCCGCTTCGCTTAAGACTGTCATAGCGGAAGGTCTTGAAGGATACATAATTGCAGAGTCCAAAGACAAGCTGGTCATTTGCCGACTTAGCGAGGAGCAGCACATCAAAGAATACTCTGCCCCGAAATAGCCGGAAAGCATAAGACTCCTGCCTTCGGACCGATAGGGCTGTCCGTATCCATGCGGCTGAATATTTTTTTGAAAAATAATTTGGATTTGTTATAACGATATAATATATTTGCTGCAGACCTACATGCGCATAAAACGATGGCCGGCTCCAAAGTTACAATCAAAGATATCGCTTCAGAAGCGGGCGTCTCTCCCGCTCTGGTGTCTTTTGTTCTAAAGAACAAGAGCGACGGTACGCGCGTGTACCGGGTAAAACCTGAGACAGCCGCACACGTGCTGGAGGTTGCCTCCCGCCTTCATTACCGGCCAAACATGGCTGCGCAAACCCTAAAGAGCGGACGTTCCAGGACTATCGGGATTATCATTCCGGACGTAACGTCCCCCTTCTTCGCCGAATTCATCAAGTACGTGGAAGACGACGCTTACAGCCACGGATATTCCGTCCTGTTCGGAAATTCGGACGAAGACGCCGGCAGGCTGGCGCGGCTGAAAGACGTATTCATCAATCGCGGGGTCGACGGACTCGTAATCGTGCCGTGCGAACACTCGGACAACATGATTCTGGAAATGGCGCACGGCGACGTTCCCCTTGTCCTCGTCGACCGCGAGGTCCCGGGGTTCGACGGACCGACCGTACTGCTTGATAACTACCAGGCTTTCCGCGACCTGACGGCGGCCCTGGCCGGCAGAGGATACCGGAAGATTGAGATGCTCTCCTACGCCATGAACGTGTCCATCCTCCCGGACCGAGAGCGAGGATACAGCGACTGCATGCGGGAATCCGGCCTTGAAGACAATATACGCTTCCATCGCTTCCCTAGGAACTGCAGCCGTGAAAAGGCACTGAAGACCTATCGCTCGGCACAAGAACGCGGGGTCGAGGCGCTTGTCTTCGCAACCAATACTTTGGCTCTTGCCGGGATGGCAGACATGTATGCGGCGGGAATCAACAAGAACTTTGGTATCGCTTGTTTCGGGCACAACGACGCATTCGACATCTTCGACAACGAGGTCATTTATGCACGCCAGCCGGCGCAAGCCTTTTCCAAGGCAGTAGTCGGAAAAATCATGGATCTGATGGAGGGGGCTCCGGCTGTAACCGGGGAGAGAATCATCTTGAATTCAGAAATCATCCAATAGCTTAATAGCACTTTTTTTAACCATGTGTTATAACGATATAACAACCAATTAAAACATGAGTAAGACAATGACTATCAGGAATTTGCTGCTTGTTGCAGGATTCCTATTGAGCGTGCTTCCCGCAACGCTGGCCCAGGACGAGATCCGGGGCAGGGTTGTGGACGCCGCTTCGTCGGAGCCGCTCCCGGGTGCGACCGTCAGCGTCGCCGCCCGGAAAACGTTCGCCACCACGGATCTGGACGGCCGGTTTACACTCCGAGCCTCTCCAGGGGATGTCATCTCAATCCAGTTCATGGGTTATTACCCCCTGGAATTCAAAGTCGGAACCCGGCTCGAATACGAAATCGCCCTCCGTCCTGATTCGGAAATGCTGGAAGAAGTCGTCGTCACAGCGCTCGGCATGAAACGCGAAAGACGCTCTCTCGGTTACGCTACAACGGAGGTGTCCGGAGCGGAAATTGCCGAAATACCCACCAGCAACTGGCTCAACGGCCTCCAGGGCAAGGTCGCCGGTCTGCAGTTCAACAATGCAGCTTCGGGCCCAATCGGGTCCATGAAAGCCGTGGTCCGCGGCGAAACATCTCTGAGCGGGACCAGTTCGGCGCTGTTCGTCATCGACGGAATTCCCATGACATCGGGAACAATCGCAAACGTCGGAGGAACGACCTACACCAATGACGACGGCCCCGTGGACTTCGGAGACGGAGCGACAGACCTCAATCCCGAGGAAATCGAATCTGTCACTATCCTCAAAGGTGCCGCGGCGACCGCGCTATACGGAAGCCGTGCCGGAAACGGAGCCATTATCATTACAACGAAGGGAGGCTCGACTGCCAAGGGCATCGGAGTGACCTACAGCTTCGGTTTCACGGCTGACGTCGCAGGGTACTGGCCGGATTTTCAGACCAAGTACGGATCTGGAATCGACATGGGCAAGGCACCGTACAATTTCTGGCGGGCCAGCCTCAACCCTGAAGGAATGGAAATTAATTACAGCCGCTACGCATTCGGTGAGGCCTACGACCCCTCCAAGTTGCGCTACCAGTACGAAGGATACAACTGGGACACCGGAGAAATAGTGGCTACCCCGTGGGTGTACAAGAGCGACTGGTACACCGGTATCTTCCGGACCGGCATCAACATGGACCACTCTATCGCAGTGGAAGGCGGCAACGGGAAAGGAACGATGGTAAGAGCCTCCTTCAAGGATACCCGCAACGAATGGATCCTTCCAAACACGGGATACAAGAAACAGACGGTTTCACTCTCACTGACGACCCCGATTCTTGGCAGGATCAAACTACGCTCGAAAATCAATTACTACCGCACCGACTCGGACAATATGCCGTCTTCGGCCTACGCCAGGAACTCTACGATGTACCAGCTTGTCTGGAACCGTACGAACGTCAGCATGAAAGAGTATGCGAAGGAATATTTCGACGGCCATTACAACGCCGAAACTTTCCAGGACTATGCCTATCTAATCAGCCACACGGAGTATTACAATCCCTACCGTGTTCTCTATGAATTCACCAATAGTATGGACAAGGACCGCGTCTTGGGAAACATAGGCCTCACATTCGACATCTGGAAGGATAAACTGACACTTGACGTGAAAACGGGTATCGACCTCGGAGAACAGTTCCGCACCCAGCGCAAGCCCAAATACAATTACACCTATCCCAACGGCTTCTACCGCGAACAGTCGACATTCCAGCTTGAATCCAACACGGACTTTATGCTGCGCTACACTGACGCCTTCGTCAACGAACGGCTGACGCTCACGGCCGGATTCGGCGGGAACAAGATGATTTATCAGGTCCGCTCGATGAAGTATACAATCGACAAGCTCGACGTCGACGATGTGTACACAATCGACAACTACCCCACCGGCACGTTGCCGGTCTACGAGGAGCAGCGGCTGAACAAGGTCGTCAACAGCCTGTACGGGATGGTTTCTTTGGGTTGGAACGACTGGGCATACATGGATATTACAGGAAGAAACGACTGGTCGTCAACCCTTTCCCGTGGAAACTGGTCGTACTTCTACCCATCTGTAGGTGGCAGTTTGGTACTGGACAAGGCGTTAGACTTCAAGAACTGCCTCCCCTGGGTCTCCTTCCTGAAACTGCGCGCATCCTGGGCGAACGTAGGCAAGGACACGACGCCCTATTCAATTGCCTACAATTACGCCACCACCACCTACCCGGGCGGTTACCGCACAGGAGCAACCTATCCTGATCCGGATCTCGCCCCCGAAAACGTTGAGACTTGGGAAGCAGGCATCGAAGCGAAATTCCTCAAGAACAGGCTTGGCTTCGACGTAGCGGTGTACACGTCAGACGTGACGAATCAGATTTACAATCTGCCGGGAGATTATATCACCGGAGCGAAGAGTTACACGTACAACATCGGCCTCATCCGCAACCGCGGAGTCGAGATCTCACTTTTCGCTATCCCGGTCAAGACCCAGGATTTCCGCTGGGATATCCACTTAAATGCTTCCCGGAATGTTGGCGTGCTGATGAATATGTACGAAGGATGGGACAACAACGTGCCCCATATCGAGAACTACTCCAGCATCTCCAATCGATTCTATGTCTACGACTACGTGGGAAAGCGAATGGGTGAAATCTGGGCAATCGGCCTTCAGAAGGCTCCGGAAGGGTCCTATTACCTGAATGATGCCGGCGAAAAGATTGACTGCTCCGGCGAGGACGTCATCGACATCAACACGGGACTTCCCTTCAACAGCCAGGACCTCCGCTGCCTGGGCAATGTCAACCCGGAATGGACTGGCGGCCTTTCCACCTCGATTCGCTACAAGAACCTTACGTTAAGCGCGAACTTCGCAGCCCAACTCGGAGGAAAAGTCTTTTCCGTGACGGCGAGCATCCTGGGCTACCAGGGTAAGCTCACGAACACCCTGAAGGGCCGGTACGACGGCATGGTAGCACCCGGCGTGAACATCCTTGGAACCGACGGGGAAGGCAATACGGTCTGCATCCCCAACCAGACCATAACCTCCAGCATCTATTCCTACTACCAAACATACAAGGCAAGCCGCTATAATTTCGAGGAATACACCTATGACGGATCCTACTTCAAGATGAAGGACCTCCGCCTTGAGTACACTTTCCCGAAATCGCTGGTCAAGAAAACCAAGGTCTTCCAGAACCTGTCAGTAGCCGCTTTCGCCACTAACCTTTTCTGCCTGACGGCGTATCCTTTCTATGATCCCGACACCGGCGTCCTGGTCGGCGGCGATATCAAGCGCGGCGTAGAAACCGGCTCATTCCCGATGTGCCGTTCTTATGGCGCCAACCTTAAAATCAAGTTCTAGCCATGGAAAAAAGACTCATAATTCTGGCGACAACCGTCGCGCTCCTCTGCGGGACGGGCTGCACCGACAGCTTTGAAAAGATCAACACCGATCCGACTAAAATCGCATACGGCTCTCTCAAGCCGAGCAACCTTTTTGAGCCGATTCTTTTCGACACCGGCACCCAGAGCCAGTACTATTCCTGGTTCTGGAATGCGGAGCTGATTCAGATTACGGCGTTCACGGGAGGTTCCACCCGGCAGGAACACCTGTATCAGGTCACCGACGGCAACGCCCAGTCCATCTGGGACAACTTTGCCAGAAGGGCGGCCGACGCAAACCACATGCTCCAGCTCGCCCAGGAACAAGGCGACGAACTCTTCGAGGCATTTGCCCTGATTCTGAAATCCTACCAGATGGCGGAACTCGTGTCCCTCTTCGGGGACATCCCGTACGAAGAGGCTTTCCAGTACAGCGCCAACCGCTCTCCTGCATTCGAATCACAGGAGGACGTGTTTCGCCACATACTGGACGACCTGGAGAAGGCGAACCGGATTCTCGCGAAGAATCCGGCCAGCGGGTATGCCTCTCTAGACCAGATGTACGACGGGAACGCCGCCTCCTGGCGGAAATTTGCCAATTCCCTGAAACTCCGGTATCTTTGCCGTATGACCGGCATCAGCGACAGTTATTGGGATGAAATCGCTGCTATCCTGACGCATCCGTCCGACTATCCTTTGTTCACCAAACAGTCTGACGGAGCGGTCGTCCCCTACAAGGGAATAGATCCGTACAAGTCCTACTGGGCCAAGGCGGAGACGACCAAAGGCGTTTTCCAGCAGCATCGCCTCACCCAGCAGCTAATCAAGATGACCGCTGAACTGGACACTCAGGGCAACGCGCTGTATGCCGATCCGCGCCTGCTCATCTGGGGCGTCCAGACCGGCGGTAAATGGAAGGGCACCGTCTCCGGAGGTAATCAGTCAAACCGCACCAAGGATGACGAAGGGACTTCCAAACCCAATTTCGAGGTTCTCGCCTCCCCCACATTCCCCGGCTGGCTCATGGACTACTCCGAGATTCTGTTCATCGAAGCGGAAGGTGTCCAGAAGGGAAAACTGACCCTCGAAGGCCAGACCGCAAAGTCGCTCTATGAGAGCGCCGTCCGGCAGAACATGCTGAAATGGTCGCCCATCGGCGAAACGATATCCAAGACAATCAAGACTTCGGATATCGACGCCTACCTGGCTTCACCCCTGGGTTCCTATGACCTGGCCGGCACGGAAGGAAACCTGTATGCCAGCAAGGAAGAATTCCTGCAGTCCCAGAAGTGGCTGTCCCTTCTCTGGGTCGGCTGGGAGCAGTTCCACGAATGGCGCCGCACCGAATATCCAATCCTCACCATCGGGGAAGGGACCGTCTACAATGACCATGAGCTTCCGACCCGTTTCGTGTATCCTTCCTACACCGTCTCCTCGAACAAGGACAACGTTGACAAAGCCCTTGCCAGAATGCAGGGAGACAATGACATGCACACGGCGCTCGACTGGAGTTACAAGAAAGGCGCCGGTACGCACCGCAACCCCTATTCCCTTTAATGATTATCCGATATGAAAAAGATATTCCTGCCACTTGCCTCCCTGTGTCTGGCCGTCCTGTTTTCCGCCTGCCAGGAAATCACACCGGAGGATCCTGTATTCAAGGTGCTTGACAGCGAGGGAGCCACTGTCCTCTCTCTGGAGGAATCCCTGGAATACGACGGCACCTACTCGTATTACAAATACCTGGACATCTCCTCGCCGGATCTTACCAACGAGCAGATGCCCTCGCCGAAATTTCTGGTACAGTCCAACCTTTCCTGGCGACTTGTTCCTGCGGAAGATTACGATTGGGTCCACCCCTTCCCGGACTGTGGAGAAGAGGACGGACTGTTCTACTTCGTCATCGACCGCAGCACTGACCAACATTCGACCCGTACGGCCGAGTATCGCATGATTGCCAACAATGGCATCCAGGACATCGCTGTCGGTGGTGTCATCCGCCTGACCCAGGACCAGAGCAATGAGTTCTTGCGGAAATCTGCTGCGCGTATTGAATTCTCGAAATCCTCCGGGAAAAAGGACCTCCTCCTGACAACTAACATTCCATGGGAATATTCGCTATCTCCGGATCCGGATTACGCAACGGAATCCCTGGACTGGATCACCTGCGAGAAGAAAACCTCCCGGGGAGGGATTGTTGACACTCTACATTTCTCAGTAAGTGAGAACCCTGCGGCGGTACGAGCCGCGATACTGACACTTCGCTATACCCTGAACGAGACCGTGGTCGAAGAACCATTCACAGTCCTGCAGAACGGTGAATCCGTCGAGGTGGAAGGATTCCCCATCCGCTGGAAAATCGGCGTTGCCGACCACAACTTCACAGAGAGTTGGCCTGCCGAAGGGGTGATTGAGGCTGAGGAAGGCAACGGACAGATTCGTTATGTTAGCATCGACAAGTCCACGATTGACGTGTCGAAGAATTTCCGTCTGGACATAAACAGCAACGATCCCCGAGTGATTGGCGTATGGCCAGGAGACTACTGTGAGTTCACTTCCCCGATTCCCGTCGCAAAGGGAACAATCTTGAAAATTTCCTTCGAGCCGCGCGTCTCTGCTTCCTGTATGAAGTACTGGCGCCTGGAATACAAGGACGGCAATGAATGGAAAATAGCCGGGACGCCCCAGACGACGATGGAACCTGGCATGGAAACCATCTACACCGTCGCCTTTACCGGCGGCGCCAATGCTGCGGCCAATGCCCAGGTCTCCACTGTCGTCAAGTACGAGAACACTACCGACAAGGTCGATTTCCGACTCCTATGTGTGGCCAACTGGACATGTAGCGGAGCCGCCTTGGAAGCTCCAAACGGCGCCAGTTGGCGCCTGACCCTGAGCGACCGCAGCAGCGAGACCTGGTGGCCGACCATCCAGTGCATTGCCGGCGGGACGGAATCCATCGTGGCAGCCGACCTGAAGGTGACCGGAGCTACAGGCAATCTGCTTGTTTTCGAAGGCACACCAGAGGACGACGTCGCCCTAAAGGTCCTTTCTGACAATCCGTTTACGGTGTCTTCGGACGTTTCATGGCTGCATATCGATCCCGCAGAGGGCCCCGCCGGAGTAGAGACCGAGGTGAATATACACTGCGACAATAGCGACCTCTCTAAGAGCCGCCAGGGCACGATAGACATCCAGTCTGGCATCACTCACTACACCATCAAGGTAGTCCAGAGCGCTGCGGGTCAGGAACTCCAGCCCTTCATCTCTATAGTCGGAGGGAACAGCAGGACTGTCCGAACCCCGGCAGGATCCTTTGATGTCCAAGTTCAGACCAATGTCCCCGTCGCGGTGGAGGCCCCGGACTGGATTCAGGTAGAAGAGGTAGTCCCGACCAAATCAGTAGTAGATTACCGGACATGGACAGTACGATACGGAAAAAACGAAACCGGAGACACCCGCATAGGACGGATACGCTTTTACAATAGCGATTATGGAATCGAGTCGGTCATGACCCTGACCCAGGTAGTGCTCGAGGTGACGCTTGACAAGACGGAAGCCTACCTACTTCCCGGCGAACAGTCTGCTGAATTCACCGTGACTTCCAATGTGGAGATTGCCGCTGAAGTAGCCGAGGGAACGGCGACCCTGTCGAAGACCCTCCTAAGCGCCGGAACCGACAAACTCGGCGTGACACTCGATGGAGACGGGACTGCCAGGATCCGCTTGTTCAACGAGGAGAATGACTACGAGTCCTTCATTACGGTCAGTCGTTACAGTGTCCTCGGAAACTGGAAGTTCGGTTCGGCTGACGCGAGCGCCGTCAAGGCCTCCTGGAATTCATCGGAAAGCGAACTCCAGGGAATCGGTGCGGGAGACAAATATGTCAGGGATGCACTGAGCGACGGGAACCGACTGACCTATTACAATGGAGTGGACAAGGCGGACGGGGCCATCTCGGCCAAGTACAAGTTCTCCAGGGCAACAGCCAACAACGGAGACCCGTATATCAAGAGCCCCTTCGCCGGAGACTACTGGCTCTATACGATGCCCTGCCTGAAGCAGATTCCCGCAGGAACGAAGATCCACTTCCAGTTCTTCATGCGTAATTCAGGCGCCGGGAACCGTTACTGGGCAGTCGAATTCCTTGATGGAGACTCATGGGCGCCGGCCCTTGACCTCCAGCAAACAACGGTTGGCGAGACTGAAATCCAGTATAACTTTGACATCGGGAAAGACTCCGCCTACATTCCATGTTCCGGGACGTTTACGACCCGCTCCGCAACGGAGACGCTTCAGGTCCGTGTCCGCGCCGTCGTCAACTGGACAATCAAGGGGGCTGCCTTTACGGAACTGAACGGAAGTACGTCCAGGATGGGAGCCGACGGAAAAGCCGAACAGAACCATCTATTCGAGATTGTACAATGATAAAGAAGATTCTTCTCCTTCTCTTTCTGCTGTTTCCATGCCTCCTGGCGGCCCAGGAGCCGGAAACCGTTGAAATCCCGGCCGGCTCCTTCCTGATGGGAGGAGACGGTGAGGGAGAGGATTTCGACGAAGCGCCCATACACCGGGTCACCATTTCCGCACCGTTCAGAATGAGTGTCACGGAGGTGACGAACGCACAGTACGAGCAGTTTGACCCCGCCCACAAGGCGTTACGCGGAAAAGAAAGAGGCCTGTCCACCGGAGATGACGAGGCGGTCGTGTACGTCTCCTACCTGGACGCCGTCGCGTATTGCCGATGGCTCAGTGGGAAGACCGGAAAAAACTGGCGGCTTCCAACGGAAGCTGAGTGGGAGTATGCCTGTCGCGCAGGGACTGACAGCCCGTTCTATACCGGCCAACGGCTGGACAGTGCCATGCTCAGGAACCAGCAGGTGGCCCGGAATCTCAGGAAAGTCGACCTGAGAGTCGGGAAGGCCCGCCCCAACGATTTCGGACTCCATGACATGCACGGCAATGTCGAGGAATGGTGCCTGGACTGGTACGCGCCATATGGACCGGAAGCGGTCACGGACCCACGTGGGCCCGAAACCGGGAGTTACCGTGTCACTCGCGGAGGCAGCCACAATACACCTGAGAGGTACCTGCGGAGCCGGAACCGGAGCGCTGCCCTGGAGGAAGACGCTCACGCGCAGATTGGATTCCGGGTCGTAGAGTCGGATACGCCTCTGCGCTTTGTGGAAACACGGGAGAAAGAGCCCCTGTATGCTCAAAAGGTCAACCGGAAAAAAGCATGCTGGAAGCGAGCTTCGCGGAAACCCCTGTTTCTCGAGCCCATTGTTTTTGTCAAGAATCCAGAGGACGGAACACCGTTCTACCGCCACAACCACCAGCCTGCCGTCACCTATTGTGACAACGGGGACTTGCTGGCCGTATGGTTCTCCTGTGACAATGAGGATGGCCGGGAGCAAGTAGTTCTCGCTTCCCGGCTCCGAAAGGGGTCGCAGGAGTGGGAAAAGGGTTCCCTGTTTCTGCGGATTGCAGACCGGAACGTCACTGGAAGTTCCCTTTTGAACGATGGGAAAGGACGGCTATGGCACTTCAACGGCATCGCCAACAGCGGAGACTGGCAGAACCTCGCCCTGTCCCTCCGCTACAGCGATGATAACGGGGCCCACTGGTCCCCTATCCGGTTGATAGAACCCGAGCACGCCAAACGCCACCAGGTCGTAGCCGGACCCATCATCACATCCCGGGGCTGGATGGTTCAGACTTGTGACGCCGGTCCGGGCGGAGGCAAGGAGGGAACCTCCATCCATATCAGCCGGGACGGCGGCGAAACATGGGCCGATCCTTGGGACGGAAATCCGATGCCATTTCCCGTAGAAAACGGGACATCGGGGCCTTCCATCGCCGGCATTCACGGGGCGATTGTGGAACTCGAAGACGGGTCGCTCATGTCAGTCGGCCGCGGAATCGGCATCCAAGGGTCCGACGGGAAGCTTCACCTTCCGCAGAGTTTTTCCTCCGACGGAGGAAAGACATGGACATACAGGGCCATGGAAGACTTCCTCCCAATCTACGGAGGCCAGCGCGTCACAATGCGACGGCTCCGAGAGGGGCCGATCCTGCTGGCGTCTTTCGCCGGTCACCCGGAAAAGGGCGAATCGCGAGGCATGACCTTTCGGGATCCGGAAGGGAATGAATATACGGGATACGGGCTATTTGTCGCCCTATCCTTTGACGATGGTAAAACCTGGCCAGTCCGGAAACTCGTCACTGACGGACAGCACCGCTCCCTCGCGGGAGGAGCCTGGACGGGCGATTTTGACATGGATGCAACCCATGCCGAACCGCGCGGATACCTATGCAGTACACAAACTCCGGACGGGATGATTCACCTCCTCAGCAGCCGGATTCATTACCGTTTCAACCTGCCATGGATATTACAAGGGACAACATATGAAAACTAATTTAATCAAATACCTAACAGTAATCCTGCTCATCTCCGGAGCGGCCGGTATCCTTTCGTCCTGCAATAAAGAGGGAAACGGATCTTCTTCAGGCGGAACGGCTGTCATTTCCGGCGGATCCCGGATCATCGGCAAAGTGACCGACGGAAAGGCGGGTCTCGCCGACGTTCTGGTCACGGATGGGTCGCGTTTCACGCGCACCGACAAAACCGGATTCTTCATAATGGAACTGACCAAGGGCGCCGAATTCCTGTCTATCGTGACGCCTCCCGGATATGTTGCCGACTACAGTTCGGGAGCCCCGCAGTTCTACCAGAAAGTGGTTTCCGGGAAAACCTCCTACGATTTCACCCTGACGAAACTGTCGGATTCCCCAGATTACAACTTTGTCGTCATGGCCGACCCTCAGCCGAAAAACCAGGCCCAGTTCGATCTGTTCAAAGGAGAACCGCTCGAGGAACTTGCCAACACATGCAAGGCCCTGGCCAAGGACCGGATGACCATCGGAATCTGTCTCGGAGACATTGTCCAGGACGCCATGAATCTGTTCGCCAGTTACAAGGAAGAGATTCGCAGGACGGGCATTCCGTTTTATGCCGTCATAGGCAATCACGATTTCAACAAAGACCTGACCGGGCTAGATGCGGCAGCAGATTTCAAGAATGCGTTCGGGCCGATCAACTACGCCTTTTATCTAGGGAACGATCTCGTCGTCACCCTGAACGACATGGAATACCAGACGGCGAAGAAATTCGAGGAGAGCTACCCGGAAGAAACGGTCCTTTTCCTGAAAGCCCTGCTCGCACAAGTCCCGAAGACGACAAAACTCTACGTCGCACAGCATGTTCCAATCCACCGGTGGTGGAAAGACGCTCCGATAGGACGCGGAGAGGAGGTGTTCGCCCTGCTGGACGGATATGACGTAACCTTCCTTTCCGGCCATACCCATGTACAGAACATTACTCCACTCCGCAAAGGAATCCACGACCACAATATCAGCGGATTCCTCGGCGCCTGGTGGATCATAGACGTCTGCCGCGACGGGACACCGCGAGGGTATGAAATCTTCTCCCGCACCGGGACCTCTCTCAGTTGGGTATATCACACGGTCGAAACCGGAGACAAGGTACAGTACGAGATTATACGCCCCGGACAAAGCAGCAGGAATCCGAATTCCATCATCCTGAACACATGGGACGTGGACGATGACTGGAAGTTCGAGTGGTTCCAGGACGGGACCCCAAAGGGGCAGATGGAGCGGGTGAATGACATCTCCTACCGCTACGCAACGGAAATTGCGGCGGCGTATCCGGGATACACTTCCACCTATGACCCCAATGTAAACAAGCATTTTTTCAAGGCAACTCCAGATGCCGGCGCCAAGCAGGTCGTGATCAAAATCACAGGCCACTTCGGCCAGAAATGGGAAGAAGTGATCGATTTATAACAGACAAAACATATATGAAAATCAATAATCTAGAGAAATTCCTGGAGAAGGTTCGCTCCGGAAAGACCGCACTCGGCGGACTGGTTACCTTTACAGACCCTTCCGTGACGGAACTCGCGGCTGAAGCCGGATTCGACTTCGTCTTCATCGACGGTGAACACGGGGTGATGGACCGGAACACCGCCATGCTCCACTTGATGGCCGTACGCGGGACAGACTGCGCTTCCTTCTACCGGGTCCCCGCCTGCGACCACACGGAAATCAAACGAATCATCGACTTTGGTCCAGCGGGCATCATTGTCCCGATGATCATGGACGCTGAGGACGCGCGACGGGCCGTCGATGCCATGCGCTATCCCCTTACGGGAAGCCGCGGTTGCGGATTCCGCCGCTGCGTCGGCTACGGAGCGGAGGAAATCGATCCCTACTGGGAAGTCGCCAAGAAGGAACCACTCGTCATTCTTCAAATCGAGCACATCGTCGCCGTGCAGAACCTGGACAGCATCCTCGCCGTTCCGGGCATAGACGGAATCTTGGTCGGACCGTATGACCTCTCGACATCCATGGGAAAATCCCGCCAATGGTATGACCCGGAGGTCGCAGGCGTTTATGATCTGGTGGCCCGGCGGGTCAAAGAGGCCGGGCTGCTGCTCGGAGCCTCCCTCGACGGAGAGTATGCCGCCTGGAAAAAACGCGGCGTGGATTTCATCGCCATCCGCTGCGATTACGGCGCCATGATGGAGGGCTTCAAAAACGCGATAGACCATTACCAAAACATCTGACGGCTATGGAACTCGGTATGCTTGATGTCGTCATCATCGTCCTTTACCTGATTGGAATCACGGTTTTCGGCTGCTCGTTCTATTTCAGGAAGGACGCGCAGGATGCAAGAACTTTCAGTGACGGAGGGGGGAAACTTCCTTCGTGGGCCATCGCTCTTTCCATCTTCGCCACACTCGTCAGTTCCATCTCTTTCCTAGCCCTGCCGGCCAAGGCCTTCCTCACGAACTGGAACTGTTATGTCTTGACCCTGACGATTCCAATCGCCGCGACCGTCTCGGCGGTCTGGTTTGTGCCCTTTTACCGCAAATCCCAATCGGTATCCGCCTATTCCTTCCTGGAAGAGCGCTTCGGTCCCTGGGCCAGGATTTACACGAGTGCGTGTTTCCTCATCATGCAGAGCGCTCGGAGCGGCGTAATTCTCTTCCTGCTCGCCCTGACTCTGAAAACGGCCATCGGCGTGCCTTGCCTGCCAATCATCCTGGTGACGGGAATCCTGACGATGCTCTATTCCATGATGGGCGGTTTTAAAGCAGTTATTTGGGCTGATGCCGTCCAGTCGCTCGTCCTGATTATCGGAACGTTTGTGGTCATCGGAAGCCTTTTCATCGACATTCCAGTCGGTTTCTCGAACGGAATTCAGATGGCGGCTGACGCAGGAAAGTTCTCTCTCGGCTCGTTCGACCTGAAGGACTGGGGGTCTGAGACATTCTGGGTGTGCTTTGTCTATGGAATCGCCATCAATCTGCAGAACTTTGGCATCGACCAGAGCTTTACCCAGCGCTACATAGCGGCAAAAGACTTGAAATCCGCCCGCAAGTCGGCGTTTCACGGAGCTATGCTTTATGTCCCGGTCACCCTGCTTTTCGTGATTATCGGGACCGGCCTCTGGATTTTTGTCCAGACCCACCCCGGGGAGGTTCCCGCGGAGGTTGCCGCCCAATCAGATGCGGTGTACCCTTGGTACATAGTCCACCACCTACCTCGCGGAATGAGCGGGCTCCTCATCGCCGCCATCATCGCAGCCGCAATGAGCACCATCGCCGCCACCTTGAATTCCGGATCCACAGTGCTGCTGGAAGACTATTACCGGCGCTTCTCCCGAAAGAAAGGGGATCCGGCGCGGGACATGCGTTTTCTCCGCCTGACGACAGTCCTGCTGACCTTGTTCTCAATCGGGATTGCCGTTGCCGTCATGAATGTCAAGAGCGCCCTGACCGTCTGGTGGGCCATGCAAAGCGTTCTTTCGGGAGGGATGCTGGGACTCTTCCTGTTGGGCGCCTTCGTAAAGAGGACGACCTCGACCCAGGCGCTGATTGCCACGATAATCGGTCTCCTAACGGTGCTTTACGTCTCTTTCGGACAAACCCTGCTGCCGCTTCCGTCCTTCATCCACATGAACCTGGCCATCGTGCTTGGGACCCTGACCCTGTTCTTCACCGGATTCATCCTTTCCTGCACCCGGAGAGGGCGCTAACAATCATTCTCTTGAGGAGATTCCCGAAGAGTTTTGTAACTTTTCCTGCACTCCTGATTGAGGGTAAATACTCTGCCCCGAAATAGCCGGAAAGCATAAGACTCCTGCCTATAATCATTTATAGGTATTGCATTCTTCATCAGAATAATTTACATTTGCAAGTAGTAGTGTAAATCTGAAGATATTATTCTAATGAAGAAGTTTCTCCTTCTCCTTATAATTATGTTCCCTGTTTGGGGAACGGCATGGGCTCAAAACTACAGCCTTTCCGGACGTGTTACCGATACGGCAGGACAAGCTGTGGAGCTTGCTGTAGTCTCCCTCAACAAATCTATCTGGGTAACTACGGACAAGGATGGTAATTATGAATTTACCAACCTCAAAAAAGGAAACTACGAGTATCAGGTCTCTTTTGTAGGGTATAAAGACCTTTTAGGCACTGTCATTATCGCCGGGCCGACTACGCTCAACATGAAACTCCAAGTACTGAGTCTTGAGCTGAACTCGGTTACTGTCACGGCTGAGCGCGATGACATGGGCTCAAAATCCGTGATAAACGAAGAGGCCATCAGGCACCTTCAGCCAAAAAGCGTCAGCGACCTTCTGCAGCTCGTCCCCGGTAACCTTGCAAAGAATCCTAATCTAAACGAACTCTCCCAAGCAACGGTCAGGGAAATTAATCCTACCTCCGGTTCGTCTCTCGGAACGTCCGTCATCGTAGATGGAACGCCTCTCAGCAATGATGCCAACCTCCAGGCCATCGCTTCGACACGTTATGGTTCGGCCTCCAGTATCCAGACTGATGGAATGAGTGACCAGACCACAGCAGGAGGCGGAATCGACCTTCGTACAGTCAGCGCCGGAGTAGTCGAATCCATGGAGGTCATCAGCGGTATCCCTTCCGCAGAATACGGCAACCTGACTTCCGGAGTCGTTATAGTAAAAACCAAGGCAGGTCGCACTCCATGGGAGTTCAAAGCGCAAGCCGATCCCAATTCCAAGCTTGCATACATAGGGAAAGGATTTGCTCTCAAGAGCGGAGGATCCATCAATATCGGAGCAGACTGGAGCCAGAGTTTCAGCGATCCGCGCCGCCGTTACCTGGGCTACGACAGGCTCACCGTTGCAGGAGGTTTTTCAAAAGTTTGGAATAGGGCCAGCCTCAATGTAAAAGGATCCATCTATTCCAACGTCAACAACCGAAAGACAGACCCTCAGCTAGAAGAGCTGGACGTCAATTTTACAAATAAAAATCTTGGAGCCCGTCTTTCTGCAAATGGAAGCATCAAGCCGAAGACAACGTTCCTTACATCGCTGGATTATAATCTTTCCGCCCAAATTTCACGCACTGAGGATATACATCTCAGCAAAGTCTGGAGCCCTGACGGCGCTGTCACGGATGTACGAGAAAGCGGAATCCATCAGGCCTACCAGATAATCCGTCCTTATTATTCCGAGTATCGCATCCATGGAATCCCTGTCAATTTCTTCGGGCAGCTTGTCGCCGGAAAGTATTTCCAAATCGGCGAAAAGGACTACAACAAAATAAGGCTCGGAGTGGAGTATACCCTCGATGCTAACCGAGGTGAAGGTCTGTCTTATGACATCGAGACCCCGCCTCAGGCCTCTTCTTCCCACACTTTGAGACCTCGCGCTTACAAGGATATACCGGCTCTCAATACCGCATCCGTCTTCCTCACCGACAAGGGTAGCTTTACCCTCGGAGGTCCTGTCCTCAAGTCAGAAGTCGGAGTCCGCGCCTCCAATCTGTTCCTCAATGCTGAAAAGAGCGGTGGGAACAAAGGGTATTTCGTTGTTGAGCCGAGGTTAAACCTATCGCTGAGCATCCTGAACAAGAACAATAGCCGTCTCTTCGACGACCTTGCCATCAACGGCGGATTCGGTATTTCCAACAAGATGCCTACCCTCCTGTACCTGTATCCGGAGCCGTCCTATTACGACTTTATCTGTCTCAACCGCTATAATGAGAGTACGGGAAAAGGCCTTGCAGTTATAAACACACAGATAGTGAACGATACCTTCAATCCCGACTTAAAGCCGGCAAACGCTGTAAAGAAAGAGATTGGTATCAGCTGGAACTTAAAGGGAACAAGCGGATTTGCCACCTTCTTCCACGAGACCCACACTCACGAATTCGGCTATACAGGGCAGCTTTATTGGGGCCGTTTCTCTCAATATATTATCCCTGACGGATCTACGGACCTCGCCCTGGAAGGCAACGAGGTGACCTATATGCTTGACGGGACTCGCCAGACTGCCTCCAAGGTAGACAAAAAAGAGTACGCCAGCTGGAGCCGTCCTTCCAATAGCTCAAGAAGAATCAAGTACGGTATCGAATACGGCTTGGACCTCGGCACCATCAAGGCAATCAAGACCTCGGTAAACATCAACGGAGCTTGGTTCCATATCGAAAGGACCAGAGAGACAGAAAGTACATCCTTCCGCAGCAAGACTGACCAATACGCACCGGTCCTGCCCGCAGGTAGCGGTAGCATCCAGGACCGAATCAACACAAGCGTCCGTTTCATCACCCATATTCCGGAGCTGAGGCTGATATTCACTACCACCCTTCAGGTCGTCTGGTATGAGCGCACTCGCTCCGTTTATCTGGATGAGAACGGCAACACAAGGGCTTACGCCTTCAAATATCAAGACAAGGATTATCTCGCAGTCGAGCCTCTTGGCTACTATGATACTGAAGGTAATTATACCACATGGAATGCGGCGACAATGAACTCGGATCCTTCTCTTAACTATATGGTTGACCGCTACTTCACCTATAGTTTCCTTCCCGACATAATTGAGCCATGGGCCCTTTTGAATATAAGGCTTACAAAGGAAATAGGTTCCCGCACGCAACTGTCCTTCACAGCCAACAACGTCACCAATACAAGCAGATATCATACGAACAAAAACACGAATTCCAAATCACAGCTTTACCCCAATATGTATTTTGGAGCCGAATTGAAAATTAATCTTTAATACATTATTTATATGAAAAAGTTTTTTATTGTTTTAAGCATTGCTGCAGCAGCCTTTTTTGCGGCATCCTGCAACAAGACAGAGACAGCAAAGAATTACACTCTCACTGTCAACATCACGCTTCCTGAGGGCGTAGAAGAAGTAAACGATATAGTAGCAGAAGCTACTAAAGGCAACAATACTACAGCTCTCGAAGTTAAAAAGGCAGACAAGGCTATCAGCGCGACTGCTTCCCTTCCTCAGGGAGATTACAAGATTGCTGTCAATGGAAAGATTTCTTCTGCAAAGAGCGCTGTCGGCGCCGCTGAAGTATCTCTCTATGCCGATCAGGAAGTAACTGTCGCTCTGGCAGTTGTATCAGCTTCTCCTATCATCATCAAGGCTGTCCAGTACACCCCTGGAAAGCAGGCTTATATCCAGCCTCTCAGCGACACCTGGATTGAACTTGTAAACAACTCTGACGAAGTCCAGTACCTCGACCAGATTATCCTCATCGGTGGTATGGGCCGCCAGACAAAGCCCAATGCATGGCAGGCTAACGGCTTTGAGAATCTCTATGGCGGAGTCACCCAGAGTCCTGTATATGCATTCCCCGGAACCGGCAAGGATTATCCCCTTCAGCCGGGAGAAAGTGTAGTTGTCGCCAATGCTCCTATCAATCATACCGCACAGGGCGAGGGCTTTGAAAACTGCGCTGACCTCTCCAAAGCCGACTGGGAGTTTTATGCCGCCTACAATGCAAAGGATACCGATTATGACGGCGTTCCCAACATGGAGCTCGTACACGCTCCTTTCACAAGCCAGCTTAACTGGGGACAGAACTTCTTCGCATGGGCAGGCGCAATCATCAAGCTTCCTGCAGGAGTCACTCCCGCAGAGTACGCCGCAGATCCCGAGCACCTTATGACAACCCCTGGATCAACATCATCATACCAGTATCTGATGTTCCCTAGCGAATATACCCTCGACGCCATCGATGTTTGGGAGTCCGGTGCTGAAGAGCACTACCCCACCTTCCTTCCTATCGACGATGCTGAAGGTATTCTCGGACCTGCAGCATGGAGCGGACTTGCCGTTCGCCGTAAAGTTACCAAGATTGAGAACGGCCGCGCTTACTACAAAGACACCAACAAGTCTTCCGCAGACTTCGTAGTTGAAAAGGTTGTTCCCGGCGCTGCTCCTTCGAAGGTAGATGCTGAATAAGATTCATAAGATTTGCGCACTGCTTCTCTTGCCGCTGCTACTCGCTCCGGCAAGGGAAGCTTTTGCCCAAGTCTGGCACCATGAGAGGGATAACGGCATAAAGAACGTTCAAAGCGAAAGTTCCTCTCCGACATCACTTAAATATAATCCCACGGATGTTTGGAATGCAGCAACTGCATCCTGGAATTATTCCAAAGGGGATTTCCACAGGTCAGATCGTCCTGCCGGGAAAAACGAGCTTGACCTTTCAGTAGAAGAGATTGGCACGCTTGGACGTTTCCGTACCAGCGGAAGCCTCAGATACCGCAACACCCGTGACTTTGACCGCAACTGGAATTCACTCATCGGTAACGACCCGGACAATCCTTACGTTATCTGCGATACGCTTGCGGACAATTCTCTCACTGAGCGCTTTGACATCAACGGTGCCATAGCATGGAGTTTTTCCGACAGCTGGACACTCGCCGGAAAGATCGGTCTCACGACCGCTACACTGACAGACAGCAAGGATCCGCGTCCCAAGAATGACATTTCCCGAATACCCATCGTACTCGGACTTGAGCGCCGCCTGTCCCAGGCCTGGAGCATAGGAGTTTATGGCGGAGCCGAGATGTTCTTTTCCAAGTTTACCAATTATCTCGAATACGGCCAGAAAACATACCGCTACTATAAGATGAAGGGTATGGGCGATTACTTTGCCTTCAGCTCTTCAGAGAGTTCCAGCGCACCGCGAGAGTACGCCGGATTCACATATTCCGCCGGAGTAAATACAAGTATGGCCAAAGACCACCTCGAGATGTTCACCGAAGTGGGATATTCAGGAGGATATGAAAATGCGAGGGACGGAGGTTCCGCCCATGAATGGAAGGCGGGAGACTATAGTTTCAACCGCATTTCCCTCCTAGAAAGGCTGGATCTAAAGGGTAGCCTTCGCCAAAGCATAAGACTAAATGCAGAGGTTAAGCTCATGCAGGGCTTCTGGTATGACCAGAAAGTCAGGATCGATACCGAGCACGGCAACATTTCATACTACGAAATAATGAGCCGCTACAAGAACAATGATGCCATGCGACTCTCTTTCTCTGCCCTCTATCGGATAGGAAAGGACAAGTCCTGGAATGCCGGCCTTGGTGTAAAGTTCCAGTCGGAGAATTTCACCCACTATGCCGACGGCACCCCGTGCAACCAGGCATGGTCTCATCTTGGAATTAATGCAGACGGATGGAAGACCCTCAACATAGGCAATAACATTCTCGACCTGTCTGCGGGTGCCGGCTATATTCTCCCTCTTGGGGAGGCTGCCTATGCAACCGGCAATACAGCAATCGCAAAAGATGACATAACGAAAAGGTATGTCGATCCGACCTTTGCCTATGAAACCTCCGGTAAATTATCGGCATTTGTCCGCTCAGACTGGCTTTTCGCCCCTATCAAAAGGCTCCGTCCCGGTCTTTTCATAAAAGGATCCATACTAAAACAAATAGGCTCTGCTCCGCAGTTCCCTTCCCTTGAAGGAACTTCACTTTTAAGCCTGACTGCAGGAGCAGTATTGACATTCTAAATAACGGAATCATGAATATCCGCCCGATTATGGCAAAACTGCTTGCCATAGCATTAGTAACCCTTTCCTACTCCTGCTCCAAAAGAGCAGGAATTGCTATTGTAATAGACCCCGCAAGCGAGAAGGAAGCCTCCGAAGAGCTTGCCGGGTATGAAGCTTCGCTTAAAGCCGACGGCTACGATGTTATCCGCCTTTCCGAGCAGTGGGAAAGTCCCGATGCAATCCGCGAGAAACTTAAACAGTTATATAATAAAGGGAAGATCGGCGGAGCCGTTTTTATCGGAGACATTCCCATCCCGATGATCCGCGATGCGCAGTTTTTCACAAGTGCATTCAAGATGGACCAATCCCGTCCCCGTAAGGAATCAAGCGTGCCTTCGGACCGCTTCTACGATGATTTCGACCTCACTTTCGACTATCTCGGCAAGGATGAAGACGGAGATCCGTACTTCTATTATTCCCTTACCTCAGGGCGGAGTGTCCCACTTCAGGCTGAGATTTTCAGCGGACGAATAAGGCCGACAGATACAGAAGCATCCACTCGTTATGAAAAACTCCGCCTCTATCTTAAAAAGGCGGCGCAGGCCCATAAGAATCCCGACAGACTGGACCATATATTCATATTTACAGGCTCCGGAAGCATCGCAGAAAGCAAGCAGGCCCACATTGACGAGCAGTTCTCAATGAAGGAGCATTTTCCGTGGTTGAGCACACTGCCGGATGCAATCTCATACATAGACCACAAGGACTACGACCCTTTGAAGCCCCGCATCAAGAACGAACTGATGCGCCCGGAACTGGATATCGCCTTTCTCCATCATCACGGAGACTATGACACCCAGTATTTCAAAGTAAAAAAAGAGGATAACCTCACCCTTGAAGAATTCGGTCCGTTCCGTCCGGAAGCGAAGCTCGTCGTAATGGACGCCTGTTACAACGGAGCTTTCAACATGGAAGACTGTATAGCCAATGAATACATTTTCCAACCGGGAGGCACGCTTGTAGCTTGGGGCGGCACAGTAAACGTCCTTCAGGACAAGTGGCCGGATGAGTTCATAGGCCTCATCGCTCAAGGCTACCCTATCGGTGAGATTAACCGATTCTCGCCTTATCTGGAAATGCATGTTGTCGGCGACCCTACCTTCAAATTCAAAAAGGAGAACGTAAGCAATTCGGCCGACAAGGCCTGCCTCGATATCCGTTTCGGAAATTCAAGCGCGGATAGACTCCTGAAAATACTGAAAGAGTCTCCCGTGTCGATCGAAAGGCACGAGGCTTTCAATACCATAATCCGAAGGTGCGACCGCCCTGCAAAGCTTGAAGCTATCCGCATCGCGCTTTCAGACAATTCCGAACAAGTGCAGAGGGAAGCTGTGAACTGCTTTGCTCCCATGGGTGATGACGAGCTGATTCCGCTTGTTGCCCGCCTGGCGGCAGATAACAACGTCTCGCCACGCCTTCGCCAGAATACCTACGAGAGCCTACAGTTCTTCCCTAAAGAAAAGATGCGTCCCGCAATATTTGCCGCCCTCGACAGTCTTGCCCTCCAGAGTGCAGACACCAGCTATTTCGAGAAAGTCCGTAATATTGCCGAGACCCATTGCGGCCGCTGGGACGATGAAATCGACCAGCTCATCAAAGGCGAATTAAGCGAAAAATGGCAAATGTTCTGCGCCCGCTCGTTCCGTATTTACCTCCCGGCTCATCGCCTACCTGAAGTACGCGCATTCGCCGACACCTGCTCAAATAAAGTACTGAGCGACGCTATTCATGAAGCTATTGAATGGCATTCACTTGCATATACATACTAAAATTCCGATATGAAAGCATTTCGTTTACTTGTTACCGCACTTCTGCTTCTGAGCGCCATCAATGTCAGGGCAGGAGAAGGTTTTGCAATAGTTATAGACCCTTCGAGCTATTCTTCAGCCAAGGCTGAAGTGGACGCTTACGCAGCGGCCATTGCCAAGGCCGACGGCTATAAAATAGAGATAATCGAAGATATCTGGAGCGTTCCGGACAGCATCCGCGCCGTGCTGAAAGAACTTAGATTCAGGAAAAAGGATCCTATTGTCGGGGCCGTTTTCATCGGCGACATCCCTGTTGCCATGGTCCGCGGGGCCCAGCACCTTGCAAGTGCGTTCAAGATGGATGAGGAGCGTTATCCACGCGAGGATTCCTCCATCCCAAGCGATCGCTACTATGACGATTTTTCCCTCAAGTTCGACTACATCGGGCACGATGAAGGTACTCCCCTGTATTATTACAACCTCACTGCCGACAGCGCTCAGTCTCTTTCTCCGGACATCTTCACCGGCAGGATCCGGCCTATGGATGAAAACGGGAAAGTACGCATCGACGCACTGAAAAAGTTCCTTCTCAAGGCTGCTGATGCCCGCCTCAATCCTCCGACGATGGATCAGATGCTGTTTTTCAGCGGACATGGATACATCTCCGAGAGCAAGACTGCCCGTCTCGATGAAAAGAGAGTATGGTTTGAGCACTTCCCTTCAATAGATGATGGAAGGAACCATATCAGTTACATTGATTATTCCGATGTCGTTCCGGTCAAGCCCCATCTTATGAATGAGATTATGCGAGAGGACCTCAATGTTGCCATGCTGCATCATCACGGAGCGCCGGATACCGAATATCTCAATGCTGCCGAGCGTCCCTACATGGTCAAAGATGCAAAGGAATATATCGTCAAGAATCTTCGTTCCCATATCTATCGAGCCCGCGAGAGGGGAAAAGATTATGAGAAAACGCAAGCCGAGCTCAAGGAGCGTTTCGATGTTCCGGACAGCTGGTTCAAGGATGTATTCGATGAAGAACTCCACAAAGCCGATTCACTTGAGGACGCTTCCCTAGACCTTTATATCGATGATTTTGCCGGCTATGGCTACAAGCCCGCCGCTCAGATAGTCATCCTTGACGCTTGCTACAATGGCTCATTCCAGCTCAACAATTGCATTGCTGACGAATATATATTCCAGGAAGGAGGCACCGTCGCTGTCCAGGCCAACAGCGTCAACTCTCTTCAGGATAAGTGGCACGATCGCTTCTTCGGAATCGTCGCTGCAGGCGGCTGCGCCGGCGATCTGGTCCGTTTCGCCCCTTATATTGAGTCTCATCTCATCGGCGATCCGACATTCCGCTTCGCCTCAGACAGCAAGAATCTTGACAAGCTCATCATCAGTGGCAGCGTCGGGGCCTGGAAACGCCTTCTTCGCAGCGGAGTTCCGGATGTAAAAGCTCTCGCCATTGAGCAGCTTTTCAAGAAAGGCGCTCTTTCATCTTCCGATCTTTTGGACATCTACAAGACCTCTCCTTATGCCGTTGTTCGCCTTGAGGCTTTTTATTGCCTTAGCAAGAATAAAGGAGAAGAGTTTATCGAGGCTATTCCCCTTGCAATGGAAGACGGTGATGAGTTCATTCGCAGAATCGCAGTCAAATACGCCGGTAAGAGCGGAGACGAGCGTCTCATTCCTTCTTTAATCAAGGTATTCCTTACCAATAACTCTACCTCCAGGATTGTCTTCAACACCACCTTCTCAATGATATCGTTCGATAAGGATGCTTTGATGGCTGAGTTTGACAAGCAGATAGAATCAGTGAAAATGGTGAATGCCAAGGAGGAAAGAGAGAAACTGAGAAAGGAGCTGGAGAGAGCTTCTACCCGTTTCCTCGAGGATCAGAAGGCGATTATCAATCCTGAGACTCCTGCAAAGGAACGCCGCTCCGACATCCGCCAGATCCGTTCCAACCTCTACTTCGGAGACATACCCGCCCTTCTTGAATACCTCCAGAACTGCACTGATGCAAAGACTCAGGTAACCCTTCTTGAGGCTCTTGGCTGGCATAGGCTCGCATGGAATGCGGATGAGATTGCGAAAGTCGCAAAGAGTATGAGCAGCAACGAATCCCTCCCCGTAGAGGTCCGCCGCGAAGCTCTCAAGACGTTTAACCGCATTTCCCAATGAGAAGAATCCTCTCAGCACTGCTTCTTCTCCTACCCATATTGACTTATGGGCAGGAGTTGTTGCCGCAGTATGTGGATAATTCTACGAATAAGTATTTCCCCCCGCTGATAGATCAGGCCGGGGGTTCATGCGCACAGGCATCCAGTATCGGGTATGTGTTTACATACGAAATGAACCGGTATCTGGATAGGGACGCTTCCAGCCCAGCCAATCGTTTCAGTTACCAGTTTATCTGGAATCTGGTCAATGACGGCATAGATCAGGGTGGTTTTGCAGAGGACGGCCTCTTCGTGGCGATGCGATCCGGTGCCATGACGGAAGAAGACTTCTCTACAATCGCCACTTCCGCATTCACCTGGCCTTCGGGGTTCGAAAAATATCACAATGCCCTTCGGTACAGAGTGGCCCGTTTTGTCAATTTCTCCAAGGATGTCGATACATACAAGAGGTATCTCGCGGGCAGCGACGGTAAGCCGGGAGGAGTCCTTTCCTTCTCCGGACACTGTTTTGGATGGGAAATGATGGATGACTATTCCGGACCGTCAGGTACAGGCTATAAGGCGCTGGTGACGAAGTTACCTAACGACGGATCCCACGCAATGACAATCGTTGGATATGACGATCTCGTCAGTTATAAAGATAAATACGGGACACAACACGACGGCGCTTTTATTGTCGTAAACAGTTGGGGGGCAAGGGCCCATGACAACGGTCACTATTATTATCCCTACGATTTCTTCCGTGAAACGCTGTCTCCGAGAGTCATCAGCGAAGACGCCATTACGGCTGAAGTAAAGTATCAAGAGCCCAAAATCCTCTTTAAACTCACAATCGAATATACCTCTCGCGATGACCTTGCATATAACATTGGAGCCACCGATAAGGCGGAATCCAGGGTGCCGGATAATTTCTACTACCAAAGCGGTATGAGCAACAAGGGCGGGGACCACTATATGAGAGGAACCTACGATAAGAAGCCGCTCGAATTCGCTCTGGATTTGACTGACAACATTCCATCATCCGATCCCGATTACTGCCGTTATTTCCTCAAGATAGTACGCACGGTTAGGGGAAGGGTCAAGGGAGAGGGCAGCCTTCAAGCCCTTTCTGTGATAGATTATCGAAGCGGGAAACCAGTTGAATATAAATACAAGGGTAAATTGCCTCAGGAGATTAAAGACGGAGATAACTGGTTTGTCATCAGTCTTGTCCCGCTTTTCCGTGTTTCCTGCTCCCCCGTCAGGGTGTCCGAGAATCCTCTTTATCTTAAAACCGCTTCCGGCGAAAAGGCTACCCTTCGAATCAGCGGTAAAGGAGCTGCGACGAAGATCAACTATACTCTCAAGAAGAAATGAAATCAATAGTATCCAGAATAATAATAGCTATTCTCTTTCTTTTTGCTGCTGTCTCTTGTATCAATGACAATGAGCGGGTCAAGCAAATAGATGGAGAAATAGATGTTGCTCTGATTCCGGGAGAATGGACATATATTTCCATCGAGAACGGGGCCGTTGTCGGGACCGGCAGACTTGGGGATGAAGAATCCGATGCGGCATGGGCAGGTCGGAATGACTGGGACATTGCCATATGCGATTCCCTCATCCGCACCAACGGTGGAAAATCCGGTATCGGTCAGGGAGCCCTTTCAGATGTTTCTTCTGCAAGTACTGTCCCTGATTCATATCAGGAAATATGGTAATATTTTCTTAAAAACATTTGGAAGAAACGAAAAAAAGGTATACCTTTGCATTCCCGATTCGGAAACGATGAGGAAAAGGAGGACTCGTTAGCTCAGTTGGTAGAGCATCACACTTTTAATGTGGGGGTCTCGGGTTCGAGCCCCGAACGGGTCACTAAATTGAGCTAAATGACAAGCACCCTTAGCTCAGCTGGTAGAGCAACTGACTCTTAATCAGTGGGTCTAGGGTTCGAATCCCTAAGGGTGCACCAAAAGGAGGTCGATTGAGAGATCGATCTCCTTTTTTTGTACTTTTCACATTGAGCCGACATTTTTCGATATAATTGACATTTTCGGTTGGTGATCTCCTTATAATTCATTGATTTATTTGGTTTTGTGTAAATTAGAAGAAAACCGTTTCTTCTAATAAGTGATAAGTCAAAAAAAAGGCGTCTTCCGCGCCCTCTGTGTGGCCGTCACTACCCAAGAATGTAACAAAGCGCCGTGAGTAGTATCTCCTTTATTATCAGGTCTTTCTCGTATTTAAACTTGTCTCTACGACTAGATTACAGTCCGCATTTAGCTCATTATCAAGAGTTTATGCCTCACGGGGTATATCGCCCAACAGGAACGATTTCACAGCAAAAGTAAACACCTTTTCTATCAAAAGATCTGATCACCTGGTGGCGCATGTTTTCCGTGGTTACCTGCGCCTTCGGAAAAATATAAGTTTTTGATTTTCAGAATATTAATTTTTTATAGCGGAGCAGGTCCCCAGCCTTTTTTCGCACCTGCGCCATGTTGAGCGACACGAAGGGTGTTTTGTGATACGGCAGGCAGGCTTTTATGTTCCTGTGCCATCGAAGCGGCGTTTCGTGGTACGACATGATTTATTTTGTTGGTCCTGTGCCACTGGAAGGGCGTTTCGCAGCATGGCAGGGCGAAATCCTTATTCACGTACCACCAAGAAATCGTTTCGTGACACGGCACGTTGAAATCCTTGTTCCAGTGCCAAACTTAAGCTTAATATAGAACAGACCTGATCACTTGATGGCGCAGGTGCTGATTTTTCGTGGTTACCTGCGCCACCGGAAAAAGATAAGTTCCTGACTTTCAGAATATTAATTTTTTATAGCGGCGCAGGTCCCCAGCCTTTTTTCGCACCTGCGCCACGCCGAGTGACAAGAAGGGTGTTTCGCAGTACGGCAGGCAGGCTTTTATATTCCTGTGCCATCGAAGCGGCGTTTCGTGGTACGGCATGATTATTTTTGGTGGTCCTGTGCCACTGGAAGGATGTTTCGCAGCATGGCAGGCAGGAATTTGTGTCGCCGTACCACCCACCGGAAGAGGCTCTCGTAGTACAGCCAGCCGATTTAACAGGCCTGGTTTATACGAGCCTGTTCCAGGTCTCGTTTTAGGGCGGGGACCTGGAACAAAGTCTTTTAGGGAAGTATCTGATTATCGTGGGTTTATATTTCTCGGTATGTGCCCGGTCTAAGCTCTAAAAGTTGACCTGGAACAATAACGAGATTTGTTCGGGCTTGTTGTCACGTACCGTATGCCCTGCCACCGCAGGCCTTCTGCCTTGTTACTGCGGACCTTCGTTCCTGCCACCGCAAGCCTTCGTGCTTGTCGCCACGTACCTTGTGCATTGCCACCGCAGGCCTTCGGGCTGACGTCGGGAAAGGGCGGGCTTGTCCGCCTCGATTGCTGGACGGCGAACTCCTCCTTTTGGTCAGGGCATTCTGCCCTGTCCAAC
>ONMJ01000023.1 GCA_900318955.1 uncultured Bacteroidales bacterium
CTATGACAGCTATTTGGATGGTTTCTTATCCCTGTACGAGAAATCCGGGGCCGACGTATGGGACTACATCGACACCTACAACGGATTCCTCAAAGGACGGGTCAACAGAAAAGACAAAGAACTTCGAAAGAGCATCATCGAGCAGGGGAAGGAAACCCTATCTTTGCTAATCCACAGCAAAAAGCTAGAAGAACTTGCAATAAGGTATCTTAAATAATGACAATTGACAAACAAATATATTATAAATTATGCCACAAGACATCAATAAAGCACTGGAAGATCTCGAAAAGAATCTCAAAGATTTGGAATCTGCAAGAGTGCAAGTCGAAAAGACAATAAATGCAAGCAATGATCTACAAAGAACGGTCAGCAAATACGTGTTTTCGGTAAAATCCCTTTGTGAATCTTTAGGGCAAATGGTAATTACTTGGGATACCAGGACCCAAGCTATTCTTGATAACTTTGAAAAAAGGGTACAATCCCTTACTAAAGAGTTTTCAGAAAAGACAGACAAAGAGGTAAAATTATTCGAAGACCAAAATATCAAACTATCATCTTCTGTAAAAGAACTATCCAGAATCACAAGTAACCTCTCCGGAATAAAAAGCTTATTGGAAGAAAAACTTGATGTTCTGAAGGATGCTATATCTTTTCTAAGAATAGAAGTTGAAGAATATTATAAATCCATTAATGAGAATATTGATTATAGTCGAAGAGACCTTTGGGATTCAGTAACAACTTTACACAAGAAAACAGACACCATTCAATCCAGATTATCTGAAATAGAAAAGTCCTTAGTTTCATCATCAGCAAGGACAAACAAAAATTCGCTTATTTCTATCTTTGCCATCATTGTGGGAATAGTTGTATTAGCCACACTGCATTTTATTTAATAGCATTGTTCTTCATTGTAAAGTTGATATGATACTAGATGATTATGTGCTTTCGAGCCATTTGATATTATTGTAGCCCTGATATTTCTCCATTAGCTTCAGATTATTAAAGACTCGACAACACTGAACTACTCACTATTTTAGATGTAATGTTGGTTTGTACTTATTGACTTTGAACAAAAATATGAATCATCCATTTGGCTATTCGAGATTAAAGGCTGTAAACATCTATCAAGCTGGATATACCTGTTCCTCACCATTTTTATCTTATCGTTTAATATAGTCTGAAGGTATTATTTTAAAAAAGGATTATTATATTTGTTTCCGATTAGTTATAGTAACATATCAGAAATGCACTTTTGATCATTTTGTCTGTCATGTTTGACAGATTTCCGGAATTCTGGAGCGTTAATGTCTACTCAGTTGTAGAATCAAAAACCAAACACTCCCTATACTATAGGTTATCTTTTCGATAATTAGGGAGGGGCGTGAGATAGAAAAGAATGTTCTCTGATATGTTACTTTTTATTACATTTATTTACACTCAATGATTTTCACAAGTGAAACGGCTTCGATAAAGAGTCCTAATGATCTGCTCTCTCTTTTGAATCAGATCCTTCTTCAGGATAAGGGACCATTAGAATCACCTTTTTCATTAAAACAACTTCGGTTTTTTTCTGACACTTCGTGTAATAAGAAATTATACACGTCTTTCACTATTCCCAAAAAAACAGGCGAGTCACGCGTTATTTTATCTCCCTCATATAATCTTAAACGCATGCAGCGTTGCATTAATCGTTTCTTTCAAGCGATTTATCAGCCGCCTTCATGTGTCACTGGCTTTACATTAAATCGGTCTGTCGTAGATAACGCTTATTTTCATGTAGGAAGACCTTATGTTTTTAATACAGATTTAAAAGATTTTTTTACTAGTATCACATATGATAGAGTATATAATTCTTTGTTAATTAAGCCATTTGAGCTTACTCCTAATATAGCTAAATCGATAGCCGGGATTTGTTGTACAGAAATCATCGTTGAAGGAGTTCCACAAGTAGTTCTTCCTCAAGGCGCTCCGACATCTCCGTTGATGGCAAATATTACTTGTATGGCCTTTGACCGAAAGTGCATAGGTTTAGCCAAACGTTTCGGTGTTACGTATTCGAGGTATGCAGATGATATATCTTTCAGTAGTGAGAAGAATTCGTTTTTTTCTGACAGTGATTTCATGAAGGAATTCGAGAGAATTATTGAAAGTCAACATCTTACGATCAATCATAATAAAGATCGTATTCAAAACTATGCTGGACGTCAAGTGGTAACAGGACTTTTGGTTAATCAAAAGGTAAACGTGTCAAAACAGTATTTTCGAGATTTAGATAATTTGCTTTTTATTTGGGAGCGTTATGGAAGGGAGATTGCAAAAAATAAGTTTTGTCAATATCACGATAATTATAGAGGACGTAAAGGATTTGACCGGTCATTTGAAAGCATCGTGAAAGGAAAACTAAATTATCTACGTATGATTAAAGGAGAAGAGGACCCATCATATAATAGACTCCGTATACGCTATGATCACCTGTCCCACTAATGAGCTATCTATCATCTGTGGAATCAAACTTCATGTTCCTAGTGAGGAACATAATGACGCAGAGGATGATGAAGAGCAACAGGGTGCCGGCGAGGAAGGCGAAAGTCTCCATCTGGAGGAGAATATAGATGACCCCGTAAGCGAGTGCGACCAAACCAGTAATCAGATAGGCCCATTTATTCTTCATAATCCCTACGAAGTATCCTCCAAGCGCCACTGTTGTCATCACAGATGCAATCAGATAAGAAAGACCGAAGGAGAGGAAATCAGAGAATGCAAGCAAAAGAGAATAGAATAGTACCAGAGATGCGCCAATCACCATATACTGAATTATATTGATTGGCCGCTTGGAAACAATCTCTACAATGAAGCCGGCGATAAAGACCATAAAAATAACCAGAAGGCCATATTTTGTCGCGCGCTCTGTCTGGCGATACTGAGTTACCGGTTTTACCAACCGAACGCCGAAGCTATTGGAGGAAGGACTTGACATGGTGATTTGAGAGATTGACCACTTTGCTGTGAATCCATCCTCACGGACCTCTCTTTCAACCGGCAGGAAGTCCCCTTCAAAAGAAGGACTTGGATAATCTGAGGTCATCTCAACTTCAGTTAGGTTCGCAACAGGTCTGAAAGATAATGCCTCGGAGCCATTGACCTTTAGTACAATAATAAACGGCACAATATTCCCTTCGCGGGCATCCTTATCAAGAGCAATCTCCGCCTTGAGGCCATTTTCTCTGGACTTTACCTTGAGGTCTTCTCCGCCAAGAACGATTGATGGATAGCCTTGTATTCCTTTGAGCTCTCCTATATTCAGCAAAAGCTCCGCTGAAAGCGCTCCTGGCAACTTATCATCCATCACGAAATGGCCGGAAATTGTCACTTCTGCGGTATAGACGGGCACATCATATATTGAGCGGTGAAGAATCTGCGAGGTAGTGTTGACGATATACTGCACACTGTCAGGATAGATTCCTGCCTCAATTGTCTCCCTTTCCTTATCCTTTCCTACAACGTATTTATATGAAATCCATGGGCCTGTAAAAAGCTGTGAAGCACCCCAACCGCTAGTGATGTTACTAATGGTTTCTGAATGGCGATAAGACCGCTCATTCACCTGGTGACGAACCATACTAAGCGGTATTAACATAACCAGGGCAAGAAAAGCAATTATGCTGATCTTTAACAGCATGTTTTTCCAAAGAAGATTGTTCTTTTCCATGATGGACTATAATTTATACGCCGTCGGATATAAACAAATACTATGCCCACAAGCATCATATCCCTATCATCCCCTCACAGCCCTCGAGGATATCCTGGAAGGTAGTTTCAAAGTCGCCGGTGTACCATGGATCCGCGACGTCTCTACCAACCCCTGTATAGGACATCATAAGATGGATTTTCCCCTCCGGATCGGTAGGAATTATCCGTCTTATAAGCCGAAGATTGGACGCATCCATACAGATGATGCGGTCGAAACGGTCATAGTCGGAGCTTCTCACCTGTCGGGCGACCTTGCCCGGATCGAACCAGACTCCATGCTGACTCAGGCAGCGCTTTGCAGGTGGATAGATGGGATTCCCAATCTCTTCAGCGGAAACAGCCGCAGACTCGATATAATAAGCTTCCTCCAGGCCCCTTGATTTCACAAGGGCCTTGAGGATGAATTCGGCCATGGGGCTTCGGCAAATATTGCCGTGGCAGACAAAAAGTACTCTCATGAATGCAAATATAGCCATAAAATGCGTACCTTTGAAAGTATGATAACAATAGGCGAGATTGCTGCCATAGTAAAGGAGGCGGCGAAATTAATGAAGCATGAAGGCTTCAACGTGATGCATAAGGGGACGGTAGCCAATCTGGTAACATCCTCTGATATCGCAGTACAGCATTTTCTGACTGAAAGGCTTGCCGCCCTGCTTCCTGGTAGTGGTTTTCTCTGCGAGGAGGAAGACGTAGAGGAGCTCTCACATGAATATGTATGGATCATCGACCCTATCGACGGTACCGCAAACTATGCCCGAGGGCTCTCTGATTGCGCTATAAGCGTCGGACTCGAGCACAATGGGGAAATCATAGCAGGTGTCGTCTACAGCCCGGACCGCGAGGAACTCTATACTGCCGAAAAGGGCCGGGGAGCGTTTTGCAACGGAAAGCCCATCCATGTCACCCGCCGTCCTTTCGAAGAAGGTATCATCTGCACTGCCATGAGCACATACCGAAAGGAATTTGCAAAAGCATGCTCCGACATTATATTCGATGTATTCATGGACTGCAACGATTTCCGCCGATTCGGCGCAGCCTCAGTCGAGCTCTGCCTCATCGCATCCGGCTATGCAGATCTTTATTTCGAGATGCGCCTCCAGCCGTGGGACTATGCCGCCTCCAGCCTCATCCTCCAAGAAGCCGGAGGGACCATCTGCGATTTCGACGGGGCATTCCCCTCCCTCCGAAAGGCATCCCTAGTCCTTGCCGCAACTTCTGAAAAAGACCTTTCCAGACTGCTGGAGGCAGTTCACAGGCATCTTCCCGCCCTTCCCTACTGACAATAAAATCGCTGCAAGAAATGACAGACTCCCTTGTAGAATATATAGAGAATAACATAATCCCTCAATATGCCACCTTCGACAAAGCCCATAGGGAGGATCATGCCAGAGCTGTAATAGAGAGGGCGCTTGAGATGGGAAAGCGATATGATATCAATACCGACATTCTATACACAGCAGCAGCCTGTCACGACCTCGGGCTGAAGGTGGACAGGAAAACACATCATCTGGAGAGCGGCCGTATCATCAGGGAAGATAAGAATCTCCCCCGCTGGTTCACAGCGGAGGAGATTGAAACTATAGCAGAGGCTGCGGAAGACCATAGGGCGTCTGCAACAACACCTCCACGCAGCATCTATGGAGCCTTAGTCGCCGAGGCCGACAGGATGATTGTCCCTGAAACAATTATTCGACGCACTGTCCAATTCGGCCTTTCTCACTATCCGGACCTTGACAAAGAAGGCCACTGGGAGCGGACTCTGGAACATCTTCATGAGAAATACGCCGAAGGAGGCTATCTTCATCTTCTCATCCCGGGATCTCCCAATGAGGCCCCACTTGCCAGACTGAGGGAAATCATTCGCGACGAGGATAAACTTCGCTCTATTTTTGAAGACGTTTTCAGGGAAGAGACCTCCCCTCAGTAGCAATTACTCTACGCTCTTATACTGCTCGTCGGAAACAGGCTCCAGCCATTCGTTGGAAGCCCCTTCCTGTACATCTTTGTGAAGTGCAAGATGCTGCATCCAGCTGTTTGCGGCGGCCCCGTGCCAGTGCTTCACACCCTCAGGCACCTCGATCACCGTCCCCGGTGTAAGAGGTACTGCAGGCTTTCCCCACTCCTGATACCAGCCTCGACCTGTCACGCAGATAAGCACTTGGACAGCACCGTGATGGACATGCCAATTGTTGCGGCAGACAGGCTCGAAAGTCACATTGGCATACCCTCCAGGAAGCGGATTGAGATAGCTCTGGCCGGTGAAATACTGTGCATAAGCATCGTTAGGCTCACCTTTTGGCCAAGTAGCGGCTCCAAGAGGATTAAACATAGTTACCTTACGACCTGTCAGTCCATACTTTTCTCTCAAGGCTGCCGCTTCGGTCATCATAGGAGATGAGTGATAACGGTTGAGAGCCTCCTGATCTGCCCACTCGTCGATCAGAAGAAGACCTTGAGGATCGTCGGCAGGAATAAAGTAGTCGTAGCGGATGCAGCCTTCAACGGCACGGATGCGGTCAGCAATACCGCTCTTCTCCATTTCTTTCACATACCGACGGGCTGCACCTTTCTCTCCGGTGTAGCGGATATTGATGGTAAGTTGTGCATTACAAGGGACAGCCATGATAAATAAAGCTATAAAAATGAATAATTTACGTGAAATCATATTGTAGTTCTATTTGATATTGTTCTTCTCACACGACCAATGCTATAAAAGCCAACTTGATACTTTTCATAACCTTACAATTCTTTCCGCAAATATACAAAGCATATTAACATTTTACTTTTACAAAAAGCATCATTCCTTTCACTTTTTGCACAATTATTCATTTTTCAGCCTTTTTCGCAAGAATAACCAAATTCGGCAAAAATGTGTAAATTTGATTCTGGAATTATAATACATCACGATATGACACTGGAACAGCAAATTCAAGACTCAATCAAAGAGGCAATGAAAGCCAAGGATACTGTAGCACTCAACGCAACCCGCGCTATCAAGGGCGAAATCCTGCTTTTCAAAACCTCAGAAGGCTCAAACAAGGAAGTCACTGACGGAGACATCCTCAAAATGATCCAAAAACTGGTGAAGCAGCGTAAAGAAGCCGCCGAGCAGTATGTCGCA
The DNA here is from genome assembly GCA_900318955.1 of uncultured Bacteroidales bacterium. Lineage (GTDB taxonomy): Bacteria > Bacteroidota > Bacteroidia > Bacteroidales > UBA932 > Cryptobacteroides. Next base: position 6,875 of record ONMJ01000023.1, read on the forward strand.
GCCGGCCGTCAGGAACTCGCCGACAACGAGCTTGCCGAGGCCGCCGTAATGGAAAAATACCTTCCCAAGCAGCTCTCCGCCGAGGAAGTTAAAGTCAAGGTACAGGAAATCATCGCCGAGACCGGCGCCACTTCTATTAAAGACATGGGAAAAGTGATGGGGGCAGCCAACAAAGCCCTTGCAGGCCTCTCCGACGGCCGCACAATTTCCACTATAGTTAAAGAACTGCTCTCTTCGATATAGAGTTTTACTTTTCTTCGTTTAACTCCTTTTCAATCACAGGGAGCAGGGCCTCATCTGCAGGCAGCCATTTAACAGAGTGAAGAGTGGTCATATTAAGCCACTTGGCCGCTTCATGCTCATTTAGATGCATAGCATCATGAGATAGTGTACACATGAAGCAATGCATTGTCAGATGGAATTCAGGATAGTCCCATTCGACAGTATCCAGCAGCTTGCCGACGTGAATATCTGCGGACAATTCTTCTTTGATTTCCCTCACAAGAGCTTCCTGCTCAGTTTCCCTTTCCTCCATTTTCCCGCCCGGGAATTCCCACCAGTCCTTCCAGGGGCCATAGCCCCTCTGGGTGGCAAAAACCCTGTCTCCGTCGCGGATAATAGCGGCAACAACTTCTATTGATTTCATACTCTACTTCTCTCTGCCATATCTTGGTAATTAGTCACACAAAATTAGTATATTTGGTCATTATCACAAAAACGGATACCACAATGAAACGACTTTTTCTCCTCATTTCCGCCATGCTGACATTATTTGCATGCAGCCAGCCTTCCAAGGAGGCCCAGGCAGTAGTCCCTTCTGAATATCAATCCATTAATCCTAGCAATATGCAACAAGTCAGAGATTTCCTGCACAAAACAGGCGTATACTTCCTTGCCACCGTTGATGGCGACCAGCCACAGGTGCGTCCCTTCGGCACAGCCGAAATCATCGAAGGCAAACTCTATATCCAGACCGGGCACGTCAAGAACGTTGCCAAACAGATAGAGGCCAACCCCAAGGTAGCCATTTGCGCATATGACGGAGAACGATGGCTACGAATCACCGCTACTCTAGTAGAAGATTCGCGCGTGGAAATCAAGAAAGCTATGCTTGACGCAAATCCCGGCCTTCGCAGCATGTATGACGAGAACGATGACAACACTGCCGTCTACTTCCTCACTGAAGCCAAGGCCACAATCAGTTCCTTCACCGCCGAGCCCGTAGAGATTAGTTTTTAAAACAACTCAATTCTTTGACAAGACGTTATTGCCATTCAATTCTTGCAATAATAAATGCGTAAATTTGGGCACAAATACTTCGCATTATGGCAAAAGACAGATTTGATATCAAGGAAAAGGAAGGCGTGAGCTTCGCAACTGACGCCATCGTCATCAAGGACGGATATAAAAAGTGATAACTCTCATCCTCATAGTAATTACCTCGCTGGTGAGCATTCTTTGCTTCTCCGGCACGTTGAACGGCAACAAACTGCTATTCAATGCCTATTCCGTGTGGCACCGAAAGGAATGGTATAGGATGTTTTCGTATGGCGTGGTCCACGGCGGCTGGGGGCATCTTTTCTTCAATATGCTCACCCTGTACTTTTTCGGGAGAGTGGTGGAACAATATTTCTCCCTGGCTTTCGGCAATACGCTCGGCATCGTGTTATACGTGGTGCTATATGTCAGCGCCCTTGCCGTATCAAGTATTTGGGACCTAGTAAAGTACAAGGACGACTGGAACTACAACGCAGTTGGGGCCTCCGGAGCGGTGTCGGCCATTCTATTTGCATCCATTCTGTTCGAACCGAAGATGGGCATCTACATTTACCTGATTCCCATTCCGGTTCCCGGATATATCTTTGCTCCGTTGTATCTGCTGTACTGCTGGTACATGGCAAAGCGGAATATGGACAACATCGGTCACACCGCCCACTTCTGGGGGGCTGTATATGGACTGGTGTTTCCGCTTATCTGCCGTCCGGACATCTTTCGCCACTTCCTGGCACAACTCGGACTATGAAACTGACCGACCTCAAGGACCTTCGGGTCATCAAGAAAAGCCTTTCAATTTGCCCGATTTGGATAGTCACAGGGGAAGTCTGAGGCCGGTGTTGCATTTACAATATTAATAATTACCTTTGTAAAAGTGAATTCAAGTCATAGCTTGTTATGGGCATAAGATATCATTGGCTGAAAAGATGCATGTTTATCCTAATCATGCCTTTCTTCTGTTGTTGCAGTGATGCTCTCGATTATTTTGGTTGGAAGGATCATCCGGATTGTCATAAACTAATAGTATTTGAGAATGATTCGGATAGTGAAATCTTTGTCGACAGTTATTTTCCTCCAGAAGAATCATATAACTATATGTTAAGCCGCTGCATTATCGGGGCTCATGACAGGTCATTCATCAAATCTGGTGAGACTTCAAAACAAGCACTGTATATTAGACAATTTGAATGGGGCAAAAACAATTATTGGGAGTGGGAATTTGAAAGGTCCGAGTATGACTATGTTAATATCATAATTGCCGATGCAGAAAAGGTCAGACAACGTATAATAGATGGCAAGAAATACGGTGATCCCTATGATTATGAACAATGGCCAGAAGAGGCACAGGAATCACCACTCCTCGCCATTTATAGAGTGACAATAGATGACCTCAACTCACAAGAATGGAAATTGTCATACCCGCCGGATACTGCAATGCGTCCAGAGTCTATTATTCAAAGGCAATAGACAACAATACAAAAATAGCCGGGGCAAATCCCAGCTATTTTTTATCTAACTATTTGATTATCAAATCAATATTCTTATTCATTCCAGGGATGGTTTGCCCGGCATAAAGTATCTATTATCAGATAGTTATAGTTTCATTCAAAGGCTTTGGGTTGTCACTTGGGTAGTCTAATGTTGATAAATAGATCAATAGAACTGAATATACTAACAAATTACTATCCCTGAGACAATAAGACCTTAATCTTTTTTGCTGGCTTGATATAAATATCAGGTGAATAGCATAGGTTGAATGCCTTGTTAAATACGTCAGCGAGGACTACGGCAATCTGCTCAGGAGTCCTATCCTTTGAGATACGGTTAGCTATCTCTCTTGATTCCTCATCAAATTCATCTTCAGGAGCGCCTCCTTCTAATAAACCGCACAAGTCAAATCTATCTATAACACTTTTAACGATGAGGAAAATACATTTGTTTCCTGGACATCGTGAATCCGATAAAGAATAAATAGAGGGGAATGCGCAGTGGATGCCAATCTCTACTTGTTCTGGATAGTAATTCAGAAACACGATTATGCACATCGAAGAAGACTTGACTTGAACAAGTTGAAAGTCCCAGAAGTTGAACTTGATGCTTTTGCTAAATAAAACGTCTGTTAACTGCTCTGCTGATAGATGCTCTCCGGTTCTCCAAATATCATCATACGACAAATCTGCCTGCAAGTCTGCAATTGGTTTAATCACATACTTACTGGGGGAGGCAACTGCAAATCCGGGGTCAATGTTTTCTTGAAAAAAGGAATCGACCTTAATCAGCAATTGATGTATGTAATCTCGCGTAACCTCCATGTTATCTGGGAATTGCACACAAAGATAGCGATTTCCTATGAAACTCCCATTTACTATTCCTCCTCTTTATTAAAGGAATGGAGTAGTTTGGGTTAAAGTTGTTATTATCAATCACTTACCTCTGTGTTCAAAAACTTGGGATAGTCACAGGGATAGTTTGAGGCTGGCTGAGATGCCAATATTTGACAGAAAAAAGACCTGATAACTATCCCACCTTAATTACTCTATCCAATAATCGAAATGAACCAACTCTTTGGCTGTGTCATAGGGGACAAATACTGTTTCTCCTGAACACCACGATGTGCAAAGAAAGGCACATATTCCATCATCATATAAACTGAGGTAATAAATCATCGGCATAGAGTTTAATATCCAATAGCCACCCCAATGACCATAGTGTACATAAAAGATTCTACTGAGATAAGCCACCCTACGCTTGTTGATATTAGTCACCAAGCGTCCAAATCCATAAACACCACCAAGATACTGTGAAAGGAGTTTTTCAATCTCAGGAGTCATATACAGAATGACCTTCTCTGAATCAAAACCAGGGACATATGCAAAGCGTTCAAGGGCCTGTTGTTTCTCCTCATAACGAGGTCTGTACTCATCACTAACATCAATTGGAGGATAACTACCTTGATACCGCCTAATCTCAATGCAACAAGGCATTGAATAGAATATCGAGTTATCAGGTTGATTCTTGTCAGAGTACTCGGACATAATTCTGTTTATTGCTTGATTCACCACAGAATCTGTTGAGAAAGTCCGGAGTTCAAGAGACCATCCTTTCCAGTCTTGTATAAAAGCGTCGATGTTCTTCTTATTTAAACGGTGATACTTCTTATCCTTGACAAAGGTTGGTTCAACAGGAGGAGATAACGATAGCGTATCCTGCTGCCCTTGTTCTCCATATGATTTATTTGTGGAGGAACCAGAGCAAACAAATACAATCAAAGCAATTACAATTGTAGAAGTAAGCAAGCCATATGTCCTTTTACCCTTCATACTTACAAAGTTAACATTTATTTTCTCTTATTCATAGCCTTACCAATTATGGATTTTCACAAATATAAGAAAAACTGTAACACGTGAATCTTCTCGGCTCGTTGCCGGGGCACTCATCCATTTTAGTCACGGGAAAGGCTCTCTTTCAACTTCGAGAACTACTCTTCCTCTTTCCGACTCGAAGAGTATCATCGGTCCCCAAAATGGCCTAAAAAAACCCGAATTTTGTGATAGTTTAATATCTGAAAGCAATACGGCAGGACCCAAAAGTCCTGCCGTTAAACTTGTTTAATTAACTGTATTTCAGTTAGTTAATTGACTTAATATTCTTCCTCATTAAAGATGTGCCATTGCCTGAGGTAATATCCTTATTATCAACCACTTGTATCCGTGTTCAAAAACTCTGGATATTCATAGGGAAGTTTGAGCCCCAGTGTAATGTATGCTAAAACCTCCAAGAATAAGTAATCCTTACCTTTGAGGGCACACTGATGCCATTGACTTTTGCCGGGACCCACCTTGGACAACTCTTCATTAACTTATCCGCCAGGTATTCACCCAATAGTTGGTCGTAGGAATTAATGACAGTTGCCTTGGCTACCCACCCATTGTCAGAGATGATAAGCTCTACTTCTGATTCGCCATCTCCAAACCCTACCATTTCCGTGACATCCTGGATATTACTCTTAATCCATTGATTCAGATTGACGGATTCATCTTCCAGATGAGCCTTCTCGTCAATATCTTTGTCTGAGGCTATCTGGTAGTCGGGAATGACATCTCTTTGAGCTTTATCCGGACTGTCCGACCACAATTGATGGTTCAAACTATCGAAATATGGGGTACTGTACGGCCCGATGATGACCATCCCTTTCCCTTTGACAAAATGATCGGATGAGATATGTAAGCTTAACGGAGTGCAATACCGTTTCCAGTAATGAGTCTCCGGTACCCATTTCGGGGAATGCTGGATAATTGTCAATATACTTTCATCCAATGCGGTCAGTTCTTTGTCAGAATGATAGGGGTCCACACGAACATCTTTCACTTCTCCATTACTGGATAAGATAAAATCGACGGTAAGCCAAAAAGAATACTTCTTCCTGTTTTCGAGTAAGTTTAATATCCTCTTTCCAATCCAATTGCAGAACTCGGAGGGATACCCGCCCATAAATGAAGGCATTTGATGAGTCAAATAAAACGGAATGGGAATCTCTCCAACCATATAGGAAGAGTCGGCGTCATGAACAAATTTATAATCATCCTGTTTTACGTTATACTCTGGATAATAGTTGTTCCGGGTTGAATCAGTAGTATATGAAAAGCCTGTCTGGTCCAACTTAATCTGAAGATAATTCTGCCTGGGTATCTGAGCATGAATACTCATACAGACACAAGATAAGACCAATATGGAATACAGTTTCTTCATTTTCCAAATGTACCTATTCTGGGACACAATGTAATAACATTTTGGCAAAAACAATACCAATGCTTATCGGTTTTGTTTTACTATTCCTCTTCCTTCTCCAGGAGGACTTCCTCCTTCAAAGGATAGTAAATGGATAGTGAAGGCCTTATAATGGCCATTTTGGGCCTGTTTTTTAGGCCACTTTGGATAGTAAAAAAGCCAGGGCACTATCCCTGGCTTTTTCATAATCTATTGATAATCAAATGATTGCAAATAGCAACTTCTTAATATTCTTCCTCGTTAAAGAAAAAATCCTCTTTTGTAGGGTAATCGGGCCAGATATCTTCGATAGATTCGTAGATGTCGCCGTCTTCGTCAAGTTCTTCAAGGTTTTCAATCACCTCTTCAGGGGCGCCGGAGCGATTGGCATAATCGATCAATTCTTCTTTGGTTGCCGGCCATGGAGCGTCGTCGAGGCTGCTTGCAAGTTCAAGTGTCCAATACATAGTAAAATATAATTTAAAAGTCAATAACTCAAATACTTAGCGTTATAATACGTCATAAGGGGCTGCAAATATATATATTTTTTCAATACAATATCATATTTCTCGAAAAAATATTTCACTCTGGTAATTCAATGTATTTTTTACTCAGAAGAGAGATACAGTTCTGAGGGTTGTTGGTTGTTATGAAATCAACTCCTTTGCTTATGTAAGTAAGCATGTCCGCATCACTGTTTACCGTCCATACATTGACCACCATACCAAGGCTATGAGCTTCGGTAATCCACTCATCCTTAAGTTTTTCCATCTTATAATCAATCCCCTTTATCTTGTCCGCAGCACACACGGAAGGAGCCTTGTCTCCATTGAGATACTGTACGATCGCCTTCGGCCTGGCGGCGGCAATACGTTTGCAATTCTCATAGCTGAATGCTATCCAGTCGACCTTGTCATCGAGCCCGTAACGGGTAACCTGGGCCATACAAGAATCCACGCATCGGAAATTTTTGGCATCATCCGCATGTGATTTTATCTCAATAACCAACTTCATATCTCCCTTCCGAATCTCTTCGAGGACATCCTTTAGCCTCGGGACCGACTCTCCATTAGATAGACGAACTGCAGAAAGATCCGAAAAAGAGGAATTCTGGATTACATGACTGAGGGGATCTGTCGGGAAGGACTTATCATGATTGACAACTACTTCCCCATCAGTGGTCACCCATACATCTATTTCGGAGGCATACAGTCCTTCGAGCTTCTGAGCCTTCTGTATGGCCTCAATTGAGTTCTCGGGAGCGCCGGTATTGTGAAGCGCACGATGGGCAACCACCTGAGTGCCCGTAGCGACATATCCGTCCGCAATCCTCATCATTGCGGATCCGAGCGGGTAAGCAGCGCCGCCGCGAACAAGCATCAGTCGATAAAGACCGTCCTTGAGTTCGGATGGAACAGTAATGGAGAGATGGTCGGAATAAACCTTAGAAGAAGGATTGAAAACTGTATTCTTATCCTCGCAGGATTCCAGCCTCAGAGAATCCCCGCTCCGAAATCCTGTTCCATAGACATTATACCTGTAGAGGGGCTTGATATTGCACTCTCCGAGGAAGGAAAGATCCTCAATCTCAATTATTTCCTGCTTTGGAGAAGAAGATTCTACCTTGGAATAGAGGGCAGCTGCCTGCTCTGCCGTCAGAGGATCATCATAGACTCTCGCGATAGCAACATCTCCATTCCAGGCATTGGTCGCATTACTCGTACTTGCGTCTCCGCCGACACCGAACCAATGACAGTTGGAAGAGGAAGGAAATACCATATCTCCGGGAGCATCAGCAGTCCCTTTCAGTTCCCCGTCCACATAAATATATGATTTCTGCTCAGATTTATTCCAAACCCCGACTACATGATAATACCTGCCTGCTTCAGGGACAATGTTGCTAGTGGTCCATACCCAATTTGACTTTCCGGTGGTACTGATGTTCGGAAGGAACGTAATCTGAGTGCCTCTTGCAGAATTAGTTATGAGAAATCCTGTACCGCCGGACTGCATTGCGCTGAACATCTTGACCTCAGCGGATCCGTCAGAGACCTTGTCCATGCGGAAGAGGCACTCTAGCGAGTGACCGTCTGAGAGCTTATTCTTTACCGTCTGAGAAGCAGAATAATCCGCCTTTACATAGCCGGAAGCCGCACTGGTCCCGAGACGGTGATTGAAATGGGCTACATATTTGGAATACTGATCATTATAATAATTGACCATGGGAGCCCCGGCGACATTTGCAATAGTCATCCCTCCCCCGGAAATATCCTTTACAGAGCCGTCATTATAAAATTCCAAATCCAACAGATCGGCTTTTGGGACCTCAACAGCAGGTACTTCCGGTTCGGTAGGAACGGGTGGTACTTCTTCCTCGGGCGGGGTCGGTGTAGGCTCGACAGATGGTTTCACCTCCTCACCCGCTCCTTCGCAGGAAACGAGGATTAACGCTGCTGCAAAAGTCAAGGACAAGCTTTTCAAAATGGATAGGTTATTCATGATAGTTATTAAAATTATTGATGGTTAAAGCTTTTTAGCAAGCAAAATTAGTGAATTCTCTATTTTTTCCCTACTTTTGTGCACTTTTTTAATAAGAGAGCCATGCCATATATCAAAGAAGAGAAATACGATGAGAAAACAACCGCCGAAATAGCGGCCCATGTTGAAGCAATCCTTTCCCTTATCGGCGAGGATCCGACACGCGAAGGACTGCTCAAGACTCCGTCAAGAGTGGCCAAGGCCCTCCAATTTCTCACCAAGGGGTATGGCGAGAACGGGAAAGAGATTATCAAATCTGCGATTTTTGACGAAAAATACCAGCAGATGGTCATTGTGAAGGACATCGAACTCTTCTCGATGTGCGAGCACCACATGCTTCCGTTCATTGGCAAATGCCATATCGCATATATACCGAACGGAAAGATTACCGGCCTCAGCAAGCTCGCCCGTGTCGTAGAGACTTATGCCCGGAGGCTCCAGGTCCAGGAGAGACTTACCGTAGAGATACGCGACTGCATCCAGGAAGCCCTTCATCCCCTTGGAGTCGCCGTCGTAATCGAGGCCATGCATACCTGCATGTCAATGCGCGGAGTGCAGAAATCCAACGCTATCACTACTACTTCCGCTTTCTCCGGCGCCTTCCTTAACAGCGCTAAGACCCGTTCCGAGTTCCTCCAGCTCATAGGAAAATAGCCGGAGCGCCCAATGGCACACCGGCTATAATCATTCTCAAGCGATTCGACTATTTCAAGTAGGCGTCAGAGACGACCTTCTGGCTTCTTGCGATAAAATCCGAGAGAGCCTTTCCTTTCAGCATGCCACACCCAAGAAGGGCGATATCGGTGAGCTGACGGAGAATCTCATTGTCAGAAGCAAACTTCTCGACATCTTCCCTGTGCGCCTTCCTAACCGCCTCTCGTGCCTCACGAGCCTTTGTCTTTTCCTCATCTGAAGCGTCCGAAGGAGCCTCTGCCGGAAGCTCTCCCTGAGGGGCTACCTCGGCTGATTTCGCCGCCATTACCTTTGCGATCAGAGGATTCTCCATATTGACGGTAACATTGTATGAATCAGGCATTTCTCCATAGAAGTTCATACCTCCGCCAAGAGCGCTCATCTCGCGATAACGGCGCATGAATTCGCTCTGGGTAATCAGGATAGGCGCAGCATCTTCTCCAAGATTGTCACCGCTGACATAATAGTCATTTCCCTTCGGGAGGACTGCCTTGAACATGTTCTCAAGATCATACCGCTCATCCTCTTTCATCTCAAGCTTGACCTTCTCCTCCTTCGGAATCAGGTTCTCTACCGAATCCGAATCGACCCTTGCGAAGCGAGTGTTCTCAAGCTTCTGCTCAAGGAGGTTGACATAATGGGAGTCGAGCTCACAATCCATCAGAAGCACATCATATCCCTTCGCCTTTGCAGCATCGATATAAGCATATTGACTCTCCACATCCGTAGCATAGAGATAGACCACCTTCTTGTCCTTATCGGTCTGCTCCCCTTCGATAGCTTTACGATACTCCTCGAAGCTGAAGAATTTACCTTCCGTATTCTTCAACAGAGCGAATTTAAGGGCCCTCTCGCAGAACTTCTCATCCGAAAGCATTCCGTACTCCATGAAGAGCTTTAGATTGTCCCATTTAGCCTCAAAATTGGTCCTGTCGTTCTTGAATATCTCCTCCAGCCTGTCGGCGACCTTCCTGGTAATATAGGTTGATATCTTCTTTACATTTGCATCGCTCTGAAGATAGCTTCTGGAGACATTCAGAGGGATATCCGGGGAGTCGATGACTCCGTGAAGAAGGGTCATGAAATCAGGGACGATATTGTCCACATGGTCGGTGACGAACATCCGGTTGCAATAGAGGGAAATCTTATTCCTGTCGATTGCCATACGGTCCTTGATCTTCGGGAAATATAGAATACCTGTCAGGTTGAACGGGTAATCTACATTGAGGTGGATCCAGAACATAGGTTCTTCCTTCATCGGATAGAGTTCCCTGTAGAATTTCAGATAGTCCTCATCCTTCAATTCTGAGGGTGTCCTTGTCCAAAGAGGTTCGATATTATTAATGACCTTATCTTTGTCGGTATCTACATATTTGCCATCCTTCCATTCCTGCTCTTTGCCGAAAACGATAGGGACAGGCATGAATTTGCAGTATTTACCAAGCAACGACTCTATCCTCGATTTCTCCGCATATTCTGCCGAATCATCGTCGAGATAAAGGGTTATGACCGTACCGCGGTCGTCTTTTTTACTCTCACCCATCTCATACTCAGGAGAGCCGTCACAAGACCATTTCACGGCCTTTGAGCCTTCTTTCCAACTGAGGGTATCTATTGTAACCTTCTTTGAAACCATGAAAGCGCTGTAAAAGCCAAGTCCGAAGTGACCTATGATGCTTCCGATCTGGTCTTTATATTTCTCGAGGAACTCTCCTGCTGAAGAAAAAGCAATCTGGTTGATATACTTATCAACCTCTTCTTCAGTCATACCGATACCTTCGTCGATGACCTTGAGGATTTTCTTTTTTTCATCAAGTTCGATTCTCACCTTCGGTTCTCCGAGTTCGCCTTTGAACTCTCCGGACTGCGCGAGGGCCTTTAATTTTTCAGTTGCATCGACCGCGTTGGCTACCAGCTCGCGGAGGAAGATCTCATGATCGCTGTAGAGGAACTGCTTGATTACCGGAAATATATTCTCGGTGGTTACTCCAATCTGTCCTTTATTTGCCATATTATAATAATTTTTATGTCTTTCTTTTTCGAGGCTGATTTTGTCAAAATATGTTCCAAAGGGCCGAAGTCTGACAAAGTGTCAGAACAGAGGTGCATTTAGATAACATTTTTTCGTATCTTTGCACGCTATCCGAAGTCAGAATAATTGAAAAAACATGAGAGTCGGTCTATTCATAGACACCTGGTACCCGATGGTGGACGGGGTGATCAAAGTTGTGGACAATTATGCCAAGAGGCTAACACAGTATTGCGATGTTACCGTTTTCTGCACCGAGGCAAAGGGGTATGACCCTGAAGAAGACAGTAAGTTTCCCTATCGAATAGTACGCTGCGGCTCACTCCCGCTCATGAATTACGACTATACTATACCGACAGCAATTCTTGATCCTAAATTTGACAGCTTGCTTCTGAAAAGCAAACTTGATATCGTCCATATCCACTCCCCTTTCACTGTAGGCGCATCGGGAGTCCTGCATGCCAAGCTCCACGGCATTCCCGCAGTAGGAACCCTTCATTCACAGTATAAACAGGATTTCGAGAAACAAATAAAGGTTAAACCAGTTCTCAATGCCTTCATGAACACAATCATGGGGGTCTTCAATTCTTGCAACGAGTGCTGGGCTGTAAATGACAGTATCAAGGACCTTTATGTCAATGAATATGGGCTGACCGCTCCATGCAAGGTCCGCCTTAATGCCACGGACCACAAAACCGTTCCCGACAGGGAGGCGGCTGCAGCAATTGTCAACGAGACTTATGGAGTTCCCTCCGATGCCACCGTATTACTCTTCGTTGGAAGAATCGACTTTATAAAGAACATCGATTTTATCGTCCGGTCTCTTTCAAGAGCAAAGAAGATGGGGCTAAGCAATTTTAAGATGCTGTTTGTAGGACGCGGAAAAGACGAAGATTCCCTCAAGGCTGTTATCAAAGAAGAAGGACTTGAGGATGAGGTAATTATGTGCGGACTGGTAAGCAGCAGGGAAATGCTGGAGAACCTCTACTCGCGGGCAAAGCTCTTTCTCTTCCCCTCCCTCTATGATGCCAATTCACTAGTACAGATTGAAGCAGCCTGCCAAGGGACCCCCACCATCTTCCTTGAAGGCGCACGTACTTCAGCTTCCGTCACTGACGGAGTCAACGGCTATATCTGCGCTCCGGGAGAAGACAATTACGCCAGAAAAATCGTTGATATACTCTCCGACCCTGAAGATTACGAAAAGGTCTCTCTGGGTGCCCAAAGAGACCTGTATCTAGACTGGGATAGCGTAGTCAAAGAAGTCTACGAAGACTACTGCCGCTTTACCGGCAAACAGTAGAATCAATCCGCTATTATTTATAGAGGAATCTTCTGATACTCATCTTAGGAGTCTTTTCGAAAGGCTTATCCATCAACTCTACTGCAGCAATCTGGCTGTAGGAAGGGAACTGACGGTTGGCGCCGCGACGGATATTCTCAGGAATCTCTGCCTTTGCCTCAGGATCGAGAAGGGCCTTGGCGACAGCCTGCTCATCGAGGAAGACGAGGGCGACGAGTTTACCGCCCCTGTCGACAACGACACTCTCCATTACATAAGGCTGGTTGTTGACTACAGCCTCAAGCTCCTCAGGATAAATATTCTGTCCGGAAGGACCGAGAATCATGTTCTTTGAGCGGCCGCGGATAAAGATATTGCCTTCAGCATCAATAATGCCGAGGTCACCGGTACGAAGCCAACCGTCCTCTGTGAATGCATTAGCAGTAGCCTCAGGGTTCTTATAGTAACCGATTGTGATATTCTCACCACGAGCCTGGATCTCACCGACAACATGCTGGGGATCGTCGGAATCGATACGTACTTCTGCTACATCGACAGCCTTGCCGCAAGAACCTGCTACATATTTGGTCCAATGTTCATATGCGAGAAGAGGGCAGGCCTCTGTCATTCCGTAACCGACCAGATAAGGGAACTTAATCTTCTTGAAAATACGCTCGACCTCCGGATTAAGAGGAGCACCGCCCATGATGAATTCCTGGACATTGCCTCCGAAAGCTGTAAGAAGCCCTTCGCGAATCTTCTTGAAGATAATCTGGTTGAGCCCGGGGATCTTCATTGCAAACTTAATGGCAGGCTTATCGATAGTCGGCTTAATCTTGGATTTATAGATCTTCTCCATAACGAGAGGAACCGTGATAAGAAGATAAGGCTTGACCTCGGCGAAAGCCTTCATAAGAGTTGCAGGGGTCGGAGCTTTACCGAGCCAGTAGATTGATGTACCGTTGCAGAGAGGATAGATAAACTCGATAACAAGGCCATACATATGTGCCATAGGGAGCATTGAGACCATCTTATCACCTGCGGGGACATGCCTCTGGCTATAATCCACATTCGCAGAGAAATTGCGGTAAGTGAGCATAACGCCCTTAGGATCACCGGTAGAGCCGGAAGTATAGTTTATTGTAGAAAGGTTGTCCCAGTTATCGGTCGGGAAGACAACGTCGTCAGGGCCGTATCCGTTTGGATATTTCTTCTTGAACAGATTATCGAGGTCGTCGTAAGCAGCCTTGATTTTTTCGTCATTGCAGAAAAGAACCTCGAGTGTCTCTACATCGAATACCGCACGGAGTGCCGGCATTTTCGTTATATCTAGTTTTTCCCACTTGTCTGCATTGGTAAAGAGCACAATGCTCTCGGAATGGTTGACAAGGCCGGATACGCTTTCAGCAGTGAAATCAGCCAGAATTGGGACGATAACTGTCTCATATGTATTGACTGCCATATATGCGAAGCCCCAGCGGGCTCCATTGCGCGCCCAAAGAGCAATACGGTCTCCCTTCTTAATCCCGCCTTCTTCGAAGAGGACATGGAGACGGGCGATTGAAGTAGCCATTTCGGCATAAGTGAGAGACTCGCCTCCAATGGTGTTAAGTGCAGGTTTGTTCCAATACTTTCTTGTTGCGTTCTGGAGTCTTTCCAGATAATGAGGGTAAGAATTCATATTGTATTTATTAGTACATCTTTGCAAAGATACGAATTATATTTATTATTCGTAACTTTGTGCGTCCAATAAGTTACTATATGAATAGGAAACCGATAGTTGCACTAATCTACGATTTCGACGGAACCCTCTCTCCCGGAAACATGCAAGAGTTCGGGTTCATTCAGGCCATCCACCAGACCCCGGAAGAGTTCTGGACCAAGAGCGACGGAATTGCGAAGGGGCAGGATGCAAGCAACATCCTCTCGTACATGAAACTCATGCACGATGAGGCTAAGAAGAACGGTATCAAGTTGACAAGAGCGGATTTCCGCCGCTACGGAGCCGACATCAAACTATATGGCGGAGTAAAGGAGTGGTTCAGCAATGTCAATGAATACGGCAAGTCAAAGGGCGTTCGCATTGAGCACTATATCAACTCCTCAGGACTCAAAGAGATAATTGAGGGCTCCCCTATTGCCAAGGAGTTCAGACACATCTTCGCCGGCTCATTTATCTACGACGAAAACGGAGAAGCCGAATGGCCGGGAATCGCTGTAGACTATACCGCCAAGACCCAGTTCCTTTTCAAGATCCAGAAAGGTATTTTCTCCTCAAGAGATGCAAAGAGGGTCAACGAGAGCGTTGCAGAGGAAGACAAGAGAATCCCGTTCACCAATATGATCTACTTTGGCGACGGCGACACGGACGTTCCAAGCATGAAGATTGTCAAGATGTTCGGAGGCAACGCAATCGGCGTATACGATCCCCTGAATCCTTCAAAGAAAGCCTCTGCCGAAAAACTCCAGCGACAGGGTCGAACCAATTTTATCACTCCCGCCGTCTACACCCGCGATAGCAGGACATTCCGCATCGTCGCAGCCATAATTGACAAGATTAAGGCTGATTCTGAGCTCCAGGCCCTCGCCAAGAGAAAGCGCTAGAGAAATACAATAAGAATCGTTTTGCGTCCTCCGGGCATGCTTATTGCACGCTTATCTTAAAAGAATAAATACTATGAAAGCAAAATTGATTCTTACTTGTGTGCTGGTGGCTTTGTGCGGCAACGCTTTCGCCCAAGACATTATCCGCACCATTGACGGGCGCTCCATAGAGGCCAAAGTCCTCGAAATCAACGACAACGATATCATTTACAAGACTTTCGACAACCCCGACGGCCCGGACTACCGGCTTTCTATCAGCAGGGTTGCCCGCATCGTTTTTCAAAACGGTACTGAGCAAACCTTTGCCCCTTCATCCATTCTTTTCCCCAGTCCGTACTCCTATGATCCCTACGGTCCATATGGCCCGCTTGAATACCGCTGGGGACATTATTATGACCGCCGCGGAAGATTATATGGAGAACATTTGCGGGATTATCTCGGAGTCTCCTTATATGGTAGCGATTATCTTAAAGCAAGCAGCCAGTACCAGTGGGGTCTATGGCTTACCCTCGGAGGAGCCGCTCTCCTGCTCTCTTCGGTGTCATTCAATGCCATGATGTCTGACTACGATAGAAGTGTCGCCTCGATGAACATGCCGAGCAGCTGGCAAGAAGAAGACAGTCATTCAAGCATGGGAGCCTACTTCGCTGCTGAAGGCCTCATCGGAGCAGCCTGCATCGGCGTCGGTATTCCTCTCTGGGTCAAGGGCAACAGGAAACTCAATGCCATTGCGGACGACTACAACCAGCGATATGGAAGGAATGCCTATGGACATGCCTCCAGCCTCAGCATAGGCTCAACAGCGAATGGTTTCGGCCTCGCACTGAACTTCTGAAATGAACATCAAGTAGTTTAAGCAAAACATGAAAAAATTATTATCAATAATAGCATTTCTCACATTCGCATGTACCCTTTTCGCTCAGAATAGCGACATTGGGTGGCCTCAGCGACAAGATAAAGAAAAAATAACGGTCGACCCTAACGGTCAGGACATTACCATAGATAGGAACACTTTCATTTGGCAGCCTTTTAATGATACCATTGGCTATTCTATCTACGGGAGCCGCTACCGCAAGGCAAAGGCCAGCAAGGGTTGGGGTGTTTTCCTTTCCTGCATTGTCGCACCAGCAAGCGCATTCTTACTTGGCAGCGGAATAGATGAAGGTGACCTTGCCAAGACTCTTATCGGTAGTGCTGCTATTGCCGGTAGTCTCGGAGCCGGAATCCCGTTATGGGTCAAGGGCCGGCGCGAGTTGGATTGGATGCTGGACGATTACGCAAGACGCTATGGCCCTAAGCCTTATGCAACCTCTATTACCGCCGGACCGACCTAAGATTCATTGTCATGAAAGTGCATTCGCTGGTTCTTCACCAGCAATAGCGGCCTCGCCTTCAGGTTCTGATAATCAGCGTTTTTAACAAAGCTCAGCACGGGAGTTTCTGACTTACCAAATCTATTCGTTACTGTCCATCATGAACATTCATGATGGACAGTGTTCTAATAATATCACCTGGGAACTACCGAACGGGACTGTCTCCCAATCCATCCTGAAAAACTGTTTCTTGGCTGGATGAGATTGAGATTTTGCCAGTTCGTCTTGGGGAAAGTGACGTTTATCTGTTATGATGACGATTATGCATGAGTAGATGACAGTAATAGACGAATGATACGGGGCGATTACAGTAAAGCTAGGAAGTGAAGGCAGAGATTGTCGGACGGGAGGGGTTGTCGCCGCAAACCCGTAGCCGCCCGCGGCTTCGTGAGCGGGAGGGGCCCGAAGACAGATTGATAGCCGGGAAGAAACTTGTTTCTGGACGGCCGGAGAGCTGGATTTGGGAGGGATGAAGCGAAGCGGAAGGTTTGCGGGGCAACCCTTCTCGGCCGCCTCTGCCTTCGACTTCACCGATAGCCAATCGCCATTTCGTCCACGTCAAGGGCGGGTTTTCATGGATGAGATTGATATTTCGCCGTTTCATTCATGGAAAGAGCCCGGGATAACACGGAAAAAAGGGGGAGGGTGACTAAAAGCCATCTGGAGGCCCGCGCGAAAATCATGGAAACCTGCGCCAAAATCATGGCTACCTGCGCCAGAACTCAGATACTCTGTGCGATCTTTCTTGGTTCATCTGCGCCAATCACTTGTTTACCTGTTCAACTTCAGAAGTCTTCGCCATGCATTTAAGGGAAATAGTAGATAACCAGCATTTTGTCTTTCTGCTATGGCGCAGGTGCAATTTTTTGTTGGTTACCTGCGCCAGTGCCTCTCTGTAAATAATTGGTAGTCAGCTATCTGTGCATTTGGCATGGCGCAGGCCAGCGATATTTTTTCGCACCTGCGCCAAAACCATGGAGACCTGCACCAAAACCATGGAGACCTGCACCGGAATCATGGTAGCCGGCGCCAAAATCATGGAGACCTGCGACAGAATCATGGACACATGCGCCAGAATCATGGACACCTGCACCGGAATCATGGAAACCTGCGCCAAAACCATGGAGACCTGCACCGCTCTTCTAGCAACGAGTGTTGTTACTCTGCCGCACCAGCACCGTCACTCCGCCACACCAACACAGCTACTCTGCCACGCCAGCACCGTCACTTCGCCGCGCCAGCACCGTCACTCTGCCGCACTCATTCCGTCATATTAGCAGCTGCGAAGCCTGGCAAGACTCTATCCGGTATTGTCACAGAGGTAAAGAGCCTTACTTGGGATTTTGCCGGTTCGTCCACTAAATGGCCCGAGAACGCGTAAATGGCCCGAGAACGCGTTAATGGCCCGAGAACGCGAAAAAAGGGCTGACCAAAAGGCCAGCCCTAAACTTTTCTCCTTTGAGATCAATTATTTGATCTTAACGGTAACCGAACGGTTCTTAGCAGGAGTGTTGTACATGTTGTTGGTGTCACCCTCAGCAAGAGTCTCAACATTGTTGATGCCCTTACCTGCAAGATACTTCTTAACTGCATCGCAACGCTGCTCGGAGAGCTTCTGGTTGATCTTTGCATTACCGGTGTCCTTGTCAGCAGAACCGATGAGGAGGAGCTCGGTGTCAGCATCGAGAGCGTTCTCTGCATAGAAGTCAAGGTGAGCCTTCTCACGCTGTGAGAGCTTAGCGGAACCGAGGTCGAAGTAAACAATAGCCGGAGTAGCGACTGTAGCCTCAGTCTCGATGAAGGAACCATTCTGATAGATGTAGGTCTGGCCTTCCTTGAAGTTCTTATACTTAGCGTTCTCAGCCTCAAGAGCAGCAATCTTGTCCTTAAGAGCAGCATTCTCAGCCTCGAGAGCCTTGACCTTTGCTGCGAGATCGTTGTACTGATCAAGAGTGAAAGGAACAGGGATAATGGTCGGAGTGATAGAGCTGTGACGATCGAAGTTGGTCTTGAAGAGGTTGAATGCGAGACCTACGGTAGCCTTAGGGAAGCCGATGAAACGGCCGTAACCTACGTGGCCCTGAGGCATTGCATAGAAGTCGCGGTCAGCAACGATGTAGTAAGTCATGTCAAGGGTGAGGTCGATGCGATCGTTGAGGCGAAGGACATTGAGGAGACCAGGGCCCATTGCATACTCCCAGTTGGAGATGAGAGTCTTAGAGTCAGCACCAACAGCAAGAAGACCTGCAGACATGTAAGGAACGAAATCCCAGAAACGGGTCTCTTTGTAACCACCGATGGAGTTGGAGATGTTCCAGAGGAAATCACCATGAAGGATGTTGAAAGGAACCTGCTCCTCGTTAGCGAAGGCCCACTTTGAGAAAGTAACGGTCTTGCTTCCGCCTGCCTCATAGGTATGGGTGAAATCCCTAGGCTCATTGCTGAGACCCTGCCAACCGAAACGTACACCGATAGCGGGAGTATACCACTTACCGAAATTGAGTTCAGCGGCTGCGCCGTACTGACCGAGCTCGAAACCGTGGCTTTCATAACTGTCAAAAACAGTATTTACACCGCCAGCGACACCGATAAATGTGTTGTCATACCATTTGTTGGTCTCATAGGCACCGCGTACGACTTTGCCATTCTCGTCGCGATTGTTGTTCTCCTGAGCGCTTACGCTGAAAGAGAAGAGGAGACTTGCTGCTGCAAGAGCTCCAAGAAATTTAATACCTTTCATAATAATGTATAAAGTTTTACTATTTTGCTTTCACTAAAACGATTCTAGGATGCCCTATAATCCATTATATCTGCAAATATACAAATATTATTTCAATCCAACAAAATATCTTTAAAAATTTCAATATTTGCCTCCACGTGCGTATATTTGTGGCCGAAAAGCACAATTTTTCCCCGATGAAATTCAAAATTCACTCATCATACAGTCCCTCCGGAGACCAGCCGGAGGCAATCGAAGGTCTCACAAAAGCCCTTTCCGAAGGAATTTCAGACGTCACTCTCCTGGGAGTGACCGGCTCCGGTAAAACCTTCACCATGGCCAACGTGATTCAGAATCTCCAACGCCCGGCCCTGATCCTGAGCCATAACAAGACCCTAGCGGCACAGTTATATGGAGAATTCAAGGCCTTTTTCCCGGAGAATGCCGTTGAGTACTTCGTCTCTTATTATGACTACTACCAGCCGGAAGCCTATATTCCGACAACTGATACCTACATCGAGAAAGACTTGAGTATCAACGAAAAAATAGATGAGCTCAGGGTAAGCGCGGCATCAGCCCTCATGTCCGGACGAAGGGATGTGATTGTTATCTCCAGCGTTTCCTGCCTGTATGGAATCGGCAATCCGGAGGATTTTCATGATCAGACTGTGAAAGTACAAAAAGGGCAGCAGATGTCCATGACAAGACTCCTTTATCAGATTGTCGACGCCCTCTATTACCGAACTGAAAGCGATTTCAAGAGAGGCTCATTCAGAGTCCGAGGCGACACTGTAGATATCTTCCTCGGAGGAGCAGATTATGCCGCCAGAATAGAGTTTTTCGGAGATGAAGTGGATAGAATCTGCCTTATCGACCCCGTCACCGGGGCGACTTTCGATGAGCTCGATGAAATACTCCTGTATCCGGCAAAAAACTTTGTCACGTCAAAAGAAAAAGGCGCAATGGCCGTTGGAGCCATCCAGGAAGACCTGGTCAAACAGGTTGAATATTTTGAGTCTGTCGGGAAATTCCTCGAAGCAAAACGCCTGAAGCAGAGAGTGGAATATGATCTCGAGATGATAAAGGAACTTGGGTACTGCTCGGGAGTAGAGAACTATTCAAGGTATTTCGATGGAAGAAAACCGGGAGAAAGGCCGTTTACATTGATAGATTATTTCCCGGAAGATTTTGTCACTTTCATCGACGAGAGCCATGTCACAATTCCCCAGATACGGGCTATGTTCGGTGGCGATCATTCGCGTAAAGAAACCCTGGTAGACTACGGATTCCGTCTCCCCGCCGCCAAAGACAACCGACCTCTTACATTCGATGAGTTCGAGAAGGTAACGGGGCAGAAAGTCTACGTCAGTGCCACCCCTGCCGATTATGAACTTGAAAAATCGGAAGGACTTGTAGTTGAGCAGATTGTACGTCCGACAGGACTTCTTGACCCTCCGATTGAGGTCCGTCCCACGGAGAATCAGGTTGACGACCTGATAGAGGAAATCAGGAAAAGATCGGAAAAAGACGAAAGGGTGCTCGTAACGACTCTTACCAAAAGAATGGCGGAAGAGCTTGACAGCTATTTCGAGAGAATGGGAATCCGCTGCCGGTACATCCACTCGGATGTTGACACCGCTGAGAGGGTCGAAATAATCGAGGATTTCAAAAACGGGCTTTTTGATGTTCTCATCGGAGTCAACCTGCTGAGGGAAGGCCTTGATATACCGACTGTCTCACTCGTTGCCATCCTGGATGCCGACAAGGAAGGATTTCTCCGTTCGGGAAGGGCTCTCACCCAAACTGCCGGACGCGCTGCGAGAAATATAAACGGCCTTGTAATCATGTACGCCGATACTATCACGGGGTCCATGAAAGAGACGATATACGAGACTGACCGAAGGAGAAAGAAACAACAGGAATACAACAAGTTACACAATATCACCCCGACACAGGTCGCCACCAGGTCGAATATTCTCATGTCCGAACTTGTCACCTCGAAGGAAGACACCACCCATGTAAGCGGGTTCGTCCTCGAGGGATCGGACAAGTCCCCGGGAAGGAATCCTCGTCTGAAAAACAGCGTCTCCGGACATATAAGCGCCGAGAATTCAGTCGCCGATCCCACATATGTACCAGACCCGTCCGATCTTGGAAAAGGCACGGTCTCCGTCGGTCTCGGTCACGATGCCAAGAGAGAAACCAACTCGGCATTCAAGGACGGTTACATCACTGCGGACCTCGCTGCAGTACTCCAGGACCCGGTCATCCGTTCGATGACAAGGCCTCAGGTAGAAAAAGCAGTGGAGGAATCCAAGAGAAAGATGCAAAAGGCAGCCGCAGAACTCGATTTCTCATCAGCGGCAAAATTCCGCGACGAGATGTGGGCTCTTCAGCAGTATCTGAAAGTCTGGAAAGACTAGCTACTGCCTTGTCACTTTGATAACGCCCTTCAGGACACGAATCTGGGAAACGACCTTATCGAGCTCCAGATTCGAAGGGACCAATATTTTCAGCGAGATTTCATAGGTCCCGGAGCGCCTGTTTTCATTGACGTTGAATGACCTCAAAGAAGCCTTAAAGCTATTCACGACGTCTGTTATCCGACCGAGGACCGAACCGTCTATTGCCGTTGTAACCCTCAACGTCGCCTGGAATGACCCGGAAGACGGGCTGTCCGCCCAACGGACTTTCTGGATCCTGTAAGGAAAAAGAGTGAGCAGACGGGAAGCATTAGGGCAGGTTATACGATGGATCTTTATACCATCCGTACGCGATACAAATCCGAACACGTCGTCCCCGAAAACCGGATTACAGCACTTTGCCATGCGATAATCAAGCCCTCTGAGATCCTTGGCGTTAAGGACAAGGATATCATCGCGCCCGGCGTCATAAGCCTTCTTCTGCTTTTGAAGGTCAGAGGCCTGCTGGGCCTCAGCCGCTTCCGCTTTACGGCTGCTCTCCGAAAGAATGTATTCCTTTATTTCGTTTACGTCGATGGTCCCCTCCCCGATCGCAGCGAAAAGGCCGTTCACATTGACCAGATGGTGTTTTTTCATGAATTCAGTAACCATCTCGTCGGGGAACTCAAGCTTCCAGTTCTTGAGTCTTCTCTCGAGCAGTTCCTTACCGTCGGAAGCCTTATTGAACTCTATCTGGGTCAGAGCCTGACGAATCTTCGTGCGGGCCTTAGAAGTGACCACAAAGTTGACCCAATCCTGATTCGGTCTCTGATTCTTGCCGGTCAGGATTTCGACCACATCTCCGGTATGGAGCTTCTCCTTTATTGAAACCGCCTTCCCATTGACCTTTCCTCCGGTACAATGAGAACCGATATTAGTGTGGATATTAAATGCAAAATCAAGGACTGAAGAGCCTGCAGCCAGGATTCTGAGTTCGCCGGAAGGGGTGAAAACAAATATCTCCTTTTCCGGAGGCTGCGGAAGTTCTTCGGGGGAATCGGTATCCGGATGCTCGAGCGCATAGCGGACTGCCGTAAGCCATTTATCCATGCTCTCCTCCCTTCGGATTCCCTTATATGACCAGTGGGAGGCAAAGCCGTTTTCGGCTATATCGTCCATCCTGCGGGTACGGATTTGAACCTCAACGTAGCTATTGTCCTTGTTTTTAACAGTAATATGGAGGGACTCATACCCGTTGGTCTTCGGGGTGGTAACCCAGTCGCGAAGACGGGAAGTATCGGGCTCGTATTCTTCTGTAACGAAAGAATAGACCTGCCAGCAAAGATCCTTCTCTATCTTCGGATCCTCGGGACAATCTATTATAAACCTGATGGCAAAAACGTCATAGACACCCTCAAAAGGCACTTTCTGCTTCTGCATCTTCGCCCAAATAGAATATGCTGCCTTCGTCCTTATCTTGAGTTTATACTCAATCCCGGCATCGGAGAGTTTCTTCTTCAGCGGCTCTATGAACTCAGCCATCAGCTTCTCCCTATCCTTCTCCGTCGCCTTCAGCTTATTCGTAATAAGGCGATATTGCTCGGGTTCTGCATAACTGAGATAGATATCCTCCATCTCCCTTTTCATATTGTAGAGTCCAAGCTGATGGGCAAGGGGGATATAGAGAAGCAGAGTCTCGAGTACCTTTCTCTCCCTGGATGATTTCGGGAAAATATCGAGGCTGCGCATAACCTCGAGGCGGTCGGCAAGTTTCAATACAGTAACACGAGGATCCCTCGAATACTGAATTATCAACTTCTTGTATTTCTCCGCCTCAAGACGGGTATCCTTGGGATTGATGGTGGAAATCTTATTGAGACCGTCTACCATGTTATAGACACTCTGGTCAAATCCATAGGATGATATATCCACATTATGGGCACGCGTCGCCTCATGCAGAAAGACAGCGGCAACGCACTCGGGAGGGAGGCCGATTTCATTGCAAACAATCTTGGCAACACCCAGAGGATGCTCAATGAAAGGCTTTCCATTGCCTCTCAGCTCACCTGCAAGAGCCTCAGACGCGACATTGTAAGCTTTCCTTACAAGATCGCGTCCCTCTTCCGAATACTTTGAAAATATGTTATCAATAAGGTCCATAGGAAGATGCCGACGACCTCAAAGATAATAAAAAAATTTCAAAAGCTACTTAGAATACACATACAATTCGTGTATCTCTTTGTCATAGCCTTCGTAAAACCCTTTCGGCACCCCTTTAACTATGCGGGTTCCCCTGTTTGCGAGCACTGTCATTTCCCCGTTGAGAGGGTTGAAGGTCAACCCCTCGATCTCGCCGTTCTTCTTGAAATCCGACATGACCCTGAATACTTTCGGTTCGCTGACAACTTTGAGATTCCCTTTATGGTCATACATATCCGCGATATATAGATTGTCAGGTTCATCCTTATCGGCATCCCCGTCATCGCATGAAATAATCATTTTCCCTTTCATGAAATAAATTCCCTGCTGAAGGATGGGCTCAGGATTCAATGCTACCTTTCCTACATATTCAGAGGTCGAGAGGTCATAGCAATAAAGATGGTCCCCTTTTACCCAGTCGGACATCCATACCCTTCCGTGCTCCCTATCCACCGCAAGTCCGCAGCATTCTACCTGGCCGGTATTCTTATTCCATGGGATAGCACGCTTATAAAGAAGTGTTTCCGCATCATAGATGACAATCTGGATATTATCTATTACCCCGTCCATTGTCCACTCGCATCCGGCAAAAATCTCCCCCTCATGGACATCGATGTCGCCAATATGATTGAGCGGGCCAGCCATCCCCTCGAAGGGATTCTCATTTGAAAGGAGAAGATTACCCTTCAAATCATATTTGTAGAGAGCTGTAGAGCTTGAAACATAGTAGAATTCTCCGTCCGTAGCCACCCCCTGGCGACCTTCGACAGGGAATACATTCACGAGCTTCAATGGTTCAGGGCCGCGGCGTCCGCAAGAAATAAGTGCTGACGCCAACAGAAGATAGATAACCGCCTTTTTCATGATTATTTGTTTCTTAATTTTTCAGAGAGCGCAGCCTGGAATGCACGAGCGTTATTCATATGCTCGGAATATGTCGCAGCAAAACGATGCGAACCGTTGAAAGAAGGATCTGCACAGAAATACAGATAATTGTGTCCATCCGGATTCAATACTGCCTCGAGACATGATTTCGGAGGGCAGGAAATCGGCCCGGGAGGGAGTCCGGCATACATGTATGTATTGTAAGGAGAATCTATTTCCAGATGCCTCTTCAGAATCCTATTGAGCGTATATCCGTAGCAATAGGCAACCGTAGGATCGGCCTGCAGTTTCATTCCAAGGTGGAGACGATTGAGGTAAACCCCGGCGATAGTTGGCTGCTCGGGGACATAGCGGGTCTCTCCATCCACAATGGATGCAAGGATTGAGGCCTCTTCCGGAGTCAAGCCCTGAGCCTTTGCCTTGGCCACTCTCTCGCTCGTCCAATAATCATCGCCGGCTTTTATGAGCCGGTCAAAAATCTCCCTTACCGAAGCAGTCCAGTACATCTGGTAAGTATCCGGAATTATATGGCAGAACAATGTGGTTGTATCCACCCCGTATTTCGACAGAGAATCAGCGGAGAGCGCAAATGAAGCGACATCCGCTGAATCAGCGAGCATCTGCGAAGATATTTTTCTTGCCAGTATCTCTTTCGATCTGATGGCGCCGGAAAGAGTAAGATTGACGGGTGTCTGCCATCCAAGGTGGAGCATGCTGGAAGCATACATGCTGGGCATTGTCGAATCGAGCGTATAGTGCCCTACCACAATGCTCTCTGAAGCTTTTCTCCTCTCAAAAGCCCTTTTAAGACTATTATGTTTTATGACCTTTCCCGTCGACAGGATAGAATCGAGGACGGCCTCCGGCGTCATGTCGGGATAGACATATAGCTCGAAAAGGCCGGAAAAATTGGGTTTCTTCCGGTCATAATAGGCTCTTCCGAGCAATATGCCGAAAACGGCTGCCGCAATGACAGCAAGACAGCCGAAGACAATAGCAAGCTTTTTTTTCATCAGCTACCGCTTTCTGAGTTCAACTTTCGAAGGAATAGCGGGACGAAGATAAATCTCGTCTCCCTCATAGATCTTTGAAGACTCTGTCATATCATTCATCTTCAAGAGGTTCTTCTTCTTTATCGCGAACCTCTGGGCTATGTCTCGCAAAGATTCTCCGTCACTCTCGACGATATATTTGTCTAGGCCCTTTGCTGCCATTTTCTTCTTTGCGGCCAAATAAACGACGGTCCCAGGCAAAAGCTGACGATCTGACTTAAGATCATTGTAGCGGAGTATCTCCCTGAGGAAGAGGTTGTTCTCTTTTGCAATCGAGGAATAAGTCTCCCCTTCTACCGACTGTACGAACGGGACTCCGTTACGGGAATAGAGCTTCCTCGACATTGCGAAAGAATACTGCTCAATGCCTCCCGCATATGAAGAAGAAGCCGCCTCTATATTCAATGGGGAATCAGGGATCTCGGAGGGATACTCTTCTTCGGAAGAGAGTTCTTCAGCCTCAGGGACGGCGCTGTATACCTCCTGGACGGTCATATTATCATATACTGACAGGCCGTAATCTTCTATGTATTTGATAAGTTTTGAGGCATATGCAGGGTCCGTGGCATAACCGGCCTTTTTAAGACCGGCAGCCCAGGATTTGTAGTCGGTGATATCAAAGTCGAAAAGGAACTTGTAACGGTCTCTATAGCGAAGAAAATCACTATGGTCACGGAAAGACTCCTCGGCTGAAGAATAGGCGCGGAAACACTCGTTCTTTGCATCGTCGTCAGCTCTCATAGTCTTCCCCTTCCAATTGTTGTGGCACTTGATTCCGAAGTGATTGTTGCCTTCTGATGCAAGAGAAGACCGGCCGGCACCTGACTCGAGAAGTCCTTGGGCAAGCGTAATACTGGCGGGGATACCGCTCCTATACATTTCGGCGACAGCTATACCGGCATATTTCGATATATACTCTTCCTGCGGAGTTTTCGTATCCTTTGCTGCTACAAAGACGCAGAGAGCCAGAGTCAAGATTGCAAACAATGTCCTTTTCATACTCAAACTGACTATTCTCTCAAAGATAAGGAATTATTTTTCAATTTCAAATTCGTCCCCGTCCGAAGCGGCATAGGTCTCAGGAAATATACTCCTGCACTCAGACTCATATAGTGCAATATCCTTGCATCGGGAGGAATAATGCCCGATGATAAGTTTTGAGGCCCCAATTGCCTTTGCAAGAGAGGCGGCCTGCAGAGTTGTCGAATGGTGCCGCTTTTCCGCCTGATCCGAAAGCTCCTCGAGATAAGTCGTTTCATGGTAGAGTACATCTACGCCGCGAAGCCACTCCTGAGCCTCCGAGAAAGGAGCCGTATCGCTGCAATAGGCGTATGCTCGGGGGGCGAAAGGCTTATAGGCTGCTTCTGAAAGGGGAATTACAGTCTCTTCCCTTACAACATCCTCTCCCCTTTTCAAAGACCCGATTTCCGTCAAGGTAAGCCCGTACTTGGCAATTGCCTCTTTATGGACATTCCACTGGGGCTCTTTTTCCCTGAAGAGGAACCCGAAGGTCTCTATGCCATGATTGAGGGGAAATGAAAGAATCTCAAACGCCTTGGCATTCAAAACCACTTCAGGCTCCTTCATCTTCAATGGGGTGAATCTGATTTCGAAACTTACACCGTCTCCGTAATAACTGAGGAAAAACTTCAGAATGGGCCCGAAATTGACCGGTGCGAAGATATTTAGGGGCGTCTGACGTCCCTGCATCCCCATTGTGGAAAGAAGACCGAATATTCCGAAAAGATGATCGCCATGTATATGGGATATAAAGATGGAATCCAGTTTGATCATCGGGATCCGGTATCTGACCATCTGAGACTGGACCCCTTCACCGCAGTCTACAAGAAACAAGCGCTCATGCACTGAAAGTACCTGAGCGCTCTGATTTCTGCCCATGACGGGCATCGCTGACGCGGTGCCCAACATGGTAACTTTAAAACTATTCACCCTTCTCGAGTTTGTCCTTGAGGGCTGCAAGTTCGGAGATGTCGCCGAGAGTGGTCTTCTCGATAGCGGTATTGACCTTCTTGATAGCCTTCTTGGTGGTATCAGCCTCGGCATTCTCCTTTGCGGCCTTAGCCTCGGAGTATGTGCGGACATGAGATACGCGGACTGTACGGGTGCTGCGGCGGAGTTCGACAACCTTGACAGGAAGCTTGTCGCCTAGGACAGCCTGCTTGCCATCTTCTTTGACCATCTCGCGGTTGAATGCGGAAGTCTCGGTGCCATCCTCGAGGGTAACGGTAGTGCCCTTGTCGCCGGCTGCGGTAACGGTACCTTCAACTACGGTTCCGACAGGATACTTGGCCTCGATTTCGTCCCAAGGGTTGGGAACGAGCTGCTTGTGGCCGAGGGAGAGTTTGTGGCTCTGCTCGTCGAAGTCGAGGATAACGACATCGATAGTCTCGCCAGCCTGGATCATCTCTGAAGGATGCTTGATCTTGTTCCAGCTGAGGTCGCTGATGTGGATGAGACCTTCTACGCCGTCCTCAAGCTCTGCGAATACACCGAAGTTGGTGATATTGCGGACGGTAGCCTTGTGCTGTGAACCGACGGGATATTTCTCGCGGATAGACTCCCAAGGATTGGCTGTGAGCTGCTTGAGACCGAGGGACATCTTGCGGCCTTCCCTGTCGAGGGTGAGGACGACTGCCTCAACTTCGTCACCGACTTTGAGGAACTCCTGAGCGCTGTGGAGGCGAGGAGACCATGACATCTCTGAAACATGGACAAGACCCTCAACACCGGGAGCAACCTCTACGAATGCACCGTAGTCAGCGATAGCGACGACTTTACCCTTGACGGTGTCACCGACCTTAAGGTCAGCATCGAGGCTATCCCAAGGATGCTGGGTGAGCTGCTTAAGACCGAGAGCGATCCTCTTCTGCTGCTCGTTGAAATCAAGGACGACGACCTTGATCTTTTCATCGAGGGTAACAACCTCCTCAGGGTGATTGATACGACCCCAGGAAAGATCTGTAATATGGATGAGACCGTCCACACCGCCGAGGTCGACGAATACGCCGTAGTTGGTGATGTTCTTGACGGTTCCTTCGAGAACCTGACCCTTTTCGAGTTTGGAAATGAGTTCGGCCCTCTTCTGCTCCTGCTCAGCCTCGAGCAGTGCCTTATGCGATACAACGACATTGCGGAACTCCTGATTGATCTTGACAATCTTGAAGTCCATTGTGGTATTGACGAACTGATCGTAGTCGCGGATAGGTTTGATGTCGATCTGAGAACCGGGAAGGAATGCCTCGATTCCGAATACGTCGACGATCATACCACCCTTTGTACGGGTCTTGATGAAGCCCTTTACAATCTCATTGGCGTCATAAGCTGCATTGACCATATCCCAAGACTTGAGGGCGCGTGCCTTCTTGTGGGAAAGGATGAGCTGACCCTTCTTGTCCTCTGCAGACTCAACGAGAACCTCAACCTTGTCACCAACTTTGAGGTCAGGATTGTAACGGAACTCAGGGGCGGAGATGACACCTTCACTCTTTGCGCCGATGTTCACTACGACTTCCCTCTTGTTAATTGCTGTAACGACACCTTCTACGATCTCGTTCTCGACGACCTTCAAAAGGGTCTGATTGTAAAGCTCGGAATCTTTCTCCTTGTCGACGGCTGTTGCTCCGTCATTCTCGAAAGCATCCCAATCGAAGTCCTCGGGAGCGACGGAAGCGTTGAGAGCCTTCTTTTTAGGCTCTTCTGCTTTTACTTCCTCCACTACGGGAGCTTCATTTACCACGGGGGTCTCCTCTACTGCGGGAGTCTCCACGATGCCATTGTTAATTTCTTCTGCCATAATTTGTTAAACGAATCAAACTAGGGGTTAAACATTATTTTTTAGTGCCTTTCGGAAGCAAAAAAATGCACGCCTCCGAAAAAAGCGTGCAAAATTATTCAAAAAAATTTGATTTTCAAATACCTACAGCATCTTTCTTCGCTTGAAAAGAATAAGCACGACGGCAAATGTCACAAGCATGATGCCGATAATAATCACCCAGTCCCAAGAAGTACCCGTCATAGGAAGTTTCACATTCATCCCATAGAAACTCGCAACGAGGGTCGGAGGCATAAGAAGAAGGGACACGAGGGTAAATATCTTCATGATCTTGTTCTGGTCGATGTTGATGAGACCGACGACCGTATTCTGGAGATATTCGAGCCTTTCAAAACAGAAATTCGTATGGTTGATAAGGGAGGTAATGTCTTGAAGCAGCACGTTGAGCCGGCCCTCGAGGTTCGACGGATATTTGGGGCTCTTCATCAGGTTCGAAATAAGCCTCTGCTTATCGACCACGTTTTCGCGGACGAGCATCGTATTCTCCTGAAGCTGATTGATGTCGATCAGAAGGTCCTCATTGATATCCTCCTGCTGATTAATCCTTTTCGCATACTGGGAAATCTCCTTCGAGAGAATCTCAATCATATCCGCATCGAGGTCGACACGCTGGTCGAGTATCGTTGTAAAAATGCTGTACCCGTCAGGATAGCGCTTGGGATTGACTTGAAGACGCCTCTGAAGCTCCGTAAAACTTCGGAGAGGGACATCCCTCAGAGTGGTCAGGCTGTCGTCCACCAAGGTGAACGATACCGCCTGCATCATATACTCTTCCGGACCCGGGGTGAGGAAGTTCGTATTTGCAAAGATTGCCTCATCGGTCTCGAAATAACGAGATGAACTCTCGATTTCCTCGGCCTGCGCCCTGGACTGAATCTCCATACCAAGGAACTTCTCCACCGCCCTCTTTTCGGGACCGGTAGGAGAAAGCAGGTCGATCCAAACGACATCCTCAAGTATGATCTTGGAAAATTCATTCTCCGACTGGGAGACCTCGATCTTTCCGTTTTTTCTGTAGAAGATATTCAGCATATCATTTCCAGTTTTAATCCGGGCCAGTCGCACCGGATGGATTTCACTTATTACAACCAGCAAGCGCTCACGGAAAACGCAGCCTGCAAATGTAATAATAAAATCGTTATAAACCAAAAAGAATATTCGCCCCTATCAGAATGAGAATCCCGCCGCCGACAATCCCGGCGGCGCGGCCGAAACGGCGGCCGGCAACCTGCCCTCCGTAAATACCCAGGGAAACAACTATCATCGTCACTATAAATAGGACAACAACCTTAAGGAGCAAGTCCCCGAGAGACTCTCCGTCCATGGCGAATGATACTCCGACTGCAAAAGCATCGATACTGGTCGCCACCGAGCTTAAGAGAATATGAACAAAGCTGCTCAAATCCCGTACCTCTTCAGAGCCCTTTACTGCCTCGAAGATCATCACTCCTCCAACATAGAGAAGAAGCAGGAATCCGATGATATGAGCAATACTCTGAACAAAAGAAGCGACAGCATCTCCGACGAGCCAACCTACAGAGAGAAAACAGCAATGGACAAGCGAGAAGACAAGGGCTATCGAAAGCACCTTTCCCAGACGGATTTCCCGAAGGGTAACACTTGAGCAGGCTGCTACCGCAAAGCAGTCTGCACAAAGCGAAAGGGCGAACAATATAGCTGATAAAATAGCCAGCATCAGATATTTATGGTTTAAAAATCTGCCTTCCAGTAATAGACCTTCCAAGAGTCAGAGAATCCGCATATTCAAGATCGTCGCCAAAGCCAAGGCCCCTCGCAAGAGAGGTAATCTTCACCCCGAAAGGAGCAATCTGGCGATAGATATAAAACGCGGTCGTCTCCCCTTCCACATCTCCGCTGAGAGCGAGTATCACTTCGGCAGAAGACGGCTCTTCGAAGGATGAAACCCTCTCGCAGAGATCTTTAATCGTAAGGTCGGACGGCCCTACCCCTGCAATCGGAGAAATGATACCTCCGAGGACATGATAGACGCCATGATACTGACCTGTCTCTTCGATGCTCATCACATCCCTTACATTCTCGACAACACAGATCATCCTCGAGTCCCTGGACCTGTCGGAGCAGATAGAACAGACTTCTCCATCCGAAATCATCTTGCAGACTCGGCAGTATCGGACTTCGTCTCTAAGACGGTTGATCGCTTCAGTGAAATGGTGGACGTTCTCCTTGGGCTGCTTTAGTAGATGGAGAGCAAGCCTCAGAGCACTCCGACGGCCGACTCCGGGAAGGGAGCCGATTGCATCTACAGCATCGGAAAGGAGAGAAGAAGGATAATGTTCGTTAAACGCCATCAGGCTTCGTGTTTTTGAGAATTGAAATAGGCCGTGACTGCAGCCCGCACCTGGCCGTATTTGAGGAGCATTGATTTGGCGGTCTGATAATCGGTGATACCGGTCTCATCCATTATCATCCTTGTCCCGCGATCGACGAGCTTGGCATTCGAAAGCTGCATATCGACCATCTTGTTGCCATGGACATGGCCGAGACGGATCATGCATGAAGTGGATATCATATTGAGTATCAGTTTCTGAGCCGTTCCCGCCTTCATCCTGGTACTGCCGGTGACAAATTCCGGACCGACAACGACAGCGATAGGGACATCAGCCTCAGCGGCCACGGGAGCATCCGAATTACAGGTGATGCAACCGGTGAGAAGCCCGTTTTCCCGAGCATGACGAAGACCTCCAATGACATAAGGGGTCGTACCGGAAGCTGCGATTCCGACAACTACGTCATCTACTGTTGGCTGGAACGGTTCCATGTCCTTCCAGGCCCCGTCCGGATCGTCCTCAGCATTTTCCACTGCGGTCCTGATAGCTTTGTCCCCACCGGCAATAAGGCCTATGAAAGCATCATAGACTCCATAAGTCGGCGGTATCTCGGATGCATCCACAATGCCGAGCCGTCCGCTCGTTCCTGCACCGATATAGAATACGCGTCCTCCTCGCTCCATCCTCTCGACAATCCCGTCCACGAGAGCCCCGATTTGCGGAATCAAAGGACGTATGGCCTCCGGAACAAGGTGGTCCTCATTATTGATGCCTTCAAGGATCTCCCTTGTGGTCATCTTTTCCAAGCCGCTGTATTTGGACGACTGTTCTGTTGTTCTCATATTCAATTACTTATGGTATTCAATAAGCCCATCCATAGGAGTCGGGATGATGGAGGAGAAACGGATACCGTACTCCCCGGCGATCCTCTTCAAGATGTCCCTATAGGCATATCCGAAACCTCCGACGACGCCGACCGGATAGGTAGCAATATCATACTGCATGAGGGCCCGTTCGATAAACCTGCGGAAGTTGCGGTCAGCAAGATCGCGGACATATTCGTGGGTCTCATAGTGAGACATTATCCACGGAGCAAACTGGCCGAGATACTTCGCGGGGGCACTTCCCTGATAGACATTTTTGACCACTGTCATATAGTCGACAGTATACTTCGAGGAGAACTCTTCGACGAGATCATCCGGCATGAGCTTTTTCAGGAAATCGGCCATAAAATCGCGTCCAAGAGCGACTCCGCCGCCCTCGTCACCCAGGATGAACCCGCAGCTGCGGACATTCTTAACAATATCTTTTCCGTCATAGAAGCAGCTGTTGGAGCCGGTTCCTAGGATAGCCGCGATGCCGGGAGCCCTTCCGCAGACAGAACGGGCGGCATCAAGAAGGTCGGAAGCATACTCTTTCGAAGCCTCGGGCCAAATATCCATAAGAGCGGCGTCGAGGTTTTTAGCAGACTCCGGGACAGCTGTGTTTCCGGCAATCAAACCCGCCGCATAAAAATGTATTTCCTCGACCGGCTCATTGGGAAGAGACTTTACCGATTCAAGGAGCGTCGCCTTGACAGCCTCGAAAGGCTGGGTTGCTACATTCATTCCCGGCCCTTGGAATCTCTTGACGGATCCGTCAGAGAGAATTGCGCACCAGTCTGTCTTGGTAGCGCCACTTTCAACTATGATTTTCATTACTTGTTCTTTTTCAATACTTTCTTGATAACAGGAGTGACAAGGTCAGCATAACGAAGCATTCCGAGATCAGTAAGATGAGTTCCATCTACGAAAGCATCTCCATCAGCCCCCACCATCTTATCACCCTTGATATAATAAATCTTTTTCTCGCCCTGAGACTTGAGTTTCTTGAAAAGTTGCTTCTGGGTCTCCATCTTCTTAAGGAGAGTTTCCCTGAGCTCCTGATCGAATTCCATGAAGGAATAAGGAGTTTGCTCAACGAAGATAATAGGGACATCCGGATGAGCATCCCTCAGAATACGGAAGAATTTTTCTCCCTTTTCCTCTATGAGCTCGCTTGTGCAGTTCGGAGCATAATCGAGCACGAAGAGTCCGGGATCCTTGACTGAAGCCATGAGCTCTGCAATCTCATAGTCGAGCTTGGCGTTGCCGCTGAATCCGAGATTGATGACCTCCCTGTCGAGACGGCGTGAGATGATATTCGTATAAGCCATACCCGGCCTTGTTGCGCATCCACCTTGGAGAATACTTGTTCCGTACATTATAACCGGTTTTTTGACAGAAGGACTGTCGAGAGCCGGGCCCTCAAGAGTACATCCCTCAGGGACAGCTATTTCCATATCGGTAACACCGTCATAAAGGGACATATAGACCATGAATTCCCTCATCTGGGGAATCATATTCTCGATAATCTGGGTATCAGTGACCGCTTCCCTCGAAGGACGACCGCTCTTTACAAACCTCCAGCCGTCGGCTGTCAGCGCATAGACATCAATTCCCCTGTCGCCTGTCGGAGACATATGGTTCATGTAATGCTTATTCAGCGAAGTCCAGCGGACTCTCAGCGCGGGAGCATCGGTACGGAAACGAACATAAACTCCCGCCGAATTGAGACCAAGGTTCCAGACCGACTTTCTCGAAACCTCTTCAAGAGAGGCCGGAAGACGGCTGTAGCGATAGGTTGTCCCTTCTGCGACTTTCCCGAAGACAGGAAATTCTGAAGCATTTACATACTTGTAGCCATCCGCCCTTGCAGGCTCTTCCTGAGCTGAGACAATCGCACATGCGAAAGCGGCGACAAACGCGAGAATCACTTTTTTAAACATAACGACCTTGTTTTTTCCAATGATAATATCCATATATTGCAGACAGTGCATAGAATACATAAAGCGCTGTCATCCAATTCATTCCTTGGCTAAAGCAAAGATAAGCGGAGGCAAAGTCAGCAACTATCCAGAGAATCCATTGCTGAGGAATGGACTTTGCCAGCCACCACGTAGCAACCGCGCTGAGAACGGTAACCCCGGCATCCAGCCACGAAGCGGGATCTCCAAGGGCCGAAAGGATAAAATAGAGAAGGACGGTACCTGCTGCAAAAACGCAAGCGCTCAGCAAAAGGCCTCTTCCTGATATCTTCCGTAAATGAATCCCTTCCTGTACCTTCTCCTCATCTCTTTTCCACTGGGCCAGTCCAATTACGGAAACTACGACATAATAGACGTTAAGGGACATTGAAGCATAGAGGTGCTGAGCGGCGAAAGCGACTACCGCAGCCGCGGCGGTAAGGATTCCGACCACCCACATGAAATTTTTCTGGAGAACTTCGAGGACGAGATATATAACGCCCGTCACCAGAGAAAAAATTTCAAATGCTTCAATCCAGTCCATAATAATCAAGCAAAGATAACAATATTTTCTATCTCTGAAACACCGGTTGCCGCTTGATTGACTAATTTGCAATCGAATCGCCGGATCCGGACGAGGATGGATTAGGATGTCTATATTCGGAAGGGGTCATTCCAGTGTGCTGTTTAAAGAACTTATGGAAGACACTCACGCTAGGAAAATTCAGTTTATAAACAATTTCTTTGATTGGTTCTTCAGAATAGCGGAGCAGATTTTTTGCCTCCAGAACGACATAATCAGCAATCCACTCGGGGCCCCCTCGCCCGGATACGTCCTTGATGACCTTGGACAGATATTTCGGAGTAAGGCTCATCTTGTCAGCATAGAACTGCATATTTCGCTCGCTGGTATGGTACTCTGTTACCAGTTTCATAAACTTCTCATATACATAGTACGCACGCGAATTGTTTGAAGGCTGCCTCTCGGCGCTCCTTTTGAGCTGCTCTGTCCACACGTCGTCGGCCAGATAACTCAAAGACGTGAGCAAACCTGCTACAATCTGACGCTTGTTTTTGTATGAGGAGTCGATGACCTTTCTGGCTAGACGGAAATAGGATTCAGCAAGGGAAAGTTGGTCTTCATTCAAGAGAATACAGGGATCTTCTAGCATCTGCATGCTCTGCTGAAAGGCTGAGTTGAAATCGAGATGGAGACCGGAAATAAACTCTTTGGAAAGAACGACAAAGACGATTTCGATTCCTGGAATTAGGTCTTCATCAAGCGAGGAAATATGGATAATATTACCTGGGACAGAGACCAAAAGCGAGCCCTCTTGCACCTGATAAGAGCGAAGATTGAAATCAATCTTAAAACGTCCTTTTTTCAAAAAGAATAAGATGTAACCATCTAAGCGTATTGGAGATTGAAGTATTTCCAAAATACGGTTGTCCGTCAATGCCGTTTTACCGTCAGCCTCTCCCAATATAAAATCCTGTCCAAGATTGGACTCAGACACAATAGAAGAGATTTTAAGAATGTCCGGTATCCCGATGTTTTTAAAAGGTGAGTTTTGCATTTTAGTCGATTATCTAATTGTTCCGCAAAGATAACACTTTTGGCAAATTAATTTCAAAAAATTCGCTCAAATCCGACCAAAATACAATTATTGGCGGAAAATAAAGATTTATTATACCTATTTTTAGACCTACCTTTGCAGTCGAAAAGAAAAGCGGAAATCATAAATAAGTCGATAATATGAAAAAGATGTATTACTTAGTCGCGCTGCTTGCGGCCTCCCTTCCTCTCCAGCTGACCGCCCAAACGGTCCTCACGCTTGAAGAGTGCCGGGACAGGGCTGTCCAGGCTTCAAAGGAACTGGATCAGGCACGCGTAGCCATTGAAATGGCCGGTTATGACAGGAAAATAGCCCGTGCGAATTATTTACCGAATATCAGCGCTACAGGCGCGTACCTATATAATAACCGCGATATCGCACTGATCAACGACACTCAGTCGGAACTTCTCCGAAATGCAGGAACTTTGGTTCAAGACCAGATCAATACCGCCGCATCAGGAGCGATCGGAGGAATAAGCGCAGCCATGACAGACAAGATGACTCAGCTCATGACTGCAATCAAAACCAACCCGGCGCTCGCCCAAGAATATATGGGCAGCCCCATGTGGCAGACCATATTCAGCATGCTTCAGGGGATCGACGCCAGTTCCCTCGCAGGGATGATTCCGAACATTGCGGACCCGGTAAATGCGATATGTTCTGATATTGATGACGCCCTCCATCCGGATTTTCACAATGTGTGGGTCGGAGCCATAACGATCCAGCAACCTGTTTTCGTCGGTGGTAAAATCATCTATTCCAATCAGATGGCTTCCCTCGCTGAAGATTTGGCACAAGCTAAATACGATATGAAATATGCCGATGTCGCCGTTGATGTCGATCAGGCTTACTGGCAAATCGTCTCTATCGCCAACAAGAAGAAGCTCGCCCAATCATACTGCGACCTGCTGCATAAAATGCAGGATGACGTCAATCTGGCCGTGCGTTCAGGTGTTTCTACCGAATCTGACGCCCTTCAGATCCAGGTCAAGGCCAATGAGGCAGACATGCTCCTTACAAAGGCATCCAACGGACTGGAACTTTCAAAGATGCTCCTTTGCAAACGCATCGGACTGCCTCTCGATACAGAAATTGTCCTTGCAGACGAGACTCTTTCTTCTATTCCTGTTCCAGGGCTTATTCCCGAGAAACCGCTTGAAGACATTTACTCAGACAGGCCGGAAACGCGAAGTCTCTCCCTTGCTGAAAAAATCTACGACCGAAAGGCCAAAATAGCCCGCGCGGACATGATGCCGAAAGTTGCGTTGACCGGCAGCTATCTTATGACCAACCCCAACGCATTCAACGGTTTCCAGAATAACTGGCAGGGCGGAATGTTCAGTGCCGGTGTAATGGTCAGCATACCCCTCTTCCATGGCGGAGAGAGCCTCAACAAATATCGTAAAGCTCAAGCGGAAGTCCGTCTATACACCGACCAATATGAAGACGCCCGCAACCTGATCAACCTCCAGGTGACCCAGCAGAGAAAACTCTTTGAGGAAGCGATGGAGAAGCTCAACATGACCGAGTCCAACCTTGCAAGCGCAGAGGAGAATCTCCGCAAGGCGACTGTCGGATTCAAGGCCGGTGTCGTCGAGGCCAATACAGTTCTCGGGGCCCATACGGCATGGCTAAGCGCCCATAGCGAATACATCGATGCCGGCATCGAACTTCAGATGGCCGCCGCCGCCTTGAGAAAGGCAGAAGGAAATTATCACGCAAACAAATAAAATACAATACCATGGCAAAGAAAAACTACAACCTCCTTATTGGAGTTCTTGCGCTAGTCGCAGTTGTCCTTTGTGTATCCGTCTTAGGATATATTGTTTCAAGGCCGAAAGCCTCCGTCATCCAAGGCGAGGCCGAAGCTACAGAGTACAGGGTCTCCGGCAAAGTCCCGGGAAGAATAGAAGCGTTTCTCGCAGAAGAGGGGCAGACAGTACGGAAAGGAGATACTCTTGTAATGATCGACTCTCCGGAAATCCGCGCAAAGATCGCTGAAGCTACAGCGGCTCGTGCAGCAGCCCTCGCACAGAAGAATAAAGCCTACAAGGGAGCACAGCAGGAGCAGATTACAGGTGCCTATGAGATGTGGCAGAAAGCTCTTGTCGGTGAAGAAGTTATGCGTAAATCATATGAAAGGATGCAACAACTTCACGATGAAAAGGTGGTCTCTGACCAGAAATTTGACGAGGTAAAGGCACAGTATGACGCCGCAGTAGCCACAGAGCGCGCAGCCAAAAGCCAGTATGACATGGTCCTCAAGGGAGCAAGGCAGGAAGATAAAGATGCTGCCGTCGCTCTTGTAGAA
The DNA here is from genome assembly GCA_900318955.1 of uncultured Bacteroidales bacterium. Classification (GTDB taxonomy): domain Bacteria; phylum Bacteroidota; class Bacteroidia; order Bacteroidales; family UBA932; genus Cryptobacteroides. The sequence goes on from ONMJ01000023.1 coordinate 45,606, forward strand.
CGTGCGAATGCCGCCGTAAATCTTGTCAATTCGTATCAAGATGAAATCGTCCTCACCGCTCCCTCCGGTGGAATCATTGCCGCCAGGTACCCGAAAGTCGGCGAATTGGTCGGACAAGGCTCTCCTATAATGACGATTCAGGATCTTGATGATATTTGGTTGACCTTCAATATCCGTGAAGACCGTTTGGACGGCATGCAGTCGGGAGACAAGCTCAAACTGACCGTTCCCGCCCTCAAAAACAAGGAAATCACAGCTACAGTATACTATATGGCCGTCCGCGAGTCTTATGCAACCTGGAGGGCGACAAAAGAAGTAGGAGAGTTCGACTCTCATACGTTCGAAGTTCGAGCCCGTCCTGACGGAAAGGTTGAAGGTCTTCGCCCAGGCATGAGTGTCATCCTCATTAGAAACGAAAAATAATGAAACGCATCCGTGAAATAGTCATACGCGAGCTGCATCTATGGGGCAAACGCCCCATTTATCTGCTGGGTTCAGTCGGTGTGATGCTGGCTTCGGCTATCTTCTTCCTCACTTTTATGAGCGAGGGAGTACCCGAAGATATCCCTATCGGCGTTGTTGACCGAGACCAGTCATCCACATCACGGAATTTCATCCGGCAGCTCGATGCCACTCAGCTTGGCAAGGTCATATCTTTTGACAATGTATCTGAAGCCCGTCAGGAAATGGAAGCAGGACGTATCTCCGCCTATGTCATCATTCCCGACAACTTCGATGCTGACGTCCAGGCTTTCAGGTGTCCGAAAATGGGCATTTATGTCAATACGATGAATCCCGTTATCGGCGGAGCTCTTGCCTATAAGGACATTCTGACGATGGTTTCTCTGACTAACGGCGCCGTTCAGCGGGAGGTTCTCCGGGCAAAGGGCATAAGTGAGAGAGAGATAATGGCCAGAATCCAACCTTTTGCCATCGATGCCCATTACATCGGAAATGCACCGGCAAGCTATGCATACTACCTGAACAACATGATTCTGACCGGCATCCTGGCAATGAGCATCCTGCTTGTCGTCTCTTATGCACTAGCTTCAGAGTTAAAATACGGGACCTCGAAGGAACTACTTGAGTTGAGCGGAGATTCTATAGGACTGGCTGTCTTCGCAAAGCTTATTCCTTACACCCTGCTCTTTACCGTACTTGGGACAACTATCCAGCTAGTCATTTTCGGACCGCTGCACTATCCCCTCCGTGGATCAATATGGGCAATGCTCCTTGCTACATTCCTTCTTGTCATTGCGTATGAGGCAATAGCCGTTTTCATCGTATCCATGGTCCCTACCCTACGGCTTTCCGTCTGTATCAGCGCTCTCTACAGCGTTCTGGGCTTCTCATTCGCAGGATTCACTCTACCGATTTCTTCCCTCCCTGCAGCTTTAAGAGGTCTTTCGTGGATCTACCCCTTACGTTTCTACTATCGGATTTTTGTACAGGTAGCACTCTTCGGGACAGGATTCTCGGGATGGTGGATCTTCGTGGTTGCCCTATTGGCCTTCCAATTCCTGCCGCTTCTCGGTCTGAAACGCCTGTATGGAGCTTATAAGTATCAGAATTATCCTCGCAACTAATTATGGAAGAAAAAATATCATATATTGGCCGATGGGTCCGCGATGCATGGGGCATCTTCGTAAACGAACTGAAGCTTATTGTCCATGACAATGGAGTAATGCTGATTTTCTGCTTCGCCGGCTTGGTCTATCCACTCCTTTATAACTGGATCTATGGATACGGCGTAGTTGACGATATGCCTGTTGCGGTGGTCGATCTTTCCGGAGGCAGCTACAGTCGGAGATACATCCGCGAAGTAGATGCAACAAGAGAGGTGGAAATAGCCTATAACTGCACATCCCTCGAGGAAGCCCGTCAGTTGATGGCAGAGCAGAAGATTCATGGAGTTATCCTGATTCCGTCTGATTTTGATGAAAAGCTCAACGGCCTCGAGCAGGCTACGCTTTCGACATATGCGGACATGTCAACATTCCTCTATTACAAGAACATGACGATAGCGACAAACAAAGTAATGCTGGACGAGGTGCATCAAATTCAGACTGAGCGCTATGCTGAAGCTGGCCTTACAGGGATGGACGCCAAGCAGTTGATAGAGCCCGTCCAGTACGATGAGTCTCTTCAGTTCAACCCTGCAATCTCATTTACGATGTTCTTCGTCTACATGGCAATGTTCATGATTCTCCAGCAAGTCATGTTCTACGGCAGTTCCACTCTCGCCGGAACCCTTCGCGAAGAAGGACGCAGTTTCGCGCAGCTGACAGACAATCTGAGCGGCCACGGTATGGGACGAATTGTCCTCGGTCGAGGACTCGCATACTACCTGATTTTCATTGTTTTAGGAGTATATGGAGCACTCTTTGTGCCGCATCTTTTCAATCTGCCAATGCACTGCCGGTGGTGGGAGATGCTTATCCTTATACTGTTGTTTGTGGCAGATATTATCTTCTTTTCATTCACTTGGTCAAGTGCCATTGCAAAAAGGGAAACCGTCTTGGTTCTTCTCCTTTTTGTAACTCCGATTGCTGTGTTCCTTACCGGTTTCACCTGGCCTACTTCAAGCTTCCCGGCCTTCTGGAAGACCCTGTCATATGTTTTCCCTACCACCTTCGGGTGCCGTGCATATATGAATCTCTGCAATTCCGGAAACCTTTATGCGATTGCGCCTGAAATCAAAGCAATGACCCTGCAGACAGTTGTCTATTTTGTCCTTTCCTCGGTAGCAGCCTATGTAGAAGCCCGCGGTTTCATGAAAAAAAGCTAAATTTGCAAAAAATAAACTATTATTTCATGGACAAGAAAAGTTATGCATTTGGTATGAGTCTCGCTTCCAACCTCCTTCAGAGCGGTGTTCACGGACTCAATTTTGACGATTTCGTCGCGGGACTTCGCGACATGATGACAGGAGGCGACCTGGCGCTCTCAATCGAAGAGGCAGGAGAAGAACTGGAGAAGTTCTATGCCGAGATGGAAAGAGAACAAACTGAGCGTCAGGCAGAAGCAGGAAAGGCAGCAAAGGAGGAAGGCGAGAAATTCCTCGCAGCGGTTTCACTTGATCCGGATGTGCATACCCTGAAAAGCGGGCTTATGTACAAAGTGCTCCAAGAAGGAAGCGGAAAAGCACCGAAGGCGACTTCCCAAGTCCGCTGCCACTATGAAGGCACTTTCCCGAACGGCCAGATATTCGATAGTTCTTACAAGAGGGGCGAGCCTGCCGTCTTCGGCCTTAATCAGGTAATAAAAGGATGGACAGAGGGCCTTCAGCTGATGAAAGAAGGAGCAAAATACGAGCTCTATCTACCCTACGACCTGGCATACGGAGAGGCTGGCGCCGGCGGAGCAATTCCTCCCTACAGCGCACTCAAATTCGTCGTCGAGCTCCTGGAAGTCCTCTAGGTTCGAGGCTGCCCCGAGAAAGAGGCCTTACCAAGTCTTGTAGGGCCTTATTGTCAGATAAGAATTGTAGTATCGCTTGTCGCCGGTGACCTCTTCGCCGAGCCATGAGGGGCGGGGGAAGTTTTCTTCTTCGTTTCCGAGCTCTATCTCAGCCATTACAAGTCCTTCATTGTCGCCATGGAAGACGTCCACCTCAAAAAAGCGGTCCTTCCCATGAGTCGAATGACTCTCTGAGACAGCTGCCTGACCGGCGGGAATAATGTATCGCGTCTTCTCAATCACGCTGCCGTGACACACCTGGAGAAGATCCTTAAAATCCTGTGCAGAGATTTCTTTTTCCCACTCCATGCGGCTGATTCCGCCATGGGAAGAGCCTTTGACAGTCATGATGCCCTGCCCATCCAATAGCCTCACCCTGACGGTATTTCCTCCGTCATGGGCGATATATCCCTGAGCAATTGAATGACTTCCAACCGCCTCGGCCAAAAAGTCCATATTCTTCACGAGGAACTTTCTCTCTGTCTCTATTTTCATAGCGATCAAAAATTTATCACATCAAATAAGCCGACATATCCTTCCCTTCAGCAATTCCCTTACGGATCTCGGTGGATGAAATATCCACCATCGGTGCATCCAGGACACGAATCTGGTAAAGGTGATCGATAAGGTTTTCAAATCCCTGCAATGACTGGGGATTATCTTCCATTAGACCGTCCTCTCCATGAGCAACCACCTCTGTATCATGGGAATACGGAGAAGGAGAGGCTGCGCATTCCAGCATCAGTTTCTTTCGCGTCGCCTCTGCATCGGACCCTTTCCGCGGAAATACGGCCACCCCATAGTCCATCAGAATCCTGGGGAAGTCTCTCCATCTATGGATATCATCGAGGTTGTCAGCTCCGATTATAAGAGTAAAATCATTCTCCGGCTCCCTCCTTTTAAGGGCATCCAGAGTCTTTATTGTATAATGAGGAGGCTCCATGTTCATCTCTATATCATCAATCCAGACATGGAGCTCAGGGTGCCTTTTGACCGCCTCAACTGCCGCCTTATAGCGGGCCGCGGCAGAATCAACTGATATTGAATCTTTTAGGGGATTCTTCGGGGAGACCACAAGATAGACCCAGTCGAATCCGGCCTTTTCGGTCAGATACTCCATAATGGCCTGATGGCCGATATGCAGCGGATTGAAAGATCCGGAATAGACTGCTATCTTCATTATTCGGCGGTTTTTTTCTTCCGACAGCAACGGACTCGTTTTTCTGGCTCGGAGAGGAATTGATCAACCATCTCTTCTGCCTCCTTGAAGGCAGTCTCGAGATCATCATTGACAAGGACCCGGTCGAAAAGGGGCGCATATGTCATCTCCTCCTCAGCCTTAGCCACCCTCCGGTCAATAGCCTCCGGGCTATCAGTGCCGCGTTTCTCCAGACGGCGTCGAAGTTCCTCGATGGAAGGCGCCTGAATAAAGACCGATAACGCCTTATCTCCGAAATACTTCTTGAGATTGACCCCTCCCTTGACATCAACGTCGAAAATAATCACATGATCCTTCGCCCATATTCTTTTCACTTCCTCCTTGAGAGTCCCATAGAAAGATCCGGCATAGACCTCCTCATATTCGACGAATTCATCTCGGGCAATCTTTTCGCGGAATTCGTCCTCCGAGAGAAAATAATACTCGACCCCATGTACTTCAGATCCGCGAGGAGCTCTGGAAGTAGCTGATACTGAGAACTCCACCTCCGGATGGAGAGAAAGGATATGATTGACTATCGTACTCTTGCCCGATCCTGAGGGGGCTGAGAAAATAAGCACTTTTTCTGCCATTAGTCTTGCGATTTAATTGTTTTCAACATTTCTGCAACTGCAGCTTCCAGTTGCTTATCCTCGCCGCGCTCCAATGAGGCCGGATCATTATAGACTTCAATGTCCGGATTCAGCTGGAGATTCTCGAGGTAACGTCCGTTCTGGACACTGAATGACCCTACCTGAGGGATACCGAAGATGAGGGTCGGATCGACCTGGGTCTCCCACCATACTGAAGTCGCAGTACCGGCAACCGGAGCTCCGATTATCTTGCCGATTCCCAGTGCCCTATAGACATAAGGGAAGCCGCATGCATCCGAGTAATCGCTTTCGCAAGTAACTACGCATGAAGGCTTTATCCACTTATCATATGGTTCCGGCCCCATGAAGACTCCGCGAGGCCTCCGCTCTGTATAGAGCTTTCCGTCGAGGAATGTCGCGAGATCATTATGGAGCCATCCGCCTCCATTGTAACGGATATCGACAATAAGGGCGTCGCAGTTCCTGTACTTTCCGAGAGCCTTTGAATAGACCTCGCGGAAGCTCGGAGAGTTCATTCCCTTGACATGGACATAGCCGACCCTTCCGCCTGAGAGGCGCTCGACCATCTTCTCATTATTGCGAACCCATCTCTGATAGAGCTGCTCAGTCTCTCCCGACCCTGGAACAACGAAGACTTTCTTCTCCTTCCCGCCTTCCTTGACCGTCAGAAGGATTCTCTTTCCGGCAGTACGCTCAAAGACATTGTACCAAGGCTTTCCGGCAGGAATTTCCTTTCCTTCTATCGCTACGATAAGGTCACCCGGTTCCATTCCAGGAGCCGCGGCAAGAAGCCGGCTATTAGGAAGGAACTCCTTGACCTTCAAGCCCTTCCCTTTATAATCTTCATCAAAAATAACCCCGAGTCTTCCAGTCGGAGCGGAGATTCCATGGCGATAGCGGCCTCCGGTATGGGACCCGTTGAGTTCGCCGAGCATCTCAGAAAGCAGTTCCCTGAAGGCGAAATTGTCATTGATGTAAGGAAGGAACTGACGGTAGTTCGCTGCAACTGCATCCCAATCCACCCCATGCATATCGGGATCATACCACTTTTCCTTCACCTCTTTCCAGCAGTGCTCGAATATGTATTCCCTTTCCTTATCAGGGAAATACTCGTATTCGCCCTTGAAATCTATGTTCTTGGTACTGAACGATTTGATATCTCCCTTAGAGACTCCTCCCCTGCTGAGGGTATAGATGCTCTTTCCGTCAGGAGAAAGCACTAGAGGACCACTGAAGCCCTTTTTCACTACTTTGACAGACCCCGATTCGATATCGAGGCAGCAAAGGTCGCGGCCCTTCTCCAGCTGTACGCTGTAGTAAAGCTTTTTCCCATCAGGAGTAAGGAGATGATCGCCAAGTCGACCGGACTGAGGAGTTAGGCGGACAATACGGTCCTGCCTGTTTTCAAGATCCATTTCGAGTTTTTTCACTTTCTCGACCTTGGTAGTATCTTTCTTATCATTTTTCTTGTCCTCGGCGAGAAGTTTATCAATCTCCCTCTGATCTTTGTCTTTTATAAAATCCAAATAAGCCTCGTTATCGAAGAACATGATGTAAATGTCCCCTTCAGCGCCCCAGCTGCCGTGGCTGCGGTATCCGGCCTTATCGCTTTCCCAGGTCATCGCCTTGCCGCCAAGAGCCCAGCGGAAAGCAACGTCAGAATAACCGCTTTCAGTAAGGTCGGTGAGTTTTCCGCTTTCAACATCAATCATTGCGACATCTTCATTGTACATGCGTCCGCCGCCCTGGTATCCGGTCAGGAGAAAGCGGCTGTCCGGACTCCATTCAAAATTGAGGTCACCATCTGAATATGAATAATTTACTCCCTCCTCAAGGAGGACCTTGTCCTTGCCTGAAGAGATATCCATCACGACTATCCCTGTCCTGTTTCGAAGGTAGGCGAGTTTCTTTCCGTCAGGAGACACTTTCGGCTGGAAGCAAGTCTGTCCGACAGGGGTTACCCTCTCTTCCTTGGTATCAACCGCAAAGCTGAAAAGCTTGTCCTTCTTGTCCTGAAGAGTGGTCTTATAGATTGCCCACTCACCGTTTCTTTCAGAAGCGTAGTAAAGCGAGCGGCCATCTTTTCCGAAGGACACTCCCCTCTCTTGCTCAGCAGTACATGTAATCCTCCTCGTTTCTTTAAGATCAACCGGAGTCACATACACGTCACCCCTCGAAACAATGGCGATTTCTTTCTCACCGGGAGAGACGGCAAAGTCTGAGACTCCGTCAACGGCAGTCTTGAAAATATGCTCCTTGGAATCGCGGTCTTTCTTTATGGAAATATCTATCTTAGAGGGATTTGCCTCCCCTTCTTTCATAGTATAGAGATCTCCGTTCCAAGAGAAGCAAAGGGTGCCGTTTCCTGCTACAGAAAGATAGCGGACAGGGTTACCGGTAAAGGATGTCACCCTGACAGGGGTTCCTCCACTGAGGGAGGACTTCCAGACATTTAAGTCGCCTGCCCAGTCATCGACAGATAGTTTTTTCTCTCCCTGTTCGCTAAGAAAATAGAAAGACTTTCCATCCGGAACGAATACAGGATTGCGATCTTCACCGATGAAATCCGTCACCTTCGTATAGACGCCGTTTTCCAGTTTCCATACATCCCTCGTAACAGCCGAAGTATGGTGCTTCCTGAAAGGATCCTCCATGCCCTTTACGTCCTCATACAGAACGGCCCCATTGGCATCAACGGATGCGGCACCGATATTCATAGAACTCACCCTCACTGGCTCTGGCAGTATTCCTCCTTCGGGAACGGAAAGAGCCTCATTGAGGTTGATCTTATAAAGTTTGGTCCATCCGGGGAAGGCTGCGGAAGAAGCTGATTCTCCGAGATTTCCGCCAAAATAGATATCCCCTGAAGGAGAAACGCAGAACGGGGTCTGTTCTCCACCATAATCAGTCAACCTGCGGGGCTCGCCTCCAGCTGAAGGGATAGCCCAAATATCTTTCTGCCCCTCTCTGAAAGAAGCGAAGATAATATATTTCCCGTCCGGGCTCCATAGGGGCTCGGTATCATGGGCCGGATTTGTCGTCAAACGGACCGCTTCCCCTCCCGCTACCGGGACACGATAGATATCTCCCTGATAGACAAAGGCCACAGCTGACCCATCGGGAGATATGGAATTTTGACGAAGCCACCTGGGAGTAGTCTGCGCCGTCGCTGATAAAAGCGATGCGAGAACCAATACGGCAGAAAGAATTTTTTTCATTGCAATAATCAATTGAGTGAGGATACAAATATAATGAAAAAAGTAGTATATTTGTGGATTGAATAGAGATAGTAAATTATTCCAACAAATATTCAAATTATGGTTAGTTACAAAGAACTTGGTCTTGTGAACACCCGCGAGATGTTCGCAAAGGCCGTTGCCGGCGGTTACGCCGCATTCAATTTCAACAACATGGAGCAGCTCCAGGCTATCATCATGGCTGCTGCTGAGACAAAGTCTCCTGTCATCCTCCAGGTCTCCAAGGGTGCGCGCAACTACGCCAATCAGACTCTCCTCCGCTACATGGCCCAGGGCGCTGTCGAGTATGCAAAGGAACTCGGCTGGGAGAATCCCCAGATCTGCCTCCACCTCGATCACGGCGACAGCTTCGAGCTTTGCAAGAGCTGCGTTGACATGGGATTCTCATCCGTCATGATCGATGCTTCCTCGAAGCCTTATGAGGAGAATATCGAACTCTCCAAGAGAGTTGCAGACTATGCCCACCAGTACGATGTCACAGTAGAGGCTGAACTCGGTGTCCTCGCCGGTGTAGAAGACGAGGTCTCCGCTGAAGAGTCCCATTACACCCGTCCGGAAGAGGTTATCGACTTCTCACAGAGGACCGGCTGCGACTCTCTCGCAATCTCTGTAGGTACTTCCCATGGTGCATACAAGTTCCGCCCGGAACAGTGCACCCGCGACCCCAAGACCGGCCGCCTCGTACCTCCGCCGCTCGCATTCAACGTTCTCCACGAGATTGAGAAGAAGCTTCCCGGCTTCCCTATCGTTCTCCACGGTTCATCTTCAGTTCCTCAGGAATATGTCGACATCATCAATGAGTACGGCGGCAACCTTCCTGACGCAGTAGGTATCCCCGAGGAGCAGCTCCGCGAGGCTTCCAAGAGCGCAGTCTGCAAGATCAACATCGACTCTGACAGCCGTCTTGCAATGACCGCAGCAATCCGCAAGGTATTCCATGACAAGCCGGGTGAGTTCGATCCCCGTAAATACCTCGGCCCCGCTCGCGACGAGATGAAAAAGCTCTACATGCATAAGATCATTGACGTCCTTGGCTCAAACGGCAAGGCTTAATTGACCAATAAACAACAGCAAGAGGATGACCGTACCAATTCCGGGTCATCCTCTTGCATTTTAACTCAAACCACATGAAAACAGCACGCATCGCTTTATTTGCGGCCGGTATCTTCACCGCTGCGACCCTCTCCGCCCAGAGTTTTGTCTCGATTCCACTTTCTAAAGACACATTCGAGAACACCCACATAACCAAGTTCGAAAAGGCCAACTATCAGGGAATGGACTGCTACAAGAAATATGTAGTAAGCCTCCAGCACACCGGTATTGCCACAATATGGAAATATGACGGCAAGGAGAAACTCGAAAAGATCAGCTCTTTCGAACTCGCGACTCATGATCCCGTGAACCACTCCAATGTGGCTTCTTTCGGTGTTGAGAAATTCGACAGGAAGGACCCGCTTCCCCTTCTCTACGTAAGCCAGTGCCATAAAAAACCGTACAACGGACTCAAGGACGTTCTCTTCGTTGAAAGAATCAATCCGGACATGAAGGGCTCTACCCTTGTCCAGACCATCTACTTCGAAGATCCCAACAATCTCTTTGGCTATGCCCTCCAGTGGGTCGTGGATAAAAAGAACAAGATGCTCTATGGCTATGGAAATACCACCAAAGACAAGGATCTCGAAGGCAATCGTCACAGAGTGATCAAGTTCGCCCTTCCGAAGCTCTCAGACTCAGACGCCAACGGAATGGTTGTCCTCAAGGAGTCCGATGCCCTTGAGAACTATGTACTCGAGGATAATGGTCTCAGCTTCGCTACCATCGGGCAGGGACTTTGCATCTGGAAAGACCGCCTAATGATGCCAACAGGACTCGGCACCGAGCAATATCCCAGCTACCTGTTTGTATGGGATCTGAAGAATAAAAGGCCTGTCGAAGTCCTTGACATGAGTATCGGAACGACCGGCGAGCTCGAGGACCTAGCCCACTTCAAGGGCAAGAAGTATCTTGTCCAGGGACAGGACGGTCTATTCCTGATGAAGTATAAGAAGTAATCCTTATTTTCTAAGCCTCAAGGAGTTGCAGACCACGCACACGGAGCTGAGAGCCATACAGGCGGCAGCTATTGCCGGACTCAGCATGAAACCCGTGGAAGGATAGAGGGCTCCTGCGGCAATAGGAATCGCAAGGATATTGTAGAAAAATGCCCAGAATAGATTCTCACGGATGATTCCGACCGTCTTTTTCGAAAGACTGAAAAGATCGGAAATCTTGGAAAGATCTGACTGGACGACAGTTACCATCGAAGAGTCGATGGCTATATCGCTGCCCTTTCCCATGGCAATACTAAGATCGGCCTGGGCGAGGGCGGCGCTGTCATTTATACCATCCCCTACCATGGCGACTTTCTTCCCTTTGTCCTGAAGAGCCTTGATATACTCAGCTTTGTCATCAGGAAGTACGCCTGCGCAGACATTACTGATTCCGGTCTGAGAGGCAATTCGATCAGCAGCGACCTGATTGTCCCCAGTAAGCATGTGAACTTCGATTCCCTTAGACTGAATATCTTTGACAGCAAGAGCTGAATTCTCTTTTATATCATCTTCTATAGCAAGCAAACCATAGACAGCACCTTCGTCAAAGAAAACGGTTATTGCATACCCCTTATCCATGAAAGGCTCAATACTATCCGTTATATCAGAAGAGGTCCCTTCGGGAAGACCGGCAGGGAAAATATCCTTGACCAGCGAATAATTGCCGGCATAATACTTTTTCCCTTCGAAAACTCCGGAAACACCTTTTCCAGGAATTGCTTCGAAATCTTCCACGCTTACTTCGTCGCAGCCTCTAAGAGAATCTACAACAGCCTCAGCAAGAGGATGTTCCGACTTCTTTTCAAGCGAGTACAATATGTCCTTACGTCCGCTTGTATACGTACTTTCTTCAGCTATTACAGACGGATCCCAGACTGATTCCACGACCGAAGGATGCCCCTCAGTAAGGGTCCCTGTCTTGTCAAGAACGACCGCGTTGATGCTTTTTGCTACCTGAAGAGCCTCTGCATCCTTAATCAGTATGCCCTTATCGGCACCGCGGCCGATACTGGCTATAATAGCTGTCGGAGTCGCCAGCCCAAGAGAGCACGGGCATGCTATTACGAGCACGGAGACCATTGCAAGAAGGCCTCTGGTAAGTCCGTCAGTCGGAGAAAGGAATATCCAAAGAAGAAGCGTGATTACCGAAAATCCTATAACGACTGGGACAAATATGGCCGCAACCTTATCGACAATATTCTGAATAGGCGCTCGGCTTCCCTGAGCATCCCGAACGAGCTTTATGATAGCCGAAAGCATTGTGTCATCGCCTGTCTTTTCGCAGCGGACATTGAATGTTCCTTTCTGATTGACTGTCCCCGTAAACACCTTAGAGCCAGCACTTTTCAAAACAGGAACAGGCTCTCCCGTGAGCATGCTTTCATCAACATACGATTCCCCATAGGTGACTATTCCATCGACAGGGATACGGTTGCCCGGCTTGACAATCACCACATCTCCCTTTTTCACCTCCCCGGTCGGAATTGTAATTTCCCTGACTGAAGGGAGACCGTCAACAACCTCAACCTTCTGGATAACAACCGTCTGAGGCTTAAGGCCCATAAGCTTTCGAATCGATGCCGTAGTCCCGTGCTTGGCTTTTTCTTCGAGAAGACGTCCAAGGAGGATAAAAGCCACAATCATTGTGCACGATTCGAAATATGTATGTGCCTCCAGTCCCCTAGATGTCCAGACATCGGGGAAACTCAGGTTGAATAGGCTGAAAAGATAGGAAACACCAACTGAGAGCGCTACAAGCGTATCCATGTTGGCGCTTCCGTGCCTTAGTTGTTTCCATGCGGAGACAAAAAATCTCCTCCCCGGCCAGGCAATCACCACCGTAGCCAAAAATAGAAGGAGATAGTCTTTCCCGGGAAAAGGCTTGAAAGCCATACCGATGAGCATTACAAGCAATGCTCCGACGGCGGCAACTAAAGTATCAATTTTAAGACGCTTATACTCTCGCTCCCTAGACCGGTCGGCTTCCGAGTCAGCCTCGTCTTCAGTCCCCTCTATGATAAGGTCATAGCCGGCGCCCTGTACAGCCTTTTTCAGGCCTTCAGGGGTACAGATTGAAGCATCATACTCTACCTGCGCCATATTAGAGGCAAGGGATACATTGGCGTTCACAACGCCCCTCTGCTCCCTAAGAGTATTTTGGACCCGCGCCACGCATGCGGCGCAGCCCATCCCGGAGACAGGGAAATTGCGTTTTACGGTACTCATTACTGTGCAAGCCTTTTTTCAATTGCTGCCGTCTGTGCTTCGAAACCGGGTTTTTTAAGAAGGGCAAACATATTTTTCTTGTAAGCCTCTACTCCCGGCTGATTGAACGGGTTGACTCCGAGAATATATGCGCTGACTCCGCAGGCATACTCAAAGAAGTAGAACAGGCCGCCGAGATTATAAGCGTCAATCCTCTCGATGCTAATCTCAATCTGGGGTACACCGCCGTCGATATGGGCGAGTTTGGTACCAAGCTGCGCCATTGCATTGCAGTGTTCGACATGCTGTCCTGCAAGATAATTGAGCTGATCAAGGTTCTGAGGATCGCTGCCGATGACAACCGAACGGTTGCTCTTCTCTACGTTGACAATTGTTTCGAACATTACCCTATCGCCATCCTGGATGAACTGACCCATTGAGTGAAGGTCTGTTGTGCACACTACAGAAGCCGGGAATATTCCTTTTCCGTCCTTGCCCTCAGACTCTCCGAAAAGCTGCTTCCACCACTCGCCGAGATACTGGAGCTTGGGGTTGTAACTTACAAGGACTTCGACTTTCTTGCCATACTTGTCATAAAGAAGATTACGCATAGCGGCATACTGGATAGCCGGATTATCGACACTCTTTTCAGAGAGGGCTTTCTGCATCTCCTCTGCCCCGGAAAGCATTGCGCGGACATCATATCCGGCAAGGACAATAGGGAGAAGGCCTACCGGAGTAAGGACAGAAAAACGGCCTCCTACGTTGTTGGGGACGATAAATGTCCTGTAGCCTTCCTGGTTCGAAAGAGTTTTGAGAGCACCTTTCTTTGCATCTGTGATAGCAACGATTCTCTCTGCCGCCTCTTTCTTTCCATAAGTCTTTTCGAGATACTCCTTGACAATGCGGAAAGCAACCGCCGGCTCTGTCGTTGTGCCGGATTTAGAGATAACTACACAAGCGGCATTGCGCTCGGAAACGAGGTCCATGAGCTCCGCAAGATATTCCTCTGAAAGATTGTTGCCTGCAAAAACAATCTCGGGATCGCGGCCCTTGTTCTTTAGCTGCTTGGCAAAATTATGGCTAAGAGCCTCTATTGCGCACCTTGCACCTAGATATGAGCCTCCGATACCGATGACAACAACAAGATCCACATCCTTTGACTTCCAATCGTCGCGGATATTTTCACAGTCCCTTATGAGAGTCTCGGGAGTCTCTGACGGAAGTATTTTCCATCCAAGGAAATCATTTCCCTCACCTGTCTCTTTATCAAGAACTTCCCATGCGGCCATTGCCTTATCCATATATTGGCTGTACTCAGCCTCGCTTACGAAGGATGAGCATCCTCCAAGATTTAATTTTACCATAACTGACAGAAATAGCATTAATATTTTCATCTTACAAAATTAATGATTTTTTGCACAAAAACCCATTAATAATGCTTATCTCTTACTTTCGCACCAGGAAGTTTTTTCGACTCTTGATAGACTGGTGGGGGTGGCCACCCCCCCACCAGTCTATCGGAGGGAGAAGGACCTGGGCCATCCTATTTTCGTATTTTTGCGGACAAGGGAGGTCTTGGGGGGCGAGCGGAGTGCTATCTTGGTAAGCTTTGCTATACCGCGACAA
>ONMJ01000058.1 GCA_900318955.1 uncultured Bacteroidales bacterium
TTGCGTCTGAGAGACGTGTGAGGAGTTCTACTATCTGACCACAATTGCTGCCCTTTTCAGGGGACCAACAACAGGCAGCGAATGCGCCTCCTCGAATTAAAATTTCATATGTAACACCATCAGCGCCTAAGGGTTGTGCCAAAAAAGAAGAAGAAAATACTGCTGCTGTAAATAATCGCTTAAGACTCTGTTTCGCTACCTGCGATATTGGACAACGATATTCAGAAATAACAAGTTTTTCTTGGTGTTTCCGTTGCTTAAATGATCCATTATTCCTCCCATAATTCCCCCCATAGTACCATATGTTCTGATTAGCAGTCCTTAACACTAAAACTGAGTCCTTAACATCATAATAGCACCCTGTCTCCCCTGAAAAAGATGGTCTGATTTCGAATGCAAATTCTATGAAATCATTCCCCTTCAAAAGAAGGCTGTCGACTATCGTATAATAGCTATCTCCAATATGGTTGCTTGACGGATATAACCGACTCTGAGCATTCAAGCCTGAAGTAATTCCGAAAAGCACGATAAGAAAAGCAAACAATATCCGTTTCATAATAAGCCCTTATTACGGGTTCAAATATAGTCTTTTTTCGGGAAACTGCCTGTCCAAAGGCGGATTTCGAACTCAGAATAAAGGTTCTGCAATGGCGCAGACACGAAAAAAGGACACTTCCGAAGAAATGTCCTATTTAGTAGCGGGGGCAGGACTCGAACCTGCGACCTCCGGGTTATGAGCCCGACGAGCTACCGACTGCTCTACCCCGCGATGTGGAATGCAAAGGTAGGAAGAATATTTGAAATTACAAAATAAAATTCAAAATTCCGTCGATATCGTCTTTAGAAAAGGCCTCTTGGGCACCTGTAGAGAGGTTTTTAATATTGATCTTACCGGTCGCCACCTCGTCACTTCCATTAATCGAAATGAACGGAATACCCTTTCGGTCAGCGTAGTCGAACTGCTTTTTGAGCTTTGTTATATCGGGATAGACCTCGACCGGAACTCCCTTTTCGCGAAGAGCCTTCGCGAGCGGGAGAATATAACGGAGAGAAGCAGCATCCATGGAAGCGAAAAGGAGCCTGCTGGTCCCGGCAAGATCCTGCGGGAATTTATCGAGTCCCTTGAGGACATCATAGATACGGTCGGCTCCGAAGGATATGCCGACTCCGGACATGCCCGGAAGTCCGAAAATACCCGTAAGATTATCGTAACGTCCTCCTCCACAGATACTTCCAATAGGAAAATCAAGAGCCTTAACCTCGAAGATTGCACCTGTGTAATAGTTGAGACCGCGGGCAAGAGAAAGGTCGATCTCGACCTTTTGGGAGATCCCGGCTGCGTCTATAAGACCGAAGAGCTCTTCGAGTTCATCAAGGCCGCGAAGACCTGTAGGAGAAATGACTCCGGAAGCGCTCCCGCCATTCATGAGTCCCCGCATGAGGGCAATTTTCTCCTCGGCGGAACCGGAGAGCTGAAGGACCGGTTCTATAACGGACACAGCCTCCTTCGAGAGGCCTTTTTCGAGCATTTCCTCCTCGACCTTTTCGAGGCCGATCTTGTCGATTTTGTCAATTGCGACCGTGATGTCCACAACCTTGTCCGGGAAGCCGCAAATCTCGGCAAGACCGGTGAGGACCTTGCGGTTGTTGATCTTGACGAGGACATCGATGCCGAGGCGGGAGAAAACCCTGTCGACTATCTGGACAAGCTCTAGTTCATTGACCTGGGAGACGGATCCGATCACATCGACATCGCACTGGTAAAACTCGCGATAACGACCCTTCTGTGGCCTGTCAGCCCTCCAAACAGGCTGGATCTGGAACCGCTTGAAAGGGAAGGAAATCTCGTTCTGATGCTGGACGACAAAGCGGGCGAAAGGGACTGTCAGGTCATACCGGAGACCTTTTTCCGATACCTTCAGCGAGAGAGCCTTGCTGTTGAAAGTATCCCCTTCGATGCGACATTCGTCAATACCTACGCCGGAGAAAGCGTCTCCCGAATTAAGTACCTTGAAAAGGAGTTTATCACCCTCGTCGCCATATTTTCCGAGAAGGGTGGAGAGGTTTTCAAGAGCGGGTGTCTCAATCTGGCGATAGCCGAAAGTGACGAAGACCGAACGGATTGTATCGAATATATAATTTCTCTCGGCCATCTCTTTCTGTGAGAAATCACGAGTTCCCTTGGGTATGGAAGGTTTTTGAACTGATGCCATTGTATACTATTTAATCTCTGCAAATTTAGCAACTTTTCCCTCGATATGAAAAAAGTCACGAATTATTGTTATTTTTGCACGATAGCATAATCAGTGGAATATGAAAGATTTTGTAAAAATGGTCCTCGCCGTACTGTGCGGCTTTTTTATTATCTGGATCCTCGGATTTTTCTTCATGATGACAATGGTCGGATCTATCGCTCTTTCCGGCGGAGGAAAGACCGTTCTTCCCCGTAGCGGCGTTCTTTCCATGGATCTGTCCACATTTACCCTTGGAGAGCAGACAGTGGATACTCCTAAGGGGTTTGCTTCCCTCGCAGGAGGTAAGGTCATCCCCACAATCGGCCTCTGGGATGCGGTCCAGGCGGTAAAGGCTGCTGCGGCAGATCCTGCCGTCAAGTACATCTACCTCAAGCCTGACGGCTTTTCGGGAGGGGTAGCCCAGTTGCAGGAGTTCCGAAAGGCCCTCTCCGATTTCAGGGAAAGCGGCAAAGCTGTCGTAGCATATACAGAAAATCCAGGCAACGCCTCATATTATCTCGCATCGGCATCAGATAAGATATATATGACATCCCATCATGGAGGTACTTCCCAGCTCATCGGCCTTTCCGGCCGGATGATGTTCCTAAAGGACCTTCTCGACAAACTCGGTGTCAACTACCAACTCATCCGCCATGGCAAGTATAAATCAGCCGGCGAGATGTACATAAAGAATGCTCCGAGCGAGGAGAACCTAGAGCAAAATCAGGTGATGATTTCCTCCATATGGAACGCCCTAACGAAGGATATCTGCGAGAGCAGGGATTTCGACGAAGCTACATTCAACGGCCTCATCGATGATTTGAAGCTGAATCTTCCCGAGGATTTCCTCGAGAACAAGCTCGTAGACGACCTTGTCTCCCATGATGAACTCGTATCCAGACTCTGCGACCTCGCAGTCGTTGACAACGAAGAGGATCTCCACCTCATCGCATTCCCCGACTATGTCGCCGCGAAGGTCACCCCGGCCCTTAAGGGCAATGTCGCCATCATCTTCGCCGACGGGCAGATTATCGACGGAGAGGAGTACGAGCAGGTTGCCGGCGACCGCTTCGCACGCATCATCGACAAGGTCAGGAAAGACGACTCGATCAAGTCGGTGGTCCTCAGGGTCAACTCCCCCGGCGGCAGCGTCGCTGCTTCTTCCAAGATCAGGGCCGCTCTCGACTCCCTAGCTGCTGTCAAGCCCCTTGTCGCTTCGTATGGCGATTATGCAGCCTCCGGCGGTTACTGGATTTCAAGCGGCTGTTCCAAGATTTTCTCTGATGCCGCCACCCTCACCGGCTCGATCGGAGTATTCAGCATGATCCCGGAATTCAGCGCCGCCGCGAAGAACATCGCCCATGTCAATGTCGTCTCGGTCGGATCCAACAAGCATAGCGATATGTTCTCCCTCATGAGACCGTTCGACAAGGAAGAGATCGCCTACATGCAGGCTTCTGTCGAGGATATCTACTCTAGCTTCGTCTCCCTCGTTTCCGAAGGAAGAGGCATGAGCGAAGAGGCCGTTGATGAAATCGCGCAGGGAAGGGTATGGGCCGGAAGCGATGCTCTCCGGATCGGTCTCGTTGACGAAATCGGCACCCTCCAGGATGCGGTCAACTATGCAGCTTCAGAAGTCGGATTCATCTCCGAAAGCGACTATACAGTAGTTGCTTATCCAAAGCCCATGACCTTTGCCGAGCAGCTGATGGAGGCCTTCGGTCAGGGAAGCAAAGAGCCGAATGTACTTTCCGGGACCCCCTTCGAGGGAATCGGAAAGGTACTTTCCGACATAAAGAAAAACAACAGGGGGACCGTATTAGCGGCAATGCCGTATGATATTGAAATCAGATAATTCCGGCATATCTTACTTGGCAAAATAGAAAAAATCCCTATATTTGCAGTCCCAAAGCGGGTGTGTTGGAATTGGTAGACAACCCAGACTTAGGATCTGGTGCCGCAAGGCGTATGGGTTCGAGTCCCTTCACCCGCACAAGGAGACAGTTTCTTTTGAGACTGTCTCCTTCTTCATGTATTGTCAGACCACCTGATGGCGCAGGGGGACGGTGCAATGGCGCAGGTGAGCAGGAGGTTGGCACAGGTGGACAGGAGGTTGGCGCAGGTGGACGGGAGTTTGGCGCAGGTGCAGAAAAATGGTGGCGACCTGCGCCATCGCAAAAACCCAAACGTCTGGCCATCAACTAGTTACCAAAATACGCTGGCGCAGGACATCAACAAAAAATCGCACCTGCGCCAGAACCAGAGTCTAGGATAATCCATCAAAATGTTCTACCTTAGCCTAACTAATCTAAAAGAAAATGATAAGGCTAACCAAGAATGAAGAGAAAGCTCTTCAGATTGCAATTGAGGCTCATGAGGGGCAAAAGGACAAAGTCGGCAAACCGTATGTACTCCACCCGATAACCGTTGGATTCATGGGAGAAAATGAAGCGGAAATGATCGTCGGATTCCTTCACGACGTCGTTGAAGACACCTCCGTAAGCATTGAAGACCTCGAAAAAGCATTCGACAAAGACATCACAGACGCTCTCCGGCTGCTGACCCACGACAAGAGCGAGCCCTACTGGACATATGTAGACAGGATAAAGAATTCCGGCAACAAACTAGCCCTTGCCGTGAAGACCAATGACCTCAAGCACAATATCATCCGCGGCACGATTGCAGGTCTTGATACCTCCAAGCACCAAAAAGCCCTCAGGATTCTCGAGGGATAAATAATATTATTGATTCGCCTGAGCCGCCTCTGAAACTTGACGAAGAAACTCCTTGTACATTCCCATCTCATCTTCGTTCCATTGGGCAACGACCTTGGATAAATCCTTATCTAAGAGGAAAAAAGAATCATCTATCAAGGTATTGCCAGCATTGTTCTTTGCACGATAGCGATGCCGTGCCTGGAAGCCAATAAACTCAGGTTCCTTCTCGATTTGTACGCGGAGTCCTTCTGACATCTTTTGAACCCTAGAGACTATCGCATCGTAGCTTGCTTTCGCTTGGTCATATTCATTTTTAGCCTCACTATACTCATTTCGGCCGTATGCTCCCATGTAAGGATGATTCCAAATCGCCATAGAAGATTTAGCCCTCTTCATTTTATCCTCCAAATCAGCCACCTCAGGACCTTTATTACATATTTCCAGAACAGTAGAAATGAAACTCGGATCTTGATATGGAGTAAAAGCACTATCTAGAACCGTTTCAACAGCTTCATATGAATCAGGGAAAATAAGTGTTTTCAAAAGCGATTCTTTAATCAAAGCATCAGCCTTCTTCTGAGGAGATTGCCCACAAGCTAAAACAAGAACCAGCGACAAAGAGAGCAACAAAAACTTTTTCATAATATTGAATGTCTGACGAGCAAATATAAGGAATTAGATTCTTCATTCATCCTTTTGAGCGGCGATTACCGCTCTTGCGATAATCTCTTCAGAAACACCCTGGCTTCTGAGAGCCTCGATTATACGGGCTCGCTCGCTATTTCGCCCGACAGCTATTCCTTTCTCCATCCCTTCCTCTATCCCAATCTCTTTTGCGGAGGCAATCTGGTTCTTTATGTCCCGTTCGGTTGTCATGTCGTATTCGTATTTAATCTTTTCTTGCGGGGTAAAGGTAGCAATTTCCGCCGACTCAAACAAGAGACGAAAGAGGTCCCCTTCCAAGCCTGCCGGACGATCAGGGAGATTCTCCATGTTGTGGAGGACATAGCAAAAATTATCAAGGACAGAGGCTTCCGGGGTGAGAGCATGGTGACAATTGGTCAACTCGAGAAAAATGTATTGGACACGATCTGTCATCAGTTCCAACGAGCGGCGCTCTAGTTCATAGCGATAGAGAACTGTGTCAGACCCCTTATGGAACGAAAAGTCCAGTATGCCGATAAAATAGACCGCGGGAAAATCATAGGAAGTACTTCCGGAAGCCATCTGCTCCTGAATAGCAAAGGTGGAATTGAAGAGTGCTCGTTCATGGAAGTTCGTCTGATAAGCAAGCTGCATCTCGACGACGAAACGGGTACCGTCTTCGTCGGTACATTCTACATCGACTCGGATACCCTTGTCGTCGGGGAGGGGGTTGACATGCTCTTGGGGAGCATACTTGAGAGAGACTATCTTCCGTTCAGGAATGAGCTCCTGAAGAAAAAGCGTAAGGAGACGCTGACGGCCCTCTGTGCCAAAAGATCTCTTGAACCAATAGTCAAGAAGGATGCGGGCATAGCGCCCGGGAGTTTTGATATTTTCCATAGTTTTTTTCGACAAAAATCGAATAAAAGAGCCGTGTAAACAAAAAATAAACGATTAAGTTAAAAAAACGGCCTTAGAGGGCACTAGAAGGGATAAAAAAGAGTATCATGATAGCC
>ONMJ01000019.1 GCA_900318955.1 uncultured Bacteroidales bacterium
GAGTCATCTTCCGGCATTTCCGAATCTCTTTTATGTCAATATACCTTTGCATACTTCTTTTTGGCAAAGATATAAAATGTTTAATATATATGCAACTTATTTGTAAATATCTAACTATTCCTTTACAATCAATGACCTGGATGATACAAGGGTGTAGCAGATGGGGGCGGAAACATGCCTCTGCGCCCCCAAAATGCAGCACCGGGAAAGCTTGCAGCTCCCGAAAACCTCCCCGGAAAACAGCTCCCGAAATGCAGCCCCCGGAAATACAGCCCCGGAAAACCAGCCCCGTAACCTATCAGTCCCGGAAATAAACACCTTCGGCCCTGAGGGAGTCCTGGAGCTGCCGGACGTCAAGAGCGCGCGGCTCAACTCCCGTGAGGGCGCAGATGGCGGCGGCTTTTCCGGCGGCCTCGCCAAGGCACATTGCCGGACCCATGACCCTCACAGAAGCCAGCGCCAGATGGGTGGCGGAGATATTGCGGCCGGCGCAGAGAAGGCCGTCGACCTTTTTCGGAACAAGGGAGCGGTACGGGATGTCATAACAATCCGGGCACCACATCAGGGTACAGTCCCCTCCGACGGGATGATGGAGATCGACAGGATATGCAGCAACACCGATGGCATCGTCAAATCGAGCGCAAGCAAAAATATCTTCCTCCGTGAGAACATACTCCCCTACTATTCTCCGGCTCTCGCGGATGCCCATGAAAGGTGCAACCCTATCCATATAGGCATTCTCAAAACCAGGGATGAAGGTCTTCAGATACCTGACGATCTCGGCATTCTGACGAATGCAGATTTCCTCTCCACGGGTATACTGCTCCGGATCTGTCGAATCTATTCCATTGACTCTCGACATATTGACCCACCACTCGTCGGGAGCCATTCCGGTCATGAAAATAGTCCTCTCAACCGGCAGGTTAAACCCCTGTTCCCGAGCCTGATGGATCTGATTCCTGAATCCGACCATAGTACAGTTGTCATCGGCGCGGAAGAATTCATTTGGGATAAAGTCGATATCGTAGATCTCGGGATGGTCGGCTACCGCATCGCGGAGTTTGCGGGAATCCACCCCGCGCATCGAGAACATCAATGTCGGAGGCTGGGCGATGCCATTTTCATTGCCATAGGCCATTGGAGCACCTGCCCTGAAGGCTACATCCCCGTCTCCGGAGCAGTCCACAACCACCTTAGCCAGAATGGCTTCCCTCCCCTTCTTGGATTCGATAATGACTCCCTTGACCTTGTCACCATCCATAATAGTATCTACGCAGAAGACGTACATGAGGACCTTGACCCCGCTCTCTTCCATGATTTCCCATGCCAGACGCTTGGTCCCTTCGGGGTCAATCATCGTCAGACTGACATGGAGGGGACATGCCCGATGGTGAGTCGCCTGCCCCCTTTCACGGAGCCGCTCGACAAAACGCAGCGGAAGCCCTTTAATAATCTCATTCCCTTTCCTCCCAAGAAAACCAAGCAGCGGGAGCCCCTGGGTCATGTTTCCGCCGAGAGATCCACGGCTTTCAATCAGCATGACGCGAGTTCCTTTTACAAGAGCTGCGGCCTGAGCCGCCATCAATCCGGCAGGACCACCGCCAACTACCAGAACATCGACTTCATCCCTTACCGGGATTTCCCTTGCGGGCTCATGAATCGTCTTCATATATTTTTCTTTTTCGAAAGATAATGCTTTTTTGCCAGTATTTATGTATTTTTGTATGAAATACACACTAAGGTAGAATAACCATTATAAAAAATAGAGGATGGATAGAAGACATTTCATGGGTCTTACCGCCATTGGAGTAGCAGCCGCCGGGATGGGCATGGGCTGCATTCCCAATGGTAAAAAGCGGATCCCGAAAACTCATCCGCAAACGGCTCTGGCCGAGCCCAACAACATACGCTCCGTATTGCTCCACCTTGGCAACAATATGTGGTGCGATTACCCTTCTCTCGCCATGGGAAAGACTCCCGAGGAAGGAACCGCCCTTCTGGAGAACAAGCCGGATCTCACCCTGAGATGCTCTGACAAGGCATGGCGGGAAGCCACTGACCGCGCCGCCGAAAAGGGCGTCAACATGATTGTCATTGACCTTGGCGAAGGGCTTTTCTACCCGAGCCATCCGGAGCTCGCCATCGAAGGGACATGGAGCATAGAGAAAATGCGCTCGGAGATTGACCGCCTGAATTCCCTCGGAATCGAAGTCATCCCGAAATTGAACTTCTCTACTACCCATAACGGATGGATGGGCGATTATACCCACATGGTCTCCTCGAAGCCGTATTACCGGATGTGCGAGGAAGTGATTGCCGATGTCATGGAAATATTTGGGAATCCCCGCTTTTTCCATATCGGATGCGACGAAGAGAGGGCCGACTTCCAGGCAAGACACGGATATAAATATGTCTGCACCCGCCTAGACGACTATTGGTGGCACGATCTGTACCACCTTGTAAATACCATCGAAAAGCACGGAGCCAGACCGTGGATGTGGAGCGACCACCTCTGGTACCATCCCGATTTCATCGACCGCTGTCCAAAGAGCGTCATCCAGCAAAACTGGTTCTACGACAGCCAGAACGGCGGTTTCGACCTAGAGACCAACACCACCTCGGAGCTTATCCGCCTCCAAAGCTATCTGACTCTCGACAAAGCCGGATTCGATCAGGTTCCTTGCAGCACCAACTGGGTCGGAGGACAACGGAAAACCCTCGGAATCGGCGCCGATGATGTCATCGGAAAGTTTGTTCCCTTCTGCCGTGAGCACATATCCTCAGAGCATTTGATGGGCTTTATGATGGCCTCATGGGCCCCTACAGACACCCCTGACAATCTCAACCATATCCTCAGTGGAATTGACCTTTTCTCTAAAGCATTGGAAAAATGAAAAAGATAATTGCTCCCCTTGTATGCGCATGCTGCATCCTTTTCTCCTGCGAAAAGAATGAGCCCGCGAAGATTGAACCGAAACCTGACTACAATAATGATAAGGAACAACCGGTCGAGCCTGTAGCTACAACTCTCCATAAGTGCTCCGAGGGCAAAATCGTCGACGAGATGATTTTCTCATCCACCTGTGCCCGCACCCTGACATCTGTCCAACAGGGCTTCGATTACGACCCGGTTGACAACACCCTGTATTTTTCCCAGCTCAACCGCTGGTACAGAAACCTTATCAGCTGGACCAAGCCGGAGGTCACCCAGAGCACTACGATTGCTCCGCACTATATGGGTCTCAGCTGCTTCTCTCATGGGAACAATTTCATTTTCGAGCGCACCGAAAATGGCCAGAAATATATCTGGGCTCCCAATTTCGGCACTCGTGGAGACGGTTCTTATACCGCCCCTTGGATTGTTTCCCGTATTCCCCTGAGGGAGACTTTCGACCTCAACGATGATATAAAGAATACCGAGACCGAAGACAATTATTACTTCGGGGTATCTCCCTGCTGGCCGGCCATTGATTTCGAGAACGACCTCATCGCCATCTGCACATACAAAAAGGTATATCTCTATAAGCTGAGCGAGGTGATGGCCCTTCCGAAAACCAATGTCACCATTCCTACTACAATTACCTACGGCGGTATCATCACCAGCAGCTCAAGCACAGCAACATACGATTCCCTCATTCCGGAATTTGTAGGATCTCCGGTCGTCTTTGCCCATGATGCCAGCAAACTCACACCGATCATAGTGTTTGACAGCACCTACAGCAAGCGGGGACTCCACTGGCAGACCTTCTGCATCGGCAACGGGAAGGCCTATTTCCTCAACCAGGGAGATGTCCCTGCGAGCAGCGTTATCAAGCACGACGCCTTTATCGAGGTATATGACCTTAAGACCGGCCAGCTCATAAAGCAGAAAGTTCGTCAGGAGTATATACAAGATATTAACGGGCTGGCATCGAGAGGCTTCGTAGAAAGCGATTACTGCTACGTAGAGCCTGAGGGGATTAAGGTAGTCGGTGAGACTATGTATGTCCTCTATACTTGCCGCGGCAACAAGAATATCACCACCCGCCGCCCGGTAATATTTAAACTTTCATCTGATATTTAATATTTATGGATAGAAGATCATTCCTGTTCCTTATGAGCGGAGTTGTTGGAGCCTGCGCTTCAAAAAAGACGCTTGATGTTATTACAGATAAACCTACCGAAGAGGTCACCCCGCCCCCTGTAGTTGACGACGGGACCATCAACGGGACCAAAATACTCGATGGGAACAACGTCCATGGCCTTATCAAGGACTCGGACGGAGCTCCGGTAAAGGGAGTTCCGGTCACTGACGGATATACCTATGTCAAAACGGACAAAAACGGAGTATATCAGTTTAAGGCGGATTCCAAAGCCACTTTTGTTTATTATAGCCTTCCTTCAGGCTATGCCATCGAGCAGACTGAGGCCAACAGCCTTCCTTCTTTCTACCGGAAGATTAATCCGGGAGATAAAAACAGGAACGATTTCACCCTCGTAAAAATAGCTTCTTCGTCTTCCTTCTCGTTTGCCGTTCTTGGAGATATCCACGTCAGGGACACCGCCACTTCGACCAAGTTCCGCAACGGTGCCATGAAGCAGATTGGAGAGTATTTCAAGTCAAATCCTTCCGCCGGCCCGGTCTTCGGAGTCAGTCTCGGCGACATCATAAATAACGCAAAAGACCCGGACACATACGCCATGGCCCGTGGAGCGCTCAGAAGCGCTGAATACGCCTCCGGCAAGTATGTTCCATTCTACACTGTAATCGGAAACCATGACCACAATGCACGGAAGGGAGACAAATCACAATCCGGGACCGAGGGTTTCGACAAGGGAACGGAGACCGACTACGCCAACATTTTCGGTCCGACCTGTTACTCGTTCAACATTGGACGCGCCCATTTTGTAGCCATCGACAATTATATCTCCAAGGCGGAGCCAAATAGTTCAAGCACAGCCCTTTCCGGGCAAGGCGCCACCGGCCTCTCGGAGGATGTCTATAAATGGATAGTGAAAGACCTTGAACTTGTGGACAACAAGGCCGTGAAGATGGTTGTAGTCCTCCAGCATTGCCACGTTCGCGGTTTTGCCGACATCCCTCACCGTGAGGACCTTCTGGATAAGCTCTCGGCCTTCAACACCGCCTATATTTTCTCCGGCCATGCCCACATCTGTGAGACCTACAAGTACAAGGTGACAGCCCAGAGCGGAAAGCCCATCATAGAGCGCATTCATGGAGTTCCCATGGGTAATTTCTGGTATTCCCGCTACAATCCCGACGGGGCCCCTGCCGGATTCTACATCTACAATGTCAACGGAAGCGATTTCTCCAGCTGGGAATACCGTCCCGTCCATGATCCTTCGGATCAGATGAGGGTCTACGACACAAACGATGTCTACGACAAGACCTCCGACTGGTCACATCAGTATGCATGGAAGAACAATGCCCTGTTTGCAGAGGGGAACTTCCTTATCGCCCATATCTACAACGGAGACGAGGATTGGGAGGTCAGTCTTGAGCACGAAGGGAAGATGAAGAAGATGACATTCGCCAACCAGCGAATCAGCGACTATTGCGTCAACTGCCACCTTGCCAACGATAACATCGAGGGCATCCGAACATCATGGAAATACCACTGGGACAACTCGGAGAACTGGTGGTACATAAAGCTTGACAAACCCGCCTCAGAGCTTACAGGTTGGAGGGTCGTTGCCAAAGCCAAATTCCCTGGTAGCAGCGAAACCATCATGTACACATGCGACAAGATTACAAAAAAGCTGGATGAAAAATAGTATTTTTGTTATCTTTGTATAATAGACACTACAATTCTAATATGAGACAGGATCTTCAGGTATTCGACCTAATAAAGAAAGAAAAGGAGCGCCAGAGCTCCGGACTCGAGCTGATTGCTTCAGAAAACTATGTTTCCGCCCAGGTAATGGAGGCTATGGGCTCCGTATGTACCAATAAATACGCCGAAGGATATCCCGGCAAGCGCTACTACGGAGGCTGCGAAATAGTCGATCAAATCGAGCAGCTCGCTATTGATAGAATCAAGACCATTTACGGTGCCGAATATGCCAATGTCCAGCCCCATTCCGGCGCTCAGGCCAACCTCGCCGTTGAAATGGCAGTCCTTCGTCCCGGCGACACTTTCATGGGCCTGGACCTCGCTCATGGGGGCCATCTCACCCACGGCTCTCCCGTCAATGCCTCAGGAATCCTCTATAAAGCGGTCTCATACGGCCTCGACGAGAAGACCGGCCGCATCGATTATGATGCTATGGAAAAAACTGCCCTTGAGACCCGTCCTAAGCTCATAATCGGCGGAGCATCAGCTTATTCCCGCGAGTGGGACTATGCCCGAATGAGAAAGATAGCAGATGAAGTAGGAGCTATTCTCATGGTCGACATGGCCCATACCGCCGGACTTATCGCAGCCGGCCTTCTCGACAATCCTGTCAAATACGCCCACATAGTTACCTCAACTACTCATAAGACCCTTCGCGGCCCTCGCGGGGGCATCATCCTGATTGGCAAGGATTTCGACAATCCATGGGGCATCACCACCCCGAAGGGTGTCATCAAGAAGATGTCCCAGATAATTGACTCCGCCGTCTTCCCGGGGATCCAGGGCGGCCCGCTGGAGCATGTAATCGCAGCAAAGGCTGTAGCTTTCTATGAGGCCATGCAGCCGGAGTATGTAGACTATCAGAAACAAGTGATAGCCAATGCGAAAGCCATGAGCGAAGCCTTCATGGCCAAGGGTTACAAAGTCGTATCCGGAGGTACCGACAACCACCTCATGCTGATAGACCTTAGGACCAAGTTCCCCGAAGTCACCGGCAGAATGGCGGAAAAAGAACTCGTCAAAGCGGACATAACAATCAATAAAAACATGGTTCCTTTCGACTCCCGTTCCCCGTTCCAGACTTCCGGCGTCCGCATCGGCACTCCGGCCGTAACATCACGCGGTTTTGTCGAAAAAGACATGGTCGACATAGTCGAGTTGATTGACACAGTTCTTGAAGCCATCGCCAACCACGCCTCCGACCTTGAGAACCCGGAATATCTCGCCGTTTTGGAACAAGTCAAACACAAAGTGCATATGCTCACTAGCGGAAGACCGCTTAATAGATATTGATATCATGAAAAAATCCCTATTCATTCTTGCGGCAGGATTGCTCCTCGCCGCAGGTTGCGGTAACGCTCCCGACAAAGAGGCTTTCACAAAGAGCCTTAACTCTCAGGCGGAGAAAGAATATCTCCAGCCTATCAGGCCGGGTTACGAGGGACGCAACCCCTTCTGGAACAAGTTCTCTAAGAAGTTCATGTACGCCCCAGCCTTTGATTTCGCAGAAGTTGAAGGAGCTGCGAAATACCGTTTCACTGCCTCGCAAGAGGGATTTGAATCCTCATTTGAGGATAAGTCGCCGAAGGCTCCCCTATCCCCCATCTGGAGTAATATTCCTGTCGGAGACACCCACCTTAAGGTCGTCGCTCTGGATGAAAAGGGGACGGAAATAGGCCTTGCCGGCGAAAGGGATTTCTTCAGGGATTACCCCTTCTCAGGTCCATATCTTCAGAAAGTCCGCCCATATGAGGAAGCTGCAAGGATGGCACTTCTCTATAATGACGGCATTCCCCAGATTCAGGCTTGGAAGGAGAGTATAGAGCCGGATATGACCTATAAGCACAATACCTATCCGGACAAGATTATCGGCGCCACCATCCGTAATGAATGCCTCGTCGCAAAGCTTTTCCCGAACAAGAAAGAGAATGCTCTCAAGATAGCCCGGAATGCAGCTCAGTTCCTTATCGACCAGAGCCGTCCTGAAGGCGATCCCCTCGCATTTTTCCCTCCTACTTACTACAAGGACCTGATCGCCTCCGCAAACAATCAGGGAAAGATAATGACAATGGATCCGATCTTTGCCGGAGATGCTTTCCTCGACCTTTTCGATGCAACAGGGGACGAACTCTACAAGGACAGGGCAGTCAAGATTGCCGATACATATAAGGCAATCCAGAGGGAGGACGGATCATACCCGATCAAGATGGAATTTGAGACCGGAGAGCCTGTAAATAGCGCCTCAGCGATGCTGACTCCCCTTCTGAGATACCTTCGCCGCCTGGAAAAAGACTATGGCGTCAAGGGATATGAGGAGACTCTCGCGAAAGGAGAGAAATGGATGAAAGAAAAGGCCCTCGAAACCTTCGATTTCACAGGTCAGTTCGAGGATGTCGGAGTCGATGTCGAGCCTTACCAGAATCTCACCAACTGTACAGCAGCACCTTACGCTTCATACCTTCTGCTCTACGGCACAGATGAAGACATCGATGACGCCCGCGACCTTATCCGTCTCAGCGAAGACCAGTTTGTCCACTGGACATCGCGCCCTGATGCCAACGGGATTCATCATGTGCAGGTCCCTTGTGTCCATGAGCAGTATAAATATGAGACCCCTGTCGACAACAGCTCCTGCAATGTCGCTAATGCATACCTGGACCTCTATGAAAAGACCGGAGACAAGCTTGCCCTCGCAAAGGCAAAAGCGCTGGTCGACGGCCTCACCATAGCTCAGAATCCAGGCAGCGGATTCACTCCGACCACTCTCGACTATAGGGAGACAAAGCGTGACCGCGGCCGCACTTTCTGGATCAATTGCAGCTGCTCCACCATCCGGATATGGCTCCGTATGGCTGAAAAGGGCTATTGATATGGGAGACCGAAAGCTTCTGAATATCGAGCTTCATCGGGTGACGGCTAAGGAGTATAAAGAGCTGCCACCAAGTGGAATTGTCGTCGTTCTCGACAATATACGAAGCGCCCATAATGTCGGTTCGGCATTCAGAAGCTCTGACGCTTTCAAGGTCGACAAGATGGTGCTCTGCGGTATATCGGCTATGCCTCCTTCCGCCGAGATCCATAAGTCTGCTCTTGGGGCTGAAGACAGCGTCGATTGGGTTTATTATAGCGATACGCTTTCTGCTATTGAGGCTTTGCGTAAAGACGGATACACGATTGTAAGTATCGAACAGACAGTTGGTTCCATAAAACTTGACAAGTTCACCCCGGAGCCAGGACGTCGCTATGCCCTCGTATTTGGGAATGAAGTCGAAGGAGTACGGCAGGACGTTGTCGACGCTTCGGATTTCGCCCTCGAGATCCCTCAGTTTGGCACCAAGCACTCCCTCAATGTCTCCGTCTCCGTCGGAGTTATCCTCTGGCACCTCAGATCAAGGCTTCTAATATAGGGAGTGGAGCTGAGGTGGCCCCATTGAGGACAATGGCCTACCACCTCCCGCGATGGATTTTCTCCGGTCTCCATTTATCCTTGGGAGCGGGAGTTTCTGCAGGATGGCCAACCGGAATAATTGCAAGAGGCATCACATTCTCCGGGATGCCCAGCACCTCTTTTACAACACTATAACGGTCTTCATATGGCCAGCACGCCGTCCATACGGCACCTAAGCCCATTGCTTCGGCAGCAAGAAGAATATTCTCCGCTGCCGCAGAGCAGTCTATCATCCAGTTGGGATTCGGCCTTTCGATTGCGGGAGAATCCTTCGGGGCATCATGAGGCTTTACAGTCGTATTCAAATCCCCACATACTACAATCAGGCATGGGGCCTCGGGGTACATCCTGTTGACGTTTTTTGTCACAAGTTTCCTTGCCGTTTCCCTGTCAGTAACTACTATGAAAGACCACGGCTGAATATTCTTGGCCGAGGGCGCGGCCATCCCCGCCCTTAGGAGAGTCTCTATTTCCGCCTCGGTAAGCGGCTCCGCAGTGTACTTTCTGACACTCTTCCTTGAGAGGATAACATCCATCACCGCCTCGAGGGCTATGTTGCTGTTGTTTTCCATGATGCTGCTATTTCTCATAATGCTGTTATTTCTCATAATGCTGCTATTTCCCTTTGATACAGCTTTTTCCCTTGATACATCCGTTGTCACAAATATAGCAATTTCTCCACAACTTCGCACGCCCAACCCCCTCCCGTACACCAAATGCCCTTCCTGGTGTACAGATATCGTTTTCTGCCACCTCCCGTACACCAAACGACCTTCCCGGTGCACCGACACTACCACCAACCCTTGGAAATGGCATAATGTTATATATTTGATTGCAATTAATCTCAGGAAAAGAGGGATTGTGGAAGAACATGTTCCAGGTCTCATTATAGAGCGGGGACCTGGAACACAAAGTAAACAGAGAATCGGCCTCTGATCTTATCCCATGACCGATTTTACCCATCACTACTGTTCCAGGTCAACCTCCTGAAAGTAGACCTGGAACAAAAGAGGAGGGTTTTCCAAGTACCGTACACCAAACACCTTCCCCAGCGTACAGGCACCATTCTAATGAAGTGTGACACTTTTTATGCTCAGTTGTCTATGAACTTAATGCTTTGCCTCCACAGACCTTAATGCTATGCCACTACAGGCCTTCGGGCTGACGTCGGGAAAGGGCGGGCTTGTCCGCCTCGGTTGCTGGACGGCGAACTCCTCCTTTTGGTCAGGGCAATTGCCCTGTCCAACGTCGTCGGACAGACGCCGTCCTTCTGCTTCGCAGAACCGCCGCCCTCGGCGGGCCCGCTGGTCCTTTCCCTCCTATTCGCCCGAAAGCCTGTCGCTGCATAGCACTATCGGTTCGTGCAACAGTCGCCAATATCCTTCCCCGTGCCACCGGAAGGGGCTCTCGTAGCACGGCAGGGCTGTTTTGATGGTCCCGTACCACCGGAAGGATGTTACGTGGTATAGCTGGTAGGAACAGACCATGTCTCTTGATGGCGCAGGTGCAGATTTTTCGCGGCTTCCTGCGCCATTATTGTTTCATAAATATCTGATAACTAGCTCTTTACAATAACGATACGGTGCAGGTCTCCAGCATTATTTCGCACCTGCGCCATGCCATACTGCCAAAAGATAGCTTCGTAGCGCGGAATGGCATATTTGCAGGTCACTGCTGCCAGGAGAGGAGTTTCGTGGTACAAGAAGGCCGGTTCCCGTGTCTCATTTCATACAGCCTGTTCCAGGTCTCTTTTCAGAACGGGGACCTAGAACAAGAGAAAAACCAATAATCGGCCCCAGACAGCCTCCTGTAGCCGATTATGCCAATCGATTCTGTTCCAGGTCAACCTCCTGAAAGTAGACCTGGAACAAAAGAGGTGTGTTTTCCCTGTCCCGTGTCACCAGATGAGTGTTTGGCAGTACGGCCAGCCGATTGTTTCATGGATCAAATGACCGTTTCGCCTTTTCGTCTATGGAAATGCCCGGTTTTCATGGATGAGATTGTAGCCGGCGGAGAACAGTGAAACAGCCATAGAAACGTCTTGTAAAACAGCCAGAGAAACGTCTTGTGAAACAGCCAGAGAAACGTCTTGTGAAAAGCCAGTTGGGAGGTAGTTTTGGGGGAAGAGAAGAGGAGCAGTAGGGATTGTTAAAAAAATGTTGAAAAATTTTGGAAGAAAATGGGAGAAGATGGAAGAAAATGGAAAATTATTCTTATCTTTGTACCCGTAGCGTGAAAATAAAGTTTAACAGAGAGTCATGGTAAGATTCTACGGAAAGACAAACGGAAAAATCGATGACAAGGGGCGCGTAGTGTTCCCTGCCATCTTCCGTGACGCCATGTCCCGTAGCGGCGAGACCGATACGACTCTCATAATCAAAAAAAGCGTACATGGCGCATGCCTGGACCTTTTCACTCTCGGTGAGTGGGTCAAGAGGTCCGACAAAGTCATGGAATCTCTGGATACTGAACTCAATCCCGAGCACGCTGCCTTCTGGTCAAAATACAATGACGAGGTCTATCAGGTAGTCCCTGACGGAAAACTCGGCCGTATCAATATACCGGAAGAACTTCTTAAGGCGACAGGTATCACCAAAGAGGTAGTGTTTGCAGGTGTCGGATACAAGATTGAGATCTGGGACAAGGAAAGACGCGAGTCATCACTCATTCCGGAAGATCAGTTCAGAAAGACAGCGGCAGAACTATCCCACAATAAGTAGCAGGAGGATAGGAGATGTCGGAATACCATACGCCTGTAATGCTTAATGAGAGCATTTCAGCTCTTATTACAAATCCTGAAGGAATATATGCAGATGCCACTTTCGGAGGCGGTGGGCACACCGCTGAACTACTTTCACGCTTACATGATGGCGGCCGCGTCATCGCCTTCGATCGTGACAGCGATGCTCTGCACCAAAGGCCGGACGACAGTCGTCTGACCCTGATACACAATAATTTCCGCTTCATTCGCAATTACCAGCTCTATCTAGGAGTCGACGAGGGATTCGACGGCATCCTGGCAGATCTCGGAGTCTCGTCGCACCAGTTCGACACTGCTGAAAGGGGATTCTCTTTCAGATGGGATGCAGAACTTGACATGAGGATGAATACCGAAGGTGGAAAGACTGCCGCAGATGTTCTCAACACCTATAGCGAAGCGGAGATTGAAAAGATTCTCAAAGTGTACGGAGAGGTCGATGGAGCTTCCAGGATGGCGAGAATGATTGTCTCGGCCCGCGCCGGAAAAGATATTCGGACCACCGGTGATCTCCATGATGCAATCGAAAAAGCCCTTCCTCCCTTCCAAGAGCACAAGGTGCTTGCAAAAATCTACCAGGCACTGAGAATTGAAGTGAATGACGAAATGAGGTCCCTCGAAAAATTCCTCGAGGGGGCTGCAGAGGCGCTTAAGGTTGGTGGCAGACTCGTTGTCATCACCTATCATAGCCTCGAAGACCGCATGGTCAAGAACTTCATAAAAACCGGCAACATCAGCGGCGTCGAAGAAAAGGACATCTACGGAAGAGTCACGACTCCCCTTTCAGCTGTCAACCGAAAGCCCATCCTCCCTTCGGAGGAAGAGATTGCCGCCAACACCAGGGCAAGGAGCGCAAAACTCCGGATAGCCGAGAAAGCAGGGGGCGAGAAAACAGGGAGGGCTGGACGATGAACGGAAAAAGGATTGGAGAGACCCTCCTCAGCATAGTCAAAGCCCTTTTCAAGGGAGAACTTCTGATAAGGATCGGCGCGGATAAGTATTTCTCTCATATAATCTACGCCTTCCTCCTCATAGGTCTTCTGATGTGGGTCGACTACAACGTAGACCAGGCCCTGATAGAGGTCGAAAACAACAGGAAAGTACTTTCAGAGCTGAAGATATACCATGCCGAAAAGACCAGCGAACTGGTAAGGCTCAACAGGGTCAGCACCATCCAGGCAAACCTCAAGGCCCTCGGATCGGATGTAGACATTGCGGAGAAACCCGCAACAGTGATAATTAAGAAGTAGAATGGCAAAAAGAGAAAAGGCAATAAAAGACAAAGTGCTCGAGAAGAAAGACAGGGTGGGATTCATCCTGGATCTCTTCTATGCCGGCATTGTCATTCTCTCAATCGCCATCATCGTCAAACTTATCCATATCCAGCTTACCTACTCCGTCGATCCTTCTGTAGAGAACATCTTCCGCCCGACCGGGACCAAGCGCCCGGAGACCCCGACAAGAGGGGCGATCCTTTCCGAAGACGGAAGGATTCTCGCAATCTCTACCCCCATGTACCAGGTCTATATGGACTGCGCCGTGAGAAAGGACGATTTCAAGAGTGAAGGCGAGGAAGGTGCGAAGAAAGAAAAAGAATGGAAGCAGCTTGCAAAAGAGCTTTCCAGCGGCCTCAGCGCCATCTATGGGGACAAGTCCGCGGACGACTATTATAAGTTTATAATTTCTAAGAGGGCGGAGGATCGCCACTACGTCAAGATAGGAGGGCCCATTGACCACAAGACTCTCAAGAAGGTCCAGGAGCTGCCCCTTTTCTCCAAAGGAAGCAACTACGGAGGTCTCCTCTATGAGACAATGGACACCCGTGAATACCCTTACGGCAGTCTCGCCAGAAGGACCATCGGATATGTCAAGAACAATTCCCGCACGGAAGGAAAGAGCCATATCGGAATTGAAGGAAAATTCGATTATGAGCTCCATGGAAAAGACGGATTTGAGTGGCTTAGAACGGCAGATGGAAAGAAGAAGGTGCGCAATACCGACAGCACTGCTGTGAAGGCTGTCGACGGCAACGATGTCCGCTCCACCCTCAATATAGATATCCAGGACATTGCCGACAGGGCCCTCCGCAACCAGATTACAGAAGACCTCAGGGTCAGCGGAGCCTGCGCCATAGTAATGGACGTGAAGACAGGTGCAATCAGGGCCATGGTCAACCTCCAGAGGGACACCACTCTCGCCGGACAGCCTCTCCAGGAGAGATTCAACCTCGCAATCTCCCAGGTTGGCGAACCCGGGTCTGTCTTCAAGACTGTCACTCTTACCTCCCTCCTCGAGGACGGCTATGTAAAATCCCTGGACGAGACAATTCCCACGAATCACGGCTATGTTCCCGGAGGATACCCTCATGATGACCACATCAGCCAATACGAGAGGAACACAGGACGTAACGACATCACTGTAAAGCACGGCTTCGAGATTTCTTCCAACTACGTATTCGCCTATTTGGCAACAAAGTATTACGGGAAAAAGCCACAGGAATTTTTCAACAAGCTCTACTCATACAGGCTCGGCGAAAAATTCGACTTCGACATTGACGGTCTGGGGACTCCCGTCCTCACACCTCCCTCCAATAAGGAAATGTGGAGCGAAACAACACTTGGAACAACAGCCTACGGCTACTCCGCCGCCGTTACTCCACTCCACCTCCTGACCTTCTACAATGCCATCGCCAACAAAGGAATAATGATGAAGCCATACCTTGTCGAGGACATTGAGAACGACGGAAAAGTGATTAAAAAACGCGGCCCGAGCGTTCTCAACAACATTTGCTCCAGAGCCACGGCCGATACCCTGACGAGGGCTCTTATGGCGGTTGTTGAAGAGGGTACGGCGACGAGGCTAAAAGGAGCCAAACTGACGGTAGCCGGAAAGACCGGAACCGCCCGCGTAGCCCTCCAGGCCTCAGAGAAGCCGAAGCCGCACGACGGATACCATGACATCTACGGCCGGAAAAAGAACCAGGGAACCTTCGTGGGATTCTTCCCGGCTGATAATCCTCAGTACTCTGTCCTTGTCTCCGTATACTCCAAACTATCCCTCGGCAACTTCTACGGAGGAACAATGCCGGCGATGGCAGTAAGGGAAATTATAGACAACATCTATGCTCTTACAGAACGCTGGAGCGATGAAATAGGAAGGAAGGGATCAGTTCCGTCGATGGGAAAGAAAGAGTCTGTCGTCGCAGATGGAATCACCCCCGATGTGAGGGGATTCGGACTCATAGACGCCATCTATGCAATAGAGAATAATGGCTACAAGTGCTCCTACGAAGGGACAGGCCACGTAGCAAGCCAGTCCCCCGCTGCGGGAACTACGATTAAAAAAGGTGAAACGGTTACACTGAAATTGAAATGATACTCTCAAAAATAATAGATAATATAGGAACTGTTGAAGTAAAGGGAGATGTCCGCAAGGAGATAGCTTCCATTACCTCCGATTCCAGAAAAGTAGAGAAAGGTGGACTCTTCATTGCAGTGAAAGGCTACGCTTCCGACGGTCATGCTTATATAGCCTCTGCCATTGAAAAGGGTGCTATAGCAGTTATTTACGAGGAAGAAGGTGCTGCATGTGACGTCGAAGGAGTGACTTTCATCAAAGTAGAGAACTCCCGCCATGCCGTCGCCATCGCCGCACACAACTTCTTTGGGAAGCCTTCCGAGAAACTTACCCTCGTCGGCATCACCGGCACCAATGGAAAGACAACGACGGTCACCCTCCTTTATAACCTTTTCATGGGCCTTGGATACAACTGCGGCCTTCTCTCGACAATCGCCAACTACGTCGGCACGGACAAGAGAGAAACCGACAACACCACCTCCGATCCTATAACAATCAATTCCCTCCTCGCTGAGATGGTGGAAGAGGGCTGCGAGTATTGTTTCATGGAGGTCAGTTCGATCGGAGTCGAGCAGGAGAGGGTTAGCGGCCTCCGTTTCAAGGTGGGTATCTTCTCCAATCTCACCCATGACCACCTCGATTACCACAAGACATTCGCAGAGTACCTCCGCTGTAAGAAACTCTTCTTCGACAACCTGCCTTCAGAGGCCTTCGCAATAATCAATATCGACGATAAGAACGGCCCCGTGATGGTCCAGAACACCAAAGCGAAGGTAATCACATACTCATGCCGCTCCATCGCAGACCATACCTGCCGGATCATCGAAGAGAGCATGGACGGAATGCAGCTTAGAATAGACGGAGAATCCGTTTGGACACGGCTTATTGGCGTCCATAACGCATACAACGCCCTTGCAATATACACGACAGCATTAGTCCTTGGGACCGATCAGACCGAGACCCTCGTAGGAATCAGCAGCCTCGCCTCCGCTCCGGGTCGTCTCGAAACGCTGAGGGGGCCTAAGGGAATAACCGCCGTAATCGACTACGCCCACACCCCGGACGCCCTTGAAAATGTGCTCAAAACCCTCAGCGACACCTGCCGGGGCCATCAGCTCATCTGCCTTTTCGGATGCGGCGGAGACAGGGACAAGACAAAACGCCCGGAGATGGCGGCGATTGCCGAGAAATACGCTGACAGAGTAGTCGTCACTTCCGACAACTGCCGTACTGAAGACCCGGATGCCATTATCGATGATATCCGCAAAGGTTTCTCGATAAAAGGACTTGCAAAGACCATTTGCATTACAGACAGAAAAGAAGCCATCAGGACCGCTATCCTTACGGCAGACGAGAATGCGACCGTTCTGCTCGCCGGAAAAGGCCATGAGACTTACCAGATAATCGGAAAAGAAAAGCACCACTTCGACGAAAGAGAGATTGTTACTGAAACCTTTAACCTCATAGAGAAATGATCTACCACCTTATACAGTACTTCGAGAAAGTCGGAATAGATTTCCCCGGAATGGGGCTGATGCATTACCTGTCCTTCAGGGCAATTATGGCCAGCGTCACTGCTGTCCTCGTTGCGCTCTTCGCCGGAAAAAGCATTATCCGCCTGCTCCAGAAAAAGCAGATTGGAGAGACTGTCCGCGACCTCGGCCTCCAGGGACAGATTGAAAAGAAAGGCACCCCCACTATGGGAGGAGTCATCATCATACTCTCCGTCCTCTCAGGAGTACTCCTCTTCTGCGACCTTACCAATATATATGTGCTGCTTTTGGTTTTCAGCACTCTCTGGTGCGGAGCCCTCGGCTTCACCGACGACTATATCAAAGTATTCAAGCACAATAAGGAAGGCCTCAGCGAGAAAGGAAAACTTATCGCCCAGATTGTTCTCGGCTTCATTATCGGTATTGCCGTTTGGCAGAGCAATGACATTGTAGTCAGGGAAAAGGTCCTCAGCGAAGGAACCACTATAATCCGCGAGGGAGAAGAAAAATCCCGCGAGAGCGAGACTCTGGTGGAAGACAGCATCTACAAGGATGAGAATGTAGTAAAGAGCACAAAGACGACAATCCCGTTCGTCAAAAACCATGAGTTCGACTACCGCTGGCTCTCCCCTTTCAAAGGAGTGTGGGGCTGGTACGCTAAATGGGCCATCTATGTTCTGATGATCGTCATAGTCATCACCGCCTGCTCCAACGGCACCAACCTGACTGACGGACTGGACGGACTCGCAGCAGGCACTTCGGCGATTGTCGGTGTGGTAATCGGCATCCTCGCATGGCTGAGCGGCAACCTCATCGACTCGAACTACCTGAATATAATGTACCTGCCTGGAACCGGAGAGATTGCAATCTTCATGTCCGCCTTCGTAGGCGCCCTCATCGGATTCCTCTGGTACAATTCCTACCCAGCACAGGTATTCATGGGTGACACCGGTTCGCTTACCATCGGAGGCATCATCGGCGTCAGCGCCGTCCTCATCAGAAAAGAGCTGCTCCTGCCTCTTCTTTGCGGAATTTTCTTCGTAGAAAGTCTTTCCGTGCTCATGCAGAGAGCTTATTTCAAATACACCAAGAAACGTTATGGCCAGGGAAGGAGGATCTGGAGCATGACTCCCCTCCACCACCATTATCAGGATAAAAAGGAACTGCCCGGAAGCGTCATCTTCCATAAACCCGTACCGCCCCATCACGAGGCGAAGATTACAAGCCGTTTCTGGATTGTAGGCGTCATCCTCGCAGTTGCAACACTCGCACTTCTCAAGATAAGATAAAAAAGGAGTTACTATATTATGTCAAGACTGGTCGTTTTAGGCGGAGCTGAAAGCGGTGTCGGAGCCGCAGTGCTCGCAAAGAAAGAAGGGTTCGACGTATTCCTGTCAGACAACGGGAAGATTGCCGAAAAGTATGTTGAGACCCTGAAAAAATGGGATATAAAGTATGAAGAGGGTGGTCACACTGATGAGCTCATCCTCAATGCAGACGAAGTGGTAAAGAGCCCTGGAATCCCTTCCGAGGCCCCTATGGTTTGCCGCCTTCGCGAGCAGGGCACCCATGTCATTTCGGAAATAGAATTTGCAAGCCGCTATGACTCTGCAAAGAAAATCTGCGTGACCGGCTCCAATGGAAAGACAACTACTACTTCCCTTATATACTACCTGCTCCAGAATGCCGGACTCAACGTAGGTCTCGGCGGGAACATAGGAAGATCCTACGCCTACCAGGTAGCAACCGAGCACTTCGACTATTATGTACTGGAAATCAGTAGTTTCCAGCTCGACGATGTATACGAATTCAAGCCGGATATCGCCATTATCACCAACATCACTCCGGACCATCTTGACCGCTACGACCACAAGATGGAGAATTACGTCGCAGCCAAATTCAAGATCACCCAGAACCTGACCTCCGACGACTGCTTTATCTTCGACAGTGACGACGATATCACCATCGGCCACCTCAACAACATTATCCTCCGCTGCAAGATGCTCCCCTTCTCCCAGAAGAAAGAGCTCACACAGGGAGCGTTTGTCCGCGACGACAAGATGGTCATCCGCTACGAAGAGGACGAGACAGATCTCTATCTGAAAGAACTTGCCCTCGGCGGAAAACACAATATTTACAACTCGATGGCGGCAGCACTGGCAGCAAAGGCCACTGGCATCGACAATGCCGTCATCCGCGATTCCCTCGCCACCTTCCAGCCTATCGAGCACCGTTTGGAACCTGTCCTCAGCATAAAGGACGTTCTATATATCAATGACTCAAAAGCCACTAACGTGGATTCGGCATGGTACGCCCTCGAGTGCCAGAAAAAGCCTGTCGTATGGATTGTAGGCGGGAAGGACAAGGGCAATGACTACAGCGTACTCAACGACCTTGTCAAAGAAAAAGTAAAAGCCATTGTCTGCCTCGGAGTGGACAATTCAAAGATCCACGCCGCCTTCGAAGGAATGGTCGACAAAATGGTCGACACCTCCTCCGCTGAAGAAGCTGTCAAGGCGGCTGCCTCTCTTGCCGAAAGAGGAGACGTCGTGCTGCTTAGCCCTTGCTGCGCAAGCTTTGACCTCTTCACAAGCTACGAGGACAGAGGAAGGAAATTCAAAGAAGCTGTAAGAAACCTTTAGAGCCATGGCAAAGGGAAAGAAAAAAGGGGGGATACTCGATTTTGTCGAGAACTACACCGGGGACAAGGTCATCTGGATGGTGGTCCTTCTCCTTATGATGTTCTCGATACTATCCGTATTCTCGTCCACCTCCCTTCTCGCCCAGCAGAAGCACGAGAGCCGCGTCAGCATAGTCAGAGTGCAGTGCCTCGTAGTTCTCGCCGGGCTTGCCATCATTACCTTCTGCTGCTGGATCAAGAACATAAAGGTATTTGAGACCATTTCCAAATACGGATTCGCCTTCTCCTTGATCCTGCTGCTATGGATAGTATTCAAAATCAAGACGCCTATTATCAGGGCCGCAGACATCAACGGGGCATGGCGAGTCATCAAAGTCTTCGGATTCCAGATACATGTCTATGAAGTAGTCAAGGTAGCGATGATAATGTATCTGGCATGGGCCGTAAACGCATTGAAAGAAGACAGTTTCACCCTCCTGCCAAAGCTTGCTGGCCTTTTCAAGCACCCGGAAAGGCTCAATACTACCACAGCAAAGAAAGTTTTCTATATCTATATTCCGATACTGATCACTTCCGGCCTTATCCTCGTTGGAGGTACTTCTTCAGCCCTTTTCATCGGGATGATGATGATTCTGACAATATTCATCGGAGGGGTCAACCTCAAGGAGGTATTCCTTCTCGGACTGGCGGCTGTCGCATATGTAGGTATAGTAATCGGTCTTTACGACCTTACCAAGAATAATGAAAAGCCGATAGTCCTCTCGGAGCGAATCACTACCGCAAGGAGCCGAATGGATACGGACATGGACCAGCTGATGCAGCAGATGCTGGACAATCCCCGCAACTCAAAAGAGTTCCAGGATGCAGCCGATGCCCTCAAGCAACCCGTCAGCGCACTTATTGCCATTAAAGAGGGCGGAGTCCTCGGCAAGGGGCCCGGAAGAAGTACCCAGCGCTACATAGTACCTGTCCTTTTCGGAGACTACATGTTCAGCTTCTTTGTAGAAGAATACGGCCTCTGGGGCGCTCTGCTACTGATTATCCTCTATGCCAGCCTGCTCTCAAGAGGGGCGCTACTAGCCAAGAACTGCGACAACTACTTCGCCAAAGTGGTCCTGGCCGGTCTGGTGCTTCTGATATCATGCCAGGCGTTCATGCACATGGCTATCAATGTCCATCTCGCACCCCAAACAGGTCAGACCCTGCCGCTGATAAGCCATGGAACCTCGTCGTTCCTGGCCTTCAGCTTCGCATTCGGCATCATCCTCTCTATAAGCAGGATGATCCATACCAAAGTACAGAAAACAATAGATAAAGCAGAGCCCATCGTCGCTCCCCACGATGAGATCCGCGATTCAATCTCACAGACGGAGGAAGAAATATGAAAGAGTATAAACCTATCAAGGCAATAATAAGCGGGGGCGGCACCGGCGGCCATATTTTCCCTGCAATATCCATCGCAAATAAACTGAAGGAGCTCAATCCCGATACGGAAATACTTTTCGTCGGAGCAGAAGGAAAGATGGAGATGGAGAAGGTTCCTGCCGCAGGGTATAAGATAGTCGGCCTTCCGATAGTTGGGCTCCAGAGACAGCCGAACCTAAAGAATACGATCAATAATCTCAAGGTCCCCGGAAAAA
Organism: uncultured Bacteroidales bacterium; assembly: GCA_900318955.1. Classification (GTDB taxonomy): domain Bacteria; phylum Bacteroidota; class Bacteroidia; order Bacteroidales; family UBA932; genus Cryptobacteroides. Next base: position 21,172 of record ONMJ01000019.1, read on the forward strand.
TGCTTTCCAGCATATCCAAAGCGAGGAAGACCATCAGGCAGTTTAAGCCCGATGTTGCAATTGGTGTCGGCGGCTTTGCAAGTGCCCCTCTTTTGTTTGCGGCGACGAGGATGAACATTCCCTCGCTGATCCAGGAGCAGAACGGCTTCGCCGGACTTACCAATAAAATGCTCGCAAAGAAAGTAAGGTCGATATGCGTAGCCTATGACGGGATGGAGCGGTTCTTCCCTGCCGACCGCATCGTAATGAGCGGCAACCCCATAAGAAAGGAAGTCTCTACTCCAGCAACTCCCGAAATGAAGGCGGAAGCAATTGAGTATTATGGACTTGACGCTTCAAAGAAACATCTTTTCATAGTCGGAGGAAGCCTCGGAAGCGGGACCCTCAACAAGGCCATGAAAAAGTGGATATCTGAAGGATGCCCCGGTGGAGAGGATGTGGAAGTTATCTGGCAATGCGGCAAATACTACAAGAAGGGTATCGACTCATTCATGGAGGGAAAGAATCTTCCCCTCATCCATTACTCCGATTTCATAAAGAGAATGGACCTTGCCTATGCCGCCTCTGATGTGATTATCACCAGAAGCGGAGCCAGCACAGTCTCAGAACTCTGTGCAATGGAAAAGGCGGCAATCTTCGTCCCTTCTCCAAATGTCGCAGAAGACCATCAGACCCATAATGCTATGGCCCTCGTAAAGAAAGACGCGGCCATGATAGTCAAGGACGCGGAAGCAGAGGAAAAACTCCTCCCGACCGCACTGGAATTACTAAAAGACGATGAGAAGATAGCTTCTCTTGAAAAGAATATAGCTAAACTTGCGCTTCGCGATGCGGCGCAGGTTATCGCTGATGAAGTGTACAGGATAATATGAAAAATGTCTATTTCATAGGTATTGGCGGGATCGGCATGAGCGCCCTTGCGAGGTACTTCGCTTTCAAGGGCTATAATGTGTCCGGCTATGACAAGACCCCTTCAGAGCTGACTGCTGAGCTCATAAAAGAAGGTATAGGGGTCCATTATGAAGACGATATCACCGCAATCCCAAAGGATGTCGAGGAGACTCTTGTCGTCTATACCCCGGCTATCCCTGAAGATCTCGGCGAGCTCGTGTATGTCAACACCCACGGATACAGGGTCATCAAACGCTCCCGCACCCTCGGTGAAATAGCTGAGGGTCAGGCATGTATGGCCGTAGCAGGGACTCATGGGAAAACCACCACTTCCACTCTCACCGCCCATATCTTCACCTCGAGCGGAGTCGGCTGCTCGGCCTTTCTCGGCGGAATTTCCCGCAATTACGGGACAAATATGCTGGTAAGCCACACCCCCGTAGTCGTTGCGGAAGCTGATGAATTCGACCGATCTTTCCTCCAGCTTTTCCCGGAGATTGCGGTAATCACTGCCATCGACCCCGACCACCTCGATATATACGGGGATTACGCCCATGTACTCGAAGCCTTCAAGGCATTCGCCTCTCAGGTCAAAGGGACTCTCATCAAAAAACTCGGGCTCGATATCACCCCCTCCGACACCAAAGCGAAGATACTCACCTATCATTCAGATGATTCCAAAGCCGATTTCTACGGAGAAAACGCTCGCACTGACGGTTTCGGACACTTTATCTACGACCTTCACTACCCCGGCGGAGTCCTCAAGGACATACTCGTAGGGACAATAGGAAGGGTCAATATGGAAAATAGCATCGCTGCCGCGGCAATTGCACTTACATACGGCATTGACCCTGAAAAAGTGCGGGAAGCAATCGGTACATTCAAGGGTGCCATAAGGCGGCTGGACGTCCACGTCAATAATGGAAACATCACATACATAGATGATTACGCCCACCATCCGAAGGAACTATCCACTGCAATCTCATCCATAAGGGAGGTCTTCCCGGGAAGAAAGATAACCGCCGTTTTCCAGCCCCACCTCTATACGAGGACAAGGGACTTCGCTCCTGAATTTGCAAAGGCCCTCAGCGCTGTAGACAAACTCATCCTCCTTGACATCTATCCGGCAAGGGAAGAACCCATACCCGGGGTAACATCGGAGATTATTTTCAAAGATGTAACTGCCCCCGAGAAAGTACTTATAAAGAGAGATGAGCTGATGGAATATCTTAAAAATGAAGACCTTGACATACTCGTCACATTCGGAGCGGGAAATATTGACAGATTTGTTGAACCTATAACGGACATGCTCTCCGGAAAATGAAAAAAGGGGTCAGACATATCCTTCTCGGACTTCTTGCGGCAAGCGCCATTGCCGTCTATATCTTCGGGCTTCTTGCAAGCGCGAGGAATCGGCATCTGACAACCTGCAAGGGGGTGAGAGTCGAGATTGCAGACAGCGCAAAGCTCTCATTCGTAAACGCGGAAGACGTGAAGGGATATCTTGGCAGCTACGGAGAATACATAGGACAGAGAATCGACAGCGTCAACCTCAAAAAGGTTGAGAAGATACTTAACGAAAGAAGCGCTATTTTAAGGGCTGACGCCTTTATGACTGATGACGGGTATCTCAATGTCACCCTCACCCAACGGGAGCCGGTCGTGCGTTTTCACTCCGGTGGCAACGGATACTATGCAGATGAGAGCGGATTCGTCTTCCCTCTCCAGAAAGGCTTCTCGTCAAGGGTCCCTATCGTGGATGGAAACGTCCCTATGAATATAGCAAGGGGATACAAAGGCGAGCCTTCGACAGACAAAGAAAAGCAGTGGCTCTCTTCTCTTCTGGCCCTTTTGAACTATATCGAATCCAGCAAGACTTGGAGCAATAATTTCAGCCAGATAACTGTGCTTCAAGGCGGAGATCTCCTGCTTGTCCCGAGAGAAGGGAAGGAGAAGTTCATTTTCGGAAATCTCAGCGGCATCGACAGTAAATTCGCCCGCATGAAGGAATACTACGAAGTCATAGCGCCCTCGAAGGAAGTAGGATACTACTCATCCGTCGACCTCCGCTATGAAGGACAAATCGTTTGCAGAAAATAAAAATACTATATATGATTGACGAAAAATACATAGCAGCAGTGGACCTGGGGTCGTCCAAGATTGCTCTCTGCGTTGCCAAGGTGAGCGGAGACGACGTCCAGATTGTCTACTACAAGGAGCATCCGTCGGACGGCATCCGAGGGAGTATCGTAACCAATCCGATGAAGGCGTCCGCTCCCCTGAAAAAAGCCATAGCAGAGGCCGAGAACGAACTGATGATCAAGATTTTGCAGGTTGTTGTCGGGCTTCCCCGGGACGGTGTCATCCAGCAGATTGCAGACGGTAAGATCGAGCGTTCCAACCCGGATGACTACATCACCCGCGAAGAAGTTGAGAACCTGAAATCGATTGCCGTAGAGGCATATCCCCTTGATGATGCTTCGAATCAGGTGATGTACGGAGCTGTCGCCCAGTCATTCTCGATTGACGACCAGATCCACCTTGTCGAAGACGATACAATCGGAGGGCTCAGCTCTACCCTAGAGGGAAATTTCAAAGTATTTATCGGAAGCCGAAAGGCGACAAATGCGATAGACAAAATCTTCAATAACCTCGGGATTGCTATTGCAAAGAAGTATTTTCTTCCTGCAGTAACCGCTAAGGCAGTCCTTAGCGAGGATGACCGTCAGAACGGTGTAGCCCTCATCGATTTCGGCGGTGGAGTGACCTCTGTCGCTATTTATCACGGAGGAATCATGAGGCATTACGCCGCGATTCCATTCGGCGGAAAAACTGTTACCAACGATATCAGGATTGAATCTTCAATCTCCGACTCTCTCGCCGAGAACCTGAAGCTCGCCTATGGAGCATGTATGCCGAATAAGCTCGCCTCCATGAGCGAGAAAATCATCCAGATCCAGTATGACGACCAGCCATACAAGGAGATTCCGGTCAAATACCTTTCTGAGGTTATTGACGCCCGCGAAAGGGAGATAATAAACGCTATTCTCTACTCAATCCAGGAAAGCGGCATGCAAAAGCTTCTCCGAAGCGGAATCGTCATCACCGGAGGCGGCGCGTCCATGGTCAACCTTAAAAACCTCCTCAAGGACATGAGCGGCTACAATGTCCGCATCGGATCCGCAAGAAGGCTCATCACCGCACCGGGATGCATGGGAGCCAACAGCCCCGCAGCAACTTCTGTTATCGGGATGATTCTCAGCGCAAAAGAAGATAATCTCCCCGAATGTATTTCAGTTCCAGTCCGGATCGAAGAGACTCCGGAGCCTGTAATTGAGAATGTCATAGAGGAAGTGATTGAAGAGTCGGCGCCTGTCACCCAAATGACAGATGACGAATTCATCCACGGCTCGACCGGCACTCTCGATGGATTCCCGGAAAATGAGAAAAAACCGAAGAAAATCAAGAAGAAGGCCACAATCGAGAAAAACGGGTTCAAACTCTTCTGGAGCAAGATTACCCAGACGGTGGGCAATGTATATGATTCAGTGACTGACGACAATCTTTAAAGGAATATGGCAATAGAAAACGATATGATTCTCCCGAACGACTGGGTACCGGAGAACTCGATAATCAAGGTGATTGGCGTCGGCGGCGGCGGATGCAACGCTGTGACGTATATGTACAATCAGAAAATCCAGGGTTGCAGCTTCATCGTCTGCAACACGGATTCACAGGCGCTGCAAAAGAGCAATGTCCCCGTGAAAATCCAGCTGGGAGAAGGCCTCGGAGCAGGTACCGATCCGACAGGCGGACGCAATGCAGCACTTGAGTCTCAAGATCTTATCGCCAAAACCGCCTTGGACAACGGCACCAAGATGCTCTTTATCACAGCGGGCATGGGCGGCGGTACAGGCACAGGTGCTTCGCCGGTCATCGCAAAAATGGCACGCGAGCGTGGGATACTTACTGTCGCCGTAGTGACCCTTCCTTTCAGCAACGAAGGCAATGAGTCCCTTTCCAAAGCGATTGACGGAGTGAGAGAGCTCGAGAAAAACGTAGACAGCCTCCTTCTTATAAACAATGAGAAACTCTACGAGTTCTTCGGAGACGAACTGGTCCAGGACGCCTTCCCGAAGGCTGATGAAGTACTGGCAACCGCTGTCAGGGGCATAATCGAAATTATCTCAAAGCCCGGATACATCAATATCGACTTCAAGGATGTCACCAACATGATGAAGAACAGCGGCATGGCTCTGATGGGATGTGGTTCCGGAACCGGCAAAAACAGGATCGAGGACGCAGTGAAGGGTGCTTTCGAGTCCCCGCTTCTCAACGATTTCGACCTCAAGACGGCAAAGAATGTCCTGATCAACATCACTGTCGGCCGGAACGAGCAAGGCATCAAAATGGGCGACATGAATAAGATCAACGAGCTTATAAGCCAGTACACCGGCAATGCCAACAAGTTCAAGAGAGGAATTATCTATGACGATGACCCGTCTGTCGGTGACAAGGTGAAAATCACCGCAATCGCTACAGGGTTTGAAATGGGTAAACTCGGAGACATCACCGATGTCAATCTCGGCAACCTGATTATTGTCCAGCCCGATTTCAAATATGTGCCCGCTCCCATTGAGAGAGGTGTTGAAATCTCCCTTACTGAGACTCCAAGCACAATTAAAATCGGCTACAACACTGGTGACAACACCTGTAAATTCAATTATGACCCGTCGAATAAGCCTGTACTCTATGTAAAACACGGAGAGAACAAGGCGGACCTTGAAAATATACCTGCAATCAGAAGAATACAGTAAACGATATGGAAAGAAAGACCAGGGTGCGCTTTGCGCCATCACCTACCGGACCGCTCCACATGGGAGGAGTCAGGACAGCACTATACAATTACCTCTACGCAAAGCAGAGGGGTGGGGACTTCATTATCCGAATCGAGGATACAGACTCCCACCGTTTCGTTCCAGGGGCCGAGCAGTACATAATTGAAGCTCTCCGCTGGTGCGGCATCATTCCCGACGAAGGAGTCGATGAGAATGGAAAAGTGGTCGAAGTTCCATCTGAGAGGCACCCCCATGCTCCCTATCGTCAAAGCCAGAGAAGGCCAATATACAGGAAATATGCGGAGGAGCTCGTCGACTCGGGATGGGCATACTACGCATTTGACTCTTCCGAGGATCTGGAAAAGCGCCGCTCAGAGGCAGAAGCCTCTGGAGAGACCTTTATCTATAACCAGAAAACCCGCAAAGAGCTTAAGAACTCTTTGACACTCAGTCCGTCAGAGGTAAAGACCCTCCTCGAAGAGACATCCGACTGGACAATCAGGTTCAAGATGCCTGAGAACACTGTAGTCAAGATGGATGACCTTATCAGGGGCCATATCGAGGTCAACACAGACACCCTCGACGACAAGGTGCTCTGGAAGAGGGCTGACGAACTGCCGACATACCACCTTGCAAACATAGTTGACGACCATCTGATGGAAATCAGCGAGGTGATCCGAGGCGAAGAATGGCTTCCTTCCCTGCCCCTCCATTACATGCTGTACAAGGCCTTCGGATGGGAGGAAAGTATGCCGCGCTTTGCCCACCTTTCGCTTCTTCTGAAGCCGGACGGCAAGGGAAAGCTCTCAAAGAGAGACGGCGACAGGCTCGGTTTCCCTGTATTCCCTCTCAGATGGGTCAATGCTGAAGGAGAAGTCTCCCGCGGCTACCGCGAGGACGGATATTTCCCCGAGGCTTTCGTAAATATGCTCGCCTTCCTCGGCTGGAATCCTGGCGATGACCGCGAAATATTCTCGCTCGAGGAGCTTGTAGAGGCATTCTCACTCGAAAGAGTCATCAAATCCGGCGCCCGCTTCAACGCTGAAAAGGCAAAGTGGTACAACAAGGAATACCTAAGGATGAAACCCACCTCGGAGCTCGTTGAACTCTTCATTCCGGTACTTGAAAGCCACGGAATCAAGGTTGTTAAATGCCCTGCATGCGATTTCAAGAATCATATCTTCACTATTGACTATGTCACCCGAGTTGTCGATCTCATCAAGGAGAGGGCCACTTTCGTTGCAGATTTCTGGACAATCGCTTCATATCTATTCATCTCTCCGTCGGAGTTCGAGGCCTATGGAGTCAAGGCCGGAGCGGCTGTTGCAGAGAAACCCGCTGACCCGCGAAGGGCGGCCGATCCAAGGGCAAAAGTCTATGACGACGCTGCTACCGCACCTTTCCTTGCAAAGGACGTGGACAAATTCTGGAAGGTGGATAACTACGAGAATGCTTTCGAAGTATGCCAGTTCATCTCGGGCGCTGAGTTCGGATTCGATGATATCGAGGTTTATCGCGGACCTCTTGGGAAAGCCGCGCTTGAAGAGGCACTGGAGGGCTATATCAAGATGAGGGAGTATCCTATGGGGAAGGTAATGAATTGCCTTCGTCTCGCGCTTGCAGGCGCTTCGAGCGGTCTCGGTATCGCTGATATCATCAGTCTTATCGGCCGAAAGGAATTCGCTGCCAGAATGGGGTTTGCCGCAGAGCGCCTCGGCCGCTGCATCCCCACTCCTCCCCCGGCACAAAGTCTGGAATAATAAAAAGTCAATCCGCCAATAGCCGCAACGCAGAATCAAGAGATAGGGAGTTCTCAATGCTGAATTCGCCTGTTCGGGTACGGCAGAGGCTATTGAGGAAAGCCCCGGAGCCGAGCGCCTCACCTATGTCACGGGCGAAAGCACGGATGTAAGTACCTTTGCTGCAGGCAATTCTGACAGTCGCTACTGGAAGCCCTAAGGCGGAAGTGTCGATGACATTGATCCGGCTACTGGCTGATGAGGACGTATCTTCAACCGTCTTCGGTGAGACGACATCGGTAGGTAATGTCGAGGGCACGAACGATTCTAGAGAAATGGTATGAATCGTTATCATTGACTTCTGGAGGATGGAAAGGGCGGCGGCATCAAAGTCACCGGAGGAAGTTCCGGCAGATTGCTTATACATGCGCCTTGCCATTTCATACGCCCTCACCCCGTCAACAGACTTTGCGGAAAAAAGAGGGGCAATCTGCTCATTTGTACCCAGAAATGACGGAAGAACCTCTGCTACAGCCTCTTCCGAAATGTGTTCGTAAGGGAATCTACGGTCTATATCTTTCTCCCTGTCGTAGGAAGGAGTAGTCGCGCCGAACATGATTCCCGCAAGATACTCTTTATCATGGTCCTGGAATGACTGAGCCTGCTTTGTCGCATTTCCAATGCAGACAAGAAGAACTCCGGTCGCAAGGGGATCAAGGGTCCCGGCGTGGCCAACTTTGAGATTCTTTTTATGGAAATGCCTGATAGCAGCAAACTTAACCTTTCGGATAACATCGGCGGAAGTCCACCTGTAGGGCTTGTCAATAGGAAGGACTATCCCGAGAGGATAATCCTCAATATTGCAGGAGAGAGGCTCTCCCCCGCTGACCGGTACGAAAGCACCACCGAAAGGCATCGATTGTGTCATGAAACTATTTGCACGGAATCTTGGCTATCCGCCTCTCGTGACGGCCGCCTCCTTCAAAGGAAGTTGAAAGCCAAGTATTTACTATCCGAGCCGCCATCTGATAGGAGATAAAACGGGCCGGAAGGACAAGGACATTGGCGTTGTTATGAGCCTTCACAAGACGACCGATTTCGCTGTTCCAGGCAAGTCCCGCACGAATCTTCTGGTGCTTGTTGAGAGTTATAGCCATACCATTGCCCGTCCCGCAAAGAGCTATCCCTGCATCAACTTCGCCCGCTTCGACAGCCGCAGCCAACTTATGGGCAAAATCCGGATAATCCACACTGACAGTGGAATCAGTTCCGAAATCAACCATCTCATATCCCTTCTTTTGTAAAAGAGCGACGAGCTTTGTCTTGTACTCGTAGCCGGCATGGTCATTGCAAATACCTATCTTCATAATATTCTTATTTTCAATCGTTTCCTTCAATTGCCGCCTTGCATACTTCTACGGCCTCCCTATCGGGGCGGCAGCCAAGATGCCAGCATGGAACCTCCATCGCTACCCTCTCGACAAGAGGAATAATCCTAGACATAACACTTGAATCCCAGCGAATAGTCGAGACCGCGGCAATAATGCTCGCGTATGCCTGAAGTCCGCTAAGGCGCTCGATATGGTTCTCAGGACGCTGCTCAAGACGGACCATTGCCCTCACAGGAGCCTTGACATTGCGATAGCAAAGAGTCTTTCCGCTCCATGGAGATCCATAGGCGACGGCCACTCCATCTTCGAAGCGGACGATGGGGTTGTCATCGTTCATTATATCCACTCCCGGCACATTCTCAAGCCAGAGGCGGCTATGGGTGCTCTTACCGGTACCGCTGACACCGAAAAAGAGATTGGCTTTTCCCTTGTGCCGGGGCATGGAAGCATGAAGCAGCAGGGCACCTTCCTTCGATCCTGCGAAGGTATAGAGAATCATGAGGCTCGTATTGACCTGCATTCCGGTAATCCTGGCTCCCATCCTCTCCCTAGGGTAATAATCCCCGGTCGCGGAATCGTCGCTCATTACAAAAACTCCGGCGCTCACCCCTTCGGCAGGGAAAAACTCGTATATGGTCTTCTCGCCGCTACGGTATCCATAATAGATCGGAGGGACCTCATCGACCGCGACAACCCGCTTCGCTCCTTTTATCTCATTATCAAGCCCTTCCGGGAATGAAGCATGGACAGTCAAATGGGAAATTGGGGCCCTGGAGAGAGAATCCCCGCTCACCTCAAAGGGAGCATACTGGAGGAAATCCAGAGAATGACGGAAAGCGGACCTCTCTTCTTCCGAGAGAGACTCCCAGAGCTCGCGGGTCATGGCTTCCTTTCCCATGGCCTTTTCATTATCCCGAAGCTCGGAAACCTTGTCTGCAGGAATGGGGATTACTCCGACATCCTCCCCCGCCTTAAGGCGGGCAACAAGGACCTTCTGCTCATCAGTGAGTTCCTTGAACGTCCACGGCCTCTCGAGAGAGACCTCGAAGGGAAGACCGCCAATCATGTAAATCCTTGATTCAATCATATTACAAAGATGACGAAAAAGGGCGAGATATACAAAGGAGGCTGCCCGTTTTGTTACGGACAGCCTCTCAAATATTATCGAGACAATACTTTAAGCTTTACTCTGTTGCCCAAGTAATCTCAATTTTACTTAGATATATTGCTCCATTAGTGGACCTGATTCCTACATACTTGTAGTCCTCAGTGAATTCGATGGTGCCAGTTGAGCTGAGCGAACCTATCTTAGTACCCTGATTTGTATTACCAGAGGTAGAATAAAGATCGGCGGCGGAAGTGTAAGCTGTATTGGATCCATAGATCTCAATTGTATTAGTACCGGTTCCGACAGTAATGGTTACAGATTTGACAGTACCACCGGAAGTTGTAGAAACGATACCCGAATTACTGTTTTTGGAACGCAGCTGGATGTTTCCGGCACTATCCTTGGCAGATTGTCCTGCATAAACAGCGCCGGATTCTTTTTCCACTCCGCTGAAGTCTTTATATGTAGTATTGGTAGCAACCAGATCGGAAGCTGTTATCACATCTGTAACATCTCCTGCACCAGCAGGCGAATGAACTATGATTGTATAACTTGCAGTGCCCTTGGAATAGGTGTCATCCTCAGCAGCAGTAGCAGTTATAGTAGCGTTTCCCGCAGCCTTGATAGTTACAGCTCCGGTAGAAGCATTTACCTCAGCTACGGCAGCATCGCTGGAAGCATAGGTAACAGTCGTTTTGGCTCCTGTGAGGGTAGGAGCGGTAAATGCGTCACCAAGAGTAAGAGTAACTGAAGTGGGGTTGAAAGCGAGAGTCTGAGGAGTCTTTGAAGATGCGGCCTCTTTAATAGAAGTCACCAGGATAACAAAATACTTCCCTCCTGTGCCGGATGTTCCCAAATAATATCCTTCAATATCAACCGTCTTACCATTATAATCTGAGACGCTCAAACCTGTATCCGTCTGAAGAGAGCCGGTACGTGCGGTAGCTCCATCCACATAAAGATTGAGATAACTGCCGCTTACTTCAAGACGACCAGTCACTTTGATATAGTCAGAAGAGTGAACGGTCGAAGGATAAGAATCAAAGGAAGAAGTAACATCGACAGCAGCAGTCCTTATTATCTCATTATTGTTGGAATTCACAGTAACACTTGCATCCTTGCTGACTTCAACAAAATCATAGTAGGTTGTCTTCGTTCCAGAGACAGTAACATTCTGTCCATTAGAAGGAACAGTTGTAGGAGAGAATACATAAATATTATCTACCCCATCGGTAACGATAACACCACTTTTGCCTGTTGCAGCGACAACACCGGAGAAGGTACCGGTTGCATTGTCAGAGAGGGCAATGAATTGAGCGATAGACAGTTCTTCAGTCTGAGAAGCTGCAGCCTGATTGACTGTAAACTCAAACTCCGGGAAACCGTCAGCGTTGAAATAGACGATGTATTCTTTAGCTGTAGCTGTGGTATTGGCAGGGAAGGAGAGAGTAACGGTAGCAGAAGCGGAACCGCTTGCAGGAGCTATAGTTACACCCTCGTAAGCCTCCTCGAGAGAAGCTGTCCAAGCGACATTAGCGGTAACTGCGAATTTGGCAGATGTAGCAGCGGCATTAACATCCAGCTTGCCTGAAGCCTCAACTGTGAAAACAGGAGGGACGGTGACCGCTGAGTAAGGGTAGAGTTTCACCGACTGACGAGATGCATCAGAGCTAGAGTAGCAGCTGATAATAGGACTGCCATTATTTGTATTGAACTCAAGGACATTCCTGTTCGAAGACTTCTCGGCAGAGATAGCATAAGTGCCATCCTCATTGGCCTTTACTGTCCAATAAGCATTGACATCCGGCTCAGCCTCTGCCTTAAGCTGGTTCCCTGAACTGCTTGCAGCATAGAGATAGAGGCCATTGGCATCCTGAATAGTATACATTCCTTCGTAGTCGCCGGTTGTGACCTTTGTGAAGGTCATCTTGTGGTCGGAGTCAGAAGCGGAAATGGTATTGTCTTCATTGAAAGTAACAACAGCTGTTTTGAGGTTGTTGTTGCCGCTTACCCATGCCTTTGCTGCATAAGTAGCAGTTACTTCGTCTTTGGTATAAGTACCTGTCATCAGGTAATCTCCCGAATAATCGGTGTCTACAATCACTGAGCAGTCAGCCTCGGTAATGGTGAGATTGATAACGGCGATATTGCCCTGAGGGAAAGCGAGGTCCTTTGAAAGGGTAACAGTCTTTTTAATCGCATGCTTATCGGTCTCAGCCTCGAAAGTCACCTCCGTTCCGGCTACGATAGTCGTAGGGTTGACAGCAAGATAAATTGCATTTGCAGTCGCATCATTGACAATGATGTCCTCTGTCGGGATAGCTTTGACGCTATTGGAATTGGTATTCCACTTGACAATCTTCTGAGCGGCAAGATCGATTGAGGCGCGTCCTGTAAGGGTGTCCGGAACAACAGTAGTTCCATCCTCACCGAAATGACCAGCAGAAGTCATAGTGAAATTCTTCACAACGTCACCGGCAGCAAAAGTACCCTTGAGGTTGACTTTGACAACGGAGATAACTCTCTTGAAATAGAGATCGTCTATGACAACATCTGTTCCGTCAGACTCATAAGCGCATGCGGGAGCGGCGAGAATGTCTGCAAGAGGATCGAAGCTCTCTGCTGAAGGCTGCTGAGTAGAGGCAAGCTCAACTCCAACAGTACCGTTTTTATAGCCTTTTACGAACTTAGAAGCAGGATAGAGAGAAACAAATGTGCCTTCACCGGCGGCTACTGCCGTACCTTCGAAAGTCGCCCTCTCGGCCTTTCCTGCGGTATTCTGGAATACGGCTGTCGCCTTAGATGTTTTTTCATCAATCGTGCCGATGAAGATAGCAATCTCGTCGTTGGCATTCCAACCGACCTTATAATTGCCGTCGAGCTGATTGTCAAGATATGTCCTGGTCTGAGGAGCTGATGCGTTGATCGTGAAATGAAGACCTTGTGCTGAGGGAACAAGTTCATTCCTGTTGCAGGAAACAAGTGCCATTGCAGCTGCTGCAAGGGTCACAAAAATGCTAGTAATCTTTTTCATGGCCGATACAGTTTAAAAGTCATAAGTGTAATCAGGGTCCTCATTCAGAGGATCGCCGGCAAGATTGCCGGACTGAAGAAAACTAGTCTCGAAACGGATGTCGAGATAGCGGGTGGCCGGAGCCGAATAAAGCAATTTTTTCTCCATTTTTTATATCTATGAATTTTCCGCCGCGAATTTAGTCAAGATTCGCGTAAATACAAAACTAATCTATGATTAGTTATGGAGAAAAGAATAGACTTTTAGCCTTAGAATCTATAAGATAACTTCAAGAGGGCATTGCTGGGAGCCTGGGGGTAGACTCCGATTCCGGAGTATATTTCACCTGTCGCTTTGGAGTAAGACTCCCATCTCCAACCATATGCATAATACATATTGTTGAATATGTTATTGACATAACCGGTCAGGGTGAGAATTCCCTTCGGCAGCGGAATATCATAAGAGGCAGTAATATTTGCTACGAAATACGCGGGGATTTCCATCTCCTTTCTCATAGTATTATCGATAAACTGCCGTCCTACATATTTCCCGTCAATTGAAAGAGTCGTGCGCTTAATGGGGAAAAAGGTCAATTTTGCCATTCCGATAACGGATGGTGAAAGGAGCATATCAGTCTCTCCATAATTGACAGGGTGAGTCTCATGTTCCTCTCCGTCAGATACTTCCACATAAGAAGTATAGTCCTTGAGACGGTTGGTGCTAAGGGTCATGTTGGCATCGAAGCGGACCCACCGAAAAGGAGTCCAAGCCGAGGCAAGTTCTACTCCCCTTCTCCATCCCCTAGGGACATTTTCCTTTATGGCGTAGCCAGATGAACTAAGCCGCCCGGTCTCAAGCAGAATATCCTGATACTCCATAAGATAGACTCCGGCAGATGCGGAGAATGAGCTTCCCGAGTATCTGTATGAAGCCTCAATATCGACCATCTTTTCCGGGCGAATGGGATTCTCCTCCGCTTCGCCCTTAATATTCTCCTTTATATCGCTCCTTCCGGGTTCGCGATGCCCGAGAGCGACAGATGCATAGACCCTGTGGGAAGGAGAGAAATCCCAGCTCAGACCTGCCCTTGGATTAAAGAAATTCCATGTATCATCATAGCCGATATCGGCGAAATCATCGTCTATGCCCCGCATCTTGAAATCGACCCTTCTATACTGCAAATCCGCATAAAGAGTTCCCTTTCCGAATACTTTCTTTTCACCTCTGACAAAGGCGGAATTATCGTTTTTCGATGAAGAATAATCGTACCACTCCAAGCCGCCTGAAAAATCGACCTTGGCCCTGGATGGATCGTAGGAGGGCCCGAAGAACCCCACTATTCCATCATGAACACCATCATAGCGACTTAGACTGATACCTCCCGTAAGGTCAAGATTCTCAGAACGATAACGAATATCGGAGTTCAGCACATAATAGTTGTTACCCATCCTTTTCCTATAAATCACATCGCCCTCAACCGGTGGGTCAGTATGGATACCATATTCTGAGAGATTCTTACCCGTCTTGAGATACTCATCGTAGCCATCCCCTCTCGTATAATTGAGAGTCGTGGTCCATGTCAAAGGATCCGAAAGACTACGGGTATAGTTTAGCTGAAGATGGTGCTGGGTATAGTTATCTGTCTGATTATCATAATATTGAGTATTACCATCCTTGTCTTCATAAGCCCCCGCGTCGTTGTGACGACGGTCCTTTTGGTACTGAGAAAGCGAGATTCCATCCCAAGTGATACCGCTTCTCTGATCACCCATTAAATAAGTGAATTTCAGAGAGTTCCTGCCTTTCAGATAACCAAGGGTAACAAATGCGGACTGGGACCCTACGAAGGCGTTACGGATGTATCCGTCGGTCATCCCTCTGGAGTAAGCGGCACTTGCATATAAACCTTTAGAGGTCAAGCCTGTACCGGCAGAGACAGTTGCCATGAAAGTATTATAAGACCCTCCGGAAAGATCAACAGAGCCGTAGGGGTCAGGGGTCACGAAAGCAGTGTTCATATTCACACTCGCTCCGAAAGCTCCGGAACCACTGGCGGATGTGCCAAGGCCCCTTTGAAGCTGCACTGTCGAAATGAGACTGGTAAGGGAAGGGATATTGACCCAGAAGACCTCCTGTGATTCGGCATCATTAAGAGTCACGCCGTTGAGGGTCACATTGATCTGCGACCCCTTGACGCCCCTTATGGTCATCGCTGAATTCCCGAGCCCTGTTCCGCCCTCGTTATATGTAACGACCGAAGGCTGAAGACTTAGGGCCATAGGAAGAGATGCTGAAGGGTTGGAGAGGCGAAGTTCATCTTTTCCGACCATTGTATAGGTCACAGGGGTGGACTTTCCGGCCCTCGAAGAGGATACGATTACACTATCCAGGGTTTCATGACGCTCCCCGTAGATGTCATCCTGTTCCTGCGAGAATGAAGGCACCGAAATGAGCGCAGAGAGCGCCCAAACAACGATTTTTTTATTCATAATACATTCCTCCGGCGGTATTGACCGCATCAGGTTCAAAGGGTATTTCTCAACCGCCTCCTACTGGAAGCAGTACCCCTTGTAATTATTTTTTTATAAGTTCAACCTCATAAAGCCGGGGCCAGTTTTTCCCGGTGAGGTAGATATGTCCGTCTTTATAAGCGATTCCGTTCAGTACATCCGTGTCCTGCGTCCTAAGCTTAGCAGGAAGAAGTCCTGTGCAGTCGACAGTAGAAACAACCTCGCCGCTCTTTGGATCTATAACTACAATAAGGTCTGTCGTATATACATTAGCCCAGATCTTACCGTCAATCCACTCCAGTTCATTGAGATAGCGGACAGGCCTTCCATTGAGAGTCACTTTCAGTTTCTTACTGACTTTCAGGTCTTTATCCATGAAATACAACTGCGACGAGCCGTCCGAAGCTATTATCTGCTTGCCATCAGTCGTCATCCCCCAGCCCTCTCTGGGATATCCCTGTGTGGACCTATATTCAAGGGTCTCTGGATTATATTTAAAAGCAACCTTATTGGTCCATGTAAGTACATATAAGTCTCCACCGAAGACCACTGAGCCTTCGATGAAATACTTATTGTTGAAACTAACCTTCTTGACCGGCTTGCCACTCTCGAGGTCGACTATCCTCAATGTGCTGCTGCCCCACTGGCCTGTGCTTTCGTAAAAGCGGCCGTCATGAAAGAAAAGGCCCTGAGTATAAGAGGTAACGTCATGGGGATACTCCTTGACAACCTTTACTTTATACTCGACAACCTTGGCTGCACCACAAGAAGGAAGCAGCGCAATAAGTAGTGCCAATATGAATACCTTGATTCTCATTGCTCGGCAAATATACAAAATTTGTTGTATATTTGCACCGCTTTATGGTGGGACGATCTGCCGCGGTGCCTTTCGGGGCGCTGAGGAAAGTCCGGACAGGGCAGGGCGCCCGGCTGCGGAAAGCGCAGAAGGGAGTAATTTTTTGCAATCCGTAACAGAAAACAACCGCCGCACATATAGTGGCAGGCTCTTCGGAGCCGCTCATACCACGATTTCGTGGGAGACTTCGGTCAATGAACCACTATCGGCAAGGGTGAAAACGTGGGGTAAGAGCCCACGACGTGGTCCCGGCGACGGGCTGCGGGTACGGACCCCGGGCCTGCAAGACCGAATATACTGACAGATGAGGGCTGCCCGCCCGATGTCAGGGGGTAGGTTGCGAAGATAAATGGCAGATTTAAAAACAGAAACCGGCTTACGGCCCCGCCATTTCCTCTAGAGGCTGACTCGCTTTTGATGAGTTGGCCTCTTTGTTTTTGCATAGGTGCCGGCCCTCGAGGGAGAAAAAACTGTCCTCCAAGATGCATTCCGCCAAAAGTAGCTCCCGTCGCGTCAGCGGAGACCAAAAACCCCACGTTTTGACCTGAAAACGTGGGGTAAACTGTCCGCAGAGACCAAAAATCCCACGCTTTGACCTGAAAACGTGGGGTAAACTGTCCGCGGAGACCAAAAAACCCCACGCTTTGACCTGAAAACGTGGGGTAAACTGTCCGCGGGGACCAAAAATGTCTTATCCTGAAAAAAGTTGACTCACAACAAAGAGTTAACAATGTATCGTTTACACACAGAGAAACAGCTGAAGTACTTTGACGAAGTTATTCGTC
>ONMJ01000053.1 GCA_900318955.1 uncultured Bacteroidales bacterium
CCCAGGTCCTTTCCCCTTCGACAGGATGGTGGCGGATGGCCATCCGCCACCATCCTGTCAAGAGTCGAAAAAACTTCCTGGTGCAAAAGTAAGAGTTAGTACATTTTTATCAATTAATATTTCAATACGAGAAAAGAGGACAGCTTCGCAGCAACCTCTTTCCCACAACAATTAAAAGGATCTTTTCGCTCTCTGAATACCAAATATTTTGTATAGAAAGAATAACATATCAATAAGTTGAGTATTTTTGCACCATGAAAATGAAATGGGTAATCCCGGTTCTTCTTGCTGTTCCCCTTGCCTTGCATGCGCAGGAAGTCAAACCGGTCAAAGACGGAGACGAGTCGCTTTCCGTCTTATATAGGGGAAGACTGGCTTCCTCTTTTACGTTCAGGTACAACGGTACGTATTATGTCGATCCTGAAGGATTTAAGGCTGGAGAAGTCATGTATAATGGCAAGCTCTACAGCGGAGTCGAGACCAATCTGGACGCCTATCAGCAGCTTCTCTGCGTGAAGCCTAAAGGCGATTATGCCCCCTTGACTCCCGAGCGAGATCAAGTTGCGTGGTTTACAAGGGGAGACCAACTTTTCGTCAACCTCCGATATCTCGGATTCGAGCAGGCGAGTGAAGGATTCTTCGAGGTTATTCATGATGGGGAAACACCTGTAGTCAAGCAGGTTATGAAATATCTCGAATCCAACCCCGGAGATAAGAACGGAGAGGTTATTGGTTATTACGCCGATGATTATAGTAGTGGAGTTATCACTTATTTCCGGTACGCACCAAAGACATGGTTTATTGGAGAAGACGGATCGCTCACTAGGCTAAAAAGTAAAAGGGATGTCGCAAAACGTTTCAAGAATAGGAAATCAGAGATTCGTGAGTATGTCAAGAACATGAATCTCGAGTATGTCTCTACTGACGTATATGTTCCTTTGGTAATGAGCATGCTCGATCCATCCCGTCCTGATTCCGGAATGATTCATAAGAGAATGAACCAGTGGCATCCAGGCGGCAATATCGGTTCCGAGCCTACCATTCCTGTAAAAGCTCCGGCGGGTTCAGGAAGAGATCTTCCTGCGGGCTATTTCGATGAGGTCAAAGAATCTGCCGAGAGATTGTCGGATAACAATATTTCGGTCACATATCAGAATAAACTCTATATAATCGGTACTCGTCAATCAGGTGCTTCCAGGGCGACAATCAGCGGGACGGTGACAGACGCTGAGAGTGGAGAGCCACTTCCCGGTGTAGTTGTTTTCGATGACAGGACATCGACCTATGCAAGGACAAACTCTTCGGGCCGCTATAGCATTACCCTTCCTGTCGGAGAGAACTACCTGAATTTCAATGAGACAAGCAAAGAGGATCTCCATATCAACATCCAGCTGGATGGATCCGGAGGATTGGACGTTGTGATGTCCGAAAGGATAACCGCTCTTAAGCCTGCTGTTGTTTCTGCAGAGAGTATGGCAAATCACAGGACTACGGAGATGGGTATAGAGAAGGTCAGTATGAAGACAATCTCCAAGATCCCCACAGCCTTCGGAGAAGGAGACATCCTGAAAGCGGTCATGACTCTCCCCGGAGTCAAGTCTGTGGGTGAAGCGTCAGGAGGATTCAATGTCAGGGGAGGAGCATCCGACCAGAACCTTATCCTCTTCAATGGCAATACCATATACAATCCGACCCATATGTTCGGAATTTTCTCCTCTTTCAATCCGGACATTGTCGAGAATGTTGAGCTTTATAAGAGTTCGATTCCAGCTGAATATGGAGGCAGGATTTCCTCGGTACTCTCTGTCAAGAGCAAGGACGGCAATCCTGAGAAGGTGACCGGATCTCTGGGTATCGGTCTGCTGACCAGTCGTTTCCATATAGAAGGCCCGATCAATCGCGGAAAGACAACATTTATACTCGGCGGTCGAATGACCTATTCCGACTGGATTTTGAAGCGGCTGCCGGAAGAGAGCAACTACCATGGAGGTAAAGCCGGTTTCGGCGATGCGAATCTTGGGATTACTCACAAATTCGACGAGTCCAACTCTCTCCGCCTTTCAGCATATTGGGCGAAAGACCGTTTTGCCTTCAGCGAAGGGGAGGATTTCAATTACTCCAATCTCGATGTTTCCCTTGCCTGGAAGCATGATTTCGAAGATCCGGGGCACAATTTGAGGGTTTCAGCCTCATACGACGGTTTTGTCAATACATTCGATATCTATAAGTACATGAATGATTATTCGGTGACAACGAATATCAACCAAGGCAATCTGAAGGCTGTCATAAGAAAGCCTCTCAGCGACGCCCATGTGCTTTCTTATGGAGCCGAAGGGGTCTTTTATGCCCTCGATCCCGGTATCATGAAACCTCTTAACGACTCCTCCCTGGTCGCTCCCCGCTCGCTGGATAGAGAATATGCTGTGGAGGCCGCGGCTTTTGCCAGCGATACTTATACTATTTCCGAGAAGCTTTCCTTTGAGGCCGGACTGAGGCTGTCAGGGTTTATGTCGGCATCGAAAAGGCACTTCTACGGTATCCCCGAGCTGAGGCTTTCCGGAAAGTACTCTCCGAAGGAGAATATTTCTTTGAAGGCGGGCTTCAATACCCTTCGTCAGTATATCCATCTTATTTCCAATACTTCTGCCATTTCTCCAATGGATACATGGAAGCTGTCGGATGCATCGATAAAGCCGACAGACGGTTATCAGGCCGCACTTGGAGGGTACTGGACCAGTCTCGATACCGGTATCGACTTTTCTTTGGAGACATATTGGAAGAATATGTACAATTATCTCGACTACAAGTCGGGAGCCGAGCTTACCATGAACGATAATCTCGCTGAAGCCCTTGTCCCTGTCAAGGGAAAGGCATATGGAGTCGAATTCATGATCAAAAAGACGACAGGAAAGCTTAACGGATGGGCCTCATACACCTATTCACGTACTTTCCTTCGCGAGATGACTGACAGGGGAGTGGCGACAATAAACGGAGGAGACTGGTATCAGGCTCCTTATGACAAACCCCATGATCTGAAGGTGGCCCTCAATTATGCGTTTACCCATCGCTACAGTATCTCTCTCAATCTCGATTACTCTACAGGTCGCCCTGTTACGATTCCGATTGGATCATATCTCTATGACGGGGGGTACAGGCTGGCATATTCGGAAAGAAACGCATATCGCATTCCCGACTACTTCAGGCTTGATGCCGCAATCAATATCGATCCGGGGCATTATCTGAAGGCCCTTACTCATTCTTCAATTACAATAGGAGTCTACAATCTCACCGGAAGGAAGAATCCTTATTCGGTCTACTATACGACGGATGGTGGTTTTGTCCCGAACGGCTACATGGTCTCTGTTTTCGCAACACAGATTCCTTACATCAACTTTAATCTGATCTTCTGATGAAAAAGATATTGCTATACATAATGTTTGCACTCGTCGCCGTTTCGTGCGTCTATCCTTTCGATGTCGAGACAGATCAGGTGCCTCAAAAAGCTTTTGTTTTTGACGGGGACATTGTCTTAGGAGGTTGGTGTACAATCAGTGTTTCCTGTATGACGCCATTTGGTAAATCCTCTGATTCCGAAGAAGAAAAAGAACCCGTAGTCCCCTCGAGAGCCGGGAAGATGACTGTTTATTGCAATAACGGGGAGGTGTATCCCGGTTTCCAGCTTACAGGCGGGGTAGAGAAGATTTCGTATCAGTTCGATTTTGCTGAGGCCCCTTTGGACAAGCAGTATCGGCTTGTCTACGAAGAGGAGGGCTCTGTATACAGCACTTCATGGATGGATGTGTCGATAGCTCCCACTCCGGACGAGATTACGGTCGAATATGACGCTGACTATGTCTATTTAGGCCTAAAACTTAAAGGAGACGACTCGGCGAGCAGGTACTATCGCTGGAATTATGAGGAAACCTATGAGTACCATGCCGATTTCATGCCGGATTACTATCTTGACTTCAGTGTCGATCTCAACCGGAACCTTGCGTATATAGAGAGAACGGCACCAGTAGACCCCAACTATTATTGCTGGGGTAAGTCCGCTTCCAGGGAATCCACTCTGATATCCACCGAAAATCTTTCTGAAAACACCATTGCAAAACAGGTCTTCAGGACTATTTCCCGCACAAGCAAACGCATTATGGAAATGTACAGGATAGATGTCCGCATGAAAGGTATTTCACGTGACGGCTACTATTTCCATAAGACACTTCTTGCTAACTCCAACACCAGCGGAAGTCTTTTCGCCCCTACCCCGAGCGAGATGAGAGGCAATGTGGTCTCCGAGCAGAATCCTTCAGAACTTGTTCTCGGGTATGTGGATGTAATTACCGAATCAGTTATTACCAAATATATCGACGGACGCTATTCCAGATGGAGGAGTCCGGATTATCAGCTCTTCCTTCCTGAATTCAATTTCCGCCCAGACGATCCGGAAGCAGAAGGCTTTACTCCGATGCAATGGTACGATATGGGTTACCGTCCTGTGCTGATTTCTAAAGAGTCCGAAGGCGATAGTGTTTATTGGGTTGAAAAACGTTGCGTTGACTGTACCCTGGAGGGAGGAAATAAAAATAAGCCGTCAGACTGGCCTACAACACATGAATAGTTATGAAAAAGATAGTTGCATACATATTTTTCGTTATCATTTCCCTCGAGTCGTTCTCCGCTCCGGTGGAGAGGATATATGTCTCGACTGACAGGAGCGTGTATCTTGCCGGCGAGCAGGTCTTCTGCTCTCTTTTCTGCCTGGATGTCTCGGGGGACCCTGTCCCGTCTGATCTAAGTAGTGTGGCCTATGTCGAGTTGGCGGCAGAGGGTGTGAGTAATGTGACAGCCAAGATTTCGCTTCTTGAAGGGAGGGGATCGGGTTATTTAATGCTGCCTCCTACCTTGCCTACAGGTAATTACCGTCTCTATGCATATACTACTCAGAATCGTAACGAAAGCGGGAAAGGGTATCTTTCGTTTTCAAAGGTCATTTCTGTATTCAATACATCTACGACCTCGAGAGTCAAGGGAGGCGTAAAAATACTTGATGCAGATAAGTATAATTCTATAGAACAACCGAGTGCGGTTTCTTCCGGCAAGGCTTCAATTGTAGTCAGCAGAGCCGCACGTACTTCATTTGTTATACCTGTCACAATAAATAATGTTGGCGGGGAAGACGCTTCTGTAAGCGTCTCGGTTTATCATGACGATGGTATCCATGAGCCCGACAGTCCTTCGATAAAAGAGTTCATCAACCGGCTCCCTTCGCCCGGGAGTGTCTCGGTTACCGGTGATTTGGTCCCTGAGTATGACGGAGAGATTCTCTATGCAAATCTTGTCGGACAAGACTGGAAATCAGTTGCTTCCGATGTCGGACTGACGGCATTCATCTCTTCTTCCGGAGAGATTGCCGACACATATGCTTCCCCTGTCGCCCCTGATGGCTCGATGGTCTTTTATACCAATAATATTTTCGGAGACAGGGAAATGATCTGCGAACTTTGCAGTGCCGATACAGGCCGCAAGGCCCATATATCCTTGAAATCCCCGTTTATCAATGTAGATCCTGAGGCTGTGGATCAGCTATGCCTTTCCCCTTCTCTTTTAGAGCCGCTCCGCTTCCGCAATTTGGCTCTTCGGCAGAACCTTTCGGTCGGTTTAGATACTTTGGTGGAGTTCCTTCCATCGAGGGTCAGCCAGTTGATTTCGAAGGAAGATTGCAAAGTCTACCATCTCGATGACTATGTCCGTTTCCCATCTATGGATGAGCTCTGTGTAGAGATAGTCAAAGAACTCAGAATAACCGGTAAGAAAGATGAACGCCATTTTTCTGTCCTCTATAACGATCCTGCCGGGAAGCAGTATAATTATCTCAGCAACGTCCTCACCCTTCTTGACGGGGTGCCGATGACGGATCAGAGCAAGCTGATTTCATTTGACGCCATGCTCCTCAGCGACGTCGAACTCTATCTCCACCCATACCTTCTCGGGCATCGGGTGTTCAGTTCTGTCGTCAATTTCGTGACC
Source organism: uncultured Bacteroidales bacterium (assembly GCA_900318955.1). Taxonomy (GTDB): domain Bacteria; phylum Bacteroidota; class Bacteroidia; order Bacteroidales; family UBA932; genus Cryptobacteroides. Next base: position 6,028 of record ONMJ01000053.1, read on the forward strand.
TTAAGAAACAATATAACCTCCGTCCGTTTCTCCGACCAGACCAGAGTGTTTGATTTCAAGGGAGTTTCATATCCTGTCGCCTTGACAGCCAGAAATGTCCCTTCCGCGGAGAACGACTACCGACAGACACTTTACTGGCATCCGTCAGTTACCCTTGAAGCAGGAAAGGAAAAGAGACTGGAAATAAGGACCCCTTCGTATCCAGGAGTTTTCAAAGTTGTCGTAGAGGGACTTGATTCGGAAGGCGCCCCTATCTATTCAGAATCTTCGTTTGAAGTGCGTTGATAGTTGTTTTCGGGCCTTGGCGAGAACTCGCAGCCGCAAAATAGCTGGTTGTAGAAGTTTTCCTCTTTAATTATTTCATTGCGTCGCTCCTGAAGACTACCTGTTCTCCATGAGCGGCCCCACCATTCCACCACGGGGAAGAGGCTGCATGCCCACGTTCCGGCCTCGTCGACCTGCCGGAGATCCTTCCATCGCGAAGATGCCAAAGTGGTCGCGAGATAGTCAAATCCGTTTTTGGAAGCGTATGCAGCGGCTCTTGTCAGGCGGTAGCGGAAGCATTCCAGGCATCTGAGCCCCCTCTCCGGTTCCTTTTCGAGTCCCTTGGAAATGCAGAGCCACTCTCTGTGGTCATACTCGTCATCCACTATCTCAAGGCCCCATTTTTCTGCATATCTCAGGCATTCATTGAGTCTCTTTTCATACTCGCCCCTCGGGGTTATATTCGAGTTGGAGTAGAAGATAACCGGCCTTATTCCGTGATTGACCAGATACTCTACTATTGCCCCTGAGCACGGTGCGCAGCAGGCATGCAGCAGTACTTTCTTACCTTCTTCCGGGAGCCATTCCTCTTTTTTCTTTTTCATAAGCTTCTGATTATGAGATGTTTCTAGGGAAACGAAAGAGGATGGAGAGCATCGCGATGATGCCAAGGGCGAAGGGATAGTAGAGGCTGCTTATGATGGCAACTCCGGACACTCCGGCAAGTCCGGAGGCCATTAGCATCTGAGCTCCATAAGGGAGAATTCCCTGGATCATGCAAGAGAATGTATCGAGAATACTGGCGCTCTTGCGTGGATCGATTCCGAACCGCTCGGAAATATTCCGTGCAATGCCGCCGGTAGTGATAATGGCAATGGTGTTGTTGGCGGTGCAAATGTTGGCTAGGGAGACAAGGGCGGCGATGCAGCATTCAGCCCCCCTCTGTCCATGAATCTTCCTTGTCAATCCGCTGATTATGAATTCAATACCTCCGTTGTACCGGATCAGCTCCAGCATGCCTCCGGCAAGCAGAGTTACTATGATCAGCTCTCCCATCCCGCTGATTCCTCCTCCGGCAGATGAGAGGAAAGCGACCCATCCGGCGCTGCCTGTAGCCACTCCAACAATGAAGTTTGCAGCGATACCGATTGCAAGGACTCCTATTACATTCATCCCGATAAGAGCGAGAACGATCACCAGAATATATGGAATCAACTTGATCCAATCGATTGGATTTGCAGCGGGGACGAAGTCGACGCTAAGGCCTTGGAAAACGTAGATTCCGGTTACTATCAGGGCTGCGGGTATGGCAATGGCCGCATTCGCTTTGAATTTATCGCTCATCGAGCATCCTTGGCTCTTTGTGGCGGCGATGGTCGTGTCGGAGATGAATGACAGGTTGTCTCCGAAGAAGGCGCCCCCAACGACAATTGCTGTCATGAAGGCGGTATCCACCCCTGTTTCCGCTGCAATTCCGCAAGCAACCGGGACTAGGGCTACGATTGTTCCGACGCTGGTCCCTATGGCCATCGATATAAAGCATGAAGCAAGGAAGATTCCGGCGAATACGAGCTTCCCCGGAAGGAAACGAAGTGCGAAATTGACGGTCGCATCAATGGATCCGATATCTTTGGCGGTAGCTGCAAAGGCCCCGGCAAGGACAAAGATCCATATCATCAGAAGCACGTTTTTATCCCCGGCTCCGGATGAAAAGATAGAGATTCTTCCGTCTAGATTAAGCCCTTTAGTGATAGCAAGTGCATATGCAGAGGATACGATAAAGGCGGCAGTGATAGGGACCTTATAAAAGTCATGGGCCAGTATCGACGTCAGAACATAGACGGCAAGGAATACGAATAGCGGGCTGATCGCAAGATAGCCGCTGATCTTCTCCGGACTTCTACCGAGACTTTCCTTTTCTTCTGTGTTTATTCCTGCCATAACTATAGAGAATGCAAAGATAATCAACTTTTGGATTCTGATTATTATTTATTTAACTTTCCTCTATAAATCAAGATTAGACCGCTGTTCTTTGTAGGTGAGCGGTCGTTGCAGTGTATAGGAAGACATAGAGACATATCACCATACGTTG
>ONMJ01000031.1 GCA_900318955.1 uncultured Bacteroidales bacterium
CGTGGACTGCCGCTGCATTCGCCGGCTGAATATCGCGGCATGGTTGGGCATGGGGTCCGGAACCTTGTGAAGCGGGCACTGGAGTCTTCCTTGGGAGATGTGCCGGATGACACTCTTATTGATGCGGCCCTTTCAGACTTCAAGGCATATTATACCGCCCACATAGATATACATTCCCATCCATATCCCGGCACTCCGGACCTTCTTCGGGACCTGCACGCGGCCGGAGTGAAGATGGCGGTGGCTTCAAACAAGTTCCAGGCTGGGACAGAGCATCTGATACGTGAATTCTTCCCGTCGATACCTTTTGTCTCTATCCTTGGGAATCGTGAAGGGTTTCCATTGAAGCCTGACCCGGAGATTGTTGGCGAAGTTCTGCGTGCCTCAGGTCTCAGGTCCGACGAAGCGGTTATGGTGGGGGATTCCGGTACGGATATGCTTACAGCAGCGAACGGTGGCATAGAAGGCATAGCCGTCGGCTGGGGATACAGACAGATGAACGCGACACCGCAATACCGTTATTCCGGCAGTGTGACGGAGCTCCGGACTATGCTTTTGGAGGGAAATTAAACTTGCATAAAATGGAAGTAGAAAAGTACCACGCAGACTTGACTGCATACCTGCTGGCTACATGCACCGATGCGGGGCTTCTCAAAGGAGAACTGCTCTCCTCGCCTGACCTAGACCAGGCATGGCTTCGCTATGCTCCGTCCTTCTACGGGGATGCCGTCAGGAATTTCAACTCCTATCCGGAGTTCTGCCTTGGCTGCGCCGGGTATCTCGGGATGGCCGTGGCGTTCCTATGGGATAAGGACTGGTCAAGGTATATGGATGCTACCTACTCTTACTTCCAAGGCGAGCGCGGCTTCGACGACATGGACGACCATATCACGGATACCATTCTAAAGGATCGAAAACACAGCGTCCCTGCCATGCAGTCCTGCGCTGCCAATGCCTATCACTTCCTCATGCGTGAGAGTCCGGAGCCCGGTACGGCAGAAGCTTACAGGCTATTCCTCGTCACCGTGGAGGCTATGTTCAAAATCGGCGCGGCCATCGAGCTCTGCCGTCTCGGATACAAGCTCGAAAAAGTAAACCTGACCAACTAAAGACCTTGCCCGACAGCTACTGAGACCCCGTCTACGCACGCATTAATAGAGATAAGCTATACGAGTATGTCGGTTGGGAAAGCTTCAAGAGAAAAACAGAAATACGTGCTAACCTTGCGGGATGCCAGCCCTGCCGATGCCCCCTTTCTTGCTGGGTGCATCATGGCGGGGATGCATTTCTATGACTTTGAGACTGATGTCCCCACTGAAAGGGATATATATGACCGTCTTGTAGAGTGCGAAAAGCGGGATGACCTGCTGTACAGCTACGCTCGGACCCGGATTGCTGAAGTGGACGGCAAGGTTGCCGGATCGCTCCTTTCGTATCCAGGTGACATCTATCGGGAGATGCGCCACAGGACTTTTTCGGAGCTATGGCCGGATTTTTTCAAGGTGGACCAGACATCTGAGCAAGAGGCTGATCCGGGGGAGTACTACCTTGATACGCTTGCCGTCCTTCCGCAGTACCGCAGGCATGGCATCGGCAGGGCGCTTCTGGAAGATGGAATACGCAAAGGACAGGCCCTCGGATATAACAGGATAACGCTTATTGCAGACCACGACATGCCGCACCTGATCCGGCTCTATGAATCTATCGGCTTCCGCAAGGAGGACATCCGCCATGTCTTCGGCGTGGAGTTCCAGAGGATGGTCTATCAACCAGGAAATGCATGATGTACCTGAAACACTGGAATCCGTGGCATAAGCCCGGCCTTAATGTCATACCTTTCTGAGCACTTTGGCGGGGTTCCCGACGGCAACAACCCCATCCGGGATGTCCCTGGTGACTACAGAGCCGGCCCCGATGGTCACATTGCTACCGATCTTGACGCCGGGTAGGATGGTGACGCTCCCGCCAATCCACACGTTGTTGCCGATGGTGACAGGCTCTGCCCATTCCCGGCGGCTGTTGCGCTCTACCGGGTCTGTACTGTGGCAGGCAGTGTAAATGCTGACATTGGGACCGATGAAGCAGTCATCTCCGATGGTTACCGGTGCCTCGTCAAGCACCGTAAAATGGAAGTTCGCGAAAAAGCGCTTCCCGACGCGGATTTGCTTTCCGTAATCGCAGTAGAACGGCTGGTTGATGATGATTTCGTCATCCCCGATGTGTCCAAGAAGGAATTTGAGTATCTTAAGCCGCTCATTTCCTGCCGACGGGGGTAGGGCATTGTAACTGTGAATGATATCTTTCACCTTGCCCAGTTCTTCAAGGAGTTCACTATCTACCGCAGAATAGACCTCTCCGGAAAGCATTTTCTCTTTTTCTGTCATATTTTGCCAATTACAGTCGCGAAGTTACCACTTTTTCGGGAAAGTGCCGTGGCTGTTTCCGTGTTGATGGTCAAAAGATTGGAATTGTTGCATTTTTTGTTAGTAATTCCCATCGGTTCATGGCAAACTATTTCCCCCACGATTTGACGTGTTTTCGTGGGATTATTGTCCTTCCTGTCCCATTTACCCCACGTTTTGGCGTGTTTTCGTGGGGTATTTGTCGTTCCTGTCTCGTTTACCCCACGATATGACGTGTATTCGTGGGATTATTGCTCTTCCCGTTCCGTTTTCCCCACGATTTCAGGCGTTTCCGTGTGGATTTTCGTCATGGAAATCTCTTTTCAACGCGAAAACACGTCAAAACGTGGGATTTTTAGTCAAATGCGGCGCAGGTAACACAGGAAGTGGCGCAGGTAATACCGGAGATGGCGCAGGTGCGGTTTTTTCGTGCTGACCTGCACCACTGTCTATAAGTAAATGACTGATAATCAAACATTTATATTTATCCGATGGCGCAGGTTCCCATCATTTTTTCGCACCTGCGCCATCAGATGGTTAACGCACTTCAGTAATCAATCAATTGTTCTCACTCCTGCACCACGAGCGATTCACAAACAATTGATAATCAAATGTTTATATATAGGAAGTGGCGCAGGTAATACAGGAAATGGCGCAGGTGCGGTTTTTTCGTGCTGACCTGCGCCACTGTCTATAAGTAAATGACTGATAATCAAACATTTATATTTATCCTATGGCGCAGGTTCCCATCATTTTTTCGCACCTGCGCCATCAGATGGTTAACGCACTTCAGTAATCAATCATTTGTTCTCACTCCTGCACCACGAGCGATTCACAAACAATTGATAATCAAATATTTATATATAGGAAGTGGTGCAGGTAGGACAGGAGTGAAATAATGAAGGTTTCCTGCGCCACCCTGGCGCAATCTCATCCATGAAAACCGGCCCTTTTCATGGACGAAACCACCCTCCCAGTCGTACGGCATGGCGCAGGTGCGATTTTTTCGTGCTGACCTGCGCCACTGTCTATAAGTAAATGACTGATAATCAAACATTTATATTTATCCGATGGCGCAGGTTAACATTATTTTTTCGCACCTGCGCCATTTGTCGGCAATAAGTCTTCAGCAACCAACAATGTATTCACGCTATAAGCGACAATTGCCTTGCAAATACCTGATAACCATGTATTTACATCTTGCCGATTCATAGTTTGCAACATTTGCTGTGATGGACGACGCGGCAAAGGCAATGGGAAAAGCATCGCGTTTAATTATAGGAAACAGTTGATAATAAGAAAGTTCCAACTCACGGCACATTTTATTAAACCAAATGACCAAGTTAACCCAAATGACCATGTTAACCCAAATGGCCAAATGATTATAGGGCGGAGAATATTCGTTTAAAATGCCTATATTTGCATTACGAAAAATCAGAGAAAGAAAATATGAGTGTTTTCAAAGATAAAACCTTGTTGATCACGGGCGGCACCGGCAGTTTCGGTAACGCGGTGCTGAACCGTTTTCTGCGTACTGATATCGGCGAGATCCGTATCTTCTCCCGCGATGAGAAGAAGCAGGACGACATGCGGCACGACTTCCAGGCTCGGATGCCGGAAGTAGCGCATAAGATCAAGTTCTACATCGGCGACGTGCGAAACAAAAGCACGCTGAAATATGCGATGAAGGGCGTTGATTACGTTTTCCATGCTGCTGCGCTCAAGCAGGTACCGAGCTGCGAATTTTTCCCGATGGAGGCCGTGAAGACCAATGTTATCGGTACTGACAACACCCTCGATGCGGCTATCGACGCGGGTGTTAAGTGCGTGATTTGCCTTTCTACCGACAAGGCCGCGTATCCGATCAACGCAATGGGTATCACAAAGGCCATCGAGGAGAAGGTGGCAATCGCTAAGAGCCGTTACAGCGGAAATACGAAGATATGCTGCACCCGTTATGGAAATGTAATGTGCAGCCGCGGGTCTGTCATCCCTCTTTGGATAGACCAGATAAGAAAGGGCAACCCCATCACGCTCACGGAGCCCAAGATGACCCGCTTCATAATGTCCCTGGAGGAGGCTGTAGACCTTGTCCTATTTGCTTTTGAGAACGGCGAAAACGGAGACATTCTCGTCCAGAAGGCTCCTGCCTGCACCATCGGCACTCAGGCCGAGGCTGTAAAAGAGCTGTTTAAGCATCAGGCGCCGAAGGGGACGAACGGTGAGATAGTCGAACCGGAAATCAAGGTCATAGGCATACGCCATGGCGAGAAGATGTACGAGACGCTTCTTACAAAGGAAGAGGCCGCAAAGGCTGTGGATATGGGCAACTTCTACCGCGTCCCGGCCGACAACCGCGACCTTAACTACGATAAGTATTTCAAGGAAGGCGATTCCAAGCGGGCTACTATTGATGAGTTCAATAGCGACAATACCATCCGTCTCAATCTTGAGGAGACGAAAGCCAAGATAGCTTCGCTTGAGTATATCCAGAATGAGCTGAACGGGATACCTAACATTGTGAAGTAATGAGGATTCTGGTTACAGGAGCCAAGGGTTTCGTAGGTAAGAACCTTTGCGCCAATCTCAGAAATATCAAGGATGGAAAAGACCGGCGTTTCCCGGGCCTTGAAATCGAGTCCATCTATGAGTATGACCTTGATTCTACTCCTGAGCAGCTGGATGCGTGGTGCAGGGACTGCGACTTCGTTTTCAATCTTGCCGGGGTCAACCGACCCCAGAACCAGGAGGAGTTTATGGCTGGTAACTTCGGCTTCGCATCGACTCTTCTGGATACTCTCCGAAAGCACGGAAACACTTGTCCTGTAATGCTTTCCTCTTCCCAGCAAGCCTCGCTCACCGGTCGCTTTGGAAACTCTGAGTACGGCCGCAGCAAGAAGGCAGGAGAGGATCTATTCCTTCGCTATGGCGAAGAAACAGGAGCTCGGGTTCTGGTCTACCGTTTCCCGAACCTTTTCGGCAAATGGTGCCGTCCGAACTACAATAGCGCAGTAGCGACCTTCTGCAATGCGGTAGCCAACGACCTGCCTTATACGGTCAATGACCCTTCAGTCGAGCTGGAGCTGCTCTATATCGACGATCTTGTCGATGAGATGATTGCAGCATTGCAAGGAAAGGAACACCACTGCGAGTTCGAAGGGCTTGAAGTCCTGCCGAAGGACGACGGCCGCTATTGCTATGTGCCCGTAACCCATAAGGCTACTCTCGGCGAGATAGTCTCTCTGCTGAAAGAGTTTGCCACCCAGCCAAAGAATCTGATGATTCCGGAGATCCCTTCAGGCAGTTTTGCAAAGAAGCTCTATAGCACATATCTTAGCTACCTTCCTAAGGAAAAGGCTGCTTTCCCTCTGAAGATGAACGTTGACGACCGCGGCTCATTCACCGAACTGGTGCATACGCATAGTGCCGGTCAGGTCAGCATCAATATCTCCAAGCCAGGCATTACAAAGGGCCAGCACTGGCACAATACCAAGTTCGAGCAGTTCATAGTGGCCAAGGGCCATGGCCTCATCCAGCAGCGGAATCTCAATGATCCCGAGGGAAAGATCCTCGAATGGGAGGTCGACGGAGACCATATCCAGGCTGTCCATATGCTCCCCGGCTATACGCACAACATCATCAACCTCTCCGATACCGAGGATCTGGTGACTGTGATGTATTGCAATGAGATATTCAACCCAGATAAACCGGATACCTATTTTGAACCTGTAAAGTAAACGATATGGCAAGTTTTAAGAATAACGGGAAACTCAAGCTTCTTATCATAGTGGGCACCCGCCCTGAAATCATCCGCCTGGCGGCAGTAATCAACAAGTGCAGGGATTATTTCGACTGCCTGCTGGCTCATACCGGGCAGAATTATGATTATAACCTCAATGGCGTGTTCTTTAAAGACCTGAAGCTCGCGGATCCTGACGTATATATGGAGGCGGTGGGGAAAGACCTCGGAGAGACTATGGGCAACATAATCGCCAAGAGCTATCAGCTGATGGTCGAGGTGCAGCCCGACGCGGTGCTGGTCCTTGGTGATACCAACTCCTGCCTCAGCGTCATCGGCGCCAAGCGCCTGCATATCCCTATTTTCCATATGGAAGCCGGCAACCGCTGCAAGGATGAGTGCCTGCCAGAGGAGACCAACCGCCGCATTGTGGACATCATCTCCGATGTGAATATGGCATATTCCGAGCATGCCCGCCGCTACCTTGCCGACTGCGGCCTTCCGAAGGAGCGAACCTATGTCACAGGGAGCCCGATGGCCGAGGTGCTGCATCAGAACCTTTCCGAAATTGAGGCCAGCGACATCCATGCCCGCCTGGGCCTGGAGAAGGGCAAGTATATTCTGCTTTCCGCCCACCGCGAGGAAAATATTGACACCGAGAAGAACTTCCTTTCGCTCTTCACGGCAATCAACAAGATGGCGGAGAAGTACGATATGCCTATCCTCTATAGCTGCCATCCCCGCAGCCGTAAGCGTCTGGAGGCTAGTGGATTCCAGCTCGACAGACGTGTCATCCAGCACGAGCCCCTCGGTTTCCATGACTACAACTGTCTCCAAATGAACGCTTTCGCCGTGGTTTCTGACAGCGGTACTCTCCCCGAGGAATCCTCCTTCTTTACGAGCGTCGGTCATCCTTTCCCGGCAGTCTGCATTCGCACCTCGACCGAGCGGCCCGAAGCCCTCGACAAAGGCTGCTTCGTTCTCAGCGGCATTGACACCGTTGGTTTGTTGCAGAGCGTTGACGTGGCCGTGTCTTTAATCCGCGACGGCCACCCCGGTATCCCGGTTCCCGACTATGTCGATGAGAATGTCTCCACCAAGGTTGTCCGCATCATCCAGAGCTACACGGGCGTAGTCAACAAGATGGTCTGGCGGAAATTCTAGCCGACATCGCCTGCGGGGTCTCTTGCCGCAAAACTACATCGCTGAAAATCAGCTCCTTCCATAATGTCCTGTGCCAAATTTTTGGCACGGGACATTGTTTGGGTCCGTTTACCCCACGTTTTGGCATGTTTTCGTGGGATTATTGTACCTTCGGGTCCGTTTACCCCACGTTTTGACGTGTTTTCGTGGGATTTTTAGTCAAATGCGGCGCAGGTGGGATAGGAAATGGCGCAGGTGGGACAATAAAATGGCGCAGGTGCGATTTTTTCGTGCTGACCTGCGCCACTGTTTATAAGTAAATTACTGATAATCAAACATTTATATTTATCAGATGGCGCAGGTTCCCATCATTTTTTCGCACCTGCGCCATCAGATGGTTAACGCACTTCAGTAATCAACCATTTGTTCTCACTCCTGCGCTACGAGCGATTCACAAACAATTGATAATCAAATGTTTATATATAGGAAGTGGCGCAGGTGGGACAGAGAGAGGCGCAAGGCCGTTGACACGGCTGTTTCTCTCTGCCGGAACGGGCAGCATGGCATCCCCGTGCCGGACTATACTGACGAGAACGTTAGTACAAAGGTCGTAAAGATTATCCAATCCTACACAGGAATCGTCAATAAGATGGTCTGGAGGAAGTTCTGAGCTTTCTTCCTAAATAGCTGTAAGTCAATGGTTTTGCAATATCCTGTGCCGATACTCGGCACAGGGTATTGCGTATATGGCTGATAGCCAAGGGGCTGGCTTATCGCCTCGCAGCTTTTGCTAAAGTCTGATTATTTTCCTAACTTTGCTAAGTTTTTGTTTGTAAGTGTATTATGACCAAAGCCGGTACAGAGCGCGCTATAGCAGTGTTTTTGCTACTCCTTATGACCATGGGAGCTGCCGCCGGTCAGTCCCATAACCAGTCCGGCCCTCAGCTCTACAATATGTCTTTCGATACATGGTCCAAGAGCAAGGGGGCATGGAACCTATATCCCCTCGATGCGAAGAAGTCCGAGAGGGTGTGGGATTCGGCCAATCACGGTCTCAGTCTCCTTGGCATCAACGGGACAATGCCCGAGTATGAGCATGTCGCCGTCAAGGGAGAGGGGAAGGCAGCGGCGAAGATTGTGAGCAAAAAGGTCGTCTGGGCCTTTGTCGCCGGCAATCTCTATACCGGCCAGTTTGTGAAAATTGTCAATTTTGCAGGAGCGGAGCTCGAGTTCGGCGTGCCGTTCAAGGGAAGGCCGAAGGCCCTATGCGGATATTATGATTACAGGCCCTCAAAGGTCAATTTCGCGAAAGCTCCCCATGCAGCCATGAAAGGAAAGTCTGACATCGGCAGAATCGAAGTAATCCTTACAGATTGGACCGGCCCCTACAATATAACAACGAACTACGAGAGATTTATCGATGGCGCCACCGATCCCCATGTCATCGGACGCGCAGTCATCGAGCTTAAGAAAGCAACCAATGGTTATGTCTATTTCGAGGTCCCAATCGAATATAGAGATGACCGGACTCCTACCTACGTAGACATTACCGCCACTCCGAGCCGATACGGCGAGTTCTTTACCGGAGGAAGCGGCAGTACCCTCTATGTGGATGAGTTTGAATTCAAGTATTAAAAGATGAAAATCCTCTTTGTTGTCAATAATTTTTATGCTCCCGGAAACGGTCTTTCCGCTTCCGCGAGAAGGACAGTCGCCGCTCTGAAAGAGGCGGGAATGGATGTAAGGGTCCTTTCGGGCCACAATCATGAGGCTCAGACCCCGCAGCCGGATTATGTACTGACAGATTATAGGGTGCCCGTATTCGACCGCCTTATCCAGTCCCACGGATACAAGTTCGCAAAGCGGATGAACCCCATCATTGAAGAGGCTGTGAAATGGGCAGATGTTGTCCATCTCGAGGAACCTTTCCCTCTCCAGAACCGTACGGCTCAGTTTGCAAAAAAGTATGGGAAAGCTATTACGGCGACATACCATCTCCATCCCGAGAATCTCTTCTGTTCGATCCATCTTGGAGGATGGAAGCTTCTGAATAACAGCTGCTTGCGTCTTTGGAGAGACGCGGTCTATAATTATTGCAGCGACATCCAGTGCCCGACAAAGGGCGTTCTCGACCGCTGCGAGGCTTTCCATTTCAAAGCCCGTCTCCACCAGATTTCCAACGGCCTGATGCCGGATACTTTCCTCTCCGATGAGCAGCCTTCCCCGAGCGATGACCGTCCTGTCCATATTGCCTGTATCGGACGTCTCGCAGTAGAGAAGGATCAGCCGACCCTTCTTAAGGCGATGCGCTATAGCAAGCATACCGATAAGATAAAACTCTTCTTTGCAGGACGCGGTCCCGAGCACGACCATCTGGTGGCGCTTGCGGATAAAATGTATAAAGAGGGTGTCCTGAAATATCCTGCGGAGTTCAAGTTCGAGACCCGTGAGGAGCTTCGTCACCTTGCCGCGGCTTCGGATATCTATGTCCATTGCGCCAGGGTAGAGGTCGAGGGTCTTTCGGCCCTTGAGGCCCTTCAGCAAGGGGTTGTACCCGTTGTGGCTGAAGGCCCTCTGACAGCGACAACCCAGTTTGTCCTCGATGACAGGAGCCTTTTCAAGGTGGGAGATCCCAAGGACCTTGCCGCCAAACTAGACTATTGGATTGAGCATCCAAAGGAGCGTCGTGAAATGGCTCTCAAATATGTCGAATCAACTGAGAAGTACTCTATGGAAAAATCAGTGGATGCGCTCATTAAAATGTACGAAACAGCTATCAATACAAAATGAAACTTAATTACTCTTTGACGATTGGACTTCTGGTACTCGCGACCGCCTGCCAGGGCGTAGTGACAGGGCCGGAAGAAGAGTCGTCTCAAGGCGCGGTCCTAATATCCCTTTCCCAGGATGAGAGGACCATTGAAATCACGACGAAAGCCGATGATTCGCTGCCGGCTCTCGACGATTTTGAAGTCGAGATCTACAACTCGAGGGCTATCCGGCTCTACCGAAAGCCCTATTCAGCAGCAAAATCGGAAGCTATTAAGCTCAACGCCGGCGAGTTCCGGCTCGTAGCCCATCATGGGGATTCTCTCGGGGCCGGCTTCGGCAAGGCATATTACCTTGCAGACCAACAGTTTACTGTCCATGGCTATGTCGAAAATGGCGGAAAGCCGGATGAAGTCAGCGCCGTTGCAAAGCTTGGAAACGTAAAGCTTGGAGTATCCTGGGGTGAAAACATAAGCACAGGATATTCAGATTATTACGCGGTAGTTCGTCATAGCTCCTACAGCAAAAAATCAGTCAAGTTTGTCAAGAACGAGACCCGTAGCGGATTTATCCCCGGTGGAGATCTCTATGTCGAGGTCTATGCCTTGACAGGTGATGGCAAGTGGGGCTACTACAAGAGCGAGCCTTACAAGTACGATCCCGCCGATTTTGTGACTTTCAATATAGAGACCGGCCAGAGGGAAGGATCTCTTACTGTCAATATAGTTGTCGACAAAGAAGTTGAGACCGTAGAGAGTTCGTTCGAGATCCCGGCCTCAGCCCTTCCTGCCGATGCCCCTGTTTTCAATCATAAGGGCGTTTCCGGTACTTCGTTTACATACGATTATACTGCTGGTCTAGGCGGAACGGTCACAGACGCGATACTAAGCTTTGTCTCCCGTCCGGGACTTGCGACACTTACTCTCGAGACTGACTGCCCCTATCTGACATGGGTCGGCGTCCCGACATCAATTGAACTTCTCGGAGCGTCGCAAGCACAGCAGAACACCTTGGAAACTAACGGAATAAGGTGGATTGTTGAAGACGGAAGCCCCTTTGGCTGCGTGGATTTCTCCGGGGCCGTTTCCAATGTCCGTCAAGGCATTCCTTTCGATGCATCGGACCCTGTATCAGCGGTATTTACAGTTACCGCCGTTGACAAGGCAGGAAAGCAGTCCAAGGCCGTATTCAGCCTAAAGGCGGTTCCTGTCCAGGCGACAATTACCGCTGCCGACTATGATATCTGGGGATGGAAAATACTCCGTCCTGTTGCCCATCTGAAGGATGTCTCGGCCCCTTCAGGAACAAATATCAAGCTCCAGTACAGTACCAATGGCTCTTCTTGGACAACAGTTGATGCTGTAGATATCAATGGCTCAACTATCACATTCAAAGATATTTACGGTCTGACGGCCGGTACTGATTACCGCTTCAGGACTATCCTCAATGATGACGAAGGCAACACCAGTGATCCTTCGATTATCCGTACTGAGGATCCCGCACAGGCCGGGAACAGTAGCTTTGAAGAGTATACCTCTCTCACCCATACTACTAAGGTCGCACTTCTGAGCGATTTCAATGTCACATGGTGGCAGCTCTACAGCGGCACCGACCGCTGGTGGGCAGTCAACAGCCCTGTGACCCTCAGGGACGGTACGGTCCCCGCAGCATATCAGGATTTCAAGACATATCCTACTGTTGCTCTGACAACCGACGGCGCCTATTCCGGAAACAGCCTTATCATCGCTACAATATTCATAGATGATTATGGCAGTAAAATTATGGCAGGAAGTAACTCCAAAGCCGGTGAGATTTTCATCGGTACGGCCAATGATCTCTGCGAAGGGAACTGGGCGAAGACTTCTGAGGGACACTCGTTCCCGTCTCGCCCTTCTGCCCTTGAATTCCAGTATAAATTCACTCGCGGAGGAAGCACCAGAGCTTTCGTTGCGAATGTGGAAATACTTGATGCTGACTCAGTTGTAATCGGGTCCGGTTCGATGCAATCTTCGGATGAAAAGAGCAGCTGGACTAAGGGAAACATTCCTATCCAGTATACCGTTACCAACCGTAAGGCGGCATCGATCAGGATGTCCTTCCGCTCTTCGACCGATGGAAAAGAGAGCGTCAAGACAGTCTTCGGAACCTCTGTCAAAACTCTTAGCGGGTCGCATGAGATCCACTGTGGAAATCTACTTTACCTAGACAATATCGAACTTAAATACGAATAATGCATTCCATGAAAAATATAGTCAAAATCGCAGCAATTGCCATCGTTCTGGCAGGCTGCACCCGGATAGTGGAAACTACTCCTACCGGTAACGGAAATCTCTCGCTATCACTCGATTACGGCGGAGATTATATAACCCGCGCAGAAGGAGTCGATGTCAATGACTTCAAAGTCAGTATCGTTCGCCCTTCGGACGGATGGACCAAGAACTATGAGCGTTTCGCCGATATGCCGGTGATGCTTCAGCTCGGTTCGGGAGATTATACGATTACCGCTTCTTCTCCCGCTACCGCAGATGCCGCATTCGACCAGCCTATCTACAGCGGATCGGCTGAGTTCAGCATCCTCTCCGGGGAAGTGACTCCGGTCTCTCTGGTCTGCTCGCTTTCCAATATGAAGGTGACATTCTCGCTCTCTGAGAATTTCCGAAACGAGCTTTCCGACTATGCGGTGACCGTTACAAACGCTACATCCTGGAATGCTCCCGATGCGGCGACAAGGACCCTCGTATGGGGCGACAAAGCTGCCGTAGACGCCAATACGCCTGGATATTTCACTGTTGCGCCCCTTATGGTCAAGGTCGATGGATTCAGGGCAATTGACGGCTCCGAGGCACATGCTCAGCTTGCTATAAGCAATGTCGCTGCCCGCGACCACCATATCATCGCCCTTGATGCGAAGGTAACCGGAACAGTCAGCGGCATTTCCCTCCTTATTGACGACAGCCTCAATGAGAAGCAGGATGATGTCAATGTGGACGGCTGGGATGAAGTCCCTGTCGACGGAGGTGAAGACCCTGTTGACGATCCGGACGATCCTACTCCTTCAACAGCGCCCACAATGGTCTGGGAGGCCAATCCGACCTTCGCTGACACTCCGATTGCGGAGACTATGAATGTGGATATCCTCATCAATGTTCCCGAAGGAATCAAGACCTTCATCGTCGATGTCGACTCTAATGTGCTCTCCGAGACTATAGCCCAGATGACCGGTCATAGCGATTACACCTACTCCGCCGGTAATCCTTTCCCGATGGATCTTATCGATGATGCGGGTGTAGTGAGCGCGATGAACGGAATGATCCCGGTAGGGGAGCAGCTAAAGGACAAAACCGAGGTGCTTTTCTCTCTGTCTCAGCTTGTTCCGCTTATTTCCATGTACTCCCCCTCATCCGGTTCCCGCCATACTTTCACGCTGAAAGTCACCGACAATGCCGGACAGTCCCTTGTCCAACCGGTTGTGTTCGTAATGCCGTAATCTCCCCTAGAGTATGAAAAGAAGTTTAACCTTGCTTTCAACGCTGCTACTACTGCTGCCCTCATGTATGCATGAGGTCGGTACGGATGCGAGCGGCTATCTGAAAGTGGACGTTTTGGAAGATTTCTCTTCCGAAACCGTCGTGACGAAGGCGGATGGGGGAGATCCGGTCTTCTCATTGGAAGTGAAGTCCTTGCGTACCGGTAAGGTCATTACGGTCGAAGACGCTTCGACTCTTTCGGCCGAGCCTCTTACCCTTGCCGTTGGAAGGTACTCTGTCACAGCTTCTTCCGGCGAGGTACAGAATGCCGCTTTCGATGCACCTGTCTATGCAGGTTCACAGGAAGTGCAGATCAAGCCGGACCAGACAGCTACGGCTAATATCACCTGCTCTCTTGCAAATACTATGGTCTCAGTTGAATTCCCGGCCGAGACTTCAAATATGTTCACAGAGTACTCTGTATCAGTTGATAACGGAGCCGGCTCCGCCCTTGTATTCTCTGGAGCCAATCTCGAAAGGACCGGATATTTTGCCGTTACCGGCAAGCTCAACTGGTCGGTCCGAATGAAAAATACCGACGGCCTTGTCTACCAGGCAGGTCCGGTTACCATAGAGAATGTCAAGGCCAAGCAGCATTATAAGCTCCAGTATCAGTTTGGTAAGGACGATCTTTCCAATGGTGCAGGGGTGTTCTCGGTCATTCTGGATGAGTCTACAAACGTACTCACTTACCCTCTGGTGCTCGATTTCAGTGATAGCGGAGTTCCAGTGATAACCTCCGATTTCGACATTACCAACGAGATTACCGTGCCTGCAGGCTCGAGCGCTGAGATGAAGCTTTTCGTCACATCTCAGAGCGGCCTTAAGAGTCTTGTCCTTACCCAGAACAATGCTGAGCTGACAGCAAAGGGAGTTGCAAGCGCTACAGAGCTTGTAGATGCTTCAGCTGCGACGATAGCTACTCTTAAAGCTGCCGGAATCGAGGCTTCTTCCGTTGCCTTCGGCGCTCAGGAAGCAACTGTAAGTCTGACAGATATGTTTGCCGGACTCGGAATGGGATCGGTTCCCATGAACCTCGTTGCCATCGATACAAGGAACCACTATGCTGAGGTTCCCTTGAACTTCGAGATTATCTCTCCTGTCGATGCCGAAGCTGTCTCTGCGACACCATGGGCACGCTTTGCTATCCTAAAAGCTCGTTGGTTCACTGCAGAGCGTCCTTCGGGTCTCGGCTTCCAGTATAGGAAGGCTTCGTCAAGCACTTGGTGTGCTACTACAGGTGCGATGTCCTATAATGCTTCTGCCAAGACATTTACGACTGAGCTTTACGGGCTCGATCCCGATACCGAATACATATTCAGAGCTGTTTCTACAAATGATAAGGAGACCAAGGAAATCCACTTCACAACAGAGTCTGCCGGCACTGTTGAAAACCTCAGCTTCGACAATTGGTACAAGGACGGTTCCTGCTGGTATCCTAATGCCGAAGGTGCAACTAAGATTTGGGATTCCGCGAACCCCGGTACTTCGAGTCTCGGAGTGGTCCCGACTGTCCCGGAGGAGAGCGATGTAGCTGTCGCCGGAGCCGGAAAGAAAGCCGCACGACTTGAAAGTATGAAGGTTACGGTCGTTGTTATCACCAAGTTTGCGGCCGGTAATATCTATACCGGTTCCTTCGACAAGGTCTCCGGAGTCGGTGCAGAGCTGGATTGGGGTGTGCCGTTCACTTCCAGACCTCTTGCTCTCCGCGGCTACTATAAGTATCAGCCAAAGGCTATCGATATGGCCGAAAGTCCGTATACGGGCAAGAAGGGCGAGATGGATAACTGCTCGATAAAGATCTATCTGGTCGATTGGGAGCACCAGTTCCATATCAATACCGCAAAACAGGTGTTCTTCTCCGACAACGATCCTTCGATAATCGGTATGGGCGATTTCACTACAAACGAGACCAGTAACGGCTATGTCAACTTCACCTTGCCGATCCAGTATCGTACACTCGACAAGAAACCTACCCATATTGTGATTGTAGGAGCGGCAAGCCGCCTCGGAGACTATTTCACCGGTGGTGTAGGAAGCCGTCTGTATCTCGATGAATTCTCGCTGGTTTATGATCCAGCATCTCTTACCGAAGAGGAACGTGAGCTTGTCGGCTATAGAAACCAATAATATGAAAATCAAATATTTAATTGCTTCTGCTCTGCTCCTCGGGTCCTTTACCGGACTCGGGGCGCAGGAGCAGCAGCCTTTCTCGCGTGGATTCAATCCCGAAAAGATTGTTTTCGTTCCGAAGGGGACCAACGGATTTGGCTTTTCCGGTTCATATACCGGTCTTGTCGGAGGAGAACAGGCTGGTTTTGAGCTAGTTCCTTCGCTGATTGGAAACCTGTCCGGCGGGTACAATACTACCTCAGCGGGAGTTTCTTTCGAGTATTTCATTGCAAATAATCTCAGTGTTGGAGCGCGCTTTGACTACAGGAACACCGGAATCAGGCTTGACAGCGCCCGTCTTTCTCTGACGGAGGATATGGCTTTCGACCTTTCGAACCTCAATTATGTGCAGCAGTCTTATCTCGGGGCTCTCGCCGTCCGTTATTACGTTCCTTTTATGGACAGCAAGATTTTCGGCTGGTTCGTAGAAGGACGGCTGACCGGAGGTATCTCGAAGAATAAGGATTACAAGCAGGAGGAAGAACTCAAGCACGGTATCTATCAGGAGACTACTCGTTTCAGTCTCGGAGCATATCCTGGCATCTGTTTCTTCGTCGCTGAGAATGTGGATTTTGAGGTCCAGGTCGGTCTTGTTGATTTTGGCTATCAGAAGATCAGTCAGATAGAGAACCAGGTGAAAAAGAGCGATGTACGTCGATGGAATGCCAAAGGAAGGGTAGATCTTCTTGCAATTGATTTCGGGGTCCGCTTCTACTTCCTCGACAAACATCATTCGGGTCGATAATGAAAAGATTTGCAGTCATTTTCCTGGCACTTTTAGCCGCCTTCTCTTGCAGGATTGTCAATGACCTTGATTACCCGGTCATCCCCGGGGAGATCCTTTCCATAAGCGTGGAAGGTCAGAAGTCCGTGGTCATCGACAAGGCAAAAAGGACTGTCCATATTTCTCTCGACGAGGCCGCTGACCTCTCTCGGGTGAAGGTGCTGGAAGTAACTGTAAATGAAGAAGGTACACTCGAAGGAATAGGGGAGTATCTGGACCTTCGAAAGCCTGTATCCGTCCTTATAAAGACATATCAGGATTATACTTGGACGATAACGGGCGATCTCGATGTCGAGAGGTACATCCGCTGCGCCAACCAGATCGGTGATGCGCAGATCAATCCCTCGACCCGTACGGCTCTTGTCTATGTCTCTGAGATTCAGACGCTTTCAGCCGTCGTTATCGAGGCTATGAAGCTTGAGCCCGAAGGGGCTGAACTTATCTCTACTACAGGTTATGATCAGGTAGACGGAGTTGCCGTTCTCTCTACGGAACCTCTCTCTCTCCCGAAGACTCTCAACTGTGTGCTGGAGAGAGTCTTTACTTTCTCTTCGAGAGGGGAGAAGGTCGATTGGAAGTTCAAGGCTCTCCAGCTTGCAATGTCCCTGAAGGTCGATTCTGTCATTCCATATTGTTATCATGCGAAAGTTCGTGCTCTCTTTGACGGGGAAGGGACTCCCGAGGTTCAATACCGGCCGACAGGGGAGGAAGAATGGATAGGAGTCGAATCCACTGTCACGGGAGTCGGCATATCTGCGGATATAACTGGACTTCAGGAGAATACGGGCTATCAGGTCCGTGTTGTCTGCGGTGATGAGATAAGTGAGATCTATCCCTTCAAGACCGATCGCGCCCTGCAGCTGGATAATCTCGATTTCGATACTTGGGAGCTCTCCGGAAAAGTATGGAATCCATTCCTTTCGGACGGCCCCAAAATCTGGGATACGGCGAACAAGGCGACTGCCTCCTTCCTTGGCAATGCCACTACTCCGGATCCGGATTTTGTCGCTCCCCATGAGGATCCGGATGAGCCTGGGCGGGTTCGGAGGTCCGTCCGAATGGAGAGTAGCTATGCTGTCGTCAAATTCGCTGCAGGAAGTATATTTACAGGCTCTTTCGTCTCTTTGAAGGGACTCGGAGCCGAACTTTCATGGGGCATTCCATATACCTCGAGACCATCCGCGCTGAAGGGATATATCGCTTATGAACCTAAGGTGATTACCGATGCTGACGCGGCTCATTCTTCCCTCAAGGGGCAGATGGATACCGGACATGTGATCATGATCCTGACCGACTGGGAGGAGCCTTTCCATGTGATCAGCTCGGATGCGAAGTATGTGGATTTTGAGAATGATCCTTCGATAATCGCCTATGGCCGATATGCTCTTTCTGAGAGCACAAATGGTTTCATAGAGTTCGAGCTTCCCCTCGAGTACCGTTCTGAACGCACACCGCGCTACCTTGTAATTGTCGGCTCTTCCAGCGCCCTTGGCGACTATTTCACCGGCGGCCGAGGCTCGACCCTCTGGCTAGACGATTTCTCGCTGGTGTACGAATAAGCGGATTCAGGAGAGACTCTCGATCAGCTGTTCCATGTTTGCTACTACACCGTCGAAAAGCTTATACATCAGCTCCGGTTCCTGCTTCTCGGGCATGTAGACAATGGTTTTAAGGCCTTTCCCGGCGAACCACCCGGCTTCGGTGTGGGCGCTTCGGCCGCAGGGGAGGACAAGGACACAGACGTCTGCCCATAGCATGGCATCCAAGTCGGCCTTGAAGCCTTTTTCGGCGACCGGGTGGGTGAGATTTTCTATATATTCTTCCGGCTGCCATTCCTGCCATTTTTCGTCGACATCTGCCCAATGGAAACCGCCGGGATTGTCTTTTGGGTTACGGAAGTCATAGACTTCATGACCAGCCCCGCGGAGGGCGGCGACCACTTCTGGTTGGTAGGGATTCCTCCAGCTGGAGGCAACATAGATTTTTGCCATGGGATCAATTATAGTTTATGCGAAGTTACAGAATTCCTCCGATTGAGCAAAATGCTTTGAGGTTGTAGGCAAAAAATGGTATATTTGTGGATAGATAAACTAATAATCTTTATGAAAACTAGTACTAAAATCTGGCTCTGTGTGGCAGGCCTTCTCCTTATCATTCTCGGCGTAGTCTGCATAGCCAAACCTGACATCACTCTCGTTTCCGCAGCCTGGGTGCTTGGTTGCTTCACTCTTATAGCTGGTATTTCGAAACTTGTCTTCACCTTCAGGACTCAAGCTTTCCTTCCCAACAGCGGAACTCGTGCACTTAGTGCTGTCCTGGACATCTTCTTCGGATGCTTCTTCCTGTTTAACATACTTGGGACGGCAGTTTCTCTCCCGGTAGTTTTTGCAATCTGGGTGATGATTGAAGGCATCGTCATTGCCATTCAGAGCTTCGACTACAAGCGTGTCGGCTTCCCGATGTGGTGGGTCCTCCTGTGCCTTGGCATCGGCGGCGCAGTGCTGGGCTTTTTCGGTCTCAAGAACCTGAATGTGACCGCAGGCGTTCTTTCGGCTATCATCGGACTTGGTATTATAGCCAACGGCCTAGCATATATCCTCGCTGTGGTAGGTGTAAACCGCTTCGAGAAAAGGGTAGATGAGCTCGGCCGGATCATCGATGTAGACGAGCAGTAGTAGGGGTCAGGTCATAACGCGGGATTAGAATCAATCGAAGGCGATGCTCTCGATTTTCAGCTGAATGGTGCCAGATGGGACCTGAGCCTCGGCGATGTCACCGACCTTTTTACCCATCAGGGCGGCCCCAATTGGGGATTTCAGCGAAATCTTTCCGGCTTCAAGATCCATCTCATGGGGACTGACAATCTCGAAACACATGCGGGTATTTGTCGAGAGGTTTGTGAATTCGACTCGGCTTAGAAGGCTAACTCTGTCTTTTGGAAGGTCGTCCGGGTTGATGACGCGCGAGTGCTCCAGAACCTTCTGAAGGAAACGGATACGGCTGATGGTCTTCCCTTGGATTCTTCTGGCTTCACGGTATCCTGCATTCTCGCTCAGATCGCCTTGAGCACGAGCCTCTGCGAGGTCGTCCTTCACCTTGGGGTAGACTTCGTTTATAAGATGCTTCAATTCCGCAGCAATCTCGTCGTATCTCTGCTTTGACAGGTATTCCATGGCTCAAATTTAATCATTTTTTTGCAAATAGTTATCTTCGCCCTATGTATTCGGAATTGATGAAATATGACCTTGGTGCGGGCGTGGAGGTGTTTTCCACGCAGCGGAATGCCGTGCTGCCGTATCCTGTGATACAGGGGCATCAGGTGCATGACTGCAAAGTGGCCGTTGTGGACCGACCGGATATGACTCGGGAGGATTTGGAAGGGTATGATGCCTTCGTGACAAATCTCCCAGGAGTGGCCATAGGTGTGCGGACGGCTGATTGCATTCCCGTGCTGCTTTATGATCCCGTCCGGCGCGTGATTGCCGCCGTTCATGCAGGATGGAAAGGGACGGTGCTCCGTATCAGTCAGAAGGCTATCGGCGTGATGAGTCAATGCTTCGGATGCAATCCTGCCGATATGAGGGCAGTGCTGGGCCCTGGCATCGGTCCACGCAGCTTTCAGGTGGGCGAAGAAGTTGTTGCACATTTCAAGAAGGCCGGTTTTCCTATCGATGAAATCTGGAGTTTCAATGGGCCCGGAGATGGGACGCCAATGTCCGGCGGACACCATATTGACCTATGGAAAGCCAACCGGTGGCTGCTTGAGCAGGAAGGCATTCCCAAAGAGGCCATTCACCTCGCCGGTATTGACACGTATACCACTGAAGCCTTTTTCTCCGCCAGACGGGAAGGCATTCATTGTGGGAGGATCATTAATGCAATAAAGCTGATTCCGCAATGATAGTAGAACCTTTTTTGGATTTTTCGAGTAGAGAGCAGCTTCGTGAGTGGCTTGTGGTCAATCATGCATCGGCCAGCCATGGCTGGGTGGCCTGCAATCGCAGCAAAACTTCCCGACCGGACGCCGTCCCCTATGAAGAAATCGTCGAGGAATGTCTGTGCTTTGGCTGGATCGATTC
Source organism: uncultured Bacteroidales bacterium (assembly GCA_900318955.1). Classification (GTDB taxonomy): domain Bacteria; phylum Bacteroidota; class Bacteroidia; order Bacteroidales; family UBA932; genus Cryptobacteroides. The sequence continues at coordinate 20,616 of ONMJ01000031.1, forward strand.
CACCCTCAAGAAAATGGCCGATGGGCGCCTTGCGCAGCGAATATCTCCTAGAAGAAAAGGAAGTCATTGGACCCGGCTGAACCGTGAGCGGTGCTTGAAACTGGAGCAGTTGGGGCTAATGACAGATGCCGGGAAAAAAGCACAAGGGGCGGAGGGATGACATCATGGCTGCCAGCGCTGTGCATGTTCTCCGAACTGAGCGACAGAACCTGTTAGGCCATCAGGAATTACTCCAGTGGTCTTTGATTTGCCCATATGACGGATTATTCTTAAATTTAGGTCGTTAAAATCTGATTATGTCGACCATGTATAAAGGAATCAAGAATGAGGAGAAAGTGCTTGAAGAAGGGCTGGAGGGATATGCCGAGTATAAAGAAAAGGTGAAGTACAAAGTCCTTCCTTTTATCTGGTAATATCATAATTTGTTGAGTCATGGAATACATCAAGGTAACGAAAGAGAATCTTGAAAAGGAGCATATCTGCTGTGCTATTTCCAATAATAATGATGTGCAGGTCGCGTCAAAAAAGGAATGGCTTTCAGGGCGCTTTGACGATGGCCTCGTTTTCCTCAAGAGCGTGGAACGTGGCAAGTGCTTCATTGAGTACATTCCTGCCGAGAATGCATGGAATCCAATCCTCGCAGATGGATATATGTACATTGACTGTCTCTGGGTCTCTGGTTCATTCAAGGGGCATGGGTATTCGAACGATTTGCTGGAAGCTTGCGTCAAGGACAGCATGGCCAAGGGGAAAAAAGGGCTTTGCATCCTGTCATCGGCTAAAAAGAAACCATTCCTGTCCGATCCTCATTTTTTGAAGCATAAAGGGTTTTCCGTCTGCGATGAGGCCGATAACGGAATCCAGTTATGGTACATGCCTTTCGCTAAGGATGCCGTTGCCCCTAAGTTCAAGGAAAGCGCCCGGCATCCACACATTGACGAGCACGGATATGTGCTTTATTACACAAACCAATGTCCGTTCAACGGCAAGTACATTCCTATCATCGAAGCAGTTGCCAAAGAAAATGACATCCCTTTCAAGGCCATTCATCTGCTAAGCAAGGAGGAGGCACGGAATGCTCCCACACCTATCACAACCTATGCAGTCTTTCATGATGGTGAATACATTACTAACGAGCAGATGAACGCTCAACGGTTCCTAAAACTTATTGGTAAGTAAATTATCCAACCGACTCCAGCCACCTAATGATGTTTTGAGATTTCTCGACTTCGCTCGAAATGACATATTACTTTTTTACGAATTCTACTCTGCGGTTCTTGGCGCGGCCTTCCTCCGTGCTGTTGGAGGCGATGGGCTGGTGGGAGCCCTTTCCGACGGCGGTAAGGCGGGCCTGTGCGATGCCCTCTTCAACCAGGGCGGCTACGATGGCTTCGGCCCGCTTCTGACTCAGCGGATCATTGACTTTGTCGCTTCCGGTGGCGTCACAATGGCCCTGTACCTCGAACTCCAGGCCGGGATTGTCCTTCATGAGCCCGGCCACACGATGGATTTCCACCATGGATTCGGGCTTGAGGTCGGCCTTGCCGGTCTCGAAGGTGATGGCGTAGGTGACAATCTTGCCCTCGGACATCAGACGGTCGTAGAGCGGCACGGCGCCCTTTGCCATGCGGATGTTCTTCAGGTAGAAGCGGTCCTTTTCTTCACAGTTCGACACGGAGCGCAGGGCCATCCGGGTGGGACGCATGACATTCGGGAGGTTGATCATCCGCACGCCGTTCACGTAATACTTGAATGCGCGCTTGTTGAAGGATGCGGCTACGTGCAGCCAGCTGTCGGGCTGGATGAGCGGGGTCAGGGATTCACCCTTGGCCGACCCTTCGCGAATGTCTCCGGCGGGAGAGCGGAAGGAATAGGAAATATTGCTCTGTGCCCCCTCCTCCGCCGGGTTTTCGTTGAATGCCGGGTTCAGATTGACGACTACGATCTCTTCCGTTTCCGCCGACCCCAGGAGCAGGTCGATGTGGTCATTGTTCGAACTACCGTACTTGTCGTTGGACCAGACATCAAACTCTATGGTGAAATCCTCCGGAAGGTAGTCGGCCTCTTTCATCAGCGGGCTGATGATGCTATACCAGCCGGAGAGTTTGATGACCTGCTCTCCGTTCAGCGTGATGATCTCACATTCCTCTCCGCTGACAAAGTCCCAATGGGAAGGGAATTCCCCCAATTTCTCACCTTCGACCGGGTCGTCGAAGAAGATCTCGTCGCCTGGCACAAAGTCGGTCTTGGCATAGGAGGTCTCCACCTGCTTCTTAGGCTGGGCAGGAACTTTTGCGTCAGGCATGGCGACAGCGTCCTGGCTGACGGGATCGGCCGTCTGTTTATCGGCCTTGTCCTTCTTTTTCTTCTTGCCGATTTTTCCGTCCAGGGCATCATTCACTCCCTGTTCCAATTTCTCTCCGAGTTTGTTTTCCACGGCATTCTTGGCACGCTGTCCCAGCTGCTCCAGCAGGCTCTGGCCGTTTGCGGCAAAGCAGGATGCTAGCAGCGCAGAAATGATAAAAACTAAAATTCTTCTCATAGCTTTATAGTATATTTTGCAAATTTCGTCTATTTGGTTTTCTTAAACACCACCCTTTCGGGTGGCGCACTCCATCATGAGAAAAAACGGTATCATATTACTGCTGACAGTTTTGTCCGGCTGGCAGGTTTTCGCGTACAACGACCACCGCGGCCATAACCTGGATTCACTTGAGCGCGCCGTCGCACGCTGGACGCCGGATGCGATGGACAAGGCTTCCGACACAGACCTGGTAACGCTGAACCGGGCCTACCGGGACCTCATGCTCGGGTACAGCGCCCTGAACAGCGAGAAATGCGTGTTCTATGCACGGAAGGCGCTTTCCATCTCTGAACCCAGAGGCTGGGAGGAGGCCAATGCCGATGCATACCGATATTTGGGGCAATGTTTCTGGTCTTCCGAGCAGTACGATAGTTCCATGGTCTATTACCGGAAGGCGCTCGCGGCAGTGGAAAGGATGGCCGGCGGCGCTACCTCACCGACCAGACCGGATGGATATTCGGAAAGGGCTGTGGACGACACACGGTCGGCCCTTTACGGAGCCATCGGCAACCTGTACAATATGATGGATTCCATCCCGCAGGCCATGGACTGGTACGGGAAGGCCGGTGCCATTTTCGACAGATATGGATGGCGGCAGAGCAATGCCATCCTCTATTATAACATCGGCGAAACCTGGGTGGAGCAGGGGGAACTTCGGAAAGCCTCCCAGGCCTATGAGAAGGCCCTGGCGTATGCGCAGGGAGATTCACTCATAGTGGCCATTGCCCAGAAAGGTCTCGGGCGAGTGTATATGGAAGAGGGGAAGACCTGGAAAGCTCTCCGGTATCTGCATCAGGCCGATGCGTATTTTTCGGCCCATGACAAAGAGGAACTGACCTTCACCAAAGAGAATTACGAGTATATGTCGGCGGCGCTGCTTGCCCAGCGGCGGCAGATGATGCTTTTGGGCGGCGGGGCCATCCTGCTCCTGCTGCTTCTGCTGGCGGTCCTGCTGATTGGAAGGAAGCTTCGTCGTTCCCGGAAAGAACAGGCCGAAGTGTCGTCCGTTCTGGAAGAAACCATTCAAGAGATGGGACAGCCGGCATCCGACGACAGACTGCCGCAAGTATCTGAGCGTGAAAAGGAGATCCTTGAGCTGCTTACTAAAGGCTATACCACACCGCAAATCGCCGACTGTCTGGGCCTCAGCCCGGAAACCGTGAAGTGGTACCGCAAGAAGCTCCTTGTGAAATTTGATGTTGCCAACACGGCCGAGCTTACCTCAACAGTCAAGGATATGGGGCTGATATAGGTATAATTGACAAAAATGGTTGGTGATTGTGACATTTATGGTTGGTGACGGTTACTTCTCGTACACCATGGCCTTGTTCTGGTGTACGCGGATCTTTCTTACTATAAAAACGGGGGGCGGGAAGCCGTGTTTTCGCCCCGAAATCACAATCTCACGGATATCGCTGACATGATCTCGGCTTGGCGTGCTACTGAACAACCTCCTGGTGGTATAGGAGTCAGGGAAACGGGCATG
>ONMJ01000012.1 GCA_900318955.1 uncultured Bacteroidales bacterium
GACTTGCCAGGCAGGTCATCTTCGCTCCGGAACTCGGACAATGGAACTACCTCGTCAAACCGGCCAACTGATGCAACTTATTTTTTACACATTACTTAACTGTATCGACAACTGCAAATTCGACGCTCTTCACTATCAATACGCATGGGGAAAGAGTTCTACCAAGAAAGACAACGAAAGTAAGCCGGAAAGCAGAAGGACTTTTATCGCCACGACTGTGGCAATGACCGCCGGAGCAAGCCTTGCCAGAGCTCAGGAAAAGGTGGACGGCGGATATGCAGAGATTATTGATAAGAAAAAGCCCAAAAGACAGACTCCCATTGTCCCCCCGGGAGCAAAAAGCCTGAAAAACCTTTCTTCCCATTGCACGGCATGTCAGTTGTGCGTCGCCGAGTGTCCGAACGATGTCTTAAGACCGTCCACTGACCTTTCGAGGCTTATGCAGCCGGAATCCTCATACGAGAGAGGCTACTGCCGTCCCGAATGCACCCGATGCTCCGAAGTCTGCCCGACAGGAGCTATCCTGCGCCTTTCGGCAGAAGATAAATCATCCACCCAGATTGGTCACGCCGTAACAATCCGGGAGAACTGCATCCCCGTCACCGACGGAGTCAGCTGCGGTAACTGTGCAAGGCATTGCCCTGTCGGTGCCATAATCATGGTCCCCCTCGATCCCGATGATCCTGACTCACTCAAGATCCCCTCAGTCAACGAGGAGAGGTGCATAGGCTGCGGAGCCTGCGAAAATCTCTGTCCCTCAAGACCTTACAGTGCCATTTATGTAGAAGGACACAGCGTCCATAGAACAGTCTGAGCCATGGAAAAGAACATTACAAGAAGAGACTTCCTGAAAAAGTCAGCCGTCGCCGGCGCGGCAATATCTACTATTTCAGCATGTAATGAGGCTGCAACAAAAGCCCCTGCAAATCCCGGGACGGGAGAGATGACATATCGCCATCTTGGCAAGGATAAAGTCTCCCTCCTCGGATATGGATGCATGAGATGGCCTTTTACCAAGAATGATAAGGGAGAAGATGTCGTTGACCAGGAGCAGGTGAATGCACTCGTAGACTATGCTATAGAGCATGGAGTCAACTATTTCGACACAGCTCCGGTCTACTGCCGCGGCCTGTCCGAAGAGTCTACCGGAATCGCACTGAGGCGGCATCCGAGAGACAGTTACTTCATAGCCACTAAGATGTCCACATTCGGGCGCGAGCTCGGCGACAAGCAGTATGAAAAGTCTCTCGAGATGTACGAGAATTCCTTCAAGAAACTCGGAGTAGACACTATTGACTACTATCTGATCCACGCAGTCGGCGGCGGCGGACTGGAGAAACTGCACCGGAACTTCCTGGATATTGGGCTTTTGGATTATTTCATGGGAGAAAGGGAGAAAGGGCGCATACGTAATCTCGGATTCTCCTTCCATGGAGATCAGGCTGTGTTCGACTATCTCCTCTCCATCCATGACAAGGTACATTGGGACTTTGTCCAGATACAGATGAACTACGCAGACTGGTCGCACGCCAAAGAAGGGAGGAATGTCAATGCCAAGTACCTCTATGAGGAGCTTGCAAAACGAGATATCCCCGCCGTAATCATGGAGCCGCTCCTTGGAGGCCGCCTTGCGAACCTCCCTGCTCCCCTTACGGAGCGACTGAAGGCCGCCCGTCCTGACGAGAGCATCGCTTCATGGGCATTCCGCTTCACAGCCACATTCCCGGATGTGATGTGCCTTCTTAGCGGCATGACATATCAGGAGCATCTGGAAGACAATCTGAAGACTTTCTGCCCCCTCGACCCCGTAACAGAGAAAGAAAAAGCGATGCTCGAGGAGGTTGCTGATATACTCTTCGATTACCCGATGGTGGATTGCACCGCCTGCCAGTACTGTATGCCTTGCCCATATGGAATCGACATACCGGGGATATTCTCTCACTATAATAAATGCATAACCGAAGGGACTATCGCCACTGACTCTCAGTCAGAAGGTTACAAAAAGGCCAGAAGGGCATTTCTCATAGGCTACGACAGGAGCGTACCGAAACTTCATCAAGCTGCGCATTGTATAAATTGCGGACAATGCATGCCGCACTGCCCGCAAGGTATCAAGATTCCTGGAGAGCTCAGGCGAATAGACGCCTACGTAGAGAAACTCAAGCAGGATAAACTATAAGCTTCCAATAAAAGTCTGCATCCGCTCAACCTTGGAAAGGGCGCTCTTAAAGAGGGCGACCTGGTTGCGGGTACGCACCAGGTTATGCTCAGGATATTTAATCTTGTAGTAGGTGTCCCCATTGATATAGTCGGCAAAGAAGCGGACAGCCTGCATATAAGGGAAAAGAAGGGCTCCATAAGGTAGATTCTCCTTCTCAACAGGAGTCAGGAAAGCCGAAGCTGACTCAATGTAACCTTTTGAGAAAGCCTCAAATATATCCATTCTGAAATCCACCGCCGCCGTATCAGGGTCATCTTCAGCGACAGTATTTGCCGCAGTACGGAGGAAGTCGCCGAAATCCGAAAAGACAAAACTCGGCATCACAGTGTCGAGATCTATAACGCAAAGAACCTGTCCAGAGGCATCAAAGAGCATATTGTTGACCTTTGTGTCGCAGTGGCATATTCTCTTCGGCAGCTTTCCCTCACGATACATCCTCTCCGCCTTGCACATCTCTTTGTCATACTTGAGGAGATCGGCAAGAATCTCCTGCACCTCCCCTTCAGCCATCCTCCCGACCCTGTCGGCTGCAACGGCTTCCTTTAGCTGGCGGGAACGGAGTTCCATATTATGAAAGTCAGGAATAGGCTCTCCAAGCTTATCGGGTATATCGGAGAGCATAGCTTCGAACTGTCCGAAGGCCTTTCCGGCATAATAAGAATATTCCGGATTCACTGTCTCGTATGTATAAGCATCGGGAATAAAGACTGACACCCTCCAGTACTTTTGGGAATCGAAGTAATAAGTTTTAGGAGAATCCTTCAAGGAAATAAACTCAAGCACTTTCCTGGTAATATCTTTCTCCCCTTCCGCGAGAAGCTTCTTTCGAATATGGCGGGTAACTGACTCGATGTTGGACTGAAGAAGGTCGACGTCGGTAAAAATTGCGTTATTGATTCTTTGAAGCACATAATCAGGGAAAGAATCTCCGGTAATGACTTTATAAGTATCATTGATAAGACCGTTCCCGAGAGGTTCAACGGAAATGACGTCGCCTTTAAGAGCAAAATGTGAGAGAATATTCGAAAGATTGTCCATTGTGATTTTTTTTGTTATAGCCGTGTAAATATAACCATTTTTTCTATTTTTGTAACAGAAATCAACTACATATCTGAAATGGCTGACATTTTGAAACCACTCGGGACATTTAAATTCTGGAAGGAACTCGTTACCATGACTCTCGGTATGCTCATCGGGGCCGCTGCAGTCTATTATTTCCTGATCCCAAGTAAGCTTATTATCGGAAGCATCTCCGGTCTTTCAATTGTCATAAGCGAACTGCTTCTAAAGATTGGCCTCACAGTAAAAGTCTCGTGGATTGTAACCGCAATAAATGCAATCCTCCTCGTTATGGCCTGGTTCCTGATCGGACATGAATTCGGAGCCAAAACGGTCTACACAGCTCTTATCCTCGGTCCCCTGATGGACTTTTGGGAGGCTGTGCTCCCCTATGATAAATTAGGGTTGGTCCCCGGCGAATCCTTTATGGGAGATCCATGGCTGGACCTTCTCTGCTTTATCCTCATGCTAAGTATTTCACAGGCGATTCTTTTCAGGATCAACGCTTCAACCGGAGGGCTGGATATACTCGCCAAGATGGTCAACAAGTATTTCCATTTCGATATCGGCATGTCAGTCACCATCGCGGGAGCGATTATTTGCTGCACAGCGTTTGCTATCAACCCATTCCGCCTGGTTATCCTCGGCCTCATAGGAACGTGGCTCAACGGCATCACAGTAGATTACTTCACAGCCAGCCTGAATCGAAGGAAACGCGTCTGCATCGTAACCGGCGAATGGGATAAAGTAAGGGAATATATTGTGGTTAAACTGAAAAGAGGCTGCTCCATCTACGATATGGAAGGAGGATATTCCGGTGAGAAACACAGGGAAATTCAAACTCTCCTTACCCAGGATGAATTTGCGGATCTTATGAATTACATAAAAACCAACAATATCAATTCTTTCACCACGGCCGGCAATGTCAGCGAGATCTACGGAATGTGGCGGGAGCGCCATTAAGCATATTGAGACATGGCAAAAATAGAGAACACCTCTGAGGAAAGGATAGAACAGCTCGTCCAAAGACAAAGAGAGTTCTTTTCCTCCGGAAAGACAAGAAGCATCCCTTTCAGAAAAGAGATGCTCCACCGGTTTGAAAACGGGCTCAGAAAATGGGAAAAGCCACTCACAGATGCCCTATGGAAGGATCTTCATAAATCCTATGAGGAAGCTTTCATGACCGAAATCGGCCTTGTCTACAGCGAGATTTCCGATGCAATAAAGCATATCGGGAAATGGGCGAAGAAAAAGAAAAAGCCCACTCCGCTGACCGGCAAACCTTCATCCAGCTATATAGTTCGTGAGCCTCTCGGATGCACTCTAATCGTCTCGCCATGGAACTACCCTGTCCAGCTGCTCCTCAATCCGCTTGTAGGAGCTATTGCCGCGGGGTGCACTGCCATTTTGAAACCTTCTCCCTATGTCGCCGAAGTCTCGTTTACGCTGGAAAAGTTTATTGAAGACACATTCCCGGAGGAATATGTAGCCGTTGTTCAGGGAAATAGGATTGTCAACGGGCAGTTGTTCTCTCACCGTTATGACCTCGTCTTCCTTACCGGCAGTCCATCGCTGGGGAAGATAGCAATGGAAGCTCAATCGAAGTTCCTCACACCTATGGTCCTCGAGCTGGGAGGCAAGAGTCCATGCATAGTGGACAAGGATGCAGACATCAAGATTGCGGCCAGAAGAATCGCGTGGGGAAAGAGCCTCAACTCAGGACAGACCTGCATCGCTCCCGACTATCTTTTCCTCCATAAAGAAGTGAAAGACAAGTTCATAGAGGCTTTCAAGGAAGAAATCACCCGCCTCTATCCCGCTGGCACCGAAAACAGCAATTTCTATGTCCATATAGTAAAGGACTCAGCTTTTGAAAGAATAGTCAGTTACTTAAAGGACGGGGACATAGTATGCGGAGGGCGGTATGATGCCTCTTCGAGATGGATCGAGCCGACTCTTCTCGACAATGTCTCACCCGATGCTCCGGTAATGCAGGAAGAGATATTCGGCCCCGTGTTCCCTATCATGGAATTTACTGACACAGAGGAAGTTGTCAGCTTTGTCAACGGACGGGAAAAGCCACTTGCCTTCTACTATTTCGGAAAGCCGTCAGTCGGGTGGGAGTTGATTTCTAAGACGAGTTCCGGCGGAGCCTGCATCAATGATACAATTATGCACATCACCAACAGCAACATCCCCTTCGGAGGAGTCGGCAACTCCGGCATGGGTTCTTATCATTCTGAGCGCAGCTTCCTCGCCTTCTCTCATGAAAGATCGGTCCTTGTAAGCCCTACTTGGATTGACCTTAACTTCCGATACATGCCGTACAAGATGTTCAACCTCGTAAAGAAAATGCTCGGAGGGAAATAATTGATGGGAAAGAATTGGTACGCCCTTAAAGTGTTTTTCAACAAAGTCTTCGAGGCTGAAGCAAGCCTCGAAGAAATGGGGATTGAGACCTATTTTCCTGTCAGTTTGAAAGAGATAAAAGGGGAAGAATTCTTCCGGATAAAAAAGAGGCTTTCGACCCCGGACAACTCTAGAAACGACAATCAGTACATTTGCGAAGGGCCCCGAATCTTCAAAAGGGCACCTGTGGTCAATTCTTTGGTCTTTTTCAGGACAGAGCCCAAAAATGTCTCCGCCGTATCAGAAATGATAAGAGGAAGGGGCTTTGTCTACATGAACGCTGAAAGGCAGAAGCCCGCAATAATTCCCGAAAGACAGATGGAGATGTTCAGGATGGTTTCTTCTTCCGGAGCCGACGGACTCGAGTTCTTCTCGGAGAAGAGTATCGTCAGCTATGCCAAGGGAGACAGGGTAAGAGTCACGATGGACGGTCCTCTCAAAGGAGCGGAGGGCTATATAAAAAGAATAAAGAAGGACAGGAGACTTCTCGTTGCAATCGAAGGTTTCATCGCTGTCGCAACCGCTCATATCCCCCCGGAATACCTCGAGAAAGTCCAAGAGTAATTACTTTCTCATCCTCGCCCAGGGAATCACCCCTGCGGGAGCTTTTTCCTCATTGAGGAGGTCTTTCATGAAATCCATATACGGAGCAACATGGGAATAGAACATCTTATACCCCGTACATAAGGCGTTGAGCCCCGTTTCCCCTGCCTCAGTGCTGTTAAACCTGTGTTTCGGACATTCTCCATGGCAGGTGAAAAGCCACTCGCACCTACGGCATTTCGAAGGAAGGCTGTTCCTCTTGTCGATACCGAATTTTACCTGAAGATCGGAACTCATCATATCCGAAATGGATTTCTCTGTGATATTTCCGAGAAGATACTTCGGATAGACAAAGTGGTCGCAGGGATACAAGTCCCCATTGTGCTCGATGACGGAATTACCCCCACAGGTCTCGGCGTACACACAAGTCCCCGGCTGAACTCCGTACCAATTGGCAAGGGTGGCATCAAACTGATTGACATAATAGCGGCCTACATCGTTGCGCACCCAATAATCAAAAATATCGCACATGAACTTGCCAAAGCCGACATCGCTGACTGACCAAGGGGCGATCTGAGCGCCGCTCTCATGGGGATCTACAATAAACGGCCTTGCTCCCTTGACGGGCTTTCCATTCTTATCCAAAGGGTATTTCACATGCTCCAGGACCGGCATGAACTGCATATAATGGCTGCCGATGGACTTAAGGAACTGATACACTTCGAGTCCCCTCCCCTCCGAAGCCTTGTTGACTGTTGACATCGTGTTGAACTCAACTCCGGCGCTATAGAGAAGGCCTATTCCACGGATCACCTTGTCGAAAGTGGGGTTTCGTCCCTTGTCCTTGCGATAGCGGTCATGAATATCCTGCGGGCCGTCTATGGAAATACCCACAAGGAAATTATGCTTCCGGAAAAGGCTGGTCCATTCACGGTTCAGAAGGGTGCCGTTTGTCTGGATCGTATTATGGATAATCTTTCCTCCAGCGTACTTCTGCTCGAACTCAATAGCCTTTTTATAGAAGTCTATTCCGAGTACAAGAGGCTCGCCTCCGTGCCAGTTGAAAGTAACCTCGGGGACATCGTTGGCAGTAATATACTCTCTTACCACCTCTTCGAGCATCTCTTCGGTCATTCTCGGCTCCCGGCCGCCATATATATCGGCCTTGTCAAGGTAGTAGCAATAATTGCAATCGAGATTGCATAGAGACCCTGCAGGCTTTAACATTATATTGAACGCCGCCGGTCCTCCGAGGCGCATAGCATCGGTCAGAGTGAGTGTCTTACTGAATTCATTTGCTGCCATACTAAACAAAGATAGGGTTTCTTCTTGAAAAAAAGGAGAATAAATGATATTTTTGTAGTCTATAAGTAATCTACCATGAAAGAATACCTAGCACCTTACTCCAGGGAACTGGAGCTCAAATATGAACTGTCATTCCTTCTCTCCGGCACTCCGGATGCTGAAGACTATGGCGATAACGATCTCGGAATAATTTAAATGACGAAGGCGATGAAAAAATTATCATTTCTGCTTCTTGCAGCCCTCGTCGTTGCGACGGGTTCATGTGAAAAGAACGTATCTACGGAGCTGAAGGCAAAGGAAGCGACTCTTCTTTTTACCTCAGAACGTCCTGAAACAGAAGATATTACAAAAACCTTCTTCGACGGCGACGACCTTCTATGGAGTAAAGGAGACGCTATCAGAATCGGTTACACCGTCGACTCTAAGTGGCAGGGAGTTTCCGGAGAAGCCACTTCCTCCTCCCCGGCAAAACTTCTTCCTTCCGAGGCTCTGAAAGAAGACTGCGAGATTGCATCTTTTAAAGTATCTTCCTCATTTACAAATACTTCCTCCGGGGCCTACAAATTCTACTCTGTCTATCCTTCGTCCGCTTTTCCTGAGACGATGACAGACGCTCCTTACGCTGATGCGGCGATTCCCTCAGAGCAAAAAGCCTTAGGATCGACATTCGACCCTTCCGCGGATCTGATGGTAGGTCAAGCCTCAGCCACTTACAACTCCCTTCCCTCCGAAGAGATAACTCTCAAATGGCATAGGATCGTAGCCCATGGAGACATTATCCTGAAAGACATCGCTGGACTCACCCCTGGCGAGACTCCCCTCTCTGTCACTCTCGAAGCCAACAGAGCCCTCACAGGGACTGTCCCGGTGGACATCACAAACGGAGAAACAGGCTCATCCTCAAATAGTTCCACTTCAGCTACAATAGATGTTTCTTCCCTTTCATTCAACGGCAGCAATATCGAGTTCTGGGTGTCCATTCTTCCCGGGAAGATATCTTCCCTCAACGTCACTCTGGTTACCGATAAAGCTACTTACGAAAGAGAAATCAGCGGTCTCAACCTCGAATTCCTGAGGAATAAGCACAATCTCCTCACTATAGACATGTCCACTGCTGCAAGGACTGCAAAGAAGGCATATTACGTCAAAGTGACGGAGAATCTAAGCGACTGGACGGGAGACTACCTCATCGTTTATGAGGGCGGAGCGACAGCCCTTAACGGAGCATCATCGGCCAACATCGATTCTGCAGACAACGATGTCGCGATAACAATTGCCGACGGTAAAGTGGAAGCTACTCCGCAGGCTGTCAAAGCACAGTTCCACCTTGAAAAATCCGGCAGCGGATATACTATCTTCGCTACCGAGGGCGAATTCTATCTTGGCAACTCGGGAAAGAATATGAAGGCAAATTCCACAGAGACAGTTTATTCCGTCGAATACAGCGAAGGATCGACCATCATCAGTAACGGATCATATAAGCTGATGTATAACACTTCATGGACAGGATTCAGATTCTACACTTCTGGCCAGAAAGAGATTCAGCTTTACCGCCTTGACGGCCCGCCTTCATCAGGCGGAGAGACTCCTTCAGATAAATTCGAAGCTACTGTGGAGACTGTAGGGGTAAGTTCAGTTACCCAATATACCGCTACCGCCCATGCCTCATATAGCGGAGTCAATACTGTCAACAAGCCTCAGAACGTAGTAATCAATTTCGGCACCTCAAGGAGCAGCCTCAACGAGGTGGCTGAAGCAAACGAGAGTGTTCTCTCTTCAAACGGTTCATTCACCGCAAGTCTCACCGGCCTTTCTTCCGGGACCACTTACTACTACAGGGCTTCAATGGATGCATGGAACCCGGAAACAAATCAGTACCAGCATATTGAAGGCGAGATTAAGAGCTTCACAACTTCCGTCACCGAGGTTACCGAGGGGAACCAGAGAGCCTATCCGGAGCTTCCGATGATGCGGACCGTAAAGAGCGGCAACTACCTTGTCAGCAGCACTGATCCTTCCCAGTATTTCGCTTATCACATCTGCCCCGGAGGGGAAAAGGATCCCAACGGATCGGCAGCCCGTAACTATACTGTATGCTTCAGCAGCGAGCATCACTGCGCCTTCTGGGTGGCAGCTCCTAGACACAGCATGTATTCCGGTTCCTCAGGGAGAAGCGGTTATAGCACTGATCCAGATATTCCCTCATCTATCCAATACAAATCGAAAGACACCGGCGGCGGATGCAACAAAGGCCATATGCTCGGATCGGCAGAAAGGACAAGTTCCTCTGCGACCAACAAACAGGTCTTCTATTATACCAATATCGCTCCCCAGCTATCCAGCGGATTCAACACCGGCGGCGGTGGATGGAACCTCCTGGAGGACTGGGTCGACACGCAGGTCTGCGCTGACACCCTCTATGAGGTTGTGGGATGCTACTTCGATAAATACACCGATGCCTACGGATTCACAGTCTCTCCTTCAACCATCAGTTTTGGAGGGCGTTCAGACGTCTCCATGCCCACAATGTTCTACTATGTCCTTCTCCGCACCAAGAGAGGAAGCAGCGGGAAGGCTGTCAAGAACTGCTCGGCTGACGAACTCCAGTGCGCAGCTTTCGTAAGGTCCCACACTAACAGCCTGAAGGGCCAGAAAGTGACCTCCAGGGAAATGATGAGTGTCGCGGACCTTGAAAAAATAACAGGATTTACATATTTCGCCAACGTGCCGAACGCTCCGAAGAGTACTTTCACCCCCTCGGACTGGGGCCTCTAATATCCTTTAACTCAAATAAGACAAATGAAATATTTTCCTATCATCCTTCTTTCAGCTGCTGCGATAGCGCTTTGCGCTTGCGGTAATACAAAAAAGGCAAAAACGGTCACAAACCAAAACGATACTCAAACCACAGAAAACGCCATGAAACCAACCGTCTATTTCACATCGGAAATTACTCCTGAAAGTCTTGTCAGAATTTATGAAGCCCTCGGAAGAGAAGCCACCGGAAAGGTCGCTGTAAAAATCTCTACCGGAGAGCCTGGAGGGCACAATTATCTGAAGCCGGAGCTCATCAAGGGCCTTGTCGACAAAGTCAAGGGGACAATCGTCGAGTGCAACACTGCTTACGGTGGCAACAGGGCGACATCTGAGCTCCATTGGAAGGCTATCCACGACCACGGATTCGATGCAATAGCTAAGGTTGACATCATGGATGAGGAAGGAGACATGAAAATCCCTGTAAAAGATTCATCACTTATAAAGTATGATATCGTCGGCAAGCATCTTGCGAACTACGATTTCATGATCAACCTGGCCCACTTTAAAGGCCACGCAATGGGAGGATTTGGAGGCGTGCTCAAGAACCAGTCTATCGGAGTCGCTTCCTCTGCAGGAAAGGCTTATATCCACTCAGCCGGTAAGACTGACGATGTAGTGAAAGTTTGGGCTCCCGAGTATCTTGCCGCAGGCGATACCCAGGATCTCTTCCTCGAGTCCATGGCTGCAGCAGCCCAGGCTGTCCACGAATATTTCAATGGAGGAAAGAACATCCTCTATATCAACGTGATGAACAACATGTCTGTGGACTGCGACTGCGATTCGCATCCGGAAGATCCTAAGATGAAAGACATGGGTATCATGGCATCCCTCGATCCGGTAGCCTGCGACCAGGCCGCCCTTGACAAGGTCTTTGGCATGACTCCCAATCCCGAGAATGACGACGACAACCGTCCCCTTATGGAAAGGATCAACCGTCAGCACGGAACCTATATCACCGAATATGCCGAGAAGATCGGACTCGGAAGCAAGAGCTACAACCTCATAACTCTCAAATAATGAAAAGACTTGTTTCAATAATTCTCCTCCTTGTTTCCGTCTTTGCTTCTGCCAAGGGATTCAAGGAGGAGAAATCTGTTCCATACAGGGACTCCTTGAAGGATAAGTGTGTCCTTGACATCATCATTCCAAAAGCCGAAGGTCCCCTGCCGGCAGTTGTATGGTTCCATGGCGGAGGTCTCACTGGAGGCAACCGTAAAGGAATCCCCTCCGGACTCAAGAACTCCGGATTCATCATTTTCTCGGTAGAATACCGACTTATCCCGGAAGTCCCGATTGACGGCTGCATCGACGATGCTGCGGCTGCCGTTTCTTGGGTCTTTGACAATATCGAGCGCTACGGAGGAAGAAAAGATATGATCTTCGTTTCCGGCCACTCCGCAGGAGGGTACCTCACGGACATGGTAGGCCTCGATAAGAAATGGCTCGCAAAATATGACAAGGATCCCGACGCTATTGCCGCTTTGATTCCTTTCAGCGGACAGGTAATCAGCCATTTCGCATATAGGAAATCCCTCGGGATGAGCGAACTTCAGCCTAGCATCGATCCCTATGCTCCGCTTTTCCACATCCGAAAGGACGCTCCCCCTATAATCATTGTTTCCGGAGACCGGAATATGGAACTCTACGGAAGGTATGAAGAGACGGCCTACTTCTGGAGAATGCTGAAACTCGTCGGCCACGAAGAGACTTATATCTACGAACTTCAGGGTTATGGCCACGGCAATATGGCTGAGCCTGCATGCCAGATACTCAAAGATCATATCAAGCGCATCGTCAAAAATAGACTCTGATACTTCCTTGGAAGGCGCCTTTTCTTTTTCCAAAGGAAATGCGTATTTTTGCAGTCTTGAAAAGTCATCAAATATGGAAGAACAGAAGAAAAGAATGCTTTCGGGAATACAGCCGAGCGGTGATCTCCACCTTGGCAACTATCTCGGAGCCATAAAGAATTGGGCTGACCGCGTCAACGACTATGAATGCTACTATTTCATGGCCGATCTCCACACGATTACCGTACGTCAGGACCCCGCTGAACTCAGAAAACGCTCCCTCGAGCAGTTGGCTCAGTATATCGCCTGCGGTCTCGATCCGGAGAAAAATGTCTTGTTCCTCCAGTCCCATGTTCCCGCCCATTCCCAGCTCGCATGGGTGCTCAACTGCTACACCATGTTCGGAGAGCTCTCGAGGATGACTCAGTTTAAGGATAAATCTGCCCGTTACAAGGATAACATCAATGCAGGTCTTTTCACTTATCCCGTCCTAATGGCCGCTGACATTCTCCTTTATCAGCCAGACTTCGTCCCTGTCGGAGAAGACCAGAAGCAGCATGTCGAGATCTGCCGCGACATTGCCCAGAGATTCAACAGCATATACGGCGACGTTTTCAAGATTCCCGAGCCGATGATTTCAAAAGTTGGCGCCCGCATATACGGTCTCACAACTCCTGAAGCCAAGATGTCAAAGTCCGTCCCCGACGGCTGCGTATTCCTTATGGATACTCCTGAGGATATCAGGAGGAAATTCAAGCGCGCTGTCACCGATAGCGACCGTGAGAACTGCGTAAGGTACGATAAAGCCGCAAAACCTGGAGTTGCGAACCTTATGAACATCTACTCCACCCTCACCGGAAAGACAATGCCGGAGATCGAGTCTGAGTTTGCAGGGGCTGGCTATGGGGTCTTCAAGCCTGCCGTCGGAGAGGTGGTCATCGAGCACCTCCGCCCTATCAGGGAAGAGGCCCTTCGGCTTATTAAAGACAAGGCTTATCTCAACGATGTCTATATCAAGGGCGCCGAAAAGGCCTCTTACATTGCAGGAAAGACTCTGAGGAAAGTCTACAAGAAAGTCGGCTTCTACCAGATTTAAGACTATCGCCTGAAGGGATTAACCATCACCTGAGCAAGAGGCTCCCATTCGATAGCCTCAACAAGTTCATCATATGCCTCGGGGTTCATCCTGCCTTGAATAGGGAGTGTCATCTCTGACATCCCAATCTCGTTGTCAAAATCGCAAGCCCCAGGATAGACATCGATATAATCCTTCCCTTCGAGTACGTCCAGTATTGCGGAGGGATTCTCAAGCATTACCGGAAATCCCTGCCTTACAAAGCTAAGGCATATTTCAAGGGCGAGGTCTAAACACTCTTCATAGAGACAGCGGACCGAGACATACCTCTTTCCCTCCGGATTCTTCTTCAGCCGGATTCTATAATCTCCGGAGAGCTTCCAGTCCATAATCTCCTCGCAGTTCTCATAATCATCCTCTTCAACTGTATATTCGCCAAGAGAGTCGAACTGCCCCCAGTACTCCCCTGCCTCATCCAGAGCAGTCTTAAGAGCCAAGAGAAAGGCTTTTGCGCCCATCTTTTCCACTCCGGAGGGACTATCCTCATGGTCAACACACTCTTTAACGAAATCGACAGCTCCTTCCGGTGCTTGAATTCTCATCCAAGGGATCAGGGCATCCCTTCTCGACCGGAGAATCTTTCCGCTCCTTTTGGAATAAGGAAGGTTCGCCTCTATGTATCTGTTATATTTCGCAGGAGAAGTAACAATACGGCCCACGAGGCGGCTGATATAACCGCTGAGGGAGGTAAGAAAATCAGAAAGGTCCACCTCCCTATCTACATCCGAGTCAAACATACCCCCTCCCGTCATTATAGTCAGGGAGAAGCAGTCTTCGTCAGAGATGATCAGATAATGGCTGTCCCTGTATGAGCCGGAGGTAATCTCGTACCAGGCAACGTCGTCGGAATCATCTGAAAGAGTCTCAACCCAAAGGCTTCGGGAATCGTCATCCCCCATAGGCGCAAGGTCTTTCATTCTTTCAAGGATAGATAGCAGGATTCCCTTCCCATGCTCATCTGGGGAAAGGATGTCTTCAGAACTAATCAATGAGACCTCCAAAAGGTCTTTTTCGCGCAGCGGTCTGCTGCAGAATGTCTTTTGCTTTTTCGTAAACATAATACCGCGTTCTTTTTTGCAAAGAACGCGGTACTTATTCACAAAACAAGTTTTTCGCAAGCTTGTTTTTCAGATGTTACTGGATCACGACATTCGTAACGTCAAGTGTACCATTAGTAGAATCGCCGAGAAGATTGTCGACTGTAATCGCCGCTCCATCAACCTTGGCGGTAGAAGCAATAACAGTCTTATTAGTTTCAGAGCCGGCCGTAACGCCATTGGACGAAGCACTACGGAACCAACCGAGGATCGCTCCTACAGCAGCCGGAGATACAGTAGTAACTGTGGAAGTAACTTTATTGCCTTCCCAAGCCCTTGCTGTAGCGCCATGAGAGCCAACAAAATTACTGGAAACTGTTCCTGCCGCCTTATTATCTACAGGCCCGTTAGACTCACAGTTTTTGATGACTGCATTGGCATATCCGATGAGGCCGCCAATTTCGCTGACTTTGCCAGCGGCGATAGTCGCTTTATCAACAGAAACTTTACCATTATTGATAGTCTTATCCATTGTACCGTTGAAAGCTCCTGCTATACCGCCGACACATACTGCCGATGCGGTTGTCGATATAATCTCTCCGCTATTGACACATTCGGTCATAGAGCTACCGGCATTGTAAGACCCAAGTATGCCACCAACATAACTTAGGGCCGCAGTATTCCATCCGTTAGTCATTGTAACAGAGCCACTGTTGGCACAATTGGTAATTTTATCGCCACTAGTATTGATAAATCCAAGGACGCCACCAACATAATACTGATAGCTGTAATTGCCATTCTGAACAGGACAATCCATGTCCGCAATAAGTTCACCTGCATTCGTACTATTCTCCACGCTCCCCTGAAGAGATTTGCCAACGACACCACCAATGCAGTGCTTATAGAACTTCGGCTTCAGATTCAATTTACCTGTATTGTGACAATCTGTAAGAGGCACATTAAGGAAACCAACAACTCCTCCTTCGTATGATTCCGTCTTGTTTGTTGTCTGCATGTGCGCATCGATAGACACTTCCCCTTCGTTTCGACATCCCGAAACTATTTCAGTCTCAGAATATGCAATATGGCCGACTCCTGCGACTACACCGCCCAAAAGCACTTGATGGGATCCACCGGCTCCGGCATTGCCTGCGGTTCCAGCAGCAAAGGTCCCAGACAAACTAACGCTGCCCTTGTTGACACAGTCTTTCACGCTATAGAGGACATAACCGGCAACTCCACCAGCTGCAGGTCTTGTACAGTTAGTAGTGCCGTCAGGAGTCTTGAATGTGACAGAACCAGTATTATCACATTTCTCGATAGAACCTTCAAGGTAACCGGCAACACCTCCTATGTCAGTATAAGTACCATTTCCGGCGGTTCCAATTTCATAATAAATATTTCCGGTATTATGGCAGTCCACCACTGTTCCATTATTCACAGCATCTGAGTCAGCATTTGCGATAGTTCCACCTACAACTCCTCCGATATAGCTATTACCAGGCTTTCCTGTAAAGACGATATTGAGATTACCCGTGTTAGAACATCCGGTCATTCGTATAACATCGGTTGCTCCTGTACTCAGCGCCGCCACCACTCCTCCATAGTATCCTGTCTTTCCTGTTCCACATGAAACTGTAATATCACCATTATTCTGGCAATCCTTCACCATGGAATCAACGCCAAGAGATGTAGCCATCAGGCCGGCTATTCTTGATTCGGCAGCAATATTACCGGTGACATTTACAGAGCCATTGTTGATACAAGCTTCAATAACTCCTCTATTTTCATTTACAAGAAAAGCTATTCTCGGATTGCTGTCGCCTAGTGTAGAACAGTCAACCTCAAGTTTACTGGAAGAATCCACGACAATATTCTTGATAGTTCCTGTATTCTTTGTAAACAATGGACCTGAGACAGAAAGATTCTTAATCTTATGATTCCTTCCGTCGAGTGTGCCGGCAAAGCCCTCGGCGGGAGTGACGGTGAGTCCTGTCATGTCGAGATCGGCAACGATTCTGTACTTGCCGGTATCATCTGCGCTAGTTGCAGCGAGGAAGTCCACAAGTTCCTTTCCGGTCTTGATATCGGTGATTCCGGATTCATCATTGACTGAGAAAGCAGGCATTGCGAGAATACCCTTGCGAGCTACGGTGTTGGCAACATAGGCTTTTTTCTCAACGATGACGGTACCGTCTGCTTTTGCTACAGCAACTGAGAGACTTTCATATGTTCCTACAGGGACAGGGATCAAAGTCGAGACAGAGGTATATGCTCCGGGAGTGAATTCAACAGTAATGGTATTGCCGCTATTGGAGTCGGTGGCATTGATCTGGCTGACACCATCCACAGAAGTGATGTTAAGCGCTGAACCCGTGATTTTCTTGCCGGGGGTTGTCAGGACGATTTTGGCAGCATCGGCAGGGACATCAGTAATGGACACAGAGATAACTCCGCAAAGATGTTTGAAGGCAAGAACAGCATCCGAGTCAAGCTCTGCCGACATAGGGGTCTTGACCTTGCCCGGCTCATAATTATAAGAAGAAGGGAGAGAGATTTCCATGGTGCTTACATCCTCTCCAATCACAAATGAAGAGGGATAGAAAGCCTGATCAACAGTATACCCCTCCGGAAGCTCTCCGGAGAACTTTGCCTTTCCGGTATTTTCACCGGAAATAAGCGAAAACTCAGCCGTTACATAAGGGCTGTCGGAAGATTTCGCATATACAAGAATCTTGTCGCCAGAGGACCATGTAAAGAGGCCTTCCTCGTCGACTGCCGCCTTGGAGAGAGCATCTTCAACAGTTGCAGAAAGGATTACCTTACCGGTAAGTTCGGGAACGTCGCTGCGCTCAACAGAGCAGGACACAGCAAGGGCAGCAAATGATACGGCTGCAAAGAAAACGAGATACTTTTTCATGACCGTAAGCATTTAAAACCCAAATTCGTCTGAGGAATCCCAAGACCCGGGTGTCGGGTCCATATCCTCACCATTACCGCTTACGAGGAAATTCGACTCGTAACGGAGTTCCGCGACTTTCGCCGACGGGGAGACATAATACTTGAGCATATTGAACAAATAAAGAGATTAGAATTCAGAGTAATCGGTAGTCAGTTTATTGCATGTATAGACATTTGTCCTTCCTCCGGAGAATATCCGCCTTGTCACCCTGACCTCCCAGTCAGTTTCTGAACTCGGAGAGCCGGAAGAGGGTTTGTAATACCAGTAATGGCTTGCCGTTTTACTCACCCAGGTGTCGGTATTCTTGGAAAGTTCGTTGAAATAATAAGAGCAGATTGCGATATTTGCGCAGGAGCCGTTCGGAACGCGGACGAAGTCGCCTTTCTTAACTCCTCCCTGCCAGAATTCAACTTTGCAGTAGGAATCGTCATCGTCCCAGACTTCTGCGACAAAACAATCCTTGAGGGCTGGATAGCCGACAGCAGTAATACCTGCCGTCCCGCCTACATTGGCCTCTTTGTACCAATTATAAGTGTAGCCTTTCTTACCCGTATAAGTCTGGTTGCCGTCATAGACGCGAACTTGGTATGAAGCATCCCTATTGGTCCCCTTATTGACCCAATTCTCTATAGTCGCACCATTAACCTCATAGATATTATATCCGTTAGGTGCGCCGGTAACGCTGGACTGGCTCGCCCACCAAGCTCCGCACGCAGCCTGATGGATATGCTCGTAAATAGGCTTCCCGCCCTTGCAAACATATCCGGTGTGGATGTAATTCTGGGGATAATGGGTATGGCCGATCATTATATGGGCTTCATTGAACTGGGTCAGGAGGGAGAGAATATCAGCATAGTGCTTGTCCCTGTTGACATTCGATCCTCCGGAGGCAGACCCTCCCCTGAACGGAATATGGCCGCAGAAGAAGATCATCTTGGATTCCTTGTCCTTCACATAAGAGAGATCTTCGACAAGCCACTGGTACTGCTCATCGGAATAACCGGCATTGTACTTCCATGTCGCCCCGTCAGGAGAGCTGTTTGATGACGTAGTAGTACATACTACATTATCCATCACTACAATATGGACATCTCCCCTATCGAAAGAATAGTCGGTAGGGCCGAAGCGGCGGACATAATGTGCCGTAGCGGCATAGTCGGAAGTCGTAGTCGAAGTATGGTCATGGTTGCCGATACACTGGAAGAACGGAATAATACCGTCCGTTGAACGTATATTCGACATCGACGATTTCATATTATCCCACATGTTTGTGGAATCAAAGATGATGTCGCCGAGAGTCATCGCATAAGGGTGCTTGTAAGATCCAAGGGACTGGGCTCCTCCGATTGTTGATTTGATATCGGGAATCGTCTCGCTCTTGTACCGGTTGACATTTGAAGTTGTCTTGCACTGAGGGTCGCCAATAGCGATGAATGTAAATGATTTTTCCGATTCGGAAAGCGGCCTCAGAGCGAAATCGAAACGATTCTTTCCAGATGTATTGATTGCTCCGGTAGAATAGAAGAGCGGGAATCCGGTAGCTGGATCGAGCGGAATCTCATACTCGGAAGGAATTGAGAGATAGACATTTCTGGCACGAGAATCCAGTTTCATCTGGTAGACTCCATTTGCATCCGTAGTAGTATATGAATACCCGTCGGTAACCGGGATTCCGGGGATGGCGCTTCCTGTCTCGCTGTTTGTCACAAGTCCGTAGGCATTGTTAAGAGGATTGATGGAAGTACCATTGAGCTCCGAAGGATTTGACGCACCATAGGAAACAAGTTCTATAGTGACATTGTCAATATAGCACCGGTGCTGGGTGGAGCCAGCGTTATTGTCAAGTTTCGCTCCGATTCCGATTCTGGACCCAGCCGGGACATCTTCCAGAAGAACTGTATATCTTCTGAAAGCGGGGTCATCAGAGATAGCAACCTCCTTTGAAATAATCGGACTGACAGATGTAAAATCAAGCCAATACGTATTAGCAATAGAGGCCCCTTTAGGGAAGACATCCACAATCGAAGTAAGGCCGTCCATCGTAGTCGTCGCCGCCCATTCATAATAAGGAGCAGCATCGAATGAGACCCTGAGGGTAGCAGTCTCCTTGAGACAATCGAGCTCAGGGGTAACAATATCTCCGGTACAGTTGCTGGCGCCTATCTTTATTATTCCAGACTGCACGCAGATTGCCCCGGCCAGGTTATTTTGAGCATATGCCTTCCATGAAGAAAGACGGGAAATGTCGACCTCCTTAGCTACTGTGTTGAATAAGCCCATATGGATATTCGGAGAAACCAGATAGAGAGCGGAATTCGTTCCCTTGGGATCTTCACCCTGCGGAAGAATGAAAGGAGCGTCATTTTTCCTTGAAGTGGAAGAGTATCCTGAAAGTCCGAGAACGGGTTCGCCGCCATAAGTAAACTCATTGAAATTCTCCCGGAGAATGACTTCTCCTTCATTAGCGGATGCCGGGGTCCCGTTGAATAGGACATCGGTTGCAGCTGTCTTATACTCCCTCACAGAACTTGTCTTAAGAACAGTATCTGTCACTTTTACATAATAGGTCGTCTCGGGAGAGAGCCCTGAGAGGATTAATCCAGGCTGGAAAAGCCTTTTTGAAGCAGAACCGCCCCAATTATAAATATATCCGGTGCCGTTATTATAAAGAGATGTCTGTCCACCTCCATTTTCTGAAACAGTCCACTGCCAGAGGAGATTCTCGCACGCCTTGTCAGAATAAACGCCTACGACATAGGCATCGGCAGCGTCCGCAGAGATATTGGCAAAGCTATTGACCGACCAGCGGATACCAATCTGAGAATCGGTAAGAAGAGCCAGTTCCTGCTCCGGGCCGGTGCTATAAGGAGTCATTACGATAAGCGACTTTCTTGCCACCTCGAATGACTTTGAAGATGATTTCTGAGAAGATGGTATAAGTGTGCCGGATGCATCCTGAAGTTCTACAGAAAACCCGTTGTAAGTTCCTGTCGGAAGAGGGACATCCACGGTCAATGGACTCGGGCACGGAGAAGGAAGAGTAAAAGATATTGAAGAGCCCCCTGAAAGAGCTGCTGCTGAAATTGTTGCTTGAGCGTCTGCTACGTCAGCAACCCTGAAATCTCCATAAATTCTGAGATTGGGAGAAGTAAAAACAAAGGTACGGGCCTCTGCAGGCACGTCCTCGATAATTATTCTCATGACTCCTCCGACATGGCGGAAAAATGCAGCTGATTCTTTCGCATCGATACTGGCTATCATAGGAAGAGCAATCTTTCCGTCAGAAGAAAACTCATGATCTTTAGGTAGATTGATCTTCAGTACACTTCCGCTCAAAGACACGGCAGAAGAAGCCGGATAAACGGCAAGAGAGCCTATCGTCTCAGAAGGGTCCAGGTCTGCTGCAAAATCAGCCTTGGATGTGCCTTCTCCGGATATAATCGAAAATGTTTTGAAACTGCCGGAGGATGTCATCACCGCTATTTCATCCCCCGAAGACCAGGAGAATTTTCCATCCGAATCGAAGGCGACACGGACTGCTCCCTCCATTCCGGCATGGATAACTACCCTGCCAGGCGCTACTACCTCATGCTCCTCTTCGCAAGCTGTGAACAAGGATACCAAAGACAAAATTGCAAGAAATAATACCGACTTCCTCATTTTTAATGTGTTATTAATCAACTCACAATAATACAAAAAATTATTTAATTATGTTATTCAGAATTTTATTATTGGGGACGAAAAAAGCCCGCATCGCTTTTACGATGCGGGCTTACAAATGATTTAAGTCCGATTACTGCTCGTCAGGACCCTGATCCGGACCATTGCCGGGCTGAGGACCGCCCTGATTGAAAGGACCCTGAGGACCTCCCTGCTGAGGGCCACCCTGCTGAGTCTGCTGATACATAGACTCGAAGGCCTTGTTAAGCTCGGCGCTGTAGCGCTCAATATCTGCAATGTTCTGATTCTTAACTGCTTCCTTAAGGAGGGCGACATTGCTTTCTACAGTACCCTTGATGTCAGCGGGGACCTTGTCTCCATTATCGCGGATGAACTTCTCAGCCTGGAAGCAGAGAGCGTCTGCATTGTTGATCTTATCGATACGCTCCTTCTCTGCCTTGTCTGCGGCCTCATTGGCTTTCGCCTCATCCCTCATCCTCTGAATCTCTGCATCAGAAAGACCTGAAGACGCCTCGATGCGGATATGCTGCTCTTTTCCGGTAGCCTTATCCTTTGCGGATACATTGAGGATACCGTTGGCATCGATATCGAAGGTAACCTCAATCTGAGGAATTCCACGCGGAGCAGGAGCGATTCCATCGAGATGGAAGAGGCCGATCTCCTTATTGTCTTTTGCCATAGGGCGCTCACCCTGGAGGACTCGGATATCGACTGCGGGCTGGTTATCTGCAGCAGTAGAGAAGATCTGAGACTTACGGGCAGGAATGGTGGTATTGGACTCAATGAGTTTGGTCATTACGCCGCCGAGAGTCTCGATTCCGAGTGAAAGCGGAGTAACATCGAGAAGGAGGACATCCTTCACATCGCCTGCAAGGACACCGCCCTGGATAGAAGCACCGATAGCGACGACTTCGTCAGGATTGACACTCTTGTTGGGCTCCTTTCCGAAGAAGTTCTTGACAAGCTCCTGAACACGAGGGATACGGGTAGAACCGCCTACGAGAAGTACTTCGTCAATATCAGAAGCTGAGAGACCTGCATCCTGGAGAGCTTTGCGGCAAGGCTCCATAGTCCTCTGGAAGAGTGCGTCTGCAAGCTGTTCGAATTTAGCCCTGGTGAGGGTCTTTACAAGATGTTTAGGCACTCCGTCAACCGGCATAATATAAGGCAGGTTGATGTCTGCTGAAGTCTGGTTGGAAAGCTCGATCTTAGCTTTCTCTGCCGCCTCTTTCAATCTCTGGAGAGCCATAGGATCCTTCTTGAGGTCTACACCGCCATTCTCACGGGCGAACTCATCAGCAAGCCAGTCGATGATAACTTGATCGAAATCATCTCCTCCGAGGTGGGTATCACCATTGGTGGACTTAACCTCGAATACTCCGCTACCAAGTTCAAGGATAGAAATATCGAAGGTACCGCCGCCAAGGTCGTACACTGCAACCTTCATATCCTTGTCCTTCTTGTCAAGGCCATAGGCAAGAGCTGCAGCTGTAGGCTCGTTGATAATACGCTTTACATCAAGACCTGCAATCTTACCGGCCTCTTTGGTAGCCTGACGCTGAGAGTCGGAGAAATATGCAGGAACAGTTATAACTGCCTCAGTGACATCCTGACGGAGATAATCCTCTGCAGTCTTTTTCATCTTCTGGAGAATCATTGCCGATATCTCCTGAGGGGTGTAAAGCTTACCATTGATATCGACACGAGGAGTATTGTTTTCTCCGCGGATCACCTTATACGGCATACGTCCTACTTCAGTAGAAACCTGGTCGAAGGTTTCACCCATGAATCTCTTGATAGAGAAAACAGTGTTGTGAGGATTGGTGATTGCCTGACGCTTAGCAGGATTTCCGATCTTACGCTCGCCTCCGTCAGTGAATGCAACGACAGAAGGAGTTGTACGCTGACCCTCATTATTGATGATTACGGTCGGCTGGTTACCTTCCATTACGGCTACACACGAATTAGTGGTGCCGAGGTCAATTCCGATAATTTTTCCCATGATATTGTTCTTTTTTATTGTTTCTCTAAATAAACCTTTTCACCGCCCGGACATTTGTCACATCCTCGACGGCGCAAAGTTATTATCGAACATTATGCCAATGGGAAAAATCTGCCAAATTGTCACCCTGCGTGACAAATGGCTTGGCGGAAAGCAGGGATAGTTTCATCGAGGGAAAGTCCCTTACGATAGATGCCGGCGGTACCACCGACAAATATGCTGGCACCGAGACCGGCCATGTACGCCGCCCTCTCTGCGCTGACGCTGCCATCAACGGAAATTTCAATATCATCGCGTCCATGGGAATCGAGATAGGAACGCATCTGCCCTACTTTTTCCATTATTCCATCTACCATTTTGGCCCCGGCAAAACCGGGATGGACAAGCATTAGGGTGACAGTATCGATACAATCCAGATTGCGTCCGACGAAATCCACCGGACTCTCGGGATTGACGGCAAGGCCGAAAAGGGCCCCGTCGGCATGGATTTTAGCCGCCATATAAGAATAGTCGATAGGCAGCTCCGAATGCGCAGTGAAGATGTCCCCGGGACGGAGCGAGAGCTTTGAAAGCATAAGCTCAGGGTCTGTCACCATAAAATGGCAGTCCAGAGGAAGCGGGGTCGCTTTCTGCATAGCCTTGATAAAATCCGGTCCGAAGGTAAGGTTCGGGACAAAATGCGCGTCCATCACATCTACATGAAGCCAGTCTACGCCGAGACGCTCGAGAGTACGGATATCCTCTCCAAGATTGAGGAGGTCGGAGCACATCACCGACACGGATATTTTAGGAGTATATTTCATTGATTCTCAAATTTTTCCATTCCTTTCCAAGATGACGGCACCGGGGCTGTCAGATCCATTTCCTCTTTTTTTACCGGGTGGACCAGCCGGATCTCATGGGCATGAAGACAAATCCCTCCGTCTGGATTGGATCTGGGAGCTCCGTATTTCAGGTCTCCCTTGATAGGACATCCAATACCGGAGAGCTGGCAACGGATCTGGTGATGCCGCCCGGTAAGTAACTGAACTTCAAGGAGGTGATACCTCTCTGTATCCCCTATATGGGTATATATCAGCTTAGCCAGTTTAGCCTCCTTCGGAAGAGATCCGTCAAGCCTCGGTTTGACAATATACGATTTATTCTGCTTCTCATTACGAAGAAGATAATCATCCAGCTCCGCAGTAGGAGCAGACGGGGCTTTACAGCAAAGAGCCCAATAGGTTTTATGGACAAGGCCGTCACGAAACATTGCGGAAAGCCTTTCCAAAGCCTTTGATGTCTTGGCAAATACGGCGATCCCGCTGACAGGACGATCGAGACGGTGAGGCACCCCCATGAATACTTGCCCCGGCTTTGAGTCCCTCGCGGCTATGAAGGCCTTCAGGGTCTCGGAAAGGGGCTCATCCCCGGTCTTGTCACCCTGGACAATCTCACCAACCCTCTTGTTGAAAACGAGAAGATGGTTATCCTCATATATTATCCTCCCGGCGATGTCGGAAAACTCTGTTTCTGTCAATTCCCTATACATATATGCAAAGATATAAAAAAGCCGGGTGAAAAGCACTCACCCGGCAATAAACATACGCAATATCGCTTCTAGAATGTACTGTAATCAGTTGTCAGCTTATTGGCAGTATAGACATTCTTCTCGCCTGATGCTGCGATAGTGTGAGTCGCCCGTACTTCCCAGTTCTTTTCAGCGGAAGGGGTACCTGAAGCCGGCTTGTAGTACCAGAAGTGGCTGGCAGTAGAGCTGGTCCATGTACTGGTAGATTTGTTCTTCTCATTGAACCAGAAGGAAACGATAGGAATGTTGCAGATGCCGCTGGCGGCAGCTCTGGTGAAATCTCCCACCTTTGTTCCATTCTGCCAGAACTCGAGCTTCCAGTTGGAGGCATCGTCATTGAACACCTCGGCCACGAAAGCACCATCTGCAGCAGCGAAGCCCTTTGCAGTGAGACCGTTGACAGTATTAGAAGTGCTGGACCATTTGAGTTTGTAACCCTTTGATCCGGTGAACTCCTGATTTCCGTCCCAGATTCTCATCTGGAAACTGTCATCAAAGTTGGAGCTCTTCGCCTGCCAGTTCACGATCGTGCTACCGGAAATCTCGTATAGGCCATATCCGTTCGGACCTCCGGTCACATTAGAGTTGCTTGCCCACCATGCACCGCAAGCTGCTCCATGAACATGTTCATAGATAGGCTGGCCGCTCTTGGTCTTGACCGAATGGATGTAGTTCTGGTTGTAGTGAGTATGCCCGATCATTATATGAGCCTCTTTGAATGTGGAAAGAAGGCTCAGCACAGCTGCATAATTCTTCGTCTTATTGACGGAAGATCCGCCGCTGTTGGCACCTGAACGGAACGGGATGTGACAGCAGATAATCACGAGCTTATCGGCTGCATTCTTGACATTGGCGATATCCTTTGTCAGCCATGCAAGCTGCTCGCTGCTGAAACCGGACTCATAAGTACAGGTCTTTCCATTGCTCTTGGATGAGGAGTCGAAACCGGTCACCCAGACATCATCCATGACGACAATATGGGCATTGCCCCTGTCGAAAGAATAGTCCTGAGGACCGAAGTACTTGACGAAGTTGGTCTGGGCAGTATACTGCATCGTCGCATGATCCATTGAGGAATTGATAATGGTTCCGTCATGGTCATGGTTACCCATGCACTGGAAGAACGGAATGGTAACTCCTCCGGTGATGACATTTTTCATCGAAGCGTACATGGGATACCATGTATTGTTGCTGTCGAAGATAATATCACCAAGGGTAACTGCATAGACGTTCTTATGGTTGGCAGCATCTTTCCTTATCTTGGGGATAGTTTCGGATGCATAGCGCGCGACGTCGGATGTAGTTGCGCACTGGGGGTCGCCGATAGCAATGAGGGTGAAATCAGTCTCAGGAGCCGAAAGCTTCTCAAGAGTGAAGTCCACGCGATATTTCTTCCCGAATTCAAGATTATCCTTGCAGTAGAAGAAAGGATATCCGTCAGCATTCTGATAAATCTTGTAATCAGAAGGAGTCGTGTAGTAGACTTTGCGTGCAAGCTTATTGAAAGTCAACTGATAGACGCCATTGGCATCGGTCGTCGACCAGGTGAAGCCGTCAGTGACATTCACGCCGCTGATTCCAGCGCCGGTAGCTTTGTCTTTAACTACACCGGCCACTGTAATATTGCTACCAATCGAGGTCCCGTTGATTGATGACTCTGTAAGCTCTGTCATCACGGGATCGCTACCTCCGGTTGAAGGAGCAGGCTGAGGAGTATCTTCCGGATTGTCAGGGTTGCAGGCGGCAGCCATAAAAAGGGCTGCCGCTGCAATGTAAAAGAATCTGTTAATTTTTTTCATCATCTATTATTTCCAGTCATAATTCTGACCGAGAGCGGGGTTGATGGTGTATGCGTCGAGAGGAATCGGGCGGCAATACTTCCTGGGCTCCCACTTGAGGCCATACTTGTAGACAAGGTAACCGTGGTCACCCTCTGAAAAGAACCAGTCAGTATTGACAGCGTCACTCTCGGGCTTGATAGGATAGCAGGTTGTACCATTGGTCGCACCGTCTGAAGCCTTTTCGAAAGTATAAGTCATGCCCTCGAAAACAAGGCCGTCAGCAGCTTCCTTCTCGGTAACCCAGATACCTGCCCAACCGACTCCTTTGTATCTTCTGACAACGAGGTCGGCCTGACCGTAACGATAGATATCGTTCTGGCGAAGCTCGCTCTCGAAAGTCAGCTCGGTCACCCTCTCACGACGGATCTCGAGCATGACAGGAGAGATGTTTGTTGCCGGATTGACAAGATCCTTTGTGTAATACTCATAGAGCCAAGGATCCCTTTCGGTAGGATAGACATTGGTAACGCCGGCCCTTTCGCGAAGGGCGCCGACAGTCTTGTTCCAAATATCAACTGTCATCTCGCCGAGAGCCTCAGTTGCCTCAGCATAGTTGAGAAGAACCTCTGGATAACGTACGATAGGAATACTGGTCTCGTCGATACTGTTCTGGAAGTGAGTAGCATCGGGAACGCACCATTTAACAATCTGATATCCTGTCTTGCAGAATGAGAAGTCGATTGTCTCATGTGCAGGCTGTCCGGACTCGTTGAGGATATTTCTGCCAGGTCCGAGGACTGTAGCGGAAAGTCTTGAATCCCTGCCGTTGAATTCGGTATTGATAGACTGCCTAGCCTCATCATCGGAGATCGGAGTACCGTCAACTTTGAGGAACATACGGACAAGGTCCTTGGTTCCTGAATACTGCTGTCCGAGAGTCGATGAATGGAAGTACCTCGTATATGAGTGACGACCATTGACATCGGTAAGGAAGGTCTTTCCCCAGATAACTTCCTGAGGAATGAGCTTATCGGAGATAAACAGCGAAGGATAATCCTTGACGAGGGAATAGCCGCCATTGTCAATCACGTCTTTCGCATAAGTCTGGGCAAGTCTGTAGAGGTCCTGAGGGGTCTCATACTGGTTGGTCCAAGGCTTATTGGTAGCGGGATTGACATGGACATTCTCGCGGAAGGAAGCCTCATAGAGGAAGAAACGGGATGCAAAAGCCTCAACGATATCCTTGCAGATGACAGAGCGCTCATCTGTCTTGAACTTGCCGTTCATGACATTCGCGCAAGCGAATTTGAGATCCTCTGTCATCATGTGGAATACATACTCACGGTCATCGCGAGGTCCGTAAAGGATAGCGGTGTCAGTAGGTTGCACATAATGCTCTACCCAAGGAACATCGGAGAAGAGCTTGATTCTGGTCATATAGTTGTATGCTCTCCAGAAACGGGCAACTCCCTCATAATGGTTGTAGATTTCCTCAGAGACTTTCTCTTTTGCCCTTGACATATTGTCAAGCATATAGTTAGTCCTTCTGAGGAAGCCCCATGACCAGGAGCCCTGACGGGAACTGTTCCACTCGACATCGGAACGGAAGAAGTCAGTTGAGGTCTTGGTGGCGATCAGGTCGTTATATGCATCACCTCCTGCTGTTTCAGTATAATCCGGCATATAGCTGTTGAGCATACCGTTGGCATACATTTCAAGCTCAGCCTCAGAGGCGAAATATGTCTCGGCGCTGAACTCATTGATAGGCTCCCTCGTGAGGAAATCTTCAATAGAGCAAGAGCTGATTCCGAGAGCTATAAAGGATGCGCAAAGGAAGTAAAATATCTTTTTCATTATTCTTTCCTCCATTCTTTACTGTTTGTCAATAATAACGCAACGGGAAAGTTCCGGAAGGTCGGAGATGTCTGCGACCTGATACGTAACTTCATATGCGTCCTCGCTTACACCAAGTTCTCTCATAAGAGCGGAAACCGTATTGGCACGCTCTTTCGCGAGACGCTGGTTAAGCTCAGCATTACCGGTACCGGCGTCAGCATTACCCTTGAGGGAGAAGTTGATCTTCTCACCGGCAGAGATAAGATTGCGTACTGCCTCGGCGACACGGGCCTTCTCACTTGCGGTAAGAGTGCTCTTTCCAATTTCGAAGTAAGCTACGATAGGATTGAACTTGAAGCTTTCCTTCTCGATGACCTCAACGGTATTCTTCGGAGCAGGAGCGGGAGCAGGTGTACCTGCAAGCTGGTCGCGAAGAGCGTTGATTTCCTTCTGAAGGGCATTCTTCTCGTCATCGGCCTTCTTCTGTGCAGCAGCGAGTCTCTCAGCTGCAGCTGCCTCGGCTGCAGCGACTGCAGCATCGATAGCGGCCTTTGCGCTGGCTGCAGAAGCTGCGGTAGCAGCTACAGGAGCAGCAGCTCTTGAAGGAGAATGAACACCTGCGAAGGTCAGGTTGATACCGAAGGTGAAGGTACGGAGCATCGGGTAGCTATATCCCTCACCGACACCGGAAAGACCATAGTAGCTTGCTCCGGTAGAATCGAAGTCGGAGTCACCGATGGAGATAACCTCAGGGTCGAACATCTTGGTGCGCTTGAACAGCGGAGACCATGTCCAGAGGTTCTCGATAGAAGCATAGAGCCTGAGGTTGGAGATATCAATCTTCTTTGTAAGATTCTCAGGGAATGTGTAATCGAGAGTGAGGTTCTTAAGACGGATGTATGCGACATTCTGGAGATAGTGGTCGTTCTCATAAGTAAGAGGACCTACGTTACGGTTGGCTGAATAACCGACTCGACGTGACCAGTAAGGATTTGAGTCATAGTTGGTAACAGTCCAGTTCGGAGTGCTGTAGTCAACATGGGCATAGTTGTCGCCAGTCTGTACATAGGTCAGATACGGGCTATACGGCCTGTTGTACTGGCCATAGAAGAAACCGGTCTCGACTGTAGGATACCAGTCTCTCTTTCCGACTCCCTGGAAGAACAGGCTGAGACCTGCACCGGCCCACTTGAAGTCGAGGTTGAGACCATACTGATAACGAGGAGTAATGTTACCGATTCTCACAAGGTCACCGGAGTCTTCAACGGTATACTTTCCATAATTGATGTCGCCGTCACCGTCGATATCGACGAATTTAAGGTCACCGGCGTATGCACGGAAGTTGGATCCGTTCTTATGGAATGCATCGGTAGCCCAGTTGTTGGCTTCCTCATTGTCACGGAAGATACCGTCGGTACGGAATCCCCAGATTTCTCCGAGTTCCTTGCCGGCATAGTAGTTATTGATGATATGGGTTGTAGTCTCATACTTGGTTACCCAGGTACGGCTGTCCCAAACGCTTCCCTTGATGCTATACTGGAAATCCTTTCCTGCGAGCTTGAACTGGTCTCTCCATGAGAGAGTAGCCTCCCAACCGTCGGTCTTGAGGGCCGCATAGTTTCCGGTCGGAGAAGATGTAGAACCGTAGATAGCAGGGATTTCAGGTCCGGCGGTGATAAGGTCGTCGGTGATACGGCGATAGATGTCACCGGAGAATGAGAGACGGCTGCGGAGCATATCGATATCAAGACCGATATCATATGTAGTAACGGTCTCCCAGGTAAGGCTGGTAGGGATAGGTGTAGGCTGGGTGGTATAGTTGGCCTTTACTCCTCCGATGACGATTCCGGTCTTGTCGACACCCATTGTCTCGAGGAAGGTATAAGGGCTTACAGTACCATTTCCGAGTGATCCCCAGTTGGCTCTGATCTTGAAATTGTCAAGCCATGAGCGGGACCAGCTCATCCAAGGTTCCTCGGACACACGCCATCCTGCTGATGCTGAAGGGAAGAAGCCCCACTGCTGGCTTGTCGGGAACTTGGAGGATCCGTCATAGCGGGCTGAGAACTCGATGATATAGCGACGCAGAAGAGTGTAGTTGGCACGGCCGAAGAAACCGATAATACCGTAGCTGCTGTCGTTCTGCTCAATCTTAATATCTGTTCCGTCGAAAAGCTCATAGGATGAATACTTATCCGGGAAGAGCATACCTTTTCTCTGGAGATAGAAGCGGTTGTACTGATAATTCTCGAGGTTCCATCCACCGACGACATTGAGGTCATGGTTAGGACCGAGCTTCGGGGTCCAGGTTGCAACAACGTTGGCCTGAATCTGATCGGTATCATAAGTCCAGCGGGACTTGTATGAGGCTTCCTGAGTTACATAGGCAGTTGAAGAACCGGGAGCGGTGTAGAATGTAAGAGGAGCACGATAACGCTCTCTCCAGCGGCGGATTCCGCGATATCCGAAATCTCCGCGAACTTTGAGGACATCCTTGATGATATTGAGGTTGACACCGGTAGTCGTAGTGATCACGAAGTTGGAATCATCCTGACCGGTATTACCCTCGATAAATGAAGCATAAGAGGTCTTGTTTGCAGCAAGGGCGAACGTACCGTCATAGTTATAAGGAACGAGAACAGGCTGTCCGTGCTGGTCTACCTGGTGGCCTACGAGGGATCCGGTGGTGAACATCGGCTGAGTCTGCGAGCTACGGAAGATAGAAGTATTGTTATCGATTGAAAGCCAGTCGTTGACAGAGAGCTTCGCCTTGTTTCTGATTGAATAGGTGTTGTAATTCTCATCACCCATATTGTAGATACCGTCCTGGCCGTAATAACGGGCGGTGAGGTTGTAAGAAAGCCTCTTGCTGGATCCTCTTACGCTGAGGTCATGGGTCTGTGAGCCATAGTGCCTCTTGTAGAAGAACTTGAGCCAGTTGGTGTTGCCATAATAGAGGAACTGTCCGCTACTGCCGAGAGCGTATCCTGTAGGATCGTCTGCAAGAACACCATACTCGTTGTAAGCCATGCCCTCTGCACGTGCTGCAGCAATAGCACGATAGGAATCCAGATAAGTGGTTCCGGACATTGCTACATTCTGGGTATTGATGGTTGTAGGAACTTTTCCGGAAGCACCCGGAACAGCTGCATCGGCAGCATAGAACTCATAGAAAGCCTCCAACCACTCAAGACCGTCGGAGACGATGTTGTCCTCCCATTTGATAAGTCTTTCGTTAATTGAATAAGACCCACTGTAGGAAATTGACAACTTTTCATCCTTGGCCTCTTTGGTAGTGACGAGGATCACACCGTAAGCAGCCCTGGCACCGTAGATAGCAGCTGAAGAAGCATCCTTGAGGACTGCGACAGTCTCTACGTCGTTAGGGTTGACCTGGCTGAGAGATCCCTCGACACCGTCGATGAGAACGAGGGCAGAGCCGCCGTTTCCGATACTGTGACCGGCACCGGAAGCACTCGTTGCACTTGAACGGGTATTGTAGGAAGTCTTGTTACCACGGATATAGATACCTCCGGAGTGGCTTGCCTTACCATCAGTCTGGATAATGTTAAGACCGGCGACCTGTCCCTGGAGCGAACGGGTGATGTTGCTGTTAGGACGGTCCGCGATAACTTCTCCGTCGAGGTTCTCGACGGAACCGACAAGCTGTGTCTTTTTCAGGGTACCGTAACCGACGACAACTGTTGCGTCAAGGGTCTCCGCATCAGTTTCAAGAGTGAAATTGATTGAAGCCCTGCCGTTAATAGGTGTCTCAAGCGTCTTGTAACCGAAGAACTGGCACACCAGTGTACCGTTCTGCGGTGCTTTGATTGAATAGGCACCGTTAGCATTGGTAACGTCACCGATACTGGTGCCTTTTACCATTATGGCAGCTCCCGGTACAGGCTCTCCCGTACTCGCGTCATAGACAACACCGGAAACTGTCATATTCTGTGCAAAAACCGACACACTCATGAGTAGACCCACGAGCGCCGCCGCACAGGAGAAAATCTTGATTTTCATAACTTGGTCCTTGTGTTTTCGTTAATAACATCTTGCAAGTCAGGACGCCGTTGATGCGAAAATCAGATTGGATTCAAGGAATTGACTAAATAATAATTAGTTCCGTTTTTAAAAATTTAAAATTACTTTAATAACTAAATACAAAATTATGAAATTTCAGAGTATCGAGCAAATTTTTTTCGGGAAAATATACCTTATATAAAAAATAAATGCTACATTTGTGCTTGCAAGTCAGACGTAACCGGCCGGTTCCGGCCAAGATGCATTTCAGTTTTTGTTTGTCAAGGAGCGTTCCAATAATGGAGCGATAAAACGTATTGTTTTAACCAACAATTAACAGACAACAAGTATGAAATCGTTAAAATTTCTGGCAACTGCTGCTATTGTGTCGGCCTTCGCTCTCACAAGCTGCGTCCAGGACGTGCTTGAGACCGGAATCGACACCAGCAAGCCGGGTGTGACCAATCTCACTTACGGTGAGGTCGCTCACGGAAGCAAGACCATGACTTTGTACTGGTCAGGTGCCGAAGCAGTCAATGCAGGTGCCACTTCCTTCTCTGTCCAGTTCCTTGAGAACAAGGACACCCTCGGAGGAAAACTTCTCAAACCTGACATGTACGACCCTTCCATCAGCAAGACTGTGGAAATCGTCAAAGATGAAGACGGACTTGTCTCTACCACTGACTTCTCAGCTCAGATGGAAGGCCAGACCGTCGGCAACAAGTATTATATCCGCGTAAGGGCCAACTACCCCATGTCGATTTATTCCGACTGGACATGGCTCACCGACGCTCAGGGCAATATCGCATATTTCAAAGTAGGCCGCGGTATTATCACTGAAGGCATCGAAGACCCTTATCTTTTCAAAGTCACCGGAACTTCTACCGGACTTATCGTAAAGTGGGATGCTATTCCTGATGCGACTTCCTACCAGGTCGAATACAAGAAATCCAGTGAATCCTCATGGACTTCCGAGACCGTTCCTGCAGGAGCAGATCTCCCTACAATCCTCAAGATCAAGAATCTCCCTTCTGAGACTTCTTATGATGTAAGGGCGAAAACCATCACCCCTGCCGGCGATTCAGATTACTGCGACGTACAGACCGTTTCTACCCGTAAGCCCGGATCCTTCCCTAAATCCATGAAGGACGCCAAGGAGCTTATCGACTGGCTCGAAGGCGGTGTCGTCGAGGTAGAGCCTTCAGATGTATTCACCCTTGCCGCTGACATCGACCTTACCGGCCAGACATTCACCGCTATGGATGAGTCTCTCCTCGGTACATTCGATGGTGCAAATCACACAATCAAGGGCGTTTCTTCGACTCTCCTATATGATATCGAATCCACAGGTACTGTAAAGAACCTGACCATCGAAGGAACGATGAACTCTTCCGACGAGAATTTCGCCGGTCTCGCCCTTTCCAACAAGGGAACGATTACCGACGTCGAGGTAAAGGCTAACATCAATTACGACGCCACCCTCTCCAGCCTCATGAAGGTCGGAGGTATCGTTGCTGACAATACAGGTACCCTCAAGAAAGTAACCTATTCAGGAACCCTCGCAGCTACTTCTTCTCAGAATGTAGCAGGTCCCATTGTTATCGGAGGTCTTGCAGCTTACTCTGCAGGTACCATCGAAGACAGCCACAACAAGGGTCCTGTCAGTTTCAAGACCGCAAATTACATCCAGGGAATGGCAGTTGCCGGTCTCGTAGGATATCTTGAAAATGCCATCACAGGTTCAGACAACTCTGGCGCTATCGCCATTGAAGCCGCAAATGCTGTTGCCAAGGCCGCCCTTATCAATACTTCCAGCGCTACTCCTACTGTCGCAGGTATTGCCGGTTATGGTAACACCGATGCATTCGCTATCACTGACTGTACAAACGACGGTCTTGTCAGCTACACCCTGAAGACCATCGACCTCCAGAAGGATGGTAAGACTACTGCAAGCGCAAACTACAACAGAACTCAGGTCGGCGGTATCGTCGGTAATCCTTACGGAAAGGTAACCCGCGCAATCAATAACGGTACGATTAGCATCAACATGGGAACATCTACCGGCGAGGTATTCACCGGTTCCAACCATGAGCACATTATATGCGCCGGCGGTATCGGCGGCGGTGACTACTTCGCCGGCGCAGACCAGAACAAGACTTCCTATATCGACTGCGTCAATAACGGAAAGATCAATGCTTTCGTAGGCTCAGCCCAGTCCAACTCCGCAATCGGCGGTATCGTCGGATGGCCTGGCAAGGAAGGTTCCCGTACTAATAGCACCAGCGGTTGTAAGAACACCGGTAACATCACCCTCACAGGTCCCGGAAAGGTCCGTTGCGGCGGTATCCACGGTGGTTCTGGTATCATCACCAACTGCGAGAACAGCGGTAACATCGTCGCCAACGACGGTACTGCCTGCTCCCTCGGAGGTCTTGCAGGATTCTCTTCCAATGGATTCAAGATCACCGGAAGCCGTTCTACCGGTAATGTAACAGGAAATGTCTCCGGATTCAATGTCGGAGGTCTCCTCGGAAATATCGGTAACTCCGCAGGTTCAGGCGGATTCACAGGATGTAGCGTAAGCGCAACCGTGAAGGCCGCTGATCCCGATCAGGCTACCTCTGGTATGATTATCGGATATTACAATGGTACATCGGCCGCTACTTCTGCAGGAACTGCAGCCAGCCCTGTCCTTGTCAACGGTATCTACAATGGCACCAAGCTTACCGCAGGCAACTTCTCCAACTATCTCGAAGGAAAGAATAACAAGGCAGACGTTCATGAAATGTATGCCAAGTTCGACGAAACTCCTTATGAGCCTGAAGGCGGCGAAGAGCCTGTAACTCCTGCTCTTGAGTCTCCTCAGAACGTCAAGGTAGAGGTCTTCTATAACTATACTACAATCAGCTGGGATGCCGTAAACGGCGCCGAGTGGTATGTTGTCGAGTACAAGAAGTCCGGCACAGACAATTGGGTGCCTTGCG
This sequence comes from uncultured Bacteroidales bacterium, assembly GCA_900318955.1. Classification (GTDB taxonomy): domain Bacteria; phylum Bacteroidota; class Bacteroidia; order Bacteroidales; family UBA932; genus Cryptobacteroides. The sequence continues at coordinate 35,156 of ONMJ01000012.1, forward strand.
AAAAGACTGAGAACACTACCTACACTATCGAAGGTCTCGATCACGGCTCATCATACTCATTCAGAGTAAAGGCTTACACCACAACCGGTTCCGGCTACTCTGACGAGGCTTCAGCAGAGACCTATGAAGAGGTCAACCTCGGAGCTCCCGTATATTCTTCAATATCAGCAACTGCTACAGAAATCACAGTCAGCTGGCAGGCTGCTGCTAATGCAACAGGATATGTTATTGCTTACAAGAAGGCAACCGACAGCGATTTAATAATCGCCAAAGAGAATGTCAGCGAGCTGAATTACAAGATCAGCGGGCTTGATCCTGAAACCGCTTACGAGGTCTTTCTCAAGACCCTCGGTCAAGGTGGCAACGAATCCGCATGGTCAGCTGCAATTCCTGTCTCAACAACTGAGCTAAAGAAGGTCAAGACTCCTACAGACATTGTTGCAGCTCCTAAGTTTGAAGCAGTGACACTTACGTTCCCTGCACTTAAGGGCGCTTCTTCGTTCGAGGTTTACTCCGGTAGCACTAAACTCGAAAGCACCGTCATTTCCGCTGAAGGCGCAGAAAAAACTGTCCTGCGTGTTTCCGGTCTTAAGACTGGCGAGAGTTACTCTCTCAAAGTCAAAGCATTCTCTTCCGATCCTGAGATCGAAGCTTCTGACCTTTCCGCGGCCGTAACTGCAAAGACAGCCGAAATCAAGGTCATAGCAAACAGCCCTACAGATGTCGTCATCGAATGGACTGACGTCCAGAGTGCTCACAAGTACGATATCGGCCTTGCAGATGCAAGCGGAAATCAGATTGGAAGTACCTACACTATTACCGTAGGTAAATCTACAATACCGACCGGTACCAGCGTTCAGCTTCCTTGCCGCTTCCAGTATCCGGCCCTTCAGCCAAACACTCCTTATAAACTTCTCGTTAAAGAGAACGGCGATGAGAAATTCACCGCATTTGACGTCACAACTGCAGCCAAGCATACCGCTGGAAGCAAAGAAGTATTCTTCCAAGGCTTCGACGATGCTATCTGGGCTGGCGACTGCCGTACTTTGGGTTACAGTCTCATGTCGAAAGCTGCCGCCACAATTGAAGTCGTAGATTGGCCGGTTACCACAGATTGGCTCTGGAGTAATGAGAATTCAGCCACAATCTCTCCTGGTGCTGCAACCCGCTCTTCGGCTATATTCACTTACGCAACTGCCGATCCGGAGTGCTCGTTCTACGGATATGCCCAGGAAGGTGTAGAAATGCACAACGGTTATCTTAAGGTTGGTTCCGGAAGCGTTATCGGATACATCCAGACTGCAGAGCTTGGAACAAGTAAGCTTTCTGCTGACAGCGAGACATCATGCACCATAACGGCTAAAGTATGTCCTCGTTCAGACGCCACTGCAAGTACAGCAAAAATCAATTTCGTGGTTGTCCACTCAGATGGAACCGAAACTATTGCCCTCCAGAATTTTGACGTCGTGACCAACGGTGATTCTTACAACTTCACATGGAAAGAAGCCAAAGCGACGGGAGTTAAACTCCGTTCTACTGACAAGCTCAAGATTATCGCTGCTACCGAAACGGCCAGCGGTGCTTGGAGATTCCATCTTGATGATATTCTCATCGTAGCTGAATAATCTCTATCTCAATAAAAAAAGGGGCTGACATCATTCTGATGTCGGCCTCCTTTTTCATTTCTCTGTTTTCCCCCTCAAAAGTTTCAGCCTTTCGCGACGGCACCAAGAGGACGGAGATTCGTCGCAGATAGCCTTGAAAGCATTATTGAAGGTGGCAGAGTTGGCAAAGCCGGAAAGATGAAACAGCTCGGTAAGAGAGATATTGGGATCTTTCCTGAACAGTGCCTGAGCATAGCTGACTCGATAGGAATTAACGAATCTTTTGAAATTCGCTCCTGTCTGCATATTAATTGTCTTTGACATGTAGACGATATTTGTAAACATCGCCCTTGCAAGATCCTGCATGGAGAAAGATTCGACAAGATAAGGCTTCTTTTCTTCCATGTAGCGGCAACTGCGATCGAATAGTTCTTTACCGACATTGTTTGCCTCCTGCTCTTTCAGCTCTTTTTTCATTGAAACGGAAGAGGAAGACCGCTCATTATTACCGCTTGTACCAGACTGGATAGAAATAACTGATCCTGAAAAACTTCTGACCGCTATAAGAGTAAATACGGCTGAGGAAAGAAGAAGGGATGCAATTCCGGTCCACTTGGGAGCGGAAGAGGAGAGCGAAATAGCCAGGAGCGAAAGAATAATAAGGACTTCAGTATTGAATTCGTCGACACCGATATAGAGCTGTCGGCCTTTTAAAGGCTTTGACGTAAAAGCCGGCCTCCTGTGGAGACTTCCTACTAAATTCAGAAGAGGATGGAACAGGGACAAGACCAACGCCCCGACAGAGGTCGGCGAAAAGGTAGCAACAGCTATCATAGCCGAAGCAACAGCAAATAGAATGACATACATCCCCTTTTGAAAAGCACCGCCATAACCGGAAAGAAAAAGTATCTGAGAAGAGGCGATTACAATCAGAGACAATCTAGAGGGGTCTAGAGGCATCCCGATAAAATATGTCAGGGCGGAAGCCATGTCAAGAACAGCAAGGGAGAGTATTCCCATGACCACAGGAAAGGATCCTCTTTTAGCAGGAATACGTCCGAGGAAAACCGCCACCAACACATTCAAAGAAGCAATCATTGTAAAAAGTAAAGGTTCCATTTACGAAGTTTTTTAAGTTCACAGTTGCAAAAATCGATAATCTCCCCCTGAATACTGTTGTTTCAGGAGGAGATTTTTTGTTGTTTCAGCAATTTCTAGTCTTTTTTTGCGTTACCTTTTATTGCGCTGAATCCTTTTCCATAAACTCCGTTGACAGAAGAAACCGAAAGGAAGGCTTCAGAATCGATTGCCTTGATATGTCTTAAAAGGAGATTGAGGTCTGTCTTTCTCGTAAGTACCATCAGGACCTCAGTGGGCTGCTTGGTATACCAGCCCTTGCCGTCAAGGACGGTGACTCCCCTATGGAGGTCATGAGTGATAGAATCTGCTATCTCCTCGTATTTCTTTGAAAGGATGAAAAGCTGCACGCTCTGCTGGGAACCGGAAATATACATATCTATCACATAACTGTTGACAGTCACCAGAATAAGGCCATAGACTACAGTGGTGAGCTTCTCCTGCCATGGCATCAGGTGGGTAGTTACAAGGCCGTCTGCGCCTGTTTCCGAGACCACTGAGGGCACAAAGAAAGATGAGCAGATGATGATGACATCCAAAAACAAAATAACCTTCCCCGGGGAAACATTGCGATATTTGGTATAAATCAAGGCGATGATGTCGGTACCTCCTGTACTGCCCCCCTGCGAAATGGACATGCCGATTCCGACTCCGGCCATTATGCCTCCCATAATAGTCGACATCAGTTTGCCGTTCTGGAGCGCAAGAGTCTCTATTATCTCATGGGGAATAATCCCCTGGAAGAACGTCAGTCCGAATGAAGCCAGAACTATTGCATAAATAGTCTTAGCCCCGAAACTGCTTCCCATTATGAAAATCGCAGCGATTATAAGAATTGCGTTCAAGACGAAATACGAATAACCGATTTTGATAGCTCCTCCGGTTGCATACTGGATAATCGAGCTTATACCGGTCACTCCTCCGCCGACGAGATTGTTGGGGACGAGAAAGATGGACCACCCCATAGTATAGATAATGATCCCAAGAGTGACTAGCGCCCACTCTTTTAAAACTGTCCAGAATGTTTTTTTTAGTTTCGTTGCCATAAGCTATTTCTTTCTATGCAATCCTGTCTTGATTTCATCGAATCCTTCCCCGAACACGTCGCTGGCCGGCGAAACGGACAGGAAGGCCTTGGGATCAACGCTCTTGATTGCTTTCTTAAGAGCTGGGAGCTGCATCTTGCGTACAAGCGCCAGAAGCACTTTCTTGTCCGATTGGGTATACCATCCTACAGCATTGAGGGCAGTCACTCCCCTATCAAGGACTTTGTTTATATAATCGGCAATTTCCTCATATTTATCGGAGAATATCAGGACCTGCACGGTCGACTTTCGGCCGAGAAGGACATAGTCGACACCGAAAGAGAAGGTGAACATCGCAATATAGCCGTAGACCATATCCTGGAAGGTCTTTCCTGGAACAAGGAGGACTGAAGCGATGATAACAAGATCGAAATATAGGAAAACCTTTCCGAGAGACACAGGCCAGAACTTATTGATAATCAGGGCGAAGATATCAGTACCGCCGGTACTTCCGCCGCGCCCCATAATAAGGGCGATCCCAAGCGCCTCCATCAATCCTCCGATGACTGGAATGAGGACTTTCTCGCTGATGTAAATTGGATGGCCTTCGGCCGCAACGAGCACATCGACTCGCGGAAGGAGATCGAAAAGAAGGGTAGCAAGAAGAATGGCATAAATGGTCTTGAAGCCGAATCCCCGGCCAAGAATCAGAGAGCCTACGACGATCAGGATGGCATTGATAATAACATACGAATACGCCACGGGAATACCCGTACCCATCTCCAGGATAGTACAAGCTCCGGTGAGACCGCCGCTGGCAACTCCGTTCGGGATCATGAATGCAGTCCATGCGAGGACGTACACAAACACCCCGAACGTTATCACCAGATAGTCTTCAATGACTGACCATGTCTTCTTCCAACTCATAATCTATTTCTTCAAGACGACATTAACTATCCTGCCAGGAACAACGATAACCTTAAGAATCTGCATATCGCCGACATACTTTGCCGTCGATTCATTTGAACGAACAGTTGCCTCAATCTCCGCCGGAGTCGAATCAGCCGGGAAATCCAGCATGAAGCGGGTCTTTCCATTGAAAGAGATCGGATACTTGACAGAGTTCTCTACAGTGTACTCCTCATGATATTCCGGGAAGGAAGCGTATGTGATCGACTCCTCATGTCCCAGCTGATGCCAAAGTTCCTCGGAAATATGGGGGGCGAAAGGAGAAAGCAGGATCAGAAGCGGCTCAAGAATTGCCCTCTTCGAGCAGTTCTGGAGTTCATTCAGGGCAATCATGAATGCGCTTATAGTGGTATTGAACGAGAAATTCTCAATATCCTCCTGCTCCTTACCGATCAACTTATGGAGAGCTTTAAGTTCATCTTTTGTAGGTTCTTCGTCGGTGACAAGCCACTTTTCCCTGTCCCAGAACATGCGCCAGAGCTTCTTGAGGAAGCGATTGACGCCGTCAATGCCCTTTGTATCCCAAGGCTTAGACTGCTCCAAAGGGCCGAGGAACATCTCGTAAAGCCTCAGAGTATCAGCTCCGTAAGTGTCGCATACCTGATCGGGGTTCACCACATTATACATGGACTTGGACATCTTTTCGACCGCCCATCCGCAGATATACTGCCCGTCTTCGAGAATGAACTCTGCGTCAGCATATTCCGGTCTCCATGCCTTGAAGGCTTCGAGATCGAGACGGTCGCCGCGAACAATGTTGATATCGACATGAATTTCGGTCGTCTCATACTTATCTTTCAGGCCGCAGGAAACGAAGGTATTGGTCCCGACGATACGATAGACGAAGTTGGAGCGTCCCTGGATCATTCCCTGGTTGATAAGTCGCTCGAAAGGCTCGTCCTCGCAGACGTAACCAAGATCATAGAGGAATTTATTCCAGAAACGGGAATATATAAGGTGGCCGGTAGCATGCTCCGTGCCGCCAATATAAAGGTCGACATTCCTCCAATACTCGTCGGCTTCCTTGCTGACAAGAGCCTCATTATTATGAGGATCCATATACCTCAAATAATACGCGCTCGATCCGGCAAAGCCTGGCATGGTACTTTTTTCAAGAGGCCAACCTTCGTATGTCCAGTCCTTTGCCCTTGCGAGCGGCGGTTCTCCGTCCTCAGTCGGCTTATATTCACTTATTTCCGGGAGTGTCAAAGGCAGCTTGTCCATAGGAAGAGGGGTTGCGATTCCATCTTTATAATAGACAGGGAACGGCTCTCCCCAATACCGCTGGCGGGAGAATATGGCATCACGGATTCTATAGTTGATCTTTCTATGGCCGATTCCATGCGCTTCGACATAATCGATTGCAGCAGGAATCGCCTCTTTCACGTCCATGCCATTGAGGAAGCCGCTGTTGATCATTTTTCCTTCTTTGGCATCGAAGCTGGACTCACTGACATCCGCACCCTCGATAAGAGGGATAATAGGGAGAGAGAATTTCTTTGCGAATGCATAGTCGCGACTGTCATGGGCGGGTACCGCCATGATGGCTCCGGTGCCATATCCAGCAAGAACATACTCGGCAATCCAGATGGGGACTTTGCCACCCGTAAGAGGATTGATAGCGTAAGAACCTGAGAATACGCCTGTTACGGCTTTTCCTGCGATTCTGTCCCTCTCTGTCTTTTTCTTGACAGACTCAAGATACTCTGCAACCTTTTCCTTCTGCTCCTCTGTGGTCAATTTAGCGACCCACTCACTTTCAGGAGCAAGAACCATGAAGGTCACTCCGAAAACAGTATCAGCACGAGTCGTAAATATCGTCATATCGTACTCTTTGTCTCCGCAGACAGCCTTAAATACCATTTCTGCACCCTGAGACTTGCCGATCCAATTACGCTGCATCTCTTTCAGCGAATCGGTCCAGTCGAGCCTGTCAAGTCCTTCAAGAAGCCTTCCCGCATACGCAGAAACCCTTAACTGCCACTGAATCATCTTCTTCTGGAAGACCGGAAAACCTCCTCTCTCGGAATAACCGTCCTTCACCTCGTCATTGGCAAGAACTGTTCCGAGTCCTGGACACCAGTTGACAGTGGATTCGCCCTGGTACGCGATTCTGTAGTGCATCAGAATCTCTGCTTTCTTCTTGTCTGAGAATACTTTCCACTCGTCGGCTGTGAATTCGGGAGCATCGTTCGAAGCGGCATTAACGGCAGAAGATCCGCCCATTTCAAAGGCTGCGACAAGTTCCTCTATAGGACGTGCCTTATCGATGTCGCGGTCATACCAAGATCCGAACATTTTGAGGAATGCCCACTGTGTCCATTTATAATAATCAGGATCCGAAGTGCGGAATTCCCTTTCCCAATCATAAGAAAAGCCTATACGGTCAAGTTGGCTGCGGTAACGGGCTACATTCTGGAAAGTAGTCTTCTCAGGGTGCTGTCCTGTCTGGATAGCATACTGCTCTGCAGGGAGGCCGAAAGCGTCATAGCCCATCGGGTGGAGAACATTGAAACCTTTAAGTCTCTTGTAGCGAGAAAAAATATCACTGGCAATGTAACCGAGAGGGTGACCGACATGAAGACCCGCCCCTGAAGGGTATGGGAACATGTCCAACACATAATACTTCGGCTTTGAAGGGTCGGCTACAGCTCTGAAAGTATGGTTTTCAGCCCAGTATGCCTGCCATTTCCTCTCGATTTCAATAAAATTGTAATCCATTGTTTATCTTTATTTTATCCTTTTACCATTGAATCCTATACCGCCTTTAGACTTTTTCTCAAGACGGAACTCAACTGCGATAGTTATAGAGGTTGAAACTTTCTTTCCCCTGTGTCGTCCAGGCTTCCATTTCGGAGAAGCGCTCACAATCCTAACCGCCTCTTCGTCAAGTGCCGGGCTGACGCCTCTTGAAACTTTAACGTCCTTCACATTACCGGAAGCATCCACTACGAAATCTACGAGCACTCGGCCCTGGTTGCCGGCATCAAGCGCCTCTTTCGGATACTTCAGGTATTGATAGACCCATTTTTCCATGAATACAGAAGGATCACTGCTTCCCATGAATGTCGGACGGACATCTATATCATTGAAAGACAAGACCTTCCCTTCCGAAGAAGCAGCTGCCGCGGAGGTGACATCCGGGCGGAAAAGAGGTTTCGGAGCACCGGAGAGAAACACGATGTAATTATAAATGAACTCGAGTTCTTTCTCCATCATTCCATAGTCAAGAATCGAAGGAGTGTCGCGACCTGTATTATGCTCTGGATAACGGCCAGTAGTGAACATCACCGACGGTATTTCCTTGTCATAAAATGCCATGTGATCTGACGGATATGGCTCAATAGCAGTTATTTCCGGGATGATGGGAAGGATTTCCCCTTTCATCGAAGAGAGAGTCATATTCATATCCGCATTCGATGAGGTATAGGCATAGAAGCCCTCGGTTCCCGTTCCAAGCATGTCAAGATTAACCATTGCATCTATCATTCCAGCATCGCTGAATGAGCGATTGAGGAAGTACCATGATCCGGCTAGTTTCTCATTCGATGCGCCGAAAGCAACCAGAAGTATGGAACGGCGAAGGCTAAGCCTGCTCGTGCGAAGCATCCTTGCCAGTTCCAACAACATAGCCAACCCGGAAGCATTTCCATTGGCACCATAATAGATGCGACGGACTTGTTCTCCATCCACTGTGTATGTATCCGATCCGAGATTGTCGAGGCGGGCTCCGATAACTATATACTTGTCATACAGAGAATTGTCAACGCCTTGGATAAAGGCGGCCACATTGCGGGAAGTAAGCGTGTCCCCTGATGAGGATACAATACCGAACTGCTCCCCTGCCTCCGGGGTAATGAGCTCCACTCCATAGGAAGAAAGGGTCTTCCCGACATATTCGGCGGCAAAAGCCTCCCCTTCGCTACCTGCCTTTCGGCCGTCTGCCTCTGCAGAAGCAATTATGGAGACATGCTCTTTAAGAGCAGTAACAACTTCGCTGTCATAGAATGAGGATAGATCTACACTCTTGTACTGGGCTGACGCCGAGACTCCCGCAAGGAGCAGCGCAGCAATTATGGTCCATGTCTTTTTCATGGCTCTATTCATTTACAAGAATCCAGCCATCCTTGGGGCAGATGCCTTTGGCTTTAGCTTCTTTCATTGCAGCTACCGTCTCCGCAAGGTTGTCAGAAGGACAAATGACAACAGCATCAAGCCCGTTGCCAAATGAAAGCAATTGTGCAGGATAACCGGCTTCAATGCACTTGGAAATCTTTTTCTCGGCATAGGGCATATTACGGAATGCTCCGACGACAATGCAATAGCGGGTTGTCATCTCCTGCCGCTTCAAGCCGCCAAGCTTCTCCGGGCGCATTGTAGAGCCTCTTCTACGGTCGAGGGAATCGAGAATCTTCGCATCTATTGCAGCCATGGAATCCCTCTGGCGCTCCTCGACTTTCTTGATGGAATCGAGACGCTCCTGGCGACGGACCTCCTGGCGAAAAGCAAGTTCCGACCTTGCGGCTTCCAGATCCTCCGACGTTGGCCTGCCTCCTATCGAGCGCAGGAAGTCGCAGCCGGTAACAGCCACTATAATAATAAGCACTACAGGGATAAGAGACCTTTTCATAAATACACTTTTGTCCAGAAATGCAAATTTAGCTAATTATCATTCCTCAACAAAATAAAAATGTATGTATCTTTGCATATCGTGATATTGAGAAGATTAATACTAATAGCCATTCTCGCAGTCCTAGCGCTCGATACTACAGCGCAAAGACTGCCTCGAAGGCGCGATACCTTAGGCATCCGGACATACCTCAAAAAGCCTCTCGGAGAAATTGATTTCTTCTCTCATCGTCCAGATACCCTCTCGCTGTTCTTCCTGGGAGACGTTATGAGCCATGGAGCCATGATGAAAAGCGCTTTCTCCGAATATCGGAAGAGTCACCCCGAAGCCCGTTCCGACAGGCATGAATGCTATAAGTACGATTCATTTTTCAGCCGTCTTCAAAATCAGATAGCCTCCGTTGATGTCGCCATTTGCAATATGGAATTCCCGCTTGCAGGACCGCCGTTTTCCGGTTACCCCTCTTTTTCTGGCCCGGATTCATATCTGGATTATTTGGAAAAGACCGGCTTCGACGTCATCCTTCTTGCGAACAACCATATCTTGGACAAAGGAGACGCGGGGCTTGAGAGAACAATCCGAGTCTGTAATGATCTTGAAAACCGCACTAAGGCACGCTACACTGGCGTTTTCAGCAATTCTGAGGATCGAGATTCCAGATACCCTCTGATTATCGAAAGCCGCGGGGTAAGGATTGCTATTCTAAACTTCACCTATGGGACTAATTCCGGTGGGAAAAAGGCTTTCCCCGGAGTAAACAGAATCTCTCGGGATGAAATAAAGAGGGCAATCCAAAGGGCGAAAGAAAGAGATTGCGATATCATTATAGCCCTCCCCCACTGGGGTAACGAATACCAAATGACCCACTCCCCCTATCAGGAGGAACTCGCCAGATACATGGCAAAGGAAGGTGTTGACCTCATTGTAGGAGCACACCCCCATGTCGCTCAGGATATTATGAGAATAAAGACCCAGGACAAGGAAGTACCTGTCATCTATTCTCTCGGGAACGCAGTTTCCAACCAGAATGACTTGATAGCCAGACTGGAACTGTCTCTCACAGTAAAAATAGCTCTCCACAGAAACGGCAATCTCGAAATGCTTCCTCCCAAACCGGAGTTTCTGTGGTGCACTAAGCCAGGCACAGTCGATGACTCGTACTGCGTCGTCCGCGTCAAAGATGAGGCTGGAAGGAAAGATAAATGGAGAAATCCTGCCGACCACGACAAAATGATGGCGACTTATCAGAAAGTAAAAAAAGCTACCAATATTCAATGAAAAAGACCATTCCGATAGAGTCGATAGACCCAATTGAGATCTATGGCGCCGGTAACAGAATCCTGACAGAATTCTGCTCATACTTCCCTAAACTCAAAGTCACCGCAAGAGGGCACGAACTGATGCTCGAGGGCCGTGAAAGCGACATAGAGGAGTTCAGCATACGATTCGCAGAGCTGGTAGAGAGGCGTCATCACAAGCTCAACCTCACGATATATGACGTCGAAGACATCTTTGACGGGGAGAACTCCGCGGATAAATTCCGTCTCAGCGGTGACGCTGTTATCGTCCATGGAACAGACGGAAAGCCAATCAAAGCAAGGAACCACACACAGCAGGAAATGGTCAAAGCCTATTTTGACAATGACCTTGTCTTTGCCGTTGGCCCAGCCGGTACCGGAAAGACCTATATTGCGATAGCTTTGGCCGTGAGGGCATTGAAAAACAGAGAAATCAAAAGGATTATCCTGACCCGTCCAGCCGTCGAGGCCGGCGAGAGGCTCGGATTCCTTCCAGGAGACTTGAAAGACAAGCTGGACCCTTATCTCCAGCCTCTTTATGACGCGCTAGAGGACATGATTCCCTCCAAAAAGCTCCAGGAATTCATGGCCGACGGCATCATTCAGATAGCACCCCTCGCCTATATGAGAGGCCGTACCCTTGACCGCGCCTGCGTTATCCTTGACGAGGCCCAGAACACCAATATAGGTCAGCTCAAGATGTTCCTGACACGAATGGGAGCCAGCGCAAAATTCATCGTCACCGGTGATGCTACCCAGATCGACCTCCCGAAAAAGACCGATTCCGGACTGATCCAAGGCATTAATCTTCTGAAAGGAATCAAGGGCATCAAGACTATCATGTTCTCCAACGACGACATTGTCCGCCACCCCCTTGTCACTAAAATAGTGAAGGCTTTCGACACCCTTGCCGAAAGCCCTCAGGATTAATTATTTCTCACTCTTTACTGAGCTGCGTTCTCGAGGAATGAGTTGAATTTCTCGTAAGCCGCCTGATTCTCAGCTGACTCTGCACGGAAAATGAAGTAGATCCTCTTGAGGTAGTCTGCAACATTTGTCTTGACAGCGTCATTGGTTGTCTTCTCGAAGCACTTCTCGAAAGGCTCGATAGCGTTCTTGAGAGAGGCCTTGAGCTGCTCCTGAAGCTCGTCATATTTCTTGTACTCGCTGTAAGGGAGTGCATTAGCCTCTTCCTGAAGTTCAAGGGCCCTGTTGTACCAGAGAACACCTTCTCCGTAATAACCCATCTCATAGTTGGGATCGATCTCCGCAGCCTTGCGATAAGACTTTACAGCCTCTTCGTAGTTCTTCAGACGGCCATAGATGTCGCCCTCGACATAATAGAGGGAAGCATTGCCGGGAAGTTCTTCCTTCGCCTTCTGAAGCAGTTCGATGAGCTTGTTGGGATCCTCGTTGGTAGAGATATAGAGGTTAATGAGGTTGGTAAGGATCTGAGGGTTCTCAGGGAACTTCTGGAATCCTTCCTCAAGATAATTCTTTGCAGCGAGGGTATCTTTCTGCTGGAAGACGCTCTCATAGAGGTTGGCATAGATGTTACCGTCAGCCATGTAGCCAAGTCCCATAGTCTTGTCGAAGAACTTCTTTGCCTGCGCATATTCACCAGCCTCAAGTGCGGTGATACCAGCATAGTAGATAGAGTTCGTGTCAATCTGGGAAAGAGGAGCGGTAGCAAGGGCTGCTGCTGACTTCTCGAAGAGCTGGCTGGCCTTGGAAGGATTACCAAGATAGTAGGCGGTGAATGCATCCTGATTGTAGTTGGAAGCAATCTTTTCGAGAGCCTGCTTGATATCTTTGATTTTCTTTCCCTTTACATCGACCTCAGCAGCC
>ONMJ01000011.1 GCA_900318955.1 uncultured Bacteroidales bacterium
CACCCGGATGCTTGAGAAGATGCGTCGGAAATATTCCCGCGAGTGGTACCTCGACAGAGTCCGGAAGATTCGCGAGGTCATGCCGGATTGCGGCCTCACAACAGACGTCATAGCCGGATTCTGCTCGGAGACCGAAGAAGATCATAAAGCGACCATGAGCCTGATGGATGAGGTCGGATTCGACTGGGCATTCATGTTCCAGTATTCAGAAAGGCCGGGGACCCTTGCGGCCAGAAATTATCCCGACGACGTACCGCCCGAGGTCAAGACAAGAAGGCTCAATGAAATAATAGAGCTTCAGGGTCGTAAGGGTCTTGAAAGCTATCGCCGCGACATTGGAAAGCGCTTCCGAGTCCTTGTCGAAGGGCCGTCAAAAAGGGATCCCGGCCAGCTTTGCGGAAGGGCCTCGAACAATAAGATGTGCGTATTTCCATCCGGCGGCCATAAAGTCTGCGACTACGTAGATGTCATCGTCAGGGACTGTACAAGCGCGACTCTTATCTGCGATCTTGCATAAAAACTAAAACCACATAATTATGTCAGAAAAGTTCATTCTCGCCCTGGATCAGGGCACCTCAAGTTCAAGGGCGATAGTCTTCGACCATGAAGGAACGGTCCGTTCTGTCGCTCAGAAAGAGTTCACCCAACATTTCCCTAAACCGGGCTGGGTGGAGCATGATCCCAAAGAAATTTGGTCATCCGAGGCAGCTGTCATCGCTGAAGCGATAAGTGCCATCGGAGTGACAGGTAAAGATATCGCAGGTATCGGCATCACCAACCAGCGAGAGACGACGATTGTCTGGGACGCAGAGACCGGTGAACCCGTCTACAATGCGATCGTATGGCAGGACCGCCGCACTTCCGAATACTGTGATTCTCTTAAGGCACAGGGACTTACCGATATGATTCGGGAGAAGACCGGTCTTATCGTGGATGCATATTTCAGCGGCACCAAGATCCGCTGGATACTTGAGAATGTCCCTGGAGCAAGGGAAAAGGCTGAACAAGGAAAACTTCGTTTCGGTACTGTCGACACCTGGCTTATATGGAACCTCACAAGAGGCGAAGTCCATGTCACCGATGTCAGCAACGCTTCCAGGACGATGCTATTCAATATCAAGACCTTGGAGTGGGACAAGGAGCTTCTGGAACTTCTCGGCGTTCCCGAGTCAATGATGCCTTCAGTGCGTTCTTCAAGCGAAGTTTATGGTCATACGACTACTACCCTATTCGCTCATAAGGTCCCCATCGCCGGTATCGCCGGTGACCAGCAGGCCGCCCTCTTCGGACAGATGTGCACGGAACCCGGATCGGTCAAGAACACCTACGGAACAGGCTGCTTCCTCCTTATGAACACCGGAGAAAAGCCTATCATGTCGAAGAATAACCTTCTCACCACCATTGCATGGAAAATAGGAGAAAAGGTCAACTATGCTCTTGAGGGCTCGATTTTCGTAGGCGGTTCGGTTGTCCAGTGGCTTCGCGACGGCCTCGGCATCATAAAATCTTCCTCAGAGATAGAGGCTCTCGCTTTGAGCGTTCCGGATAATGGCGGAGTCTATTTTGTTCCCGCCCTCACCGGAATGGGAGCCCCCTATTGGGATCAGTATGCCCATGGAGTAATCTGCGGAATAACCCGCGGCACCACCGCTGCCCATATCGCCCGCGCCGCACTTGAAGGAATCGCATTCCAAACGATGGATATAGTCGGAGCCATGGAGAAGGATGCCGGCGTGCACCTTGCTGAGCTCAAGGTGGACGGAGGTGCATCCAGAAACAATCTAATGATGCAGTTCCAGTCCGATATCCTGAATTCATGGGTAGTGCGCCCGAGAGTCACAGAGACTACAGCAATGGGTGCTTGCTACCTTGCAGGACTTGCTGTCGGATACTGGTCAAGTCTCGACGAGATCCGCTCCCAGTGGCAGGCAGACCGCATTTTCACTCCTTCAGGAGCCGATGTTTCCGCGCAGAAAGCAGGCTGGGCGGATGCTATTTCAAGGACAATCAACAAATAACGCTATGCTGACCAAATGTATATTTGAATTCATCGGCACTCTCGTGCTGGTACTCCTCGGCGACGGTGTGTGCGCCAATGTAACCCTCAATAAATCAAAGGCCCAGGGAGCAGGATGGGTGGTTATCGCCCTAGCTTGGGGCTTCGCCGTAATGGTAGGCGTACTCATCGCCGGCCCCTATTCCGGAGCTCATCTAAACCCGGCAGTAACTCTTGGACTTGCAATCGCAGGCAATTTCGCATGGAACGAAGTACTCGGCTACATTGTAGCCCAGATGCTCGGAGGATTCGTAGGCGCTTGCCTCGTCTATGTCTTTTATAAAGACCATTACGATGCTACTTCCGACAACCCCGATGCTATGCTCGGCACATTCTGTACCATGCCTGCAATCTGGAGCCCGTGGCGCAACTTCCTCTCAGAAATGATTGCTACTTGCCTTCTCGTCTTTGCCATCATTGCCCTCGCAGTGAGCGGAAATGCATTCACCGTAGGAGGGACGACAGCTACTACGGGTGCTCTTGGAGCATTCCCTGTAACCTGCGTCATCATGGCTCTCGGCATGTCTCTCGGCGGTACTACAGGATATGCAATGAACCCTGCCCGCGACCTAAGCCCCCGCTGCGCCCATGCTGTCCTCCCCATCAAGGGGAAACGCGATAGCGGCTGGTCCTACAGCTGGGTACCCGTCCTCGGTCCGATGGTCGGCGGCGCCCTTGCAGCAGGACTTGCTCTTCTAGTCTTTTAACCTCGCAGCAAGCAAAAAAATACCTTCCGCTCTTCTTCGTTTGAGCGGAAGGTATTTTCTTGTTGAGAACTATGTTAGAACAAATAAACTGCTCCTATAGAGAGGTCTGGGACAGAAATGACATCGTCAAGATCCACTACGGCCTTGATAGTATTTCTCATATTAAAATCCGTAGACATCGAGACTGATACGAAATCAAGACTCGTCCTGAGAAGGAATCTCGGAGAGAGTTGATAAGTCAGTACAGGGACCAGATTGAGCCCAATCTGGGTTGACGAATTGCCGTCCTGCTCAGGAACAATAAATGCTCCTGCTTCTGCCCAAAGGCTCATTTTACCGAAATCCACTGCTCGGTAGGCAAAATATGTCCTCATCGAAAAAGGAGTGGTTCCATATTTCGTTTTCTTATATATGTTCTCATGTTCTGGATCCGACTCATGTGTCTCGGAATGCATGTAGCTTTTTCCATATGAAGCCCTAAGGCCTACCGCCATCTTGTCTTTGAATATTCTTCCGACCTCTGGAGAAATACAATAGCTCCAAGATTTTTCAGCATCCAATTCAGATGCTGACCCTGCCAGATATCCTCCGGCATACCACTGTGCGCTTGAAGGGATAGACACAAACGCTACAATTAATACAATAAATAATTTTCTCGCCATCGCGCTCATTTTTTAACTTTCAACCACTGATTCAACTATAATCTTTTTATTTTCTCGTTTCAACGTCACTAAAACCCTTCCGCTCTCATACGTTTCCGTTTTGGGCAGGAATAGCCTATATGCGACATCTACTTGCATGCAATCTTTTGTATGAGTAATGATATGAGAAGTGCCACCCTCGTCAAGGCAACTTGTTGCTGTATAACAATAATTTGGCGATATAGGCATTTCATATGACTCCCATTCCAATTTACCGTCCGGGTAAATAGAACCTGAGAAAGAAAACGGCCAAACAATCGCTTCCTTTTCATAAAAGTCTATGACATGACCATCAATAGGTACGGTGTAATCATCGACAAACTGGACCGGCACCGATAAATCGCAATGAAGATGATATCCTTGAATAGGGCCACTAATGCAACTAAAACTCACATATGCCTTTCCGCGCGCGCGCTCCTCAAAACTTCGAAGTTCATCAAATAGTAACGCCTCTTTTCCGTCATTATTCAGATCAAACAGCCTCGTAGGGTCATCTTCCCATACCATATCGGTGACTATATATTCTCCGTCAAGACCCGAAAGAGTATTATTTGCTTGTTCAGTAGGTCGGAAAGGATCATATCCTTCATGGCATGAGAACATACAGAATATCAATAATGATGCTATTATAAACTTGACCTTTCTCATACGATTTACTTTCTTAAAGGAATTATTTGAATATCAACGCCTCCGCTACGAGCCTCTGCTACATGCGCTAAAGATGCCGATGGGTAGTCAGTTATTATTGCTCTTTTATACTCTACATCCACAGAACCTAAAGAATCACAACTCTGAGTCATCTGATATGAATAAGTAATCTTCTTTTTCACTGTCTCTTTGTTTCCAGAATTATACCCGATTTTTACATAATCATTAAAAGTTCCGGAAGCATCTGATGTAGTATTATTCATATATTCCACCTCTTCTGTTTCAGTTACTGTTTTTGAGATTCCACTATCTTTTTCAATAACAACTATCTTATATTTAGATGGGCAAGTCCTAACGTCCCAAGTAAAGAGAGGTATATTAACAAATATCCATTTTGGAACCAGATAGGAGTCATCAATTTTAGCATATATAGATTTTTTAGCTCCGAGCCAATTATACTTATTAACAAGCTCATATTTATCTATCTGAAATGCCTGTGAAAAAGAGACAGTAAAGGGTTTGGAATCACAGTTATCTTTTCCTGCCTTAATAATAAACACCAACTCGAGTGCCCCGTCTGCCCATATCAGCTCCTTAAGTTCTTCGGCAGTATAATTAGCTGTTTGGCCTGTTTTTCTATGCTCCCGAAGCTTAAAATCATCGGTATCATCATAATATCCATTGTTTTCAGGATTAACAAGTTTAATTCTATAAATTGTTTCTTGATAATTATAATCCACACTCCCGCTATCGCAGGTTTCTGTCATACCATAGTAAATATGATCTCTTTGAGGTACTCCATTTTGATAATAGGCCGTTGCAGTTCTGCCTTTCAAGACATCAATTGGAATTTCATCCGGATCATCATCGAGCGGGGCATCAAGAAGCCAAGGGTTTCCCCAATGGCCACCATCTCCTTTGGTAGTTCCGGTATTCTTAAATACATCATCAATAAACTCATAGTCCTCCCTACACAACGCAGATTTTGTTGTAGTATTCTTTATCTTCATGCGTTCATTGTCTTTAACAATAAGTACTGGATCAGAAGGTATATTATCACGGCTTACTGACTGAATATATTTTCCATCTTGATAGATTCTTTGTTCCTTCTCAGATGTCCTATACGTAACAGATACTTTATCTTCCTCTGTATCCCAATTGTTTACACTAAAGCATTCTGGGGCTATCCAAGACCAGTCTGGGACCAGAATATCCAAAAGAGGGAGCTCTAACTCTATTGAAGAGAGCTTATTCTCATAATCATAATCTGCCAAGATATCGCGGAATGTCTTGTCGCCAGCAACCATGGCATCCTTGACAAAGGGATAAAAAACATCATGGTCTTTATCGAACTGTTTTAGAGCCTCATTCCGTATGAATTCTCTCAGTTCGGGTTCTTGATTGATAGCCTTGGAAAGAATGACGGCAAAGTCCGAAAGGCTTCTCTCATTTTCATTCATAACAACTGGAGACTCCGCTTCATTGATTGTCTCCTCATTTTCTTTTGTACAGGAGGCCATAAAAGCTACTCCTATCAGAATTAACAAATACTTTTTCATACTAACTAACTAAATAATTAATTGGGCGGCAAAGGTAGGAAAAAACAAAGACCTAAAAAAATCAAAGTCGGTGAACCTTACATATTAGCCCGTGAACCTTACATTTTACCGGGTGAACCTTACATTTTGGGGGTTGAACCTTACACCACCATATTGATGACATAGGTTATTGGGATGTGGCACAAAGGCCGGTCAAAAACCCAATCTCATCCATGAAAACCACCCTTTTTCATGGACGAAACCTGTCACGAAAGATCGACTTTGTAGTACGGGGAGGAAAACGCTTTAAGACCTCCAACTAGAGCAAGAGTCTTAGTCCGAACGATAAGGTTAGATGGCCGAGACTTCTATAATCTTTTTTTTCCAATTGAACAGACTGGGAAGAGCCGTTCGGATAATAATTGGTATATGAAGAGATTGTCCCTGTCACGAATGAAACTGAAGCGCCGACAGCTAAATGCTGAGTAAGGGAGAAATCATATCCTATATCGGCTAACTGGCCTAAGGTTCCTCCTCTTATATAATAAGGTTCAAACACCACTGTATTGTCATACAAGCCGAGATAACCAAGGCCATAATTGACAAAAAAGGCGCCACGATCTTTGGCAGTGAGCCATCTGTAAGATATGAACGGGCCGATGAAACGGAGATCTATTTTGTCAGAGATTTTTCCGCTTCGGGATGATCCGTCGTTAAAAGTGACTATTCTATTCCTTCGAAACTACGCGAAAAATGGCCGTCGCTATACTTGAATCCTACTCCTAACGTCTCTGAGAAGAAATGAGAAATGTCAAAACCATAACAATAACCCATCTTTAGTTTTCTCTGATAATCAGTCATATCGGATCCTAAAGACTTGTCCACAAGGCCGAGTTGATAAGCAAATCCACCATGAACTGCTATCCTCCATGAAGGGTACAAAAATAATCCGGCTCTGCAAAAGAGAGTCGGATTATCATATTATGAAGACTCAGATTAGTCGCTGAGAGAGAAGCGCTTGAATGAAAGCACCTTAGCCTCTTTATCAACTGCTGCGAGGGCGGCCTTTACGGTCTCCTTGTTGTCGCTAAGCTGATACTCCTGCTCCTCGAGAGTGTTTTCTTTGAGGAACTTCTGGATACGACCGTTGGCAATGTTCTGGATCATCTGCTCGGGGAGGTTGGCAGCCTTCTCGGCACCGACCTTAGCGATGATTTCGCGAGCCTGCTGAGCCTGCTCTGCGGTAAGCCAACCCTTAGCGGTGTTGGACTCGATATGATCCTCGCTATCAACATGTGCAGGATTGATACCAGCCTTCTTGAGAGCTGCATCGACAGCCTTCTGAACCTGCTCGTCGCGGGTCTTCTGGATAGCGACTGTGCGCTCAGACTCAATAACCTCAGCGGGAACTGAAGCAGCGTCTACAGCTACTGGATTCATGGAAGTAACCTGCATTGCAATACCGCGGGCGATAGAGGCGGGAACCTCTTTATTGAAAGCGACGATTGCACCGAGCTTGCCGTTGAAATGGACATACTCAGAGACAAACGGAGCCTCGAGAGAGCCATAATAAGCAAGGACATGCTTCTCACCAGTCTTTCCGGCCTGGTTGGTGATATCTTCCTCAACGGTATAACCGTCTGAAAGCTTCTCAGCCTTGAGAGCCTCTGCGTCAGCAGGGAATTTAGCGATTGCTGCATCTGCAATCTCACCTGCGAGCTTCTTGAAATCGGGAGTTGCAGCCACGAAGTCAGTCTCGCAACCGAGGCAAATGAGGATAGCCTTTCCGCCTTCAATGCGGGAAAGAACTGCACCCTGGGTAGTCTCATTGTCACCGCGCTTGGAAAGAGTGGATTTACCTTTCTCGCGAAGGATCTCTACGGCGCGCTTGAAATCGCCTTCAGCTTCGGTAAGGGCGTTCTTGCAGTCCATCATACCGGCGCTGGTCATGTCGCGGAGCTTCTTGATATCTGCTAATGCGATTGCCATAATTCTTTGTTTCTAAATTGTTAATTACTCAGCTTCTGCTTCCTCAGCAGCGGGGGTCTCAACCTTTGCGGCGCGACGGGGACGGAGCTTCTTTGCACCCTTCTCTGCCTGCTGCTCGGCAACCTCAGCCTCTGCATCGGTCTTTTCCTTCTCGAGCTTTCTCTCGTCGAGTCCTTCCTGAATAGCGGCGCAGAGGATGTCCATGATCTTCTCGATGGACTTCGTTGCATCGTCATTAGCCGGAATCACATAATCAATCGGAGTGGGATCGCAACATGTATCAACCATAGCGATAACCGGGATGTTCAGACGATTAGCCTCTTTAACGGCATTGGCCTCTTTCTGGACGTCTACTACGAAGATTGCTGAAGGAAGACGGCTCATATCCTTGATGGAACCGAGGTTCTTCTCAAGTTTAGCCCTCTGGCGCTCCACCTGGAGACGCTCTCTTTTAGCGAGTTTTTCGAAAGTACCATCTTCTTTCATTTTGTCGATGGTATTCATCTTCTTGACTGCTTTGCGGATGGTGGGGAAGTTAGTAAGCATACCACCTGCCCATCTCTCAGTCACTGAAGGCATATTTACGGACAGAGCTTTTTCAGCTACTACCTCTTTGGCCTGTTTCTTTGTAGCCACAAAGAGAATCTTGCGTCCTGCACGGGCAAGATCCTTCATGACCTCGGCGGCCTCGTCAATCTTGACGACTGTCTTGTGCAGGTCAATGATGTGGATTCCGTTCTTCTGGTCGAAGATATACGGAGCCATCTTAGGGTTCCATTTGCGGGCAAGATGTCCGAAATGAGCACCTGCATCAAGCAATTCCTGGAAATTTGTTCTAGACATTTCGTTGTAATTGTTTGTTTTTTAACTCTTTCTGTCAATCCCGAAGTAATGGTCTTTCCCAGTCTTCGGAATTTTCCGCAGTCTCGGCAATCTTTCGGTAGCTCGGGAGGATTCACATCCTCGCACTGAGGTCTGAAGATTTGACAGAATAAACCGGACTGTGCAATTTTGTAAATCGTGCAGTACGTCAAAAAATTAACGCTTACTGAACTGGAAGCGACGACGTGCGCCAGGCTGACCGGGTTTCTTTCTCTCGACCTCGCGTGCATCGCGGGTAAGGAAGCCTGCGGCCTTAAGGGTTGAGCGATAAGCCTCTTTATCGATCTCGCAAAGAACGCGGGAGATTCCGAGTCTTACTGCCTCAGCCTGACCTTTGGTGCCTCCGCCTACGAGAGTGACCTTAACGTCAAACTGACCTGCGGTACCCGTAACTTCGAAAGGCTGGTTGACAATGTACTGAAGAGTCTCCTCCTTGAAGTAGTCGGCGAGCTCCCTGCCATTGATAACGATGTTGCCTTTTCCGGGGACTGCATAAACACGAGCGACTGCTGATTTACGTCTTCCAAGGGCGTGTTTCTGTTCCATGTGCTCTGTTTAAATTTCGTTTAACTTGATTGGTTTGGGGTTCTGTGCCTGGTGCGGATGCTCCGGACCTGCATAGACGTAGAGATTGTTGATGAGCTTGTCACCAAGACGGTTCTTCGGGAGCATTCCCTTGACCGATCTGCGAATGAGTTCTTCAGGTCTCTTGGCGAGAATCTCGCGAGGGGTGGTGAAACGCTGTCCGCCCGGATAACCGGTGTAACGTGTATACACCCTGTCTGTCATCTTCTTGCCGAGGAGGCGGATCTTCTCTGCGTTTACTACGATAACGTTGTCACCGCAGTCTACATGAGGAGTGAAACCTGCCTTGTTCTTTCCACGAAGGACAAGAGCAACCCTCGATGCAAGACGACCAAGTACGAGATCAGTCGCGTCAATGACCACCCATTCTTTGTTCACAGTAGCCTTGTTGAGCGATACTGTTTTGTAGCTAAGTGTGTCCACTGTCTTGATCTTTAATGGTTTATAAATTAATGTTGCGTTCCCTACACTTCATAGGGGGTGCAAAGGTACGAAATTTTTTCAGTTTTCCAAAATCATATTTCAAATACTCCAGGAAGCTGATATTTTAATGAGGAAAACCGTTGCAACTTAAATTCCAATAAAGTAACTTTGTATGATAATACAAAACTGATAGTACATATGAAACTCGATGGAAGACGCGAAAGCGGTAACGTAGAAGACAGGAGAAGAGGCGGAACCGCCGGAACTGTCGCCGGCCTTGGTCTCGGAGGAATACTCGTTGTTGGACTTATTACCCTTCTTATGGGTGGCAACCTCGGAGACGTAGTTCAGAATGTCCAGAATATGGGCGGAATAGGAGCCCAGACAGAGCAGACAACTCAGGAATTCACCGCTGAAGAAGAAGCCCTTGCAAAGTTCTCAAGACAGATTCTTGCAAGTACGGAAGATATCTGGAGTGCCTATTTCAGGCAGAACAGGCTTGGTACATACCGCAACCCTACCCTCGTTCTTTATACAAACGCAACCTCTACCGCTTGCGGTACCGGACAGGCGGCGATGGGACCGTTCTACTGCTCAGGCGATGAGAAGCTCTATATCGACCTCAGTTTCTTCTCGACGATGAAACGTTCCCTCGGAGCCGACGGAGATTTCGCCTACGCATATGTCATCGCCCATGAGGTCGGACACCATGTCCAGAACCTTCTCGGCACTCTCGGACAGGCCCATCAACAAATGGCCCGTATGTCCAAGGCTGACGCCAACAGGGTAAGCGTACGAATCGAGCTTCAGGCAGACTTCTACGCTGGAATATGGGGCCATTATGAGAGCAAGAGTTTCGGTTCCCTCGATGACAATGACATAATGGAAGCCATCAACTGCGCTTCGAAGATCGGAGACGACTATCTCCAGAAGAAGTCGCAGGGTTATGCGGTAGAAGAGTCTTTCACCCATGGTACAGCACAGCAGCGAATGAGGTGGCTAAAGAAAGGCCTTACCACCGGAGACATCAGCCAGGGCAACACCTTCAACCTGTCTGACAGCCAGCTTTAAACATCGGCCGCAAGGCCACTCGATACATATATGAGTAAACATTTTACACTCCCTTATGACGGCGGGCTCATCGAAAAGGTCCTGCCAAAAGGTATTCTTCACTCTTATGAGAAGATTACCACTGAAATCTATTCCGAATCAAGAGACGCTTCCAAGGCCATTGCGGACATCATTGTTGATGCAATCAATTCCGCGCCGAAGGAGCGCCTTTTCAAATTGGGCCTTACAACAGGCGCCACCCCAGTTTCCCTCTACCATGAGCTTGCAAAAAGATTCCAGGCAGGGAAAGTCTCATTCCGCGGCGTGGAGATTGTCTCTATAGACGAGTACTATCCCGCAAAGAAATCCGAGGCCCAGAGCCGCAACCACCTGCTCCATGAGTCCCTTATCGACAGGATTGATATCCTCAAAGAGAATGTCCATATCCCTGACGGCACCGTCCCTCAGAGCAAAGTATCCGAATACTGTGCAGAATTCGACAAAATCGCCCGCGGCATAGACCTCCTGGTGATTGGAGTCGGAGAGAAAGGACAGATCGGTTTCAACGAGGCGGGAAGCACAGAAAAGAGCCGCACCCGTACGGTCCGGTTCCCCTACCCTTCCCGAAAGCGCCAGGCACGTAACTTCAACGGCGACATCGCCGCCACCCCTGCAAGTGCTATCACTATCGGTATCAGCACCATGCTCTCTGCCGCTAGAATAATTCTGATGGCTTGGGGAGAGGACAAGGCCCAGGCAGTAAAGGATATCGCTGAAGGAGAGGTAAGCTCGGCCTGCCCGGCTTCGTTCCTTCAGCATCACGACAACATCACCCTGTACGTGGATGAGAACGCCGCCTCACTCCTTACCAGAGTGACGGCTCCATGGCTCGTCGGTCCCTGCGACTGGACTAGAAAATTTATCCGCAAAGCTGTCGTTTGGCTTTGCCAGACTGTCGGAAAGCCTATCCTCAAACTCACCGAAAAGGACTATCTCGAGAACGGTCTTGGAGAACTCCTCGAGAAATTCGGTCCTTTCGACAAGATCAATATCGAGGTTTTCAACGACCTTCAGCATACTATCACAGGCTGGCCGGGAGGAAAGCCCAATGCGGACGACAGCACTCGCCCGGTAGCCGCTGCGCCCTATCCCAAGACCGTCCTTATCTTCTCTCCTCACCCGGATGACGATGTCATTTCGATGGGAGGAACATTCATCCGACTTGCTACCCAGGGCCACGATGTCCATGTCGCCTATGAGACTTCCGGCAATGTCGCCGTTCATGACGACGTAGTGCTTCAGCACATGGACGCCGCATTCCAACTCGGTTTCGGCGACCGTTTCGATGAAGTCAAGAAACTAATCGACAGCAAGAAGCCGGGCGAGCCCGAACCACGGGAGCTTCTCAATATCAAAGGCGCCATCCGTCGCAGCGAGGCCCGCGGAGCCGTCCGCTCCTTCGGCCTCAATGACAACACCAATGCCCACTTCCTCAACCTCCCCTTCTATGAGTCCGGCGGAGTCAAGAAACTCCCGCGCACGCAGGCGGACATAGATATTATAAAGGAGCTTATCACTAAACTTAAGCCTCATATGATCTTCATGGCAGGAGACCTTGCTGACCCTCATGGAACTCATAGGGTCTGCACCGAAGCTGCCCTGGAGGCCATTGAGCAGCTCAAGGAGGAGGGTCAGGAGTGGCTGAGAGAGACCACCATCTGGCTCTACAGAGGCGCATGGATGGAGTGGGAGATCGGAAGGGTGGATATGGCCGTTCCGCTAAGTCCCGATGAACTCATCAAAAAGCGCCATGCCATCTTCCACCATCTCTCGCAGAAGGACATCGTTCCCTTCCCCGGTGACGACCCGAGAGAATTCTGGCAGAGGGCTGAAGAGCGCACCCAGAATACAGCCCGCCTTTATGACGAACTGGGCATGGCCGAATACCAGGCAATAGAAGTTTTCCTTAAATTGTATTAAAACCACTTGAAATAATGAAAGTAATAATCAGAGACACTCAGCACGAGGCTTCCATTTGGGCAGCCCACTACATCGCATCGAAAATCAAAGCCAAAGCCGCCGCTACGGACCGTCCGTTCGTAATCGGACTCGCTACGGGCTCCACCCCTATCGAAACTTATGCAGAACTCATCCGCATGTACAAGGCAGGTGAGATATCATTCAAAAATGTAATCTCATTCAACATGGACGAATATGTCGGTCTCCCCGTAGAGCACCCGGAGAGCTACCATTCATTCATGGACAAATACCTCTTCAACCATATCGACATTCCACGCGAGAACATCCATCTTCTCGACGGAAACGCTCCCGACCTTGAGAAAGAGTGCGCAGAGTACGAGAAAAAAATCGTCGCTGCCGGAGGTATCGACCTTTTCCTCGGCGGAGTCGGCGAGGACGGCCACCTCGCTTTCAATGAGCCCTTCTCTTCTCTCCAGTCCAGAACTCGCGTAATGACTCTTACCTATGACACCCTCCTTGTCAACTCCCGCTTCTTTGACAACGATGTCAATAAAGTTCCGAAACAGGCGATGTCCGTAGGCGTAGCAACCGTTCTCGACGCCAAGGAAGTACTTATTCTCGCCTTCGGTCACAAGAAGGCTCGCGCAATCCAGATGGCAGTTGAAGGTCCCATGACCCATGTATGCACCCTCTCCGCACTCCAGAACCACCCCGCAGGAACAGTAGTCGTTGACGAACTGGCAGCAGGAGAACTGAAGGTCAATACATATAAATATTTTAAGGCAATCGAAGAAGCCGAGAACAAATGAAAACCTATATTGAACCACAAAGAGAACTGCCCGTAAGAGCAGATGTTGACATTCTCGTCGTTGGCGGCGGTCCTTCCGGGGTCATGGCCGCAAGAGCGGCTGCCCAAAGCGGCAAAAAAGTTATGCTCATCGAATCCAGAGGCTATCTTGGAGGCAACCTTACCCTAGGACTTCCGATTCTTGCCTATCTCGACGTCAACGGCAAACAGTGCATAAAGGGCTATGCCCAGGAAATGATCGACCGCCTCGCCGAAAGAGGCTGTGCCGGTCCCCATGTCCCTTGCAAAAACCATATGTCCCTTACCATCATCGATCCCGATGAGGTAAAGAGTGTCCTCCTCGAGATGGTCCAGGAAAGAGGCGTAGAGGTCCTGATGTATGTCTTCTGCTCCGCAGCAATAATGGAAGGCAATACAATCAAGGGAGTTATTATCGAATCCAAGGCCGGACGCGAGGTAATCTTCGCAAAGACCGTGATTGACTGCACCGGCGACGGAGATGTAGCTACAAGGGCGGGAGTCGAAATGCACAAGGGAGACAAGAATGGAGGCATGCAGCCCCCTACCCTTATGTACTCTGTCCGCAAAGTTGACATGGCCGCTTTCCGTGATGCCCTTGTCAACCACAGCGACGTTTTCGATATGGACGTAATGCCTCCTGAGCAGTTTGCAAGGCGTTATTTCATTACTGTAGGTCTTCGCAACCAGATCAAAAAGGCGATTGAAGACGGCCTCGATATTCCTGTAGCCAGGACTATCCTCATCACCGGATTGAAAGATGATCAGATCTGGGTCAACATGTCTCGCGTAAGCGGAGTTGACAGCACCCTCCCGGAAAGCTACACCCACGGAGAGATCGAAGCCCAGAAGCAGATCAAGATTCTCAACAAATACCTCAGGGGCTATGTTCCCGGTTTCAAGGATATGGAGGTGGAGAGGGTAATGCCCTTCCTCGGCATCCGCGAAAGCCGCGTAATGGTAGGTAAATATGTCCTCACCGCAGAAGACATCCTTTCTTCAAAGAGGTTCGACGACGTCATCACCGTCGCCGGCTATCCCGTTGACATCCACCACTCAACCGGTGCAGACTGTACGATGCTATTCGCAAAGGATAATCACGACATCCCCTACCGCTGCCTCGTTCCGGAGAAAGTTGAAGGACTCCTCGTCGCCGGCCGCTGCTCCTCATTCACCCATGAGGCCATGGCAGGCACCCGCGTAATGTCCACCTGCATGGCTCTTGGCCAGGCTGCCGGCACTGCAGCAATGATCGCCCTCGAAGACGGAGTGCTTCCGTCCGAGGTCGATGTCAAAAAGGTACAGAAAAAGCTCCTCGAAGAAGGAGCTTTCCTGGGATAGTATTACCAATTAAGGGTAAGTCCTAGAGGGGTCGCATGGAGGGAAACCTTCGACGACCCCTTTATTCGTGAGGTATTGAAGACAAATCTCTCAAGTCCATAATTGAAAAGGAGAGCTCCGACGCCGATGGTAGCCATAGGAAGAGCCCAATCACGGTCACCGGTCGGAACCACCTCTCCACCCTCGAGAGTCGTTTCAACCCACCAGGCGTGCTTGTCAAGCCAGAACTTTCCACCGACTGCCGCGCCTACTCCGGCAGCCATGAGGCCGATGTCGGCAATACGGCGGGTCTTGAGACTGCTGATTTTGAGCTGTATAGGTTCTGTCTTTTTCATGCCGGAAACACCTGCAATAATGTCGTAGATTCCGAAAACGGCAGTAGCGGCACCGAATATCTCACCGGTAATCGGCCAGGTATAAAGATGGGCGAACTTAACGTTTTTTGCCCCGTCGACAGATGTTGTCCCATTATATGTCGTACAATCCCTGTAGAATGAATATCCTGCAAGTGCTCCGCCTCCTACGAGCTGTCCTACGCCCGTCCAGAACTGCGCGTTGGCTGGTTTATAACTGGTATAAAATGCTTCATCACCGATTTTCGCCTGGACTTCGGCCCCGTGGAACTGCGCCATTGCCGGCAATCCAAGACATAGGAAAAGAATCATCGCTAACAACTGTTGCTTTCTCATACTCTACTATTTAAATAACTGATTTTCATATTATTTCATCGTTCCTCCTACTATATCCAGGATCTCGGAAGTAATCTTTTGCTGACGTCCCTTATTATATTCAAGGGTAAGTTCATCAAGAAGGTCCTCTCCATTATCGGTAGCAGTCTGCATCGCTACAGTACGTGCAGCATGCTCCGCCGCCTGGCTGTCAAGAAGGACAGTATAAATCTTTAATCTCATCGTCTTCGGAAGCAGCTCTTCAATGAGCTCGGGGACAGATGGCTCCACAATATATCCCGAAACTTCAGTGTCGGATTCACTTTCCGGAGCGGGATAATCATCTACTTCTGACTCGACCTTGAGGGGAATCCATGTTTCCCGAGTCACAGTTTGAGTACCCGTTGAGACAAAATGATTGTATATCAATTCAATACGGTCAAACTTCCCTTCCAGATAATCCTGAATCAGAGAAGATGCCAAAGCCGCTGCTCCACTGTATTCAGGGCTGCCGGAGAGGGCTACAGGATCCGATGGCATCTCGGGATTCTCCTTCCCGATCTTTCTCATGGACTCTATCATCTTCCGGCCCACAGAGAAGACAGTAACTCTTACACCCCTAGCCTCGTATTCCCTTACAGTCTCCAAGACCTTTCTCACCGCATTGGCGTTGAACCCGCCGCAAAGAGACGAATTGGAAGCAAAGGCTATGATTGCAACCGATTGAATCTCAGGTCTTTCTTCAGTAAACTGTGCGGAAGGGCCACGGTGTGCCATAAGGGTTGAGAGCATCTCTTGCAGGGCACTCTGATAAGGAAGCATATTCCCAATAGCCTGCTGTGCCTTACGAAGTTTGGCCGAAGATACGAGCTTCATCGCCGAAGTAATCTTCAGCGTGCTCTTTACAGAGCCGATGCGACCCTTTATTTCCTTCAGCGACGGCATAAGCTACATTCCTGCGACAACATTTTCCGCTTCACTCACTATAATCGCCTCTATCTCCGGAGTAAACTTTCCTTCCGAAAGGGGCATGAGGACGTCTTCGGAGTGGGTTGCCCTCATCCTATCGAGGAAAAGATCCTGAAACTCACGGACCTTTGAGATAGGAATATCTTTCATAAGAGCATGGGTACCGCAATAAAGAACGGCTACCTGCTCCCCTACCGGCATCGGATGGTACTGTGGCTGAATCAGAAGCTGATTGTTCTTTCGTCCCTTGTCCAGTGTTGCCGCCGTCACCTTATCCATATCGGAAGAGAACTTGGAAAATGCTTCCAGCTCATTGTACTGGGCCTGGTCGATTTTAAGCGTACCCGCAACTTTTTTCATACTCTTCACCTGGGCGCTTCCTCCTACGCGGGACACGGAGATTCCAACGTTAATCGCAGGGCGGATACCCTGATTGAAGAGGTTGGCTTCGAGGTAGATCTGGCCGTCTGTGATGGAAATCACATTGGTAGGAATATAGGCCGAGACATCTCCTGCCTGTGTTTCGATAATAGGAAGGGCGGTAAGGGATCCACCTCCCCTGACCTTTCCTTTCAAGGACTCGGGAAGGTCGTTCATCTTCTCTGCAACTTCCTGCTGGTCAATTATTTTCGCGGCCCTTTCGAGGAGTCTTGAGTGGAGATAAAATATATCTCCAGGATATGCCTCGCGGCCGGAGGGGCGACGGAGGATAAGGGAGACCTCGCGGTATGAAACGGCCTGCTTCGAAAGATCGTCATAGATGACAAGGGCATGGCGGCCTGTATCGCGGAAGAACTCACCGATAGCAGCACCTGCGAAGGGAGCATAATACTGGAGGGCGGCAGGATCAGCAGCAGTAGCGGCTACAACTATTGTATAATCCATTGCTCCCTTTTCCCTGAGGGTATTGACAATGGATGCAACCGTACTTCCTTTCTGCCCAACTGCCACATAGATACAATAAACAGGCTTGCCCTTAAGGAACTCCGACCTTTGATTGATTATGGTATCTATTGCAATTGCCGTTTTCCCTGTCTGACGGTCACCGATTATAAGCTCCCTCTGGCCGCGCCCTATAGGAATCATGGCGTCAATCGCCTTAAGACCTGTCTGGAGAGGCTCGCTGACCGGCTGACGGAAGATAACGCCGGGAGCCTTCCTTTCAAGAGGCATATCAGTTTTCGCTCCGCCGATGGTTCCCAGTCCGTCGAGGGGATGACCTAGAGGATCGACAACCCTCCCGACCATATTCTCATTGACCCCTATTGAAGCAATCCTACCGGTACGGTGGACAACCATTCCCTCCTTAATAAGGTCAGTCGGCCCCATAAGGACAGCTCCTACGTTGTCCGGTTCCAGGTTCATTACTACGGCCATCACACCATTGTCAAATTCGAGGAGTTCCCCCGCCTCTGCATTCTGAAGGCCGTAAATACGGACAACTCCGTCGCTGACCTGAAGGACTTTTCCTATTTCCTCGAATTTCAGCTCATTGTCCATGTCCCGGAGCTGGCTTAGCAGCACATCGGATATTTCACTCGCTTTAATACTCTGCATATTATACTATCCTTCTGTTTCTTTCAATGAATTGACGCTTAATTAGTTCCAGCTGCCTGGAGACACTCGCGTCAATCATGTAATCGTCGATGTCGAAAATAAATCCACCTATAAGGGAAGGGTCGACAACGGTGTCGATCATAGCTTCGCAGCCTGTTTTCTCCCTGACAAGATCCTCGAGGGCACGGATGAGACTCTCGTCCGGAGGGGTCGCCGAGATAAGATGGGCGAACCTGATACCGCTATCCCTGTTGAAAGCATCGACAAAATGGTGGAAAATAAGCCTTGCATAAGGCATGCGTCCGTTCTTCAGAAGAAGGAGGAGGAATTTCCTCAAATCCTTCTCCATCGGTTCGCCAAGAGCCGCCTCGAGAAGGGACATCTTCTTTTTGTCATCGACCGCAATCTCGTCACTGATCATCCTCTCGAGGTCGGGGACTTCAATAAGAGCCGCCTCGAGGGCGGAGACCTGAGAACAGACCTCCGGCCCGCTGCCCCTTTCCTTGACGAATTTAAGGAGAGCTGTTGAATAGCGTGACGAAATAATGCCTGTATCCATGACTTAAGAAAGCTTATCAGAGGTCTTTGCAGCCTCGTCAATCATCTTGGAGATAAATTCCGCTCCTGCTTCTTCGGAAGAAAGGTCTTTTCTCAGGATCTTCTCAGCAATGCTGACAGACAAAAGGGCGACTTCACGGCGAACATCCCTAAGGGCGCTCTCCTTCTCCGCCGCAATGCGGATTCTAGCATCTGCAAGGATCTTATCCGCCTCTTCGCGGGCCTCAACCTTAGCTTGCTCCACCAAAGCTTTTTTGGCTTCGATAGCTTCCTTCATGATTGCCGACTGCTCTTTCCGGGCTTCCTCGACCATTTTCGAATGCTCCTCGACCAGTGCGGACATCCTCGCCTCGACCTCCTTCGCATCCTTCAGGGACTTTCCTATGGCGCTATCCCTCTTCTCGACCATCGATGTGATAATCGGGAATCCGAACTTCGCCAAGAGGAAAAACAGAAGGCCGAAGATTATGACCATCCAAAAAAGGAGGCCGCTATCGGGCGTGACAAGACTCATAAGCTACTTAATTACTACGGCCAAGAGGCATACGATAATTGCGAAAAGGGCGGCGCCTTCGACCATACCCGCCGCGACAATCATGGAAGAACGGAGATTGCCTGCAGACTCCGGCTGACGGGCTATAGACTCCATCGTCGCCTGACCGATCTTACCGATACCGATAGCGGCTGCGAGGGCTGCAATGGCGGCTCCAATGCCAGCGAAAGCCTTTCCAAGAGCGGCGCTGGCGACTGTCTGAAGTAAAAACATACTGATCATAATTCTATACTATTAATAGTTAACATTTATCATCCTTTTTCCCTTGCAATACCAATATAAATCGAGGAGAGCATGGTGAATACATATGCCTGTATGAACGCCACAAGGCATTCAAGAAGGTCAAGGAAAAGTCCAAAGAGGACAGAGACAACCGACATTGGTCCGAAGATGGCCGGTCCCATCTTTGCCATCACGAAAATAATGCAGACCATACTGAGAATCATAATATGGCCGGCAAGCATGTTCGCAAAAAGTCGAATAGTGAGAGAAACCGGCTTCATCAAAGCGCTAAACACTTCGATTACCGGCATTATCGGCTTCAAAAATACCGGGACATCCGGATTGAGCATCTCTTTATAATAGTGTTTGGTCCCTGTCAGATTGACAGTAAAGAAGGTACAGAGAGCGAGGACCATCGTTATAGCGATATTTCCCGTAAGGTTGGCTCCTCCCGGGAAGAACGGAATAATCCCTATGAAATTGTTGAAAAGGATGAAGAAGAAGGCCGTACAGAGATAGGGCGAATATCGTCTGTAATCCTCTCCGATATTCTCCTTAGCCATATTGTGGACCATCATCACAAGGGGTTCCATAAGGGCAGCAATCCCTGTCGGAGACTCACTCAGGACGTCATGGTGCTTATACCACCGGGCACAGAGAAGGAAAATGATGAGTATCAGGAGGGATGAAAGCATAAGAGAGAAGACATTTTTCGTAATGGAAATGTCGAACGGCCTAACCTGAGCCCCATCAACCATCTCCACAATCTTTCCATCCTCATTGAATACGAAATCTCCATACTGTCCCTCTTCCATCTTTTTTGAAGAGAAGATATGCCATCCTGAGGTCTTGCTATAGAGGATAACGGGAAGATGGATTGCTATCGACTTTTCGCCTATATCGGTGATATGCCACTCATAGGAATCGCCAATGTGAGAGAAAATTACTGAAGGAATGTCGATATCAGCGGAAGCTTCCCCTTCCTGCGGCTGAGCCGAAGATGGGAGAAACCCTACCAAAAAGGCAAGCAGTATGAGTAACAGCCGCTTCATTGTTCTACCGCAGCAAACACTTCATTATCAAGCACTTTAACAAATCCTGACAGGATATCCACAGAGTGCTCCCCTTCTGCATCTACATAGACTATAGAGCCCTTCGAGAGGGAGGAGAGGAGAGGAGCATGGTCCTTGAGGACCTGAAAGGCCCCCTTCCGCCCGGGAAGCGTCACAATCGACACCTTCGTATCGATAAGGGTCTCCATCGGGGAGACTATCTTTAGGGAAATATCCATTATACCTGCTCCAGAATCTTCTTTCCTTTTTCAATAGCCTCTTCAATGGTACCGACATTGAGGAAGGCCTGCTCGGGAAGATAATCGACTTCTCCATCAAGGATCATATTGAATCCCTTAATGGTATCTTCGATATCGACCATCACTCCCTTTACTCCCGTGAACTGCTCGGCAACCGAGAACGGCTGGGAGAGGAACCTCTGGACGCGGCGGGCGCGATTGACCGTCTGCTTATCCTCGTCAGAGAGCTCGTCCATACCGAGAATCGCAATTATATCCTGCAGCTCCTGATTTCTCTGGAGAATCTGCTTCACCCGCTGAGCCGTCTCATAATGAGCCTGTCCCACTATATTCGGATCGAGAATACGGGAAGTACTCTCAAGAGGATCTACGGCAGGATAGATACCAAGGGCGGTAATCTTCCTGCTTAGAACTGTCGTCGCATCAAGATGGGAGAACGTAGTCGCAGGAGCCGGATCAGTAAGGTCGTCGGCAGGGACGTAAACAGCCTGGACAGAGGTAATTGATCCGTTTTTAGTCGAAGTGATTCTCTCCTGCATCTGACCCATTTCGGTAGCCAGAGTTGGCTGATATCCGACCGCGGAAGGCATACGTCCGAGAAGGGCGGAAACCTCCGAACCGGCCTGGGTGAAACGGAATATATTGTCTATGAAAAAGAGGATATCCTTCGGCTCCGAGCTATCATGGGAATCACGGAAGGATTCAGCGAGGGTAAGGCCCGAAAGGGCCACCGAACTACGGGCTCCCGGGGGTTCGTTCATCTGACCGAAGACCATCGCCACCTGAGACTTTTTAAGCTCTTCATTATCAACAAGTGACAAGTCCCAATGTCCCTCTTCCATGGCCTTTGTAAAGGCTTCACCGTATCTGATCACATTCGATTCGATCATCTCCCTGAGAAGGTCGTTTCCTTCCCTTGTCCTCTCGCCTACTCCCGCGAAAACGGAGAAACCGTTATGAGCTTTCGCGATATTATTGATGAGCTCTTTGATAAGGACAGTCTTTCCTACTCCAGCGCCTCCGAAAAGGCCTATCTTTCCGCCCTTGAGGTAGGGCTCCAGAAGATCAATGACCTTAATTCCCGTAAAGAGAACCTCCTGGGAAGTCGTAAGATCCTCAAACTTAGGCGGTTCCCTATGAATCGGGAGAGCGCCTTCTGTCGAAAGGGAGGAGAGGCCGTCTATTGTCTCGCCAACTACATTCATGACTCTTCCGCGAATCTGCGAGCCAACGGGCATGGAGATGGGAGAATCGGTAGAGACCGCATCCATCCCCCTTCTAAGCCCGTCGGTCGTATCCATTGCAACGGTCCTTACTGTATCTTCGCCAATATGCTGCTGCACCTCTACGACAACGATTTTGCCGTTTGGACGCTTTATATTCAGTGAGTCATGAATCCGAGGCAGTTCACTGCCATCCGAAAGGTCGAAATGAACATCGACCACAGGTCCAACTATTTGGGATATCTTTCCGATCAACCCTGACATATACAATTCATTTTGTAGAATTTACAAATATACGAAAAATTCCGGTCAAGTGTCAGATAATATCCTTATTTTTGCCTTATCACCAAAACTCATAATATGAAAGCCATCCGCTTTATCAGCGCCATTCTCTTCGCTTCCGCTCTCTGCCTTTCCTGCAAAGAGGACTCCGGCAGATATTTCCAGCCGGTTGACTATGTCAACACCCTTGTCGGCACCCAATCTACATACCAGATGTCAACCGGAAATACTTACCCGGCCGTAGGACTGCCATGGGGGAAGGATTTCTGGTCGCCCCAGACTGGAAAAAACGGAGACGGATGGATGTATACCTATGATGCGACTCATATAAGGGGATTGAAACAGACTCACCAGCCTTCCCCATGGATCAACGATTACGGCGAGTTCTCCATAATGCCCGTGACAAAGCGAGGCTTTTCGGAGGATGAAAGGGCAAGCTGGTTCTCCCATAAAGGCGAAAAGGCCACTCCGTATTACTACAGTGTCTATCTCGCAGACCATGATGTCCTTGCGGAGATTTCGCCGGTAAAGGACGGGGCCACCCTCCGTTTCACCTATCCGGAGAGGGATACTTCATGGTTTGTTGTAGATGCGTACAAGGGCGGAGAAATCGTTTCTTTCGACGAGAATTCGATAGTCGGTTACACTGTCATGAATCATGGAGGAGTAAGCGATAATTTCAAAATGTGGTTCGCCATCCGCTCGGAAAAACCGCTTACCTTTAAACAGATTGACCCGGAAAACTCCCTTGCCATTGCGGGATTCGGGACCCATAAGGGCGAAAAGGTAGGACTCACCGTCGCCTCTTCATTCATCTCCAAGGAGCAGGCGCTCCTCAACCTTGAGCGGATCGACTGCGGCTTCGAAGAAGCCAAAAACGCAGCCAGAGACCGCTGGAACGAGGTTCTTGGGCGCATTGAAGTCAATGATAATGATATCGACCACCTCCGCACCTTCTATTCATGTCTCTATCGAAGCGTCCTTTTCCCTCGCGACCTGGCGGAGATTGACGCATCAGGGAAGACTGTCCACTACAGTCCCCATGACGGGAAAGTCCATGAAGGCCACCTTTTCACAGATACAGGCTTTTGGGACACCTTCCGCTGTCTCTTCGCCCTTATGGACCTCGTCTACCCGGAAAAGGCCGCCGAAGTCCAGGAAGGACTTGTAAACACATGGAAAGAAAGCGGATTCCTTCCTGAGTGGGCAAGTCCGGGGCACCGCCGCTGCATGGTAGGGAACAACAGCGCCTCCGTCGTTGCCGAAGCCTATCTCAAGGGAATCAGAGGTAATTATAATCCCGAGGATCTTTGGAAGGCCGTGACTTTTGGAGCACATAATGTCCATCCGAAGGTCTCCTCCACAGGGAGATTGGGACATGAGTACTATGACTCTCTAGGGTATGTCCCCTGCGATGTCGGCATCAAAGAGAGCGCGGCAAGGACACTGGAATACGCTTATGACGACTGGTGCATTTGGCAGTTCGGCAAGGCTCTCGGCAAAAGCGAAGAAGAGCTCGCGCATTATAAAAAGGCCTCTGAGAACTATAGAAACCTGTTTTTTGATAAATATCGCCTGATGGCAGGACGGCGTCTTGACGGCACTTTCGCAGAGCCTTTCAGTCCCTTGAAGTGGGGCGGAGACTTTACAGAAGGGAACAGCCTCCACTACACCTGGTCGGTCTTCCACAACCCGGACGGTCTCAAGGAACTCATGGGAGGAGAAGAGAACTTCATCGCTATGCTCGACAGCGTCTTTAACATCCCGCCTCTTTTCGACGACAGCTACTACGGACATACAATCCATGAAATAAGGGAAATGCAGACCATGAACATGGGAAATTACGCCCATGGCAATCAGCCCGTCCAGCATATGATCTATCTCTACGATTGGACTTCCCAGCCTTGGAAGGCACAAATGAGAGTCCGCGAAGTTATGGACCGTTTGTACTCCGCGACCCCTGACGGATACTGCGGCGACGAAGACAACGGGCAGACCTCCGCATGGTACGTTTTCTCCGCCCTCGGATTCTACCCTGTCTGTCCCGCTTCATGCGAATATGCCCTTGGAATACCTCTCTTCAAGGAAGTTACTATCCACCTACCCTCCGGGAAAGATATTACAATCTCCGCTCCCGGAAATGACAGATCAACCGACTATGTCCGTTCGGTAAAAATGAACGGGCACCGCCTCAAAGGGAGCTTCATCACGCATGAAGACCTTCTCGACGGCGCTCGATTGAATTTTACTGTCAGCAAGCGGAACTAATTGACTTTCAGCGAGTCTCTCCCTTCGGGGTCATATTCTCCGGAAGCCACTTTCATTAGAAGATTGAAATTGTTCTCAATCTTCTCGGAGAGTTCCTTTTCTCCGTACTTTTTCAACTCGTCCGCCAGATAATAGATATACTGGCCGCAGGTCTCGAAGTTGTGGGAAGCATAGTCGTAGAACTCGAGGCTGAACTTCGCCGTTTCAAGGAGTCTGTTCGAAAGACGTATAGCGAGGTTGCGTCCGTTATCCGGCTCGCCCAGCTTGTAAAAGTCAGAAATCATCTGGATCACCATATAGTCATTCGAAGTGAATCCAAGAGGTATCGATTCTATAGGGAAATTCTCTTCGGGGAAATTCTCCTCGCACCGATGGAGAATATCGAGAGCTTTTTCCTTCTCACCGGCCTTGATAAGGGCGTTTGCAGTATTGACATATATAGCCCTCTGCGAAAGTACGCCGAGGAATGTATAGTAATTCTGATAGTCTACATAATAGTTCTTGGCCTTAAGGGCGTCCCAACTGTAGACCTCCGTCATCTTGCGGTAGAGCTCGCCTGCATCCACAAGGCCCGGATCAGTCGCTCCGATTTTGTTCTTGATAGGGATAAACTTATAAGAGAAGCCCTCGTACATCAGATATTCCTTGATGCCGATATTCAGATCGCCTCCCATATTGAGCATGTGCAGAGGTCTGTCCCACTGATAATTGGAAAGGAAATCCAGCATGAACAGCTCCGGCTTTGAAAGGAAGTTCTTGTCCTTCGGGATCTCTATCATTATCGAATCCGGGATCATTTCGGCGAAGTCTTCGCTGAGGATGCCGTACTTGAGGACATTTTCCTTATTGACAGGAATTACAATCTTAT
This sequence comes from uncultured Bacteroidales bacterium, assembly GCA_900318955.1. Taxonomy (GTDB): domain Bacteria; phylum Bacteroidota; class Bacteroidia; order Bacteroidales; family UBA932; genus Cryptobacteroides. The sequence goes on from ONMJ01000011.1 coordinate 25,207, forward strand.
GGGCACAGATGAAATCCGCCTTCCTGCCGCTGGAGAGATCAACCCTCATCTTGGGATCTTTGAAAATGTCCATAACATCCTTAATGGCCATCGGATTGCCGTCGTCGCCGGTTATGAAGATATATTCATTGGTGCCATAGAGGTACTGGCGTGCCGGAACGGTCAGTGGCAAAGGCTTTGACTCGTTGACGGCATATTTCATCTGGTCAATGTGCCAGTCGGTCCCGAGAAGCGAGGTATTTACTATACGGACATCGGTACGGACGCTCTCAATTTCCTGGGCATACCAAAGAGGGAAGGTATCATTGTCGCCGTGGGTGATGAGGATACCGTTCTGACCTACCGAATTGAGGTAATTTCTGGCCATTTCAGTCGAGGTACGCCTGTTGCTGCGGTCATGGTCGTCCCAGTTTTCAGCCGCCATAAGAGCGGGGACGAATAGGCAGGCCACCGTCGTGCAAATAGCTGTCGGGAGCTTTCCTTTACCCTTGGAAGCATCTGATATCCAAGAATATATCGCAGCTACTGCGAAGCCTATCCAAATTGAGAACATATAGAACGAGCCGGCATATGCATAGTCCCTCTCACGGACCTGGAATGGAGGCTGATTGAGATACAGGACGATAGCAATACCAGTCATGAAGAACATCAAAAAGACTATCCATGAACCTCTCTTGTCCCTGTCGAACTGGAATACGAGGCCTATGATGCCGAGAAGCAGCGGAAGAAGGAAATAATGGTTCTTTCCTTTATTCTCTGCAAGAACAGCAGGAGCATCACTCTGGTCCCCAAGACGGAACTCATCGAGGAACTTTATACCGCTCTCCCAGTTGCCGTTGAAGATATCTCCCGGAGACGGAGAGTGAATATCATTCTGCCGGCCGGCAAAATTCCACATGAAGTATCTCCAGTACATCCAGTTGAGCTGATAATCGAAGAAATAAGCCAGATTGGCTCCGAAAGAAGGCTTGCGGTGCTGTGCGCCCTTCACACGGGTACCCTTCCCGCGGGTATAGGTCTCATAGAAGTCAATATAACGCTGGTCCTGACCGCTCCACATTCTGGGGAAGAACATCTTTCCTTCAGGAAGATAGTCTGCCTCCGCAGGGGCGTCGACATGAATATACTTTCCGTCGAGAGGAGCCCAATACTTTGTGACCTTAAGGTCATACGGAGCGTCATAGTACTGCCCGTACAGCAAAGGGGTGCTTCCATACTGCTCGCGGCTGAGGTAGCGGACGAGGGTGTAGGGGTTATCGGGCTGATACTCATTGGTCGGAGTCTTCACTGATGAACGGATAATCACTATCGAGAAGAGGGAGAATCCGATAATAAGGGATGAAAGACTCAGAAGGACAGTATTGGCGAAAACCTTTCCGCTCTTGAGGGTCTTGAAAAGGCCCCAGAAGCAAAGGGCAAGAAGGGCCACCATGAAGAAGGCCGCGCCACTGTTGTAGGGAAGATGGAATCCGTTGACAAAGATCCTGTCGAAGAATGCTGCAATCTTCGGAAGGTAAGGGATAAACAGGAATACAAGTATCGCCTCTATCACCACTCCTATCATGAAAATGCCAAGGAGCTTCTTGAAAGACAGTTTCTTATCCTCATTCTTCCGGTAATAATACATGAATACAAAAGCCGGAATCGTCAAAAGGTTCAACAGATGGACACCTATCGACAGACCCATCAAGAAGGTAATGAGGATAATCCAACGGTTGGCATGAGGTTCGTCAGCCTCTTCGTACCATTTGCACATGGCCCAAAATACGAGTGCCGTGAAAAGCGACGACATAGCATAGACCTCACCTTCGACTGCCGAGAACCAGAAAGTATCTGAAAAACAATATGCCAGAGCACCTACGGCTCCGCTTCCGAATATCGCGATAGACTCTGGAAGGCTGTACTCTTCCCCTTTCTTTTTAATCAGTCTCTTTGCAAAAAAGACTATAGTAAGATAGAGGAAGAAGATTGTCAGAGCAGACAGAATCGCGTTCATCGCATTGATTGCAACAGCCGCATGCTCCGCATCCGCCCAGAGGCTGAAAAATCTTGCAAACAACTGGAAAACAGGGTTTCCCGGAGGGTGTCCGACTTCCAGTTTGTAAGATGAGGCTATGAACTCGCCGCAATCCCAGAAAGACGCAGTGGGTTCGATTGTGGAAAGATAAGTGATCGCGGAAATTGCAAAAACAATAAGCGAAATCACCCTATTCCATAATTTAAATTTCTTATCGTTCATTCTCGATTCGTTTTCAGATAATCTGCAAATATAGCAATAATTCCTTACTTATAGAGGTCTGCAGTGGACTGGCTTTCCCAGCGCTTGAAAGAATCATCCGTTACGGAAGTATCGACTATGCGGTGATTCCCCGCCATTATTTCGTCCTCTATGAAAGAACTGACATACTGCCAAGCTTCGACCATCGCGGAACTGACCTCGTGTCCATGATTATTATAGCGTATTATCCAGTAAGGATATCCTTTCTTTGCAAAAAGACCTGCAAGTTTATCGCTTCCCCACAATGAATAACGGAAGAGGCTGAATCCCTTGTAAGGGACCACCTTATCATCCTTCCCATGAAGGAAGAGCGTCGGGGCGGGATTCTCCTTGTATGAAGGCCGTCCATCGTCTCTGAGTATAGCGCCCGCAAAAGGAATTACTCCTTTAAAGCGGAACCCTGCAGGAAGGGACGAAACCATTTCTGTACGGTTGCAAAGCTCATAATCGGCCGAGAGCACAGTCATCGCCCCGGCAGACGATCCCATTGTAACGATATTGTCAGGATCGATATTCAGTTCCTCAGCATTCTCGATGATAAAAGCGGTTGCGCTGATAAGATCCTCAACTGCCGCATCGACTGCCTCCATAAATACAGCCCTGTCTCTTATAGGTTTAAGCTTGAGCCCCTTCAGCTTAAGGCGGTAATCTATGGACACCACCCTATATCCCTCCGATGTCATGCACTCAAACCATTTCTGATAGAACTTGTCATCGCGGGAGCCGGTTATAAAGCCGCCGCCAAAGACAAAGAGTATAGTCGGTTTCTCCTTCCCGTCAATCGACGTGACACTCCCTTTCGCCGGCTCCAGAACATCCAGAAAAAGCCTCGTCGTATCCCTCTCGGCATACAGGTATGTCATTTTTTGCTGAGCCGAAGCCGGCTGTTGAAGTAAAGCCGAGAAAGCCAATATGGCGGTAAAAGCCGCTGCCGCAAATCTTTTTATTCTATTCATCTTGCCTTTGTTTAGTTTTCAAATTTAAACATTATTTACAACAATTTTGCCGTATTCCGCCCAAAAATGAGTAATTTCGCAAGTTACATATCAGAGAACTGAAAATGATCAGCGAAAGTATTATAGACAGCACCATTGAAACCCTTTTCAGGGATATCGAATTCACCAAAGAGCCTTCCGGCCTTTATGACCCGCTGCGATATATGATTGCAATCGGAGGAAAGCGGCTCAGACCCAGGCTTTGCCTGACGACATATTCCCTGTTCAAGGACAGTTTCGACGAAGGGATTCTCTCCCCTGCGACAGGCATCGAAGTATTCCACACATTTACTCTCATCCATGACGACATAATGGATAAATCCCCCCTCAGAAGGGGCAGTGAGACAGTTTGGAAAAAGTGGAGCCCCGATACGGCGATTCTATCCGGAGACGTCATGTGCATAGACAGCTACAAGCGCATTGCAAAAGCTCCAAAAAAGGTCCTTGGTGATGTCCTGGAGCTGTTTTCGAGGACGGCGGCCGAAGTTTGCGACGGCCAGCAGTACGACATGGAATTCGAGACAAAAAGGAATGTAAGCATGGCCGAATACATGAATATGATCGGGAAGAAAACGGCTGTCCTCATAGCATGCCCCGCCAAGATGGGCGCGATGATAGCCCTCGCTCCGAAGGAGGTCTGTGACGCTGTCTATCAGTACGGCTACAACCTTGGTCTCGCTTTCCAGGTAGCAGACGATTGGCTCGATGCCTACGGAGACTCAAAGGTCTTTGGAAAGCCTATCGGAGGAGACATCGTCAATGGAAAGAAGAGTTGGCTCACTGTCCGATCCATGGAAAAAGGGGCCGAAGGGCTTCTCGAAGCGATGGAGTCAGACCTTCCGGATAAAGATAAGATAGCCGCAGTCATGGCTATATACGACAAAGTTGGTGTCGAGGAAGAAGCTGAAAATGAGATAGAAAGGCTGACAGACAAGGCTCTTGACGCCATTCGGCCGATACTCTCGAAAGAGCAGTTCGCCACACTTGAAACTTTTGCCAGAAAACTTACCGGGAGGAGGAAATAGGATGGAAGCAAAAGAGCTGGAAATAATGTGCCCGGCAGGCAATTTCGAATGCCTCGTCGCCGCAATCGAAGGAGGGGCTGATTCGGTATATTTCGGAGTCGGCCGCCTCAATATGAGGTCACATTCTGCCAATAACTTTGCTCCCGAGGACCTTCCTGAGGTCGTCAGAATCTGCCGGGAATATGGAGTGAAATCATATATGACCCTCAATATCATCCTCTATGGAAATGACCTGGAGGATGCCTACAGGGCTCTTGACGCCGCAAAAGAAGCGGGTGTTGACGCTATTATCGCCTCCGATATGGCGGCGATACTTTATTGCCGTAAAATAGGACTTGAGGTCCATATCTCGACCCAGCTGAGTATCTCCAATATCGAGGCCCTTCAGTTCTACTCCCAATTCGCAGATGTGATAGTCCTTGCACGAGAGCTGACCCTCGACAAGGTCCGTGCAATATACGATGAGATTATTTCGAGAGATATCAGAGGGCCGAAGGGAGAACTCGTTAGAATAGAGATGTTCGCCCATGGAGCTCTCTGTATGGCCGTTTCCGGCAAGTGTTACCTTTCCCTCGACAATACCGGCCGCTCAGCCAACAGGGGGGAATGCATGCAGCTCTGCCGCAGAGGATATGAGGTGACCGACATCGAGACCGGCACACAGCTCGTAGTGGACAATAAATATATCATGTCCCCGAAGGATCTGTGCACGATAGAGTTCATGGACAAGATTATCGACGCCGGCGTCAAGGTCTTCAAGATCGAGGGCCGCGCAAGGAGCGCAGAATATGTCAAACGGTGCGCCCGGTGCTACCGTAAAGCAGCTGATGCCGTTGCAGAAGGGACATATACTCAAGAGCTTGCCTCAGAACTGAAAAAAGAGCTTTCAGAGGTCTTCAACCGCGGTTTCTGGGATGGTTACTACCAGGGAGCGAAGCTCGGTGAGTGGAGCAGCGTATACGGTAGTGAATCCACAAGGAAAAAGGTCTATTGCGGAAAGATTACCAACTGGTTCAACAAGATCGGAGTGGCGGAAGTCCTTGTGGAATCCGGAGATCTCAATGTAGGAGACGATATTATCATAATAGGGAAAACGACAGGGGCTTTGGAAATGACAGTCGACGATATGAGAGTAGAGCTAAAACCCGCCACAAGCTGTCCAAAGGGCGTTTTCTGCTCTATTTCGGTCCCTCTTGAAGACCTCCCGGAAGACCGTATCAACGACAACCCTGCCATGGAGAAGGCAGAAAAAATCCATCCCCGCCGAGGAGATAAGGTATACATTTGGAAAACGGCCTGATGGCACAGGCTTTGTTTATGAAACCAACGGTTATGAAAATCTATAGATATATACTTGCGGCCGTTGCCGCTCTTTCGGTCTCGGCTGCCGCTTCAGCCCAATCAAAGAATTTCAATATGGGGAAATGGATGGAAATTCAGAATTCCATCCTGAAGGAACTCGACCGCTCGTATGTGGACACTCTTCCTCTTGCGAGGATTGAGCGTGCAGGCATCGATGCAATGCTCGAGGGCCTGGACCCGTATACGGTCTATGTCCCCGAAGAAGAGCAGGAGAACTTCCAGATGATGATTAAAGGCGTCTATGGAGGCATTGGTGCTGTCATCTATAAACCGGATGTCAACGGCAATGTCATCATAAACGAGCCTTATGCCGGCTCCCCTGCCGTCAAGCACGGACTGGTCTGCGGAGACGAAATCGTAGCAATAGACGGTGTCTCCACCCACGGGATGACAAGTGCCGACGCAAGTGAGAAAATGAGGGGAAAACCGGGGACTACAGTTGTTCTCCGGACTAAAAAACTCCATGCAGGAGAGACCTGGGCCGCAGGTGAGGAAGTCGATGTCCCTATCGTAAGGGAAAGGATCCTAATGCCGGCTATCGAATACGTCGGGATGATCGACGAAGAGACCGGATATATTCTCCAGAGCAAGTTTACAGACGGTGTCGGTCAGGCCGTCCGCGACGCTTACTATCAGCTTAAGGCGAAGGGAATGAAAAGACTCGTCCTGGACCTTAGGAGCAACGGAGGCGGACTTCTCAACGAGGCCGTAAATATAGTGTCCCTCTTTGTTCCGAAAGGATCGGTTGTGGTTTCCCAGAAGGGTAAATCCGTGGGATCCAATATGACCTATAAGACTACCACCGACCCCGTGGACCTCAAGATTCCTATCATAGTACTGGTAGACTCAGCCTCAGCATCGGCCTCAGAGATAGTCTCAGGAGCCCTTCAGGACCTCGACAGAGCGACTATTATTGGTACGAGGACATATGGAAAGGGCCTTGTCCAGAGCATCAGACCGCTCCCGTACAACGGACAGCTGAAAGTCACGACTGCAAAGTACTATACTCCTTCGGGGCGCTGCGTCCAGGCGATAGACTATGCCCACCGCAATGAAGACGGCAGCGTCGGACATATTCCCGATTCGCTTACCCATGAATTCAAGACTGCTTCCGGAAGGATAGTACGCGACGGCGGTGGCATCACCCCCGATTTCGAAGTAAAAAGCCATAAATACAGCCGCCTCACTTACTCTCTCGTTCTCAACGGAGTCATTGAGCAGTATACTCTCAAGTTCGTTCGCGAGCATCCTTCAATCGCTCCGATAGATGAATTCCATTTCACCGATTATGAGGACTTCATCGCCTTCGCTCTTGACAAGGAATTCGACTATCGCTCAAGCGCAAAGACTATGTTTGACGAGATGAAGAAAACCCTCGACGAAGACGGCCTTTCCGAGTCTATGGCCAAAGAACTTGATGCCCTTGAGAAGTCCCTCAACATTGAAAAAGAGGCATTCCTACGCCTGAAAAAAGACGAGATTATTCCCTTCATCGAGGAAGAAATCGCTGTCCGTTACTACTACCAGGAAGCCGGCATCAAGATCCGGCTCCGCTACGACGATCAGCTGAAAGAAGCCCTCACCAAACCCTCTGCTGTGTAATTACAATAGGATAAAAGATTACAAAAACGGCCACTGAAATGGATCAGTGGCCGTTTTTCTACTGTCTGCAGTTTCGGTTGGATGTTCCTCGATTACATCATTCCGCCCTGAGGCATTGCGGGAGCTGCGGGCTCCTTCTCGGGGATATCAACGATGCCGCACTCGGTTGTCAGGAACATGCCAGCAACAGATGCTGCATTCTCAAGTGCGACGCGGGCGACCTTGGTCGGGTCGATAACGCCGGCCTCGAAGAGGTTGACATATTCATCGGTGCGGGCATTGTAACCGTAGTCACCCTTATGCTCGCGAATCTTATTGATAATCACGCTCGCCTCAACACCTGCATTCGCTGCGATCTGACGGAGAGGTTCCTCAATAGCACGGGCAATGATATGGATACCGGTAGTCTCGTCCTCATTGTCGCCTTTAAGCTTCTTGAGCGCATCAGCGGCACGGATGTAAGCTACACCGCCACCAGGAAGATAACCTTCCTCAACAGCTGCGCGGGTTGCATTGAGAGCATCCTCGACGCGGTCCTTCTTCTCCTTCATCTCAACCTCTGAAGCTGCACCTACATAAAGAACTGCAACTCCGCCGGCGAGCTTTCCGAGACGCTCCTGAAGCTTCTCGCGGTCGTAATCGGACTTGGTGGTCTCAATCTGACGACGGATCATATCCGCACGCTCCTTGATTTCATCCTTGGAACCTGCACCACCTACGATAGTGGTGTTGTCCTTTGTGATGGTGACTTTCTCTGCCTTTCCGAGCATCTGGACAGAAGCATTCTCAAGAGTATAACCTCTTTCCTCGGAAATGACAGTAGCACCGGTCAGGACTGCGATATCCTGGAGCATTTCCTTGCGGCGGTCGCCAAAGCCCGGAGCCTTGACTGCAGCCACCTTCAATGTACCGCGGAGACGGTTGACAACGAGAGATGAAAGTGCTTCACCCTCAACATCTTCTGCGATGATAAGGAGAGAACGGCCCTCACGTGCTACAGGTTCGAGAATAGGAAGAAGATCTTTCATATTGGTGAGCTTCTTGTCAGTAAGGAATACATATGCATCCTCGAGCTCAGCCTCCATCTTGTCCCCGTTGGTCATGAAATAAGGAGAGATGTATCCTCTGTCGAACTGCATACCCTCGACAACCTTAACCTCTGTCTCGGTGCCTTTGGCTTCCTCGACAGTGATAACTCCGTCCTTCTTGACCTTTGACATTGCGTCAGCGATGAGCTTGCCGATATAGGCATCGTTATTAGCGGAAACGGTTCCTACCTGCTCAACCTTGGAATAGTCGTCGCCGACAGACTGGCTCTGCTTCTTGAGATTCTCTACAACAACAGCTACAGCCTTGTCGATACCCCTCTTGAGGTCCATCGGATTGGCTCCTGCGGTCACGTTCTTGAGACCTACATTGATTATTGCCTGAGCAAGAACAGTAGCTGTGGTAGTACCGTCACCTGCCTGATCGTTGGTCTTGGAAGCGACTTCCTTGACCATCTGGGCACCCATATTCTGGTACTGGTCCTCGAGCTCAACTTCCTTTGCTACGGTCACTCCGTCCTTTGTTACCTGAGGAGCACCGAACTTCTTTGCAATCACCACATTACGGCCTTTCGGACCGAGGGTCACCTTGACTGCATTTGCAAGTGCGTCTGCTCCTTCCTTCATTGCGGAGCGGACATCAGTATTGAATTTGATTTCCTTTGCCATGATTACAGAATAGCTAAAATGTCAGACTGCTTAACTATGAGGTATTTCTTGTCATCGACGGTAACCTCTGTACCTGCATACTTTCCGTAAAGGACCTCGTCCCCTACTTTGACTTCCATCGGTTCGTCCTTCTTGCCGGGGCCAGCCGCAACTACTTTACCCTGCTGGGGTTTCTCCTTTGCCGTGTCCGGGATATAAAGCCCGCCGGCGGTCTTGGTCTCAGCCTCTTTAGGCTCGATCAGAACTCTGTCTGCTAATGGTCTTATCATGATATTGTGTTTTTAATGTGTTTCACATTCCGCCGGTCTTGCCGGCACAAGACAATAATCAACAGATATGCCAATGAGAGCCAGACTGACATTTTGTCAAGCCTTCTATTTCATAGCCGAGACAGCGGCAGCTTTCACTTTGAAAAAATTGTCAGAGCCATCCGAAAGTATACGGTACTCACCGTGATTACCCCATGGAGCAGGACGGTCGGAAATAGTCATATCCTCTCCAGTATCGTTGGAGACATAGTCCCGGATCATACCCTGCCAGCCTCTTATCCTTGAAGAGGCCTCCTCGAATGAGGAAAGCCCTCCGGCAAGGCATAGCTGCCTTAGGTAATCCCTATAGGCGACCTTCCACTCAGAATTCTGTAAGAGCTTAGTCATCAGGTTGTTCTCGCTCCTACCCCACCTGTATGGATCCTGCCTTCCGGCATCCGACTGGACTCCGCAGTCAAGGCTTGTGCCGAGGGTATTGTCGTAGTCAAAAGGAATGAAATAGACCTTGTATGAGCCCCCTGAAGGGACGAAATACAGGTAATAATTGTTGCCGTTGTTCCAGAAATCATCCCACATTCCTACGGCGACATTGACTGCATAAGTGCGAAGGAAAAGGTCGACATCCATAACCGAGGATATCCAACTCATGAAAGAAGAACCTGATAGAGTGCCGGTCTTTTGAATAAAATCCTTCATCATATCCTTAGCCTTGGAGAAAGACTCGGGATCGGATTTATACTCATACGCATATGAATGGACATTGTCATCTATCCCGAAAAGGCGGTCGTCAGCATTTGTCAGGTCTGCAATCCCATTGGAATGACGGCATTTCCAAAGATAGCCGTCGGAGGAGCCGAACCTCTCGGAGCGAGCCTTCAGATAGTCCTCGTCGATATGCTCCATCAACTCATATACACCGAAGTAAGCCTCTTTTGTATCACTGCTTACTTTGAGATACAATCTCGAATATACGCTGTTGATGGCCGTCCAAACCCCGAATCGCCGGAAAAGATCATAGCAATAGATTTCGCGGACATAAGAGGGGTCATCCTTGAACCACTTAAGGTCGAAACGACTGATTTTACCGAATTCAGGACCGCCTTTCTCATAAAACTTATGGGTATTGACGCTGAAATGGCAATGGTGCCAATCTGCCGAATTCACAGCGTGCTTTTTCGAACTTTCAGGACGGCGGCGGGAAGTATTGCCCCGAAGCCTTATTCCAGCATCTTGGACAGAAGAGACATATCCGCCCCTTACAATATTGATATCGCTGTGAAAATACTCGGAATTATTGCTATCCTTGTCATATTCCTCAAGGAGCCTGTTCCATTCGTCCTCCGAGATATGGATATGAATCTCCGGTATAACGGAAGGATCGTAGAATTCAGAGATTGCCTTATCCCACTTGGAGGGGCCCTGAGGCTGAGGCACATCAATACCGCCCGTACGGCAACCTGCTATCGCTGGTACCGCAAGGGCGATAATGAGTAACCTCCTTAGATTCATTTCCTTACAGAAAATTTATATGCGGTTGTCTGGGTATAGGTCTGCCCCGGACGGAGAGTAACGTCAGTGAAATTGTCCTTATTGGGGCTGTCAGGGTATGCCTGAGCCTCAAGAGCAATCGATCCCCTATAGGACATCGGACGTGAATGACGGTCATTGTCGGACCCGTCAAAGAAATTGCCGGTATAAATCTGGAGCCCCTTCTGGTCTGTCAGGACCTCTACTTCGCGTCCGGAGGAAGGATCATATACTGTGCAGGCCGTCTCAAGACCTTCCCCTTTCCTACTGAGGCACCAGTTATGGTCATATCCGCGAGCATTTTTAAGCTGCTCGTTGTCCTCTCCAATCCTATCGCCGATACGATGCTCTGTGCGGAAATCGAAGGGCGTACCCTCCACAGGAAGAATCTCTCCCGTAGGGATGCTCAGAGAATCGATAGGAACAAATGAACCGGCATTGACCATCATCAGATAATCCTCGACGGAAGGTCCCCCGAGATTGAAGAAGGGATGGTTCGAGAAGTTCACAGGGGTCGCCTTGTCTGTAGTAGCTTTATAGGTGATACAGAACTGGTTATCCTCAGTAAGAGAGTATGTCATCGTCATGTCGAGATTGCCGGGATACCCTTCGAGACCGTCGGGATGGAGAAGATGGAGGGTAATGGATCTATCATCTACGGACACTACATCCCAGACCAGATTGTCGACTCCGAGGAACCCGCCGTGGAGGGTATTGACAGAATTATCATTTTTGGGGGTCTCATAGACCACACCGTCGAGAGCAAAACTGGCCGTGCCTATTCTGTTGGCAACAGGACCTACGCAAGCCCCGAGGAATCTCTCGCCCTTCGGATGGACATATTCTTCAAGCGAACCCCTTCCGAGCACGATATCTGCCATTTTCCCGGACCTGTCGGGAGTATAGAGAGAGACTACGCGGGCGCCGAAATTGGTCACCTGCATCGTAATATCGCCTGCCGAAAGAGTATAGAGTGCCACCTGGCATCCATCCACCTCACCTTTAAAATTCTCTGCAAGGGCGAGATCGGCAATCTTAGAGTTGTTCCCGCAGGAAACAGCCGCCGCAAGAAGGGCGGAAATGATTATCAGTCTTTTCATTATATGGATTGTTTCATTGTCGAAGGTTTAAACGTGGCTATCTGGGGATAGTGATCAGAGTAGTCAACCCTCTCGGAAGAGAAGGTAACCGCATCGAGATCTTTCGGAGCAAGCAGATAATCTATCCTGAGGAAAGGACGGAAACGCTTGTAAGTAAACGAGAAACCCCGTCCCGCCTTGACGAAAGCGTCAGTTCTCGACTGCTTCAGTATCTGATATGTGTAAGAAAGCGGAGTATCATTGAAATCTCCGACAACCATGGACCGATACGGACTCTCGGCCATACTGGCGCGGACAGCTTTGATCTGATCGGGGCGGCGGGTAATCGCCTGCCGCATCTTCCTTCCGGTAGACTCGACCTCTTCTTCGTCGACGATACTCTTGATCACGCTGTCAGGAGAAAGGTTATAACTCTCAAAATGGCAGTTATATATGCGTAGCGAAATAGTATCGTTGACCTCAACATCCGTAAAAAGGGCCATATTGGTACTCTTTTCAAACCCCACCTTTCCCTTGTCCCTGACAGGAAGCCTTGAGAGGGTCACATTGCCGGCATGGCCTTTACTTCCGGTAAGAAGGTAATAATCAGCCCTATATCCTGGAAAATGGGCTGCAAAGTAATCATCAACCCCGATGGCATTGTCTATATAAAACTCTTGAAGGCAGATAATATCGGCATCAAGAGACATAAGATACTTTGCCGTCTCGTCTGCAAGAGCCTTTCTAGAATCCAACTCGGCAGATTTGTCGCCATTGGCGAAAAGGCCTACGTTGTATGTAACTACTTTGACCGGGCCTTCTTCCGCCTTATCTTTCCCCTTGATTCTGATGTATCTCCCGGCAAGAAATATCGAAGGGATTAGCAGGATTATAAGCCATGAAGCCAGGCTGGATCTTCGAATGATAGCGAAGATAAGCAGCAGAATCGTTAGAATCAACACCGGCAGATACAATATCCCGAAAATGGTAATAGGCCAAAACTTCGCAGGATTAATGATTCCGGCAGCATAGCTAAGCAAGAGCAAGCCGGAAGCGAGTGCCACCAGTATAAAGAAAAACAACCTCGAGAAGAAACTTCTCTTTTTCTTTTCACTCATAGGAAATTAAATTTTAGGTTACCTTTTCCATAGGGTACCCTTCTTTCTCCAATATAGGATAAGAAGGAAGCCGAAAAGCATTCCCCCGAGATGGGCGAAATGGGCTACTCCGCCGACCGTTCCGGTCATTCCGGTAAGAAGCTCGATGGCGGCGAAAATAATCACCCACCATTTCGCCTTGAGGGGGATTGGAGGGAAAATCAGGGTCAGGACCGCATCCGGATTGAGCATCGCGAAGGCAATCAAAAGCCCGTAAATCGCTCCTGAAGCGCCCACAGTAGGGGTTCTGAGGAGATTGGTAATATTGATCTGGGCAGCGGGAGTGGCCGCAGCCATCCAATTCTGGATTTGGAGGTATTGGACCCCAAGATGGAGAAGGACTGCACCGAATCCGCACACAAAATACAGTATCAGAAATTTCTTCTCTCCTATCGTCCGCTCTATTATAGATCCGAACATCAGCAGGGTGTACATATTGAAGAAAATATGCCAGAACCCTCCGTGCATGAACATATGGGAAAGAGGCTGCCACCACCTGAAGAAATAAGAGGTCGGATAGAAAAGGGCGAACTTCTCTATCATGAAGTCCTCATTGATGAGGGTCGCGACAAACATAATTATGTTGATAACAAGCAGGGTCCTTGTCACCGTCGGAACATTGCTGAAGAAAGAGCCACCGTTTCTGTTTGTGTAGTATGCCATATTGTCAGAATTTCTTTTCTAGCTCTTCGATAGGGATTATTGCTATTATTTTCTTGCCTGAACTGGTAAATTCGGGATTGTCAGAGGACAGCAGGGAATCGATAAGTCGCTGAGCCTCGATAGGAGACGAGACTTCAGATGAGCCGGAAGCTCCCAAAATAGCGAATTTTTCCGCCATTGAATTCTCCATCACCCCTTGAAGAGTTGTAGTATTGTCGGAAAGAATAAGTAGAATGTCGGAGAGCATCGTCTCGACTTTTCCCTGCTCGGTAGAATACCCCTCCGGTACTCCATTCACTACAACAGAATCATTTCCAAACGGGGTTATGTCGAATCCCAGGGAGCTGAGAAGATCGGCATTTTCATCGAAAATCTGTCTCTGAGCTACCCCGACGCTCACTTGCTGAGGGAAAAGGGCAGTCTGGGTAATGTGCCCGCTCTTGCGGAAGGCCCTAAGGAAACGATCGAAGAAAATCCTTTCCTTAGCCCTCCTGACATTGATTACCATTATCCCGGATTTCGACTGGGAAAGAATATACTTTCCATGGACTGTCATCACCTGGGAAGTAGGAAGGGTCCTGTCTTCGAAGAGCTTGCCATAATTCTCATTCTTGCTGACATATTTCGAGTAGTCGGGGGTCTCCACAGGCTCCGCCGAAGGCAAGTCAAAACTGCCCTGGAAAGGCTCCGGATTGAATGGATTGTAATCCGGATCCAAGCCTGCGGAAGGTATGCTGGAAGGCCTGTATTCCCCGAAATTAGTCCCGAGAACAGGCATCTTCGAAGCCTCCGGATTCTCAAAATCTATGTCTCCTGAAATTGCGTTGTACCCAAGGGATTCCTTCACTGCGGCAAAGATAATCTGGAAGACGACGCTGTCTTCTTCGAACTTGATTTCGGTCTTGGTTGGATGGATATTGACATCAATCGCGGAAGGATCGGTCTCAATATAGATGAAATAGCTCGGGGTGGTTCCTTCCGGTATCATGCCTTCATAGGCTTTCATCACCGCCTTATGGAGATAGGGGCTTCTGAAATAGCGGCCGTTCACGAAGAAGAACTGGTTGCCGAGGGTCTTCTTGGCACCTTCAGGACGGCCGATAAAGCCACTCACCTTAGCGATTGTGGTATCCGCAGAAATATCGACGACATCACCGACAACTCCTTGTCCGAAAAGGTCCATAATCCTGAATTTCAAGGATTTCGCCGGTCTCAGCACGGAGACCTCCTTACCGTTGTGGATCAGGGTGAATCCGACATCCGGGCGGGTAAGGACAACCCTTGTGAATTCTTCGTAGATGTGCTTGAACTCAACATTGTCCGACTTGAGGAACTTTCTCCTCGCAGGGACATTGTAGAAAAGGTTACGGACCGAAAAGCTACTGCCTTTCGGAGCCTGGACTTCCTTTGTGGACAAATGCTCTGAAGCGGCGAAAACCACTTCGCATCCGAGTTCATCCTCTTCTCTCCTTGTCCTCAGTGTAACCTCCGCAACGGCTGCAATAGATGCGAGAGCCTCTCCCCTGAAGCCGAAGGTCATGATATTTTCAAGATCCTCTGCGGTCGCTATCTTCGATGTTGCATGCCTCTCAAAGCAGAGAACAGCGTCATCCGGACTCATTCCAGAGCCGTTGTCGATAACCTGCACGAGAGTCCTTCCTGCGTCTTGAATAGTCACGCTCACTTGAGTTGCTCCAGCATCCAAAGAGTTCTCCATCAACTCCTTAACCACCGAAGAGGGTCTTTGTACGACCTCTCCGGCAGCTATCATATTGGCGATATTTCCAGGCAGTATCCTCAGTTCCATTATAGCAGAGAATAAAACTTGGTGATATAAATGAGGACAGCTGCTATAAGAAGGAGAGTGACAATGCCAATTATCGCCTGGGTTCTTGTCGCAGAGCTGCGGGTACGTTTGTAAGCCCCGTCGCGCCATGCGCCGCGGATGCTGCTCCCGGGAACATATGTCCCGTCTTCCTTGCTTTTAGCATTGGTCCCGTCCACGTCCCCGAACTTCTCCTTTAGAGCCTCTTTTTCAGGATCATAGTAGCGAGGCTTATAGTTGAACACCCTGTGCTCCTGGTCCCCGAAGAAACCGAAATTAAAACCAGCCATAAAAACCTTTTTTATCAAATAGCAAATATACTAAAAATTGCGTAAGTTTGCAGAAACATGCTGATGATATGGATATAAGGATAGGCAACGGATACGATGTTCACGCTCTCAAAGAAGGGCTGCCGATGTGGCTTGGAGGCATAAAGATAGATTCCCCGAAGGGCTTTGTAGCCCATTCGGACGGGGATGTGGCGATCCATGCATTATGCGATGCCCTTCTCGGTGCCCTCGCTCTCGGTGACATTGGACACCTTTTCCCCGACAACGCCCCCGAGTGGAAAGGCATCGACAGCAAGATTCTCCTTGGGAAGGTCGTCGGTCTTATTCATGATAAGGGCTACGAGGTCGGGAATGCCGATATCACCATCGCTCTCCAGAAGCCAAAGCTTGCTCCCCATATCCTCAAAATGAGAGAGACCCTCGCCCCTATTCTCGGAATCTCTCTCGACAGAGTTTCTGTAAAGGCTACAACCACTGAAAAACTCGGTTTTGTCGGCCGCGAAGAGGGCTGCGAAGTATGGGCCTCAGCCATTGTTATTTCTCGCTAAACAATTCACTATGAAACGTTTACTATTTATCATTGCGTCAGTTGCCGCTTTACTGTCTATAAGCGTAATCTCTTCTGCCCAGAACACAGATTCTACAGGCACGTGGACTCCGGGAGAGCTCCAAAAGAAAGGAACCCGCCTTGCAATAGGCGGAGAGAAACTCTCTAAAGAAGTCCAAACTCTTATTCTTTCCGACATCAATGGAGAAGATCTCAACCCACAGTGGAATAAGTACACCCGTGAGGCTCAAGCAGGCCTTTGGACACTTGTCGGAGGATCCGTAGTATTCGCCGGAGGAATTACATATATGACAGTTCTTGGCATCGGATATGTCCTCGGGGTTGCTATCGGCGCCGGAGTGGGAGCGGTCGCGACCGGAGGGCAGGGAGACATGTCCGGAATCGGAGATTCGGTTGCCGAAGGGATGAAAGGGAAATTCATAGCTTCGGAAATCATCACGGTAGCGGGATTGGCAGGAATGACTACCGGAATAGTCCTACTCTGCGTTGGTCACAGCAACCTTAAAAAAGTCGTAAAGTACTGCAACTCAATAGGTTCTCCGGAGACAGCGTACTTTAATTTTGGTACGACCGCCTCCGGAGGAATAGGACTTACATTCAATTTCTAATAGAGAGAGGAAATTAATCCCCGAGAGTTGCTACCATCACAGCCTTGATGGTATGCATCCTGTTTTCGGCCTCGTCGAAAACTATGCTATTCTTGCTCTCGAACACATCTTCAGTGACCTCAACTCCGTCAAGGCCGAACTTTTCGTAGACATCGCGGCCGGCCTTCGTTTCAAGATTGTGATATGAAGGAAGGCAGTGCATAAACTTGCATGAAGGATTGCCGGTACGCTCCATAAGGGAGGCGTTCACCTGATAAGGCATGAGCATGGCGATCCGCTCTTTCCATACTTCGTCCGGCTCTCCCATTGAGACCCAGATATCGGTATAGATGAAATCGCAGCCCTTCACTCCTGCATCCACATCATCGGTAATAGTCACTCTCGCTCCGGTTTCAGCTGCGATCTTCATGCACTCATCAACGAGCTCTTTTGAGGGCTGGAGGGCCTTCGGAGCTACAATTCTCACATCCATTCCCATCTTGGCTCCTCCGACAAGTAGGGAGTTACCCATATTGAAACGGGCATCTCCAAGGTAGGCGAATTTCACATCAGTGAGAGGCTTGTCAATATGCTCCTCGATTGTCATAAGGTCGGCAAGAACCTGGGTCGGATGGGCCTCGTTAGTAAGACCGTTCCAGACCGGAACTCCCGAATACTCAGCTAGTTCCTCAACCGTAGTCTGGGCAAAGCCGCGATATTCGATACCATCGAACATCCTTCCGAGGACGCGAGCTGTATCTTTCATGGACTCCTTGATGCCAATCTGCGAGCCGGTAGGGCCGAGATATGTCACATGGGCGCCCTGGTCATGAGCGGCGACCTCGAAGGCACAGCGGGTGCGGGTCGATGTCTTTTCGAAAATGAGAGCGATGTTCTTACCGACCATCGTCTGCCTTTCAGTCCCGGATATTTTCGCACGCTTAAGATCATGCGCGAGATCGAGAAGATACCTCATCTCCTCAGGGGTGTAGTCGAGCAGTTTAAGGAAACTGCGGTTTTTAAGATTGTATGCCATAATTAATTGATTATTATCTTATTATTCTTGTTCCGCAAGAAGGGTTGTCTAGCTGGCCTGCCTCTGTGATGATGCATTCTCCGCCGGTCAGAGCGACAAATCTGATGCCTGCCCTGACCTTCGGAGCCATTGACCCTTCTGCAAACTGGCCCTCAGCGAGATACTTCTCAGCCTCTGCAATTGTCATAACATCAAGATCTTTCTGCTCGGGGGTATTGAAATTAAGGCAGACCTTCGGGACATCGGTAAGGATATAGAACACCTCCGCACCGGTCTCCTTCGCACAGAGAGCCGAAGCGAGGTCCTTGTCAATAACAGCCTCGACCCCTTTATGGCCGTTTCCATCCTTGACGACAGGTATTCCACCGCCTCCGACAGTCACTACTATGCAACCCGTCTCGGCAAGCTCACGAACAATACCTATATTGAATATTTTCTTCGGCTCCGGAGAAGCAACGACCTTACGATAGCCCCTCCCTTTCGGATCTTTACGGTAGATTGCACCGGACTCGGCTCCAAGCCTGGCTGCAACTTCTTCTGTATAATAGGGGCCGACCGGTTTTGTAGGATTCATGAACATTGGATCATCCGGATCGACCTCCACCCTGGTAACGATTGAGACGACAGGGCGGTCAATGCCTCTTCTACAGAGGACCCTTTCCATTGCTGTCTCGATAAGATAGGCTATTGACCCTTGGGTCTCCGCCCCACAGAAATCCATCGGCATCGCCTGGAGGCCGAACTCCTTCGCTCCGGCCTCATGCTGGAGCATCACATTGCCTACCTGGGGACCGTTGCCATGCCCTATGATAATATTATATCCCCTCTCGATCAGAGGGATAAGCTGTTCGCATGTCTGCTCCACATTTTCCAGCTGCTCGCTGAAAGTCCCTTTCTGCCCGCTTCTCAAAAGCGCGTTGCCGCCGAAGGCGACCATTGCTATAGGTTTTGCCATAATAAACTGATTGTCAATCTCTTCTAAGAGGAAGAGTAGAACACCTTAAAAGCCCTCCCATCTTGGAAATCTCCCTGTATGGTACAGTCTCTACCGTCATTCCCCACTCCTCACTCAGATGATGGTTGAGCCTGGTGAAATGCTCTTCGGTAACAACCACATCCTCTGAGATAGAGAAAATATTGGAATTCATCCAGTACATTTCTTCTTTCGTCAGTTCGAAAACATTCTCTTTTCCGAAAAATTCTACAAGGTGGTCGGCATCGCGAGGATTCATGAATCCCGGCTTGTAAATAATAGCCTTTCCGCGACCGACCGGCATGAAGGTGCAGTCAAGATGGAGAATTCCCTCATAGGGATCAGTATCGCTCTTTCTCAGATTCAGCGGGATAATATTCTTAGACGGGAATATCATTTTCAGGTAGTCGAGAGCAAGACGGTTGGTACGCGCAGTCTTGACGGACGAATAATCAGGGAAATTGTATTGTCCGAGGAAAATAGTATCTCCATAGAGAATCACATCACCTCCCTCCACATGGACCATTTCCGGAAGGTTGTAAATCTGCTTATAATGAATCTGACGATAGACGACATCATAGGCGTCAATCTCCCTCTGGCGGTCGGGGATGATATTGGAAACAATTATCTTATCGTCAATTACGAATCCTACGTCGCGGGCAAAAACCTGATTGCACCCTTCAACAGGATCCGGGCGGTATACTTCGACTCCCCACTTTCTGAGGATAGCCTCAAAAGCCCCCATCTCATGGACTATGTCTTCATCTTTCGGATAGACTCCATTGAGGACAGACTCGTATGATTTGCTGTCAAAGGTCTCCTCCAGCGAAGGGGCAGGTCCATTGGACTCAGGTCTTCCGAGGACGACAGCCCTTAGTCTTGAAGTCTCATTAGTTACGTGTATATTCATAAATAATCGTGGTCTATTTTCACAAATATACGAATAATTATTAAGTAAAAAGTAGATTATTTCACATAAATTGAAAGTATTTCAATACTATTTAATTTTTAGACTAAGATTTACTATATTTGAAACCACATAATTGATTTTCTTATGAAAAAGGCCATTATTTTCTTACTCACTGTCCTATTTTCGGTCACTGGTTATTCATTCGAGAGGGAACCGGTATGGCCAAAGGGCAAAATGCCTGATCAGCAAGCTCATCAGATAGCTGCAATGACGGACGAAACGTCTCTTCCTGACTTCGACCCCGATAAGCATAGGATGCCGTACCTCGAGTGGTTCGACGCTCCTTCACCCGAAGTGCGTAACGGAGGATGCATGATTCTGATATCAGGAGGCAGTTATAAAAACTGCTGCGACGTAGGTCTGATCAAATTATGGCGTGAAACTTTTACCGCTCTAGGATTCCAATGCGTGAATTTTGTCTATAGGACCAGCCGTCCGATTGGACTTCCTATATATCAGTCCGCATGGGAAGACGGCCAGAGAGCAGTCAGGCTGGTAAGAAAAGAAGCCAAAAAAAGAGGTTATGATCCCGAAAAAATAGGCGTTATCGGCATGTCAGCCGGATCCCACCTCACCCTGCTTCTTGCAACGAGTTCCCAGACTCCGGCATATCAGAGGATTGATAAGATTGACGATATCCCCTGCCATATCAACTGGGCTATCGTCAATGCTCCCGCCTATGCAACCACGGACGGAGAAGACGGGAACCGCTCTTCCATGATGGGTTATGGTCCTGAAGTCAAGCTCTCCTCGGTATTCAAATTCGACGAGAAGACCTGCCCGATGAGCCTTCATCACGGCGGGATGGACCCTTATTCCCCCGGAGGATCCACCCAGGTCTACCGTCAGCTCCGTAGGATGGGAATTCCTGCCGAGCTGCACCTATATCCCGGCAAGGGTCATGGGGCATTCGGCCTTGAAAGGGGCATTGAATTCATGAGACAGATGGGATTTCTGGGAGAGTTGGAGCCAGAAGTCAAGCTCGTGGACCGCTACCCTTCCGATGAGGCGAGGGATAGTCTCGTCAAAGAGCCTGTTTGGCCGGAAGGAAAGATGCCGAATCCCCAGGAAGGGCAATGCACTCCCTATATAGAATGGCATTTCCCTAAGGTCCTCAAGACTACAGCAATCCAGATTATATATTCCGGCGGCAGCTACACGAGCAACAATCCCGACGGGTTCGAGGTTGCCCCTGCAAGACGCTACCTCAACGACCTTGGAATGACCGTGGTGACCATGAAATACCGCACGCCGAGGCCTTCGGCAGAGAGCGGGCTGATGAAGCATGTAACGGCATGGGAGGACCTTCAGAGGGCGATCAGGCTCGTTCGTAGCAAAGCCGCAGACTACGGTCTGGACCCTGAAAGAATCGGTATAATGGGAAGCTCCGCCGGCGGACATCTTACGCTAATGGGAGTAACCTCCTCTCGCCACCAGTCTTACAACCCGATTGACAAGATTGACAAGCTTTCCTGCAAAGTGGCATGGGGTATCGGTATATATCCGGCGTATGCCCTTACGGACGGTGCCGATCAGCACAATATCCATGGCGGAAACGAAGATGAGGACGTTCTGGTACCTGAATTCAGCTTCGATCTCGACACGGCTCCAATGCTGCTGATCCATGGCGATGCCGACTATTGGGCGTCCATGAACTCAGTGAAAGTATGGGAGAAAATGAGAGCAATGGGTATACAGTGTGAACTGCATACCCTTGCACTTCGCCCCCACTGCTTCCAGCGGGCGGCTTCTCCTGGCACCGGGAGCTATACCTGGCTCGACCGTATCGGAGAATACCTCAGAGGCCTTTCTGTACTGGAATAATTAAGCTTTTGCCCACTGCTCCCTCAGGAGATTGACGGCAGAGGTAACGGTCTTGGAGCGTTCGCCCTTTGTACCGCACTCGAAGCTGACATATTTGTCATAGCCCATCTCCTTGAGGGCGCGGAAGCCGTCGAAGTAGACATCCTTCTCTCCGTCCTCTCCAGGCATCAGCCTGCGACCGCGGCTTGCCATGTGGACATGCTGGAGATACTGAGTTCCTGCCGACATAAAGGCGCCGTAATCGGACGTCTCTTCTTGCATGTGCCAGAAATCGCCCATGCATTTTACGCCTTCGCTCTGAGAATCCCTGCAGATAGCGGCAGCATCTGCTACTAGCCTCATATAGAAAGCCTCTTTGCGGTTGAGCGGCTCGAGAATCACCGTTGTACCGCACGAGAGGGCATATTCGCCGAGTTCATGGAGCTGCTCACAGAGATAATCGCGAGTCTCCTGGGTGTGGGGCTTGCATGGGACCTGACGGTTGAACGCAGGCACCATTATCACACCGACAGAACCGAGCTCGCCTGCCGCCGCCACTATTTCTCTCATTGTCGAATCGAATTCTGCCTTGACTGCGGGATCTTCGGCGAGAATGAAACCTTTGAAACCTGCGCAAATCGCGGAAACTTTTATATTGCGGCCTTTAAGAGCATCCCGAATCTCATCAACTCGGGAAACCAAAGTCTTGCCGCTTGGTTCGAACCCGACGATTCCGAGATTCTCCATGAAATCAAGCTTCTCTGAAAGGCTCTCGCCGGGAGCTATACCCTCCTGGAAAGAGAGTTTGAGACCGGGGTCATTCTTTTTGGAAGAAGGACTGCAAGAAGTCAACCCTACGGAAGCGGCGGCTATTGTCGCCGCTCCGAGAAATGAGGTTTTAAAGAAATCTTTCCTATCCATAGTTATCGCTATTTGGCCTTTCCGGGGACAGGAACGGTATACTTAGACATATCCATATGTCCGAGTTCGAGCTTCTCAGGCATGTAATCAAGCTCTGCTGCGCTGATTTCGTCCCATTCGACGGTCTTTCCGGAGTAAGCAGCCTCGCGGCCCATCACGCCTGCAAGAGAGGACATTCCGGTCTCCCCTGCCTCAACATGGGCTTCGCCCTTGCGGATATGGTTGACCCAGTCAACATGTTCGAGCACATAGGGATTATGCTGCGAGAATTCGGCCTTTGCCGCCTCCTTGTCATACTGCCAGAGGATATTGTCATTATAATCGCGAATAGCGAAATCCTTGGAATTCCAATAACCTTTGGTACCCCTTACCTGCTCGCTGACATTATCGGCGCAGCCGTCAATCTGGCGGCACATGCTGTGGAGATGGACTCCGTTCTCAAATTCGAAATCGACGCTGAAGTTGTCATACTGGTCGCCTGTAATCCTTCTCTGGCGGCTTCCTATGGCCGTTGCGCGAAGAGGATGCTTACCTATCATCCATGTAAAGACATCGATATTGTGGACATGCTGCTCGACGATATGGTCGCCGGAAAGCCATTTCCAGTTGACCCAGTCGCGAATCATCCATTCCATATCGCTCCATCCCTTCTCGCGGGTCTTATACCAGAGCATGGACTGATTCCAGTAGACGTTGCCTCCGGTGATGGTACCGATGAGACCTTCCTGAATCTTCTTGAAAGACTCGACATAAGCACGATGGTGATGACGCTGGGTGCCGGTAACGACGCTGAGGCCCTTGGCTTCCGCCTGCTTGGCTGTAGCCATAATGCTGCGGTATCCCTTTGCATCTACTTCGATAGGCTTCTCGAGGAAAGAATGTACTCCCTTCTCAGTAGCGTATTTGAAATGCTCAGGACGGAAGACAGGAGGAGTCGTGAGGATGACCATATCGATACCGGAGTCGATCACTTTCTTATAAGCATCAAATCCCGTAAAGCACTTATCATCAGGTATTTCTACGTTGAAAGCAGACTTGATTTTCTCACGGGTCGAAGCGATTCTGTCGGGGAAAACATCTCCGAGAGCAGCAATAACAATACCGTCAGCAGCCTCCATGAGGTTCTTGATGGCTCCGTTTCCACGGCCGCCGCAACCGACGAGACCGACCTTCAGCTCGCGTCCCTCGATTGCCTTATCGGGAAGCTCCGGGACATAGTAAGAACCCGGTTCTTTGAGGGGTACTAGTTTATTTTTGCTTGAACATGCAGTCAGAAGGGCGCTTCCGCCAAGGACTCCTGCTGCTCCGATCGCGGTGCTTACGCCGAGAAAGGATCTTCTATTCATCGTTTTTTCGCTCATAATTATGTGAATTTTAATTGTTTCTGATATTATCCGGCACCTCGCATACTACGCGGAAGCCTATTCCCTTTATGTCTGAATACCACCAAATACTCTTGGGGTTCTGGGGGTCCGTCCTGAGCCATTCATCATGGCAGGTATGATCTCTCGCTGCGCAGCGGACTTTCGAAGCATCGTCAGAATAGCTGCCGCCGCGGACTACGTATTCTTCACCGGTAGAAGGCCCCTTCGGGTCGGTAGTTCCGTCTGCAATCTTGGAATAAGCGTCTTCTGCATAAAAATCTGCACAATACTCCATGACATTGCCGAGCATATTTTTAAGACCGAAAGGATTGGCCTTCACTCTCGAAGGCTCCTGGGTCTTTGAGGAACTGACTCCTTCGTAGACGATATACCTACCGATAACGGCAGTGTCGGCGGGAGAGAATTTCCTGATAAAAGGCTTCTTGGAGAAGTCCTTGGGATTGCCTTCGAAGAAATATGGAGAATCAGTGCCGCCCCTTGCAGCATATTCCCATTCCGCCTCTGTTGGGAGACGATAATGCCTACCGGTTTTCAGCGAGAGCCATTGGCAGAAGGTCTCCGCTGCATAATGGGTCATGGTAATTGCAGGTCTCTCGCCCATTCCCCAGCCTTGAGCCGGAGAGCCGAAAGGCGGGGTCGGGCCACTGACGGCATCGACATCCTCTCGGGAATTATTGGCATATATAACCTCCGGAGGAGTACGTCCTTCAGACATTGTCTCATTGTAGAAACTCCAGTACTGGTCCCATGTTATTTCGGTCTCCGCAATGAAGAACGGGGATATTTTCACCTCCTTCTGAGGGCCTTCATCGCCTGAGCGGAAAGGCTCCTTCTCCGGACTTCCAATCTTGAATGAGCCTCCCGGAATGGCTACCATCTTTATCGCAGCTCCCGTACCGGGAACTGTTTCCGTGAAGGATTCAAAAGCATTTACCGTCGCGGGAGTCTCATAAATGATTCCAGGCGCAGTTTCGACCTTCCCCTGGAGCTTCTTATGCTGATATCCGCTCATATAATGGCCGGCATCAAGATGGCAGCTTATGCACTGGAGATTGAGCTTTTTCGCATTCTCCTCATAGTAGAGATGAGCGGTAATCCCATCGTCAGTAATACCCTCCGGGAAGAGATTCTGGTGGCATTTTTCGCAGCTGCGGTTGTAGACGATCTTCACCGCATGATCCAGCTGCCGCTTGGATTCCCAGTCAATCTCATCCTTATCCTTTGTCATCTTTGCAAAGATATCCTTGGCGCCCATACGGGCTTTGGCCATTGTATAGGCGATGACCCCATCCTCCTTCAGAGGAAGGTGGCATGCGGCGCAGTCTGTAACCGTACCGCTTTCATTGATAAAATGATGGGACTTCTTCCAATTCGCATCTGCCATTTCATGGTAATGGCAGCTCATGCAATAATCGTTTGTGGATGTCTTGACGGAAACACTCTCCCAGGCAAAAACTATCGCGAGGCCGAAGACAATGGCCCCAAGCAAAAGCAATAAGACGAGACTATTCCGTTCCTTTTTTGACATATCCCACAATATTACGAAAAAAATGGGACTTCTGCAAAAAAGCTACTGTTTCATCTTTTCTATGACCCTGCGATACGCTTCGGAAGCAGTTTTATTATGATCCCTTTCAAAAGACCAATCATATAGTTTTAAAGCCTCATTGTAATCGCGCTCAACACCAAGACCCTCTTCGTAACACATACCAAGATAGATATGTGCTTCGCTGTTTCCGGACTCTGCCGCCTTCCTAAGCCACTCCACCGCATCTTTATACTGATCTGCCAGACCATAGGCAAGCCCGAGTTCCATCTGAGCAGGGATATTGCCTTTTTGCGCAGCCATGGACTCGTTCAAGAAGGCCAATCCTTTATTTTTCTCAACCCCATACCAGCCGTTACGGTATATGCTGCCCATCATATGCTGCGCTACGGCCAAGCCCTGCTGGACAGCCTTATCGAGCCATTTTCGTCCCTCCTCATTCTCCCCTTTACGGAAGCAGTAAATAGCGCGGAAAAACTGAGCATCGGCATAGCCTTTTTCCGAAGCTTCAATATAACTCATATGTTGAGCCGGCTTGTTTTTAATAGAAAGCACATACCGGTCGGTTAGAGCCAATCCGTCTTGGTTGAAGTGTGTACATTTGGGAAAAATCGGAGGAATCACAATCGTCCCCTTGCTGTCTAAGAAGCCGTATCGCCCATTCTCCTTGAACATCA